>NZ_CP012159.1:10692500-11388132 GCF_001189295.1 Chondromyces crocatus
CAGGACGGGTCACGCCCTGCACGGCGACGCGGAGGGCAGGCCCTCCATGCCGCGGAGACGACGCCTCCATGAGGCGTCACCCCCACCGTGTGCAGCTCACACCGCGGGGAGCGCGAGCCCTGCGGCCGACACGGCGGCAGCGACGGAGACGGGGATCGTGAAGTTGTCGTCGAGCCGCGTGGAGACCAGCTCGGCCACCGCGCCTGCCACGGCCCCCGCGACGGCCAGCAGCATCATCGACGGGAAGGGGAGCGGGTGGAAGATCGCGAGCGTCGCCATCGCGACCAGCGCGCCCGCCACCACGAAGCCCATCGTCCCTTCCAGCGAACGGCCCGTGCGCAAGCGCGTGCGCCCGAAGCGCCGCCCGATGAAGCCTGCCGCAGGATCGGCGAACGCCAGCACCACCACACCCAGCTCCGCCGCACGCAGCGGCGCGATGAGGGCGAGGCCCACGAGCGCGGTGAGATACCAGGTCGACGAGTTCACCTGGTGACGCTCGTGCGGGTGCGCGACCTGCGAGAAGACCCGCATCAGCGCCCGGTTCACCGCGGGGCTGCGCCGGCGCAGAAACTCCATCGTCCACGCCCACGTCATGAGCCCGCCGCTCACCCCCACGAGCCAGGTCCGGTCGGGCAGGAGCCGGAGCATCGCCAGCGCCACCATCCCGGAGGCGACGTGGAACAGGCTGCGCGTCATGTTCTCGGCGCGCACGGGGCGGGGCGTGGCGGGGGCGACCTCGTCGCTCAGCGCGGAGAGGTCGTAAGCGGAGTTCGACGACACGGGCGCGCAACCTAGCGCCGAGGTGGCAGGAGAGGTTCAGTTTTTGGTCATTTTGATGGCGGCCACGCTGCCGCGGCGCGTCAGCCGTACCGCATCGGCGGGCCTGATCGGCTTGTCCTCGCCCACGCGAACGAGCACCCTGGCCGCCGCCTCATGACCTTGACGCTGCACGATCTGGCCTGTGTCGACGATCGCCGCCCCAGCCCCTTCTGCTGGCGAATCAAGTTCGCACTCGCGCACAAGCGGCTCCCCTTCGACGCCCGCCCGGTGGGGTTCACCGGCATCCGGGGGCTCTGCGGAGGCGAAGGCCTGTTTTCGATCACACGCTCCCCGAGGACCGGGACGACTTCCGCGCGAGCCGGGAGAAGCGCTTCGGGACCACGCTGGAGGCGCTTCACGAAAGGCGCGAAGCGCAGCGCGGGGCGGCGCGGGAGCGCTTCGCCCCGCTCCGGCTGACGCTCACCGTGCTGAAGCAGCCGTTCCTCTCGGGTCACGAGGCCGGGTACGCCGACTTCATGGTCGCCGGGGCGCTGCTCTGGGCGGCGTCGGTCGCCACGATGCCTCTGCTCGAAGCGAACGATCCGGTCGTCGGCTGGTTCGAGCGGGTGCGCGACCTGTGCGGAGGAGCGGGCCGGACCAGCCCGACCCACGACATCGTGCAGCGAGAGTGAACCGGCGTACCTGTCGCGTGCCAGCGGATGCGGCAAATTCCCGCAGCTTCATCGCGTCACGGACGCGGCTTTACCGCGTCACGAGAGCGGCTCTACCGCGTCATCGGAACGGCGCTGCCGTGCTGACGGACGCAAAGCTCTGGAACGATCGCGGCACAGCTTCGTGATAGCTTCCCAGGTCATGCAGTCGTCGAAGTTGCAGGCCGTCAGGAAGCTCGACATCCAGGAAGCACGCCCGAGCGACCGGGAGGCGCTGCACGAGGCGCTGCTGCGAGAGATCGCGGACGACGCGCGCATCGCGCCGGAGCGCTACCTCCAGGACAGCATCGTCCCCGAAGGCGGCGAGTAGCAGCGCGCGGTCGATGCCCCGCCTCCTCGGACTGGAGACGGAGCTGGCCATCCGGTTCACGCCGACGGGCGAGCCCGCGAGCGCGCGCCCGGGCAACAACGTCATCTATCAAGCCCTCGCAGACTCCGTGGCAGCGCTGGTGCAGACCCAGCCTGGCGAGAGCCATGGCGTCGAAGAGTCTCGCCTCTTCACGGAGAGCGGCGCCTCGATCGCCTACGAGGTGTTCCCTTACGCGCCCAGCGCCGGGCTCGTCGAGGTGGCGACGCCCGAGTGCGACGAGGCCGGGCAGCTCGTCTGTCATCAGCGCGCGATCGAGGCGCTCTTGCTCCAGGCCATCCCGGACGCCTCGCGACGGCTCTCGGCCCTGGGCTTCGAGGGCGAGTTCACGCTCCTGAAGAACTGCCGTGACGCCGAGGGGCACATCTATGGCGCTCAGGAGAACTACGAGGTCGAGATCGCGCGGGGCGCCTGGCTGTGGGTCTACCGGGTCGGCCTCGTCCTGCTCGCGCCGCTGGTGCTCGTGGAGGCCATCCTGTTCTGGGCCTTCGTCGTCGTGCTGGTCACCGCGATGCTCCTGGCGATGCTCGGGCTCCTGATCGCCGCGCGCGTGATCCCGCGCTGGCGCGAGCGAAACCTGGTGGACGAGCTGCTCGCCGAAGAGAACCCGGCCCGGGACCGGAAGCTCCGGGAAGCGGTGCGGGTGCTCGACAAGGTGCTGATCAATCCCGGGATCCTCCTCTCGGCGTGGCTGATCCGCGTCGCTGGGTTCCGGCGCGAGCGGCGTTCGGCCCTGGGATTCCTGGTTTCGCGCCCCATCCTCACCGGCGCAGGCTCGCTGGAGGCGAACGGCGACTTCGGCCTGAGCGAGAAGGGTCCAGCGATCCGGGCGGTGATGCGGTCGAAGGCGGGCCCGGACAACCGACCGCTCATCGACACGGGGAACCTCATCAAGGACGCGACGGGGCCCCTCCGTGCGCGCCTGCGGCCGTACGTGAAGCTCTTCCGGGCCCGCCAGCGGATGCAGCTCGGGCTGTCGGACGCGAACGTGGCCCAGGTCGCGGAGTTCTTGAAGGTGGGGGTCACCTCGCTGGTGCTGGACATGGTGGAAGCCGGAGCGCTCTCGGACGCGCCTCGTCCTGCGGATCCGATCGCGGCACTGCACGCCATCTGCGCCGACCCGACGCTCAAGGTGCGGGTGGCGATCGTGGGGGGCGAGCCGATGAGCGCCCTGGAGATCCAGCGGGCGTACCTCGCGAAGGCGCGCGCGTTCGTGCGCACGTCGCCCACCACCTCGCTCGGCGCGCACCAGCTCCTGCGCCTGTGGGGGGACGCGCTCGACGCGCTGGAGGAGGATCCGGCGCAGCTCGTGGGGGCGCTCGACTGGGTGACGAAGCGCACGCTGCTCGAAGGCTGCGCGCCGGACGCGGCGTTCGCGGTGCAGAAGAAGATCGACCTGCGCTACCACGAGCTGGGGAGCGGCTACTTCGCGCGCATCGAGCGCGCAGGGCTCGCCCGGCGCGTGGTGAGCGACGAGGAGATCACCACCGCCATCCGCACGCCGCCGGCCTCGACGCCAGCGCGGCTGCGCGGTCAGCTCGTCCGCGAGCTCGCGGGCGAGCGGCTGCCGGTGCGGGTGTCCTGGGACTCGGTGCGCATCGGCGGTCGGCTCGGCGGGAAGGTGATCCCGCTGCGAGGACCGCGCGCGCGGCCACGTCGCTGACCCGCAGCGTGCCGTGAGGGTGTACACTCGCGCATCATGAGTGGGTCGGGAACAGGTGGGGGCGTCGCGCGACGGCAACCGGGAGAGCCGCCGCTCCTCATCGTGGGTGCGATGAATTTCGGGGGACGGACCACCTCCGCCGAGGCCGAGCGCATCGTGAGCCGCGCGCTCGAGCGAGGGCTCATCGCGTTCGACACGGCGAACTCCTACAACGACGGCGAGAGCGAGCGGATCCTCGGACGCGCCCTGCGCGGGCGCCGCCACGAGGTGCACCTCGCCACCAAGGTGGGCCTGCGAAGGACGCGAGGGCGCGCCGAAGGGCTGAGCCGCGAGCGGGTGCTCCAGGCGATCGACGAGAGCCTGACGCGCCTCGGCGTCGACCACGTGGACCTCTACTACCTGCACGCGCCCGATCCGGCGACGCCCGTCGAGGAGACGCTCGACGCGATCAACACGATCCTCGACCAGGGCAAGATCGGCAGCTTCGGGGTGAGCAACTTCGCGTCGTGGCAAGTCCTGGAGATGATCCAGCGTCAGGACGCGGGAGGGCGCGCCCGCGCCGCGGCCTCCCAGGTGCTCTACAACCTGCTCATCCGGCAGCTCGACGTCGAGTACGCCGCCTTCGCGCGGCGCTACCCGGTGCCCACCGCCGTCTACAACCCGCTGGCTGGCGGCCTGCTCGCCGGTCGCTACGAAGGGCAGCCCGTGCCGCCCTCCGGCTCCCGGCTGGATGGCAACCGCCTGTACCAGCGCCGCTACTGGACGGAGCGGATGCTGGAGCTGGTCGCGGCCTACCGGGCCGTCGCCGCCGAGGCGGGGATGAGCTTGCTGGAGCTGTCGTACGCCTGGCTCGCGCGGCGCGAGGTGGTCGACGCCATCCTGCTCGGGCCGGCCACCGTGGAGCACCTGGACGCGGCCATCGACGCCTGCCAGCGCCCCCTCCCCGCCGACGTGGAGCGGCGCATCGAGGGCATCCACGCGGAGCACATCGGGACCGACGCCACGTATGCGCGGTGACGACTGGCTCGTCGACGAGCCCGCACGCGACGTGGAAGGAGCGATCGCCCACTTCGCGGAGCGCGGGTACGCGCGGCTCGGGCGGGCGCTCTCGGACGAGGGCCTCGCCGCCCTGCGCGCCCGCTGCGAGGACCTGATGCTCGGCCGCGTCGTGTGGCCAGGGATGTTCTTCCAGCACGAGTCGGCGAGCGGCAAGTACGAGGACCTGCCGTACGGCAAGGGCTACGAGGGCCCGAGCCTCGACTACCGCAAGCTGGAGAAGCTCGAGAAGGATCCGCTGTTCTTCGCCTGGATCCAGAACCCCTTGTTCGAGCGGGTGGCGCGCGCCGTCATCGACGGTGACGTGGTGATCTACCGGGCCACGCTGTTCAACAAGCCGGCCTGGGGCGGGTCACCGCTGCCCTGGCACCAGGACGGCGGCAGCTTCTGGGGGCTGGACCGTGAGCCGGTGCTGCAGATCTGGACGGCGCTGGACGACGCGCCCCTCACGGGCGGCTGCCTGGAGGTGGTGGAGGGGAGCCACGCCGCCGGGCTGGCGACGCCGCTCGGAGGCGTCATCCCGGCCGAGCACGTGCGGGGGAAGGACGCCGAGGCGCGCGCGGTCCCCGTCCCTGCCCGCGCCGGCGAGGTGCTGCTGATCCACAACCACCTGTGGCACCGCTCGCGGCCGAGCCAGACCGGCCTGCCACGACGCGCCTTCACCATCTGCTACATGAGCGCGGCCACGCGCTGCCTGCGCAAGCGGCGTGCCCCGCGCGAGTTCACGCGGGTGTTCTAGGCGCGGTGGCCGCTCGATCCGGAGTCTCGGCGCGGCTCGGGCCCCGGACCTCGTTCGTGGGACGAGAGGCCGAGCTGGCGGACCTCCGCGCCCGCTTCGCCGCAGGAGATCGGCAGATCACGCTGCTCGGCCCCCCCGGAGCTGGCAAGACACGCCTGGCGGAACGCTTCGCGGCCAGCGAGGAACGCGTGGTGCGCTGCGCACTGGCCGGCGCACGCGCGCCCGACGATCTGCTCCGCGCCCTCGCGGGAGCGCTCGACGTGCCGCTCGGTGCGGAGGAGCGAGGTGTGACGCGCCTGGGTCGCGCGCTCGACGCGCTGGGCGCGGCGCTGGTGGTGCTCGATGGTCTGGAGGACCTGTCGAAGGCGTCCATCGCCACCGTCGACGCCTTGCTCGACGCGGCACCGGACGCGCGATGGCTCTGCACCTCCCGGCATCGCCTCGGCCTGGAAGGGGAGTCCTGTGCGCTCGTCGGAGGCCTGCCGCCGCCGGATGCGCAGGCGCTGTTCCTCGCGCGGGCCAGGCTCGCGGGCCGGACACGCGCCCTGGACCCGGGCGAGGTGCCCCTGCTCGAGACCCTCCTTCAGCGCCTGGATCATCTCCCGCTCGCCGTGGAGCTGGTCGCTGCGCGCGCCGGAACGCTGTCGCTGCGACAGCTCCTCGACGCCTTCGACCGGCGCGTCGATCTGCTCGCTGGCCCTGCGACGGCGTCCGGCGCGAGGCCCCAGAACCTGCGGAGAGCCATCGAGGCCTCGTGGGAGCAGCTCTCGGTCGACCAGCGCCGCACCTTGAGGTGGGCAGCGGTCTTCGAGGGCCCCTTCTCGCTGGGCGCAGCGGCGGCCGTCCTGGGACCGAGCGAGGAGGCCGCGCTCCAGGCGCTCGACGCCCTCCGTGAACGCTCGCTCGTCCGCGCCGAGGAAGCCGAGACAGGCGGGGGCGAGATCCACTTCTCGCTCTACGCGGTGATCCGGGCTCACGCCGCCGAGAAGCTGGAGGAGAGCGGCGAGCGGGAGGACGCCGAACTCGCCCACGCGCACCACTACGTCACCGAGGGGACCCGGCTCGCCACAGCGCTCACCGGGCGCAGGCCGCGCGAGGCGCGCGACGCCCTCGCCCGGATCCTGGAGCAGGTGCTCTCGGCCCACCGCCGCATGCGCGCCATCCAGCCCGTCCTCGCGGTCGAGGCCGCCCTCGCCGCCGAGGCGCTGCTCGCATCGAGGGGCCCGGAAGAGACCTGGCGTTCCACCCTCGACGGCGCCCTGGACCTCGCCACCGCGCTCGACGAGCCCAGGCTCCTCTCGCGCGTGCTCTTCGCGCGCACCAGGGCGTTCGGCATGCGCGGTCTCTACGCGGAGGCGCGGCGCGACGCCGAGGGCGCCCGGATCGCGGCGCAGCGCGCGGGCGACGCCGGCGCGGAGGCGCGCGCCGTCTACGGGGTGAGCTTCACCCTGCGAGAGTCCGGCGAGGACCCGAGGCGCGCGCTCTCGCTGGCCGAAGAGGGGCTCGCCCTCGCCCGGCGCGCAGGGGACACGGAGGCGGAGGCGTGGTGCCTCGGCAGCGTCGCCGCCGCCGCGGCAGCGTGCCACGAGGGCGACCTCGCGCTCGTGCGCCACGAGGAGGCGCTCGTGCTCCTGCGGCGCCTCGGTCATGTGCGTGCCCTCTCCATCGGCCACGGCAACCTCGCCCTCGCCCTCGAAGCGCAGGGCCGCTTCGAGGAGGCCCGCGCCCACCACCTGGAGGCCCTGGAGCTGGCCGAGCAGTGCGGCGACGAGACCTTGCACGGCAAGATCCTCGGGGCCCTCGCGCGCCAGGAACACGCCGCGGGCCGCCTCGCGGAGGCCGAGGCGCACCTCGCGCTCCTGGAGACCTCGGTCCGACGCACCGGCGACCGAGAAGGCATGGCCCTGACGCAGATCGAGCGCGCCCGCTGGGCGTTCCTCGGTGGGGATCGCGAGGCGGGCTTGCGCGCGCTCACCCGGGCGCACGCCATCACCCTGACCCTCGACGCCCCGCGCCTGCACCGGGAGGTCGAGGAGGCCCGCGCCCTCGGCCACGCCGGCCTCTCTCCCCTGCGCGTCCATCCCGGAGGCGACTGGTTCGAGCGCGCGGGCGTCGGTCGCGTGGACCTCTCCCGTCGTCGCTCCCTGCGCCTCCTGCTCGCCGCCCTCATCGACGCCCACCCCCGAGGCCACGCCCTCTCCGCAGAGGTCCTGCTCCAGGCCGGGTGGCCCGGAGAGTCCGTCCACCCCGAGGCCGGCGCCCAGCGCGTCTGGACCGCCATCCGCACCCTCCGCAAGCTCGGCCTCGCCAGCGTGCTCGTCCAGCGGGACGGCGGCTACGCCCTCGATCCTGCCATCCGCCTGACGCTGGGTTGAGCGCGCGACACCTTCAGGATCTTTCAGGCCGGCTCCGTGGGCGCGCCCGCGCAGCGCCGATACCGCCTGGGGGATGCTGTCCCGATCCTCGACCTGCGCCCTCCTGACCTGCACCCTCGCCTTCCTCCCCGCCTGTGCGGGTGACCCGGAGCGGCTCGAAGCGCCGCTCGACGCCCCCACCCCCACGCCGCAGCCCGGCCCCGAACCGCCGGCTCCCCTCCAGCTCACCTGGAGCCCCTGCGATCTCTTCAGCGGTGGCGCGGGTGACGGCACCGCAACCTGCACCGAACTCGAGGTCCCGCTGACGTGGGACGACCCTGCTGGCCGGACCCTCACCCTGTTCGTGAAGCGCCTGCAAGCCACGGCGCCTCGTCGGGGTGCGCTGCTCCTGCTCGACGGGGGTCCTGGGGGCGGCAGCGTCGGGCCTGAAGGCGTCGCGCACGACCTCGCTCAGCGCGACCCGGGTCTCGACGTCTACCTCCCTCATCACCGCGGCACCGGCCTCTCCACCAGGCTCTCCTGCGCTGGCGATGCCCCTGGCTCCGAGAGCGGCGTCCTGATCACCGACGCCGAGTGGCCCGCCTGCATCGACGAACTCCAGCAGCAATGGGGTGCTGGCCTCTCCGCCTTCAACACCACCGAGGCGGCCCGCGACCTCGGGGCCCTCGTCGCCGCCATCCAGGCGGAGCACCCGGAGGAGCAGACCTTCGTCCTCGGCAGCTCCTACGGCACCTACCTCGCGAACCGCTACCTGACCCTGCACCCCGATCAGCCCACCGCCGTGATCTACGACTCCATCTGCCCGCCCGACGCCTGCCACCTCGACGAGTTCGACGTCCTCTACGACCAGGTCGCCACGGAGTTTCTCGCGCTGTGCGGTGCCGACGCGACCTGCTCGTCCCACCTCGGCCCCGACCCGCGCGCGCGCCTCGCCACCTTGTACGACGCCCTCGACGCGGGCCACTGCCCCGCGCTGGGCGACCGCGGCGTCGATCGTTCCCTGCTGCGGAAGGTGCTCGGCATCCTGCTCAACGACTGGAACCTCCGCCTCGCCATCCCTGCCGTCATCCGCCGCGTCGAGCGCTGCTCGAACGACGACCTCACCGCGCTCGACCACCTGCTCGACCTGCTCTCCAGCGATCCTCAGACGCCGTCCCCCTTCCTGACCGCGTGGTCCTTCCCCTTGCAGAACAACATCCTCTTCTCCGAACTCTGGAGCGCACCGCCGCCACCCGTGGCCGACATCCTCGCCGCCGCCGAGGCGACGCTGATCTCTCAGGGCACGACCCTCCAGGAAGCGGACCTCTTCACCGTCTGGCCACGCTACGAGCGCGACGCTCATTTCGGCCAGTGGGCCAGCACCACCGTTCCCCTGCTGATGATGAACGGCGACCTGGACCCGGCCACCCCCATCACCCTCGCCGAGCGCGTCGCCGATCACCACACCGCCCCGGGTCAGACCTTCGTCCGCCTCCCCCGCTCCCCTCACGGCGTGCTGACCGGCAGCCCGATCCACCCGAACGGAGAGACCTGCGGCACCGCCCTCCTCCTCGCCTTCCTCGCCGACCCTCACGCTCCGCTCGATACCTCCTGCAAAGATCAGGTCCTCCCCCTGAACTTCGCCGGCGCTCCCTGGCTTGCTCAGGCCCTCTTCGGCACGAGCGACTTCTACGGACTCCCTTGAGCCTTGCCGCGAGAAGGGGACATCGCGGCATCCCCCTCCCCTCTCGATGACGTCGACCGGGGTCACCCCCTCGTCCTCCCGGGACATGCCGTCGTCATCGCATGGCACGCCCTCGTGACCCGGCGACGCGACCGCGACGTCCCGGAAGTCGAACGCGACATCCCGGAAGTCGAACGCGACGTCCCCGAAATCGAACGCGACACCTCCCAGGTCGAACGCGATCACCCCGAAGCCGACCACGACCTCCAGGACCTCGACGCCGTCCTCCCCTCTCCCGTCCTCGTCCTCGCGGACATCGACACCGACGGCCAGGGTCACGGGTGCGCCTTCCTCGGACACGCTGTCGACGTGCTCCGAGCCGTGGTCGTGATGCCCCCATCACGACCACGTGATGCCCCCTCACGATCGCGGATTCCTCAGGGAGGCCATCGGCCTGCCGTCGAGCCGAGCACGTCGAGGGTCGAAAAATGCGCGTGGGTGCCTTGACGGGCCTCGGTCTCGTGATCACCTCGTAAGGGTGCGCCGGTCGCCCGGTCGGCGCGCGCGATGACCTACCCGACCCCCACCTCCGGGGGTCCACCCCTTTCCGCGAGGTGTCCGTGGCGATCCGTCCTGCCGTCCCCTATGGCGGCCCCTTATCCATCGACCTCCAGCGGTTCGAGGGGGTGCTCGTCGACCACAACCAGGGCGCGCTCCGAGGGATGCGCCGGGAGCAAGAGGGCTTCGCCGACGTCGAGACCGAGCTCGAGCGCGTCGTGCCCTTGCTCGGGGATGCGCTCGGCGTCGCGGCGCCCGTCCACCTCCGCATCGCGACGAGGACGGCGCTGCTCAAGGAGCTGCGCGAGGTGAAGCACCACGTGGACAAGCTCGCCGAGGTGCTGGCCGAGACCGAGGCGTCGCTGGAGAACGAGCGGGAGACGGACATCGGGCTCATCGCGTCGATGGCGCGGCTCGTGGCGCGCCGGAAGGACCCGTCCGTCCTCGCGCTGTTCCAGCACACCATCCGCTACAACAGCCAGATCTCGCTGCGTGGCGCGAAGACGCGGCGCAAACGAGCCGCAGAGGCCGCCGCCGCAGCGCTGGCGAGGGAGGAGGCGCGCCAGGTCGAGGCGGACGGTTCGGCGCTCGGCGAGAGGCCGCAAGCAGGTGATGAGGAGATCCGCGCCGAGGTGTCGAGGATCGCGCGGCTCCAGGGGGAGAAGATCAAGGCGGAGAAGATCAAAGCCGAGGTGACCGAGGCGAAGGTGGAAGCCGAAGCGAGCGAAGCGACGCCGATCGAAGCCCGCGTTGGCGACGCAGCGAAGATCGAGTCCGAGGTGAACGAGGCGAAGCAGGCCGAAGCCCGCGCGGGCGATGCGGTGTCGGTCGAAGCCGAAGCAAGCCGTGCGCAGGCGGTCACCCGAGGAGAGAGCGACGCCGAGCGCTCCAGCACCGAAACGATCCGCAGGGCATCTGCGAGCTCTGGCGGAGACCTCCCAGCCTCGGGCAAGCGGCGCCTCGGACTCCCTTCGAGTTCCCGCGGGCAGATTCTCGCAGCGCTACGGACTTTGCCTCCCGAAGCGCTGATCGAGCTGGCCGTCCGGGCGAATCTGAACACGGCGCACGAGCCACGGACTGGGCGCGAGCTGGGCAATCGACCTCCAGGCCCTGCGGTGCCGCCGGATTGACCTCGGGTCGCGCTCGGTGCGCCATCGGCGCCCTCCTGCGCGCCGTCGTCTCAGCTCAGCTCAGGACGACGACCCCGACGCCGACATCGACCAGCCGGCGCTCGAGATCGACGCGCGCCCTCGGAAGCTCCGACCGAGCGCCTTCGCCACGCCAGGCAGGGTCCGCATGAGCAGCCGCGGGCGCCGCCGCAACAGCTCCCACGCGGCGTGCTCCCAGCCCGCCTTCAGCGCGCTCGTCGTCCCGGGGGCCTCGATCTCCAGGGCCACCGGCAGCGGGCCGCGCCCTCGGCCAGCCTGGCGGGATGCACCGCGCACCACCGACCATGCGATCCCCAGCTCGCGCACGTGCGCAGCGAGCGTCGCGCTCTCCTCGTCGCTCAGGTCACGGCGCACCGTGAACAGGCCCATCGCGGCGACGCCGAGCGCGCGCAGCACACCAGCAGCGCGTCGGTTCCGTGCGGCGATCACCGGGTCGAGCAGCATCTCCAGGCCGTCGGCCTCGCCCAGATCGAAGGTGAGGATCACCGCGGCCAGCCCGGCGTCGCGCAGCGAGAGGATGAGGTGAGGCAGCTCCGCGATCTGCTCCGGAGACGCCTGGGCAGCCCAGTATTTCTGGACGTCACGGCGCAGCATCGCCTCCGAGAGCTGCGCCAGACGCAGCGGATCGACGAACAGGTCTTCGTCCAGGAACACCACGAAGTTCTCGGGGATGATCTCCAGCCGATCGCAGATGGTCTCGGCGCTCATCCGCTGCACGGTCCGTCGCCCGCGCGAGGTGCGCATGGCGGCTGCGGGCTGCGCCACGGCGAAGAAGTACTGCGAGCGCTCCGCGGTGAGGAGGTGTCGCGCAGGCGGCGGGAGCGTGTCCAGGGACACGGACGGGCGCACGGCGGTCTCTCGCATCACGCCGTCCTCGCCACGGAAGCGGAGACCGGCGATCGCGTTCAAACGGGTGCGGGCGCCGCCGCTGCCGAGGTGCGCGAGAAGCTCGCGCAGCGCGCCTTCGGGATCGACGGTCAGCGCGACGTCGGTGGTCGGCTCCTCGCTGGAGAGCACCTCGCCCTCGGGCGCCACGAGCACCGTCGTGCATCCACCGCCGAGCAGGCCCTTCGCCACACGCAACACCGCCGATGCCTCGGCATGCTCACCCGGGGCCGGCGCCACGAGCACGAGATCGGGGCGAAACAGACGGACCACGGGACCCAGGGAGGATCCGCCGCTGATGCGCAGATCGAGGATGCGCACCTCGTGTGGAGTCGCCACGGCGGCGAGCGACGTGAGCGCCACGGGCTCACACAACCACGCCAGCCGGCTGGGGTCCGGGCGACCGGACCAGGAGAGCGCCGCCTGAACGAGGAGGATCTTCAATGGCTTCATCCCTTCACCCCCGCACATCGATTCAATGGGTAGCGATCCCTCCCCGCCCGGGCGGCCGACTCCCGTGTGCACGACTCGCCACTTCGAAATGCCAGAATCCAAGCATTTCTGCTGCGCACCGGGCCCACCCCCGGACACGGCCATCAGCGCGCTCCGGGACGGGGAAGGGAGCTATCCATAAAGTGAAAGAGGCATCCCCGTCAACGATTGCCGAGGCATCGATCCCCGCAATCGGGCATCTCGTGGACGAAGAATGTCACCCCTGCAGATGACCGGAAATCGCCATTGAGATGGTGCCATGTCGTCGCTGTCACCAGGGGTGTCCAAGTCGTAATGGTCTGCGCGTCGCCGAGGGCAACGGGGCCCCTCTCTTTGCGCGACGGAGGATCGCCCAGCGCCGCAACGAAGCGCGCTCAGCGCTGCAACGAAGCGCGCTCATCGCCGCAACGACGTGCGCTCGGGTTCGCGACGAGGAACGCTCAGCGACGCAACAGAGCGACGCCACAAAAGGAGAACGGGACGAGCGGAGCGCCTTCTCCTACCCCTGAATGACGGCATCCAGGGGTAGGATGCGCGCCATGTGCCTTGCACCGACGGCGTCGAAACGGCTCGGACGTGCAGGGCAACCCTCTCTGGAGCCGATATGCCGATCCAACGCACGCAGCATGATTCCGTCGCCGTCCTCGCGCTCGAACTGGGACGCAGCAACGCCATCAACCAGGGGTTCATCGACGCGCTGAACGGCGCCCTCGACACGCTGGACCAGGATCCAGCGGTCCGGGGCCTGGTGATCACCGGGCAGGGGCGCGCGTTCTGCGTGGGGCTGGACCTCATGGAGGCCACCGCGCTGGACCAGCCCGCGCTGGAGCGGTTCGTCGATGCGTTCGATGCGCTCTTCGAGCGGGTCGCCAGGTTTCCATGGCCCGTGGTCGCGGCGGTCAACGGGCACGCCATCGCGGGCGGATGCCTGCTGGCGATGGCCGCAGACTACCGGGTGATGGCCCAGGGGCCGTACCAGATCGGGGTGAACGAGGTGGCGCTGGGGATCCCGCTGCCGTCGGCGTCGTTCGAGGTGGCGCGGCGTGGCATCCCGGCGGCGGCGTGGCCGGAGGCGCTGTTCCAGGGGCGGCTCTACCGGACGGAGGAGGCCCTCGCGGCAGGGCTCGTCCAGAAGGTCGCCGAGCAGGATGTACTCGCGGAGGCGATCGCCGTCGCAGCGCGGCTGGCGGGCGGCGCGCCCGAGGCGCTGAAGACGATGAAGGCCGATGTCATCGCGCCGATGGTGGCGTCGGTGGCGGCGCACCGGGAGGCGCGGCGCGAGCGCTTCATCGCCTGCTGGAACACCCCCGAGGCGCGAGCGCGCATCGGGCGGGTGCGCGATCAGCTCGCGCGCAAGGCCAGTGGACCGAAGGAGGGGGCCACGGGCTGAGACGCGCGTATCGGGGGAGCAGCGCTCGCACCGCTCGGGGGCAGCGTTCGCATCGCTCGGGGGCAGCGCTCGCATCGCTCGACGGCTGCCCCCCATCGCTCGACGGCACGCTCTGCGCTAGGGTCCTGAGTCCGACGGACCCATGGAAGATCTGCCCAGCAGCCTGCGCGACGGACGGTACGCCGTGGTTCGCCTCCTCGGTGAGGGGGGCCAGGCGTCCACGTTCGAGGCGGTGGACAAGAAGGACGGTCAGCTCGTCGCGCTGAAGCGCTTCCGGGTGCGGGGCGCGAAGAGCTGGAAAGAGGTCGAGCTGGCCGAGCGGGAGGCGCGGGTGCTCGCTTCGCTCTCGCACGGTGGGCTGCCTCGGTACATCGAGCACTTCGAGGAGGGCGGCGAGCTTTTCCTCGTGACGGAGCGGATCGCGGGCGAGAGCGTCGCCGCGGTACGGAAGCGAGGGCCGATCGGCGAAGAGGAGGTGATCCGCTTCCTGCACGATGTGTCGTCGGTGCTCGACTACCTGCACGGTCAGCACCCGCCGGTGGTGCACCGGGACATCAAGCCGAGCAATGTGCTCCGGCGGCCGGAGGGGTCGTTCGTGGTGATCGACTTCGGGTCGGTGCGCGACAAGATGAAGCCGGAAGGGGGGAGCACGGTGGTGGGGACCTTCGGCTACATGGCGCCGGAGCAGTTCCAGGGGCGGGCGATGCCGGCGTCGGATGTGTACGGGGTGGGGGCGACGGCGCTGGCGATGCTGACGGGGCAAGAGCCGGAGGCGCTGCCGCACCGGGGGCTGGGGATCGACGTGGGAGCGGCGCTCGGGCCGCGGGTGAACCCTGCGCTGGCGCGGGCGCTCGCCTCGATGCTGGAGCCGGATCCGGATCGGCGCGCGGACCGGGTGGCACCGCTGCTCGCGGGGCTGCCTTTGAAAGCCGCGGGGAGGAGCGAGGGGCGCGCGCGCACGGGCTGGGAGAGTCCGGCGTGGTCGCCGCACGGGGAGCGCGAGGGGAGCGCTGGGAGCGCTGGGAGCGCTGGAAGCGCTGGGAGCGCTGGGAACGCGGGGCGGGACTGGCGGGAGGCTGGCGCGGCGGGGGCGAAAGGGGCTCCGCGAGCGGGCGATGGCTGGGGGGAGCTGGAGGAGAGCTTCAACGCGCTGGGGGATGCGTTCTCACGGGTGGGTCGCGAGATCGCGGGGCAGGTCCACGAGCATGCGCGCCGCGTGCAGGAGCAGGTGCGGGAGCAGCACCGGGTGCAGGGGGGAGGCCGCGAGGGGTCACCTCAGCGCGTCGAGGAGGAGCGGCGGCGCGCGGAGGACGAGCGGCGGCGCGCAGACGAGGAGCGCAAGCGGGCAGAGACGGAGCGGCATGCGGCGAAGCAAGAGCGCAGGCGGTCGGAGAAGCGCGAGGAGCACGGCCGCGCGCGCGAGGCGGGGTGGCAACACGCATCCGGGCACCCGCGCCAGACGCGCTCGCCCGGGGGGGATCCTCACTTGCCCGGCTTCGTGCGGGTGGTGGCGATCGTGGGGCTCCTGGTGGCGCAGTTCGCGGTGGTGGTGACGGTGCAGCTGATGGTCCCGCTCGTGCTGGTGCTGATGTCGCTGGTCTTCGGGAAGGCGTTGCGGGAGGCGGCGGCGACGACGTCGAGGGCCGGCAAGCAGGCCCGAGAGTCGCTCGAGGCGACGCGGAAGGCGCTCTCGCGAGGGGGACGGCAGGCGCGGTTCGCGTCGGAGGGCGCGGCGGGTTCGTGGGCGCATGGGCCGCGGGACCGCGTCGACGAGGGCGACCAGGCTGCGGCAGAGGCCGAGCAGGCGGCCGAGGAAGAGGCCGCCATGGAGGAGCGGGCACGGCGAGGGCGGCACGAGCAAGGGCGCTCCTGAGCACAGGTTCCGGGCGAGGAGGGTGATGGGCAATGGCAGCATTTCGCCCGCTTGCGATCGGGTGGTCGGATCACCAGAGACCAGGCATGAGCACCTGGGAGGTTCGATCGGTACAGCATCGGGATCGACGCGCCATGACGGCCGACACGCCGTGCGTGATGAAGCCCATCACGATGGACTCGACGGGGCAGCCGGCGAGTCAGCTCGGGCGGGTGGGAGACCGACGGCTGTGGTTGCAGTTCCCCGTGAACGGAGGCGGCGTGGCGACGACACGGGCGTTGCTCACACCCCTGGGAGAGCGGTTTCCAGGGGACGAGGTGCTGATCGCGACCGGGCAGGTCGATGCGGAGGGGCGCTCCCTCTGGGAGCTGTTCGAGGTGGCGTTCCCGATGGAGGAGCTGCGCGTAGCGTCATGAGCACGTTGACTCCGCGCTGCTGCGCTCATCGATAGCGACCGCCCCGGAAGGGGGGGAAGGGCGCAGGCGGAGGGAGCGGAGGAAGATCGGGCGAGGCGTCGGATTCGACGTCGGCGTCCGGTGGAGAGGCAAAGGCGCAGGTGCAGCCGTTCTCGCCGGTGCCACCACAGGCCAGGCGCTCGGCAGAACACGCGCCGATCCGGCACTGTCCCGAGACGCAGACGACGCTCGCCACGCCGAGGCCCGGGGCGCAGGAGCGGCCGCAGGCGCCGCAGTTGGCGGGGTCGCTGGCGAGGTCGGTCTCGCAGCCGTTGTCGACCTGGAGATCACAGTCGGCGCGGCCAGGCATGCATTTGCCGACGCGGCAGGTTGCGGCCTTGCAGAAGGCGTCGACCACGCCAGGGCCCGGGGTGCAGGCGTTGCCGCAGGCGCCGCAGTGCTCCTTGCTCTCTCGAAGGTCGGTCTCGCAGCCGTTGGCGAAGTAGCCGTCGCAGTCGTCGTGCCCCGGCGCGCAGCGGGTGACCTTGCAAGCGCTCGCCTCGCAGACGGCGGCGGTGACCCCCGGGCTCTTCGCGCAGGACTGGCCGCAGGCGCCGCAGTTGGCGCCGTCGGTGCGGGTGTCGGTCTCGCAGCCGTTCGCGGGCTTTCCGTCACAGTCCGCCCAGCCAGCGGCGCAGCGCTTCGGGATGCACTGGGCGCCTTTGCAGGCGTGCTCGTCGGCGTGATCGAGCCGGCATGCAGGCCGGCAGCGGCCGCAGCCGAAGGTCGGGTCGTGGATCCACTTGCAGTCGCCGTTGCACTCGAACTTGCCGTCTTCGCAGCGGGACGAGTGCGTGATGGGGGCGAGCGGCTCCTGCTCGGGAGGGGGATGGGAGGTGAGGGTCTGCTCGGGGGGTGACCACTCGGTGGGCGGGCTCGGCGCGCCAGAGTCGCTGGGGGTTCGCAAGAAACGCGCGCCGAGGGCGCCACCGACGAGGAGGGAGAGCGCGCCGAGGATGAGGGGCGTGCGTCCGAAGCGCGGGGGCGGCGGGAGCGTCGGCGGGAGAGCCGGGAGCGGGAGCTCCGTGGGCGAGAGATCCGGGGGCGGCGGGAGCGTGGGAGGCAGGGGGGCCGAGAAGTCGGGGCTCGCGTCCTGAAGGATCTGCGTCGAGCCCGGGCGGGCGTAGGGCGATGGGGGCTCCGGGGTGGCCGCTGGGTCCCGGGCGAGGAGGGGCGCGGACGCGCGGTGGTGCGCTGGGAACTCGGGGGCGGAGTGGCGCTGGTGGGGCGTGGGGTCGGGCGCCGAGTGGCGCTGAGGCACCGGGGTCTCGTGCAGCGCGTGGCGCTGAGGCACCGGGGTCTCGTGCGCGAGGGCGTGGTTCGATCGGGCCGCGACGGGCGCGCTCGGCGTGGGCTGCGAGATGCGGTGGTGCGCGTCACGCGCGAGCGCGGTGGAGGGGGGTGGTGGCGTGAACGCGAGGCTCTGGAGGTCGAGGGACTCGCAGAGGCGCTCGGCGAGGACGGCGACGGTCGGCGGGCGCTCGGTGGGATCGAGGTGGAGGCAGGCGCCGAGGGTGACTGCCCAGGGCTCGGGCATGCCGCGCTCCAGGAGCAGTTCGGTGGCGTGGTCGTACGGGTCGGCGTCGGCGTCGGCGAGGTCGGAGAAGGAGCGGCGGACGAGGCGCCGCGAGGCGTCGAGCGGGGCGCCGTGGCCAGGGTGGCCGGTGGCGAGGCCGTAGACGAGCATGCCCCAGGCGTAGGCGTCGGTGCAGGGCCCGACTTCGTGGAGGCGGCTCGCGGAGAGCAGCTCGGGCGGCGCGTAGCCCGGGGTGTGGGGCATGAGGGTCGCAGCGCGGAGGCGCTGGCCTTCGGTGCGGGCGGCGCCGAAGTCGATGAGCACGGCGCCGCGGCCAGGGCTGACGAGCACGTTCTCGGGCTTGAGGTCGCAGTGATAGACGCCGTGCGCGTGGGCGGCGTCGAGGGCGCCGAGGACCTGGAGGGCGATGCGGCGGACGCGGGCCCAGCGCGCCGCGTCGAGGGGGAGCGCCGCGGCGGCGAGCACGTCGTCTTCGAGGGTGCGGCCCGGGACGAGTTCCATGGCGACGTAGGCGGTGCCGCGCTCTTCCCAGGCGCCGTCGACGCCGACGACGTGCGGGTGGCGGACGTCGAGCAGGAGTGTGGCCTCGCGCATGACGCGCTCGATGAGGTGCGCGTGGAGCTCTTCGCGGTCGGGGTGCGGGAGAACGGCCCAGGTGGAGGTGTCGCGGTAGCAGGCGTCGGAGCAAGCGTGCTCCTTGATGACGACCTCGGTGCCGCCATCGCGCAGGTCACGGGCATGGTAGGTGATGGAGAAGTTGCTCCGCGCGAGCACGCTGGTGAGGCGGTAGCGACCGTGCGCGAGGAGCGTTCCCTCGGGCAGCGCAGCGATGGCCATCCGTCTCCTCCCTCACCCGTCCGTGGGCGGTGGCCACTGTGCCATGGTCGGGCGCGCAGCGTCCATTCGGTGGCGCCCGGAGCGCTCAGGTCGGGGCCGAAGGGATGCGGGCGATGGGGCCGAGGCGGCGCGCATCCTGGAAGCAGACGGCCATGACCGACGGCATTTCCGCGATCGTCGGAATCGCCAGGGTCGCGTTGCGGAGCGCTTCGTGGGCCGGGTCGTCGAGCGCCCAGGCGATGTGGTAGACGCCCCGATCGGAGCGCCCCACCTGCAGATGCTCCACGGGAGCACCGAGCAGGCGCGCACAGAAGGCGATGACCACGCCGGCGGCTCCCAGGGCCAGCGGGCCGCCCCGGTACGAGAGGGAGAGGTGGTGCTGGTGGGCCTCGTGCGGGCGTGAGCAGGTGTAGGCGAGGATGAGCTGCGCAGAGCTGACGAAGCTGTGGCGCTCGGGGTCGGGCTCGGCGAGGTCGGGTGGCGCGGAGAAGACCGCCTCTTTCAGCCTCGCGAGGCCGCCGCCCAGCTCGAGGAGGTGCTCGGGAGCCAGGAGGCGTCGGTATTTCCTCGCGCCGCGCAGCACCACGATGGCGATGAGCGCGACGAGGATCAATGCGGCGATGGCCCAGCTCACGATCGCTCTCCTGGTTCCTGCGTCGAGACGAGCGCCTGGACCGCGTATCGCACGTCGACGTGGATCGCCAGCTTCCTCGCACCAGCGGAAAGCTTTCAGACTGCTGCTCTCCGAGGAGGCCGAGCGCGCCGGGTGACTGCTACGGGTTGCAGCGCCGATCGACATCCCGTACCGTCTTCACAAGCCCATGCTGGGGAGGACGCTGGCCGGGAAATACCGCATCGTGCGGCTGCTCGGCAGAGGCGGGATGGGCTCTGTGTACGAGGCCGTCGACGGGGCGACGGGGCATCGCGTCGCGCTGAAGCTGGTGACCGCCGACGTCGCGCAAGACGCGATCCTGGCGGGCCGGTTCGCGCGCGAGGGGAAGGCTGCGATGGCGCTGGAGACGCCCCACGTGGCCCGGGTGCTCGACGCGGCCTGCGACGAGCAGCAGATGCCGTTTCTGGTGATGGAGTACCTCGAAGGGGAGGACCTGCGCGATGTGCTGCGACGCACTGGCGCGCTGCCCCCCGATGTGGCGCTGCGGGTGGTGGCCCAGGCGGCGGCAGGGCTCGTCGTCGCGCACGGGCGGCGGATCGTGCACCGCGACATCAAGCCCGCGAACCTGTTCGTGGCCGCTGGACCCGGCGACGAGCGGACGATGAAGATCCTCGACTTCGGCATCGCCAAGCTGCAGCCGGATCCTGATGGGACGGCCTCGGAGATCAGCAACCTGACGCGCACGGGCAGCATGCTGGGGTCGCCGATGTACATGTCGCCGGAGCAGGCGCGCGGGCATCGGGACATCGATGAGCGGGCCGATCTGTGGTCGCTGGGGGTGGTGCTGTTCCAGACGCTCTCCGGGCGCACGCCGCACGCGAACGACACGCCACTCGGGGAGCTGATCGTGGCGATCTGCACGGAGGCGCCGCCGCCGCTGCAGTCGGTGGCGCCGTGGGTGAGCGCGGAGGTGGCGGCGATCGTGCACCGTGCGCTGCAGCTCGATCCCTCGGCGAGGTTCCAGAGCGCGGCAGAGATGCAGGCGGCGCTGCTGCATCTCCTGCCGGGAGGGGCGGGGCTCCGCGCGGACATGCTGCGGTCGCTCTCGGCCGCGGAGCAGGCGCGCGTGGCGCCAGCGCTGAACACGCCGTACCCGGCTCCCAGGATGCCTCATCCGAGCTGGCCGTATCCGCACGCGAGCGGAGTCACGCCGATGCCCGGCCATGCCGGGATGGGCAGTTACCCTGGACACGCGGGATGGGCGTCGCAGTCCAGCCACCCCTCGTGGCCGATGCACGCGGTCCATCCGCCGCACGGGATGCCGGATCAGGCGACCTCGCTGGCCGGGCTGGGGACGGCGGCGACGCCCGCGAACAGCTCGCGGCGCACGGCGGTGCTGGCGCTGGGGGTGGTGCTGGCGATGGGTGTCGGTGGGGGTGGTGCTTATCTGGTGGGGCGCGGGAGAGAGCCCGAGCCAGCAGCGCAAGCGTCGACACCACCGGCGTCGGCAGGCGCGGAGACGAGGACGGTGCGGATCCAGGTGCTGCCGCGCACCGCAGAGGTCGCGATCGACGACGTGCCGGTGGAGGCAGTGGAGGGTGTGGTGAAGGTGAGCGGGACGCTCGGTTCACTCCACCGGGTGCGCGTCCGCGCCAACGGGGCAGAGGTCACCCGTGAGGTGGTGATCACGGAGCAAGGGGCGCTGCCGCCTGCGGTGGAGCTCGTGCCGGCCGTACCAGGCGCGCCGTCCGTGGTCGGGGCAGGGAGCGCCGAGGTCCCCGCGCAGGCGAGTGCTCCCTCGGCAGCGCCCTGGGGCGCCCGCCCCGCCGGAGGAAACGCGCCGGGAAGCACGACGGCGACGACCCCGGCGCCACGACCTTCAGGGACGCTCTGGCTGCAGCGATGAGGAGGCTGCGAGGCAGGGGGGCCAGGTGCCGGGCGATGGGCTCGGTGCTGCTGGCCGTGGGTGCGCTGGCGGTGGGGCCGAGCGAGGTCCGAGCGGATGGCGTCGCGGACGAGTCGGAGCTGCATTTCCAGCTCGGCGCCACGCGCTACCAGCAAGGAGACTACCTGGGCGCGCTCGAGCATTTCATGGTGTCGAACCGCCTCGTCCCGAACCGGCGGGTGGTGTTCAACATCGCGCTCACGTTCGAGGAGCTGCGGCGCTACGCAGAGGCGCACCGGTACTACGTGGACGCGCTCGCCGGGGAGGAGAAGGCGGACGTCCGGAAGACCGTCGAGGAGGCGATCGCGCGCGTGGCGCCGCGGGTCGCGGTGCTGGACGTGACGACGACGCCGCCAGGCGCGACGATCTACCTCGAGCGCGTGGACCTCGGCTCGTGGGGGCGGGCGCCGCGACCGATGGCGGTGCCACCGGGGCGCTACCGGGTGATCACGCGGCTGGAGGGATACGAGGACGCCGTCTCCGAGGAGGTCGAAGCGAAGATCGGTCAGGAAGCCGAGGTGGCGCTGTCGCTGAAGCGGATCGTCGGGACGGTAAAGGTCGAGGTGACGGGGCTGCCCAAGGGGAGAGGGGCGATGGTCCGGGTGGACGACGAGCAAGGGCCAGTGGCGTGCTCGGCGCCCTGCTCGCTGGAACTCGCCCCCGGGGTGCATCAGCTCCACTTCGTGCGCGAGGGCTACGTGGGGTCGCCGCGTCAGGTGACGGTGGTCGCGAAGCAGACGACGAAGGTGACGGCCCCGATGACGCCGCTCTCGGGCGCGGTGCTGGTGCGGACCGACGAGCCCGGGGCGCTGGTGTCGATCGAGGGGCGCCCGCTGGGGTTCACGCCCGCGGTGCTGCGCGAGGTGCCTGCAGGGCGGCAGCGACTCCGGGTGGCGCTGCGCGGGCACGTGCCTGTGGACGTGGAGGTGGAGGTGCGGCCCGGCGAGCAGGTGCAGGTGCCTCCGATCTCGCTGGAGCCGCTGCGCGAGGTGACGGCGGTGTCGCGAACGACGGAGCTTCTGGACGACGCGCCGAGCTCGGTGACGGTCCTCGATGGACGAGAGCTCCGGGCGTTCGGCTACCCGACGATCGCAGAGGCGCTGCGCGGGGTGCGCGGGGTGGCGTTCTCGAACGACCGGGGATACGCGTCGGCGAGCATCCGGGGGCTGGGGCAGCCCAACGATTACGGCAACCGGCTGCTGGTGCTGTCGGACGGGCAGCCGCTGAACGACAACCTGCTGAACAGCGCCTACATCGGGTCGGACGGGCGGGTCGATCTGCACGATGTGGATCGGATCGAGGTGGTCCGGGGGCCTGGGTCGCTGCTCTACGGCGCAGGGGCGCTGTCAGGGGTGATCAACCTGGTGACGCGGCCGCGGGATCTGCCCACGGGGGCGCATGTGGGCTTCGGGTCGTACGACGACGCGGTGCTGCACGCGCGGATGGGCGGGCAGCTCAACCTCGGGAGGGATCGCGGGGCGTGGGCGAGCGTGTCGGGGGCGCAGTCGGACGGGTTCCCGGTGAGCGTGCCGCTGCGGGATGGCAGCGGGTCGGTGGTGGTCCAGGGGGCGGAGTCGTTCAAGAGCGGGGGGACGGCGGGGCGGGTGTGGTGGGGGCCGGCGACGTTGCAGTGGCTCGCGCACCACCGGGCACAGTCGATCCCGGTGGGTGGGTACGCGACGATGCTCGGGAACCCGCGGACGCAGTTCGAGGACACGCGGATGATGGCGGAGCTGCGGGTGGAGCCGAAGCTCGGTCAGCAATTCCAGTTGATGACCCGGCTGCACGGACACCATTACGCGTTCGATGGGCTGTATGCCTTCGATGGGGGCGCAGCAGGCGAACTCGCCAACGAGGAGTCGTACCGGGGGACGTGGTTCGGTGGGGAGGCGCGGCTGGTCTACACGCCGCGGTTCCCGATGCGGCTGACCGTCGGCGCGGAGGGGCAGCACCACCCGCAGGCCACGATGACGGGAGACACGGTGACGGCGACGGCGACGACGAACTACCTCGACACGCAGCGAGCCTACAGCTTCGCGGCCGCCTACGCGCTGGCAGAGAGCACGCTGTTGCCCTGGCTCAAGGTGTCGCTCGGCGCGCGTGTGGACGTGTACACGACGTTCGGTCCGATCGTGGTGCCGCGCGCCGCCGTGATCATGAAGCCCGTCAAGGGCGGGACGCTGAAGCTGATGGGGGGGCGCGCGTTCCGAGCGCCGAGCATCTACGAGCAGCTCTACGAGGACGGGGGGCTGTCGCAGGTCCCGGCGATCAACACGGCGCGTGGGCGGTCGCTGGGGCCGGAGTCGGTGTACTCGGGCGAGGTCGAGTACGCCCAGCGGTTCCTGAAGGACTGGGTGGCGCTCGCGGCGGCGCACGCGACCCGCATGGACGGGATCATCACCACGATCCAGGACGAGCCCGGTTCGACGCTGGTGCGCTACGCGAACAGCGCGATCCCGGCGCTGGTGTTCGGAGGGGATGTGGAGCTGCGGCGGGAGTGGCGGAACGGGTGGATGCTCTCCGCGTTCTACGGCTATCAGCGGGCAGAGTACGTGGACGACACGCTCGAGGATACGCGGCTGATCAACGCGCCCGAGCACCTGGCGTCGCTGAAGGGGGTGGCGCCGCTGGTGCAGGAGCTGGCGTCGGTAGGGCTGCGGTTGACCGTGGAGGCGCCTCGCCGGATCAACGAGCAGGACAGCGCGACGACGGGGACGCAGGTGGTGGCCGACGCGACGGTCTCCGGGCTCGCGAGGGCGATCGGGCTGCGGTACGTGCTCGGGGTGTACAACCTGGCCGACCGGCGCTGGAACGCGCCAGTGACCGATACGTTCGCGAGCCGGGTGATGCCCCAGAACGGGAGAACCTTCCGGCTGGATCTGCTGCTGAACTATCCCTGAGCGAGGCGCGCGGCGGGGGCAGGGCTGCGGCGTACCCGCAGAGCTGGAGGCATCCTCATGGCTGCGGTCGAGGGCTTCGCCTGCTCCCCCGATGCAACGAACGTCAGGCCCGAAGCGGCGAGACGTACCTGATGGCCTGAGTGGATCGCGGGGTGGTGGGGCCCCGACGAGCTTTGCTCGGCGGGGCGGCGGGGGCGCGTGCCCCCGCTGCGGGCATCAGAAGGCGACGAAGACGGTCGCCTGGGAAGGGACCATGTGCACGCCGGCGGGCATGTTGGCGTTGGAGCCGTTGTGGCCCGTCATGGCGGTGAGCATCACGGCCTTGCGGCCCGCGAAGAAGACCTTGGAGCTGAAGGTCTTCGCCTCGACCGGCCCCATGAAGGTGCCGGAGGTGACGCCGCCGCTCACGCCCGCTTCGTCGCCGCTGCTGTTGGGGATCTTGGTCCCCTCGGTGACGGTCTCCTTGTTCTCGACGAGGACCGTGAGGACGGCGTTCAGCGCCGCCGGCCACTGCGCCATGTTGGGGTACGGCACGGGGACGGGCGGGGCCGGGGGCGCAGGCGTCAAGCAGACGTCGGGGACCCCGAGACACATTCCACCGGCTTTGGTCGCTGCAGGAACCATGATCGTGTCCTCCTCCTAGCCGAGCAGCACCTTGCTGCCGTCGATGCTCGTCTCTTCGCGTGAAGCCAGGGTGGTGCGCCTCGACCAGACGGCGTAAGCGTCGTCGACGAGGGTGCGCGCGCGGCCGGCGCGGGTCTGCAGGAGGCCCGAGGCCTCGCGGAAGGCGTCGCGGGTGCGCTCGAGGAGGCGCGTGGCGTTGACCTCCAGGCGCTCGACGGTCTGGACCAGCTCCGTCGCGGTGGTGGCGACGCGGCGTGCGACGAGGGTGGCCTGGCCAGTGGTGAGCTGAGCGGCGTCGGCCTTGATCTCGACGCGGGGGGACGCGACGGCGGTCATGGCAGCGTCGACGCGGAGCTGGGGCGGGATGTCGGCGTCGCCCGCGCGGACCTCGACGCGGTGACCAGCGCGCTGGAGAAGGGCGCCGTCGGTGGAGAGCTCGAGGTCGAGGGCCGCCTGGACGCGGACACGGCCAGCAGGCGCCGAGAGGGTGAGGTCGCCAGCGGGTGCAGCGATCTCGGCGGCGCCATCGGCGAAGCGGACGAGGAGGCGGCCCTCGGTGTCGCGGAGGGCGAGGGTGTCGCCTTCGAGGGTGGCGGTGCCGCCACCAGGGAGCGGGAGGGAAGGCGGGAGCGCTGCCTGGAGGACGCCGATGACGTAGAGGTCGTCGTCGGCGCCGGCGACGAGGACGCGGTCACCCACGGAGGGGTGGTAGGGGGCGGCGAGCGCGAGGCGCGCGACGGTCGCAGCGCGGCCGGGAGCGGGCTCGCAGACGTGCAGGAGCGTGGGGTCGTCGTCGAGGTCGACGATCGCCGCAGGGCGCACGCCAGCAGGGTCGTGCGTGGGCTTGGGCAGAGAGCGGGTGGCTTTGGTTCGGGTGGCCATGGCGATCTCCTCGTCGATTATCCCAGCAGGATCTTGCCGTTCGCTTTGACGGTCTGTCCGTCGATCTGCACCGTTCCGAACGACTGGAGCAGCGCCTTGTCGTCGGTGAGCTTCACGAGGGACTGACCTTTGCGAAGGCGGGCGAAGTCGCTCTTGAGGGTGACGCCGTTCGCGCCGTACCGTCCGAGATCCACGTCGTTGTTCTTGATGGTGAGCTTCCACTGGGAGCTACCAAGCTCGATCTCGCCCTTTTGAGCGTCCACCCGGAGGCCCCACTTGGCTCCCCCTCCCGCGAGGAGGCTCGCGGTCTGCGCAGCCTTGAGCTCCAGGGTGTCGAATGCGTCGAGGGTGGTCGTCTTCAGCGTCTCGTCGAATTTCAAGTACTGCTGCGCGGCCGTCTTCAGCTCGATGGTGCCTTTCGCAGCCACCGAGGTGGAGAGTTCGATGGTCGCCTTCGGTGCCTCGTTGGGATCACAGGAGGCGAGCTTCAAGGCGTCGTGGCCCAGGTCGATGGTGGTGCGGTCCTTGTCCTTCGCCGGCGTCTTGTCGACGGACGCGATCTTCACCGTGCCGCGCGAGAGCACGTCGACCAGGGTGGCCGAGGTGAGCAGCAGGCGATCACCGCCGGCGACCTCCGTGTCCTTGCGGGCGTTGATGACGGTCTGATCGTTCGAGGTGACGACGACCTTGTCCCTGGAGGACAGGGTCGCGTGGTCCTGGCCGGAGAGGAACAGGCTCTCCTTGCCGAAGACGATGGTGTGTCCCTCCGAGCCGACGATCTGGCGGCCTTCTTTCCATTGATCGGACGCCGCGAACTTGATCAGGCTCGATCCACCGGCCTGCTTCAGCATGGGAATGTCCCACCAGTCGAGGCGCGCGATCTGGCCGTGGGTGTCCGGGGCCGGTGTCGTCTTCGTCTTGATGCTCACGAGCCAGCCGGAGTCGGCCCACTCGACCTTGGGCAGGTTGCCGCTGCGGAACTGCCGCGTGGCCTCGGTGATGAGCAGGTTGGAGCCGAGGGCGGCATAGGCGTCGAGCCCGGTGCCCGTGGCCAGGGCGTAGATGCTCCAGAGGGCGAGGCCATTGCCCGCCGTGGCGGCGACCAGCGAGCGGGTGTTCTCGATGCTGTCCTTCGCGTGCCCCACGTTGACCATGGCGCCGCTGTCTTCGAGCGCCTTCGTGATCTTCGCCTCGTCCTCCTTCGCCGTCTCGTAATCGGCGCGGGCCGTGGTGCGGTTCGACTGCGCGGTCTCGTACTCCTTGATGGCATCTTCCACGGTGACCGTCTTGGACTCTCCCTTGGTGGGGTAGTCCGCGAGCGTCACCGTGGTGTCCTTGCACGTCTCCTTGGCCTTCTTGATGGCGGCATCGAGCGCGGTCTGCGCGTCCTTCAGCGCCTCTTTCTTGAGCTGGATCTTCCCCTTCTCGGCGGCCGTCTCGCCCTCGCGCGTGTACTCCTCGATGGGGGCGTCGTAGCTCGCGGCCACGGCGTGCTTGCCTTCGTCGGCAGCAGCGGTCTGATCAGCCTCGAGCTGCGCGAGGGCCAGCTCGTCTTCCTGGAGGGCCAGGAGCGCCTCCTTGTGGGCCTCCATGGCCTCCAGCAGCTCGGCGGAGGCTTCCCCTTTCTCGGAGCTGTCGTCGTACGCCGCAGCCTCGATGGCCAGGGTGAGCTGCTTCTCCGCGGTAGCCTCGTCCTCGACCGCAGAGTCCAGCTCGGACTTCTTCTTCGTCCGGTTGTACTCCGCAGCGGTCTGGGTGAGCGCCGCGGCCTCCTGCGTCGCCTCCAGCGCGCCCGACATGATCCCGAGGCCGGTGTCGATCGCGGTGACCACGGCCTCCACCACCATCGGGACCGTGAGCTTGCCCGCGATGTTGGTGACGTGGTTCGCCATCGTGTTGACGTAGATGCCGAACATGTTGCCCATCGAGGTGAGCGTGTTCGCCGAGGCCCCGGTGGCCGCCGTGAAGTTCGTGAAGGCGGAGACGCCGACGCCGTCCTCGGGGGAGTTGGGCGAGCCGAGCTGGAGGGTGGCGCTGCTGTGCGGCGTGGAGAGCTTGATGCGCTCGGAGCCCTCGGTGTCGTCGATGTTGATCTCGTTGCCAGCGCCGGTGCGGATGATGTTCCGGGGGGCGTTGTCCGAGACGACGGGGCTCGGGGTGGTGGGGTTCGGCAGGGTGCCCATGATGATGGGCCGGTCCGGGTCGCCGTCGATGCAGGTGAGCGCGACCTCGACGCCAGGGCGCAGAGGGAAGTGCATGCCGTAGCCGGGGCCGGAGTGGGGCTGGGCCATGCGCACGGGGCGTGAGGCCTGCCCGCCGGCGACATCCCAGGTGTCGAAGATGAACCGGACGCGGTAGCGCCCTTCATTGTCGATCTGAGCGTACTTCTCGCCTCGGTCGGAGGCGTCGATGGCGCCGGTGAGGATGCCGTGCACGCGCGGCTTGGGGGTGATGCGGGGCGGCCGGTACGGAGTGGCGTTACGGACGGCGCGGAAGGTGGCGACGTAGGGCTCGATGTCTTCGTCGCTGCCCGCGAGCGCGGTGGGTTTTGCAGTGTGCTCCACCTCGGTGAGGAGGAGCATCACGTCACCCCAGGGGTGCCCCTCGACCTTGCACGTGGCCCCCGCGGCGAGCTCGGGGAGATCGGCGGCGCCGTGGAAGACGCGGCGCTGGGCGGCGCGCTCCTCGGCACGGATCTGCGCGATGCGCGCGCCCTCTTCGGGGGTCTTGAAGTGGGATCCGTACTCGATCACGCGCCCCCCATGGCCGACGTCGGTCTCGGCCTGGGCGGTGAGATCGACCTGAGGGGTGCGGTAGTTGTAGTCGCGGACCACGTACTGGGAGGGAATGAGGCGGGTCTCGGTCTCCAGCCGGTAGATGTCGTTCTGCTCGCCGCGGGCCCTGAAGTTCGCGATGCCGCCGCCCTGGAAGGGCTGGAACCCGCCGTTGTGATCCGTCACGACGAACACGTCACGTCCGTTGGCGTGCTCGAAGAAGAAGCTCATCCCGAGGTGCTCGAGCAGGCGGGAGACGAAGGCGAGGTCGGTCTCCTTGTACTGCACCACGAAGTCGCGGCGCGGGTACTCCTCGCGCAGGCGGAACTCGAAGTCGGTGCCCTTGGTGAGGCCGATGTATTCGAGGATGTGGGTGATGATCTCGGGGACGCTCAGGTCCATGAACACGTCGAGCGTCTCGTGGAGGGTGAGCTGGTAAGCGCGGGGGACCACGGTGACGCGGTAGGTGACGTGCTTCGACTCGGTGTCGAGCTGGTCGCGCACCGAGGAGATGATCCCGTGGACGCGGCGTAGCTCCTCCTCTCCGCGGGAGAACACGAGGGTGGCCGGGGCCCCCGCCAGGACGTCGCTGTCGATGCCCTCCGGGTCGGCCGAGACGAGCAGGACGTCGAAGCTGAAGAGCTGCGAAATCACCTCTCGCCCATGCAGCTCGGCAACGCGCGCGACGCCGGGCTCGAGGACCTCGGATTCGAACTGAATGTCAACGTGTTGGTCGTCGCTCATCTTCTTCCCTCCGGGGTCAGGGCGCGGGGACGCGCTGCTCGAAATCAAGCCAGATACGTCGGTCTTCTCGGCAGTCGTAGGAGCGGCAGACGCCGGGCCGGTGCTCGTAGATGGAGCAGCCACCGGCCTCGTTGTGGACGCAGCGGCCATCCGGCCCCTGGGCGATGCGGTAAGGGCGGGCGTAGTTCCAGCGGACGACCCGCTCGTCGAGATCCTGGACGCTGAGCGCGAAGGTCAGCGTGCAGCAGCGCGCCTGGCAGAGAGGGAGGCGGGCGGCACAGTCGATCGGGGGTGGGCTCTCCAGCGCGTATTTGTCCGGGATGTCGCTCACCTCGATGCTGGCCTCGCTGGCGGAGCGCGCGTTCTCGCGGAGGATGGTGAGGCGCTTGCGCTTCTCGTACGTGTCGAGGGGCAAGGTGCCTTCACCGATCAGCGCCTCGGTGAGGGCATTGAGCGAGGCCGAGAGCTCGGCGACGCGCGCCTGGGTCTGCGCTTGCAGGAGGTGCATGAAGCGGAGGGCGCCTTCGAGGTCCTCCGGCGGGGGAGGCACGGGGCGCCCGTCCGCCGCAGCGACGCTGGCTGCGCGGGAGGTCGGATGCCCGGTCGAGGGATCGCTCGTCGGCTCTGCTTCGTCGCGTTTCACTCAGCCTCCTGCCTTGAAGTCTTCCGCGCGGGCGCGCTCGGGATCCGTGGGGCGGGCGTTGGTCAGGCGTGCTCCGGTGAGGTCCGCGGCGTCGCGTCGGATGCGGTGCAGGTTGCTTCCGGAGAGGTCGGCGCCCCGCAGGTCGGCGCCCTCGAGGCGCGCGTGGGAGAGGTCGGCATGAATGAACACCGCGTCGCGAAGGCTGGCGCTCCGCAGGTCGGCGGCCTCGAAGCGGGCTTTGGCGAAGCTGGCGCGATCGGCCCGCGCTTTCCGCAGCGTGGCGCGGTCGAAGGCGGCGTCGTCGAGCGCGGCCTCGCGCAGGTCGGCGTCGTCCAGGCAAGCGTCGGACAGATTCGCCAGGAGGCCCACGAGGCGCATCATGCGCGCCCCGCGCAAGCTCGCCCCGGCGAAGCTCGTCTGGCGGGCGGTGACCTTGGACAGGTTGGCTCCATCCAGCATGGCGCCGGAGAAGGTGCTGTCCGTCAGATCGCAGCCGGAGAAGTCGACCTGGTCTGCGCGGGCGCCGTCGAGGAGCGTCTGGATGATGGCGGCGCCCGCGACGCGGGTCTGCCGCAGATCCACGCCGCTCAGCACCGCTTTGAAGAGCCGTGCGCCGCGCAGATCCGCCTGCTCCAGGCGGCACTCGACGAGCTGCGCCGCCCTGAGGTCGGCGCCGGTGAGCACGGCGCCGGAGAGGTTGGCGCCACGCAGGTCCGTTCCCTCGAAGACGCTCTCTGCGAAGCGCGCACGCGCGAGGGTCGCGCCGGCGAGGTGGGTCCTCGTCAGGAGGCAGCCCTCCAGGGAGGCGTCCGTCAGATCGGCGCTCGTCAGGTCGGCGCCGGCGAGGTTCGAGCGCGAGAGACGAGCGGTAGTGAGGTCGGCGCCCGCGAGCGAGGCCTCGGAGAGGTCGGAGCCAGCGAGCTGGGCTCCGCGGAGGCGAGCCTCCGAGAGCAGGGCGCCGGTGAGGCGGACGCGCTCCAGGCTCGCCCCCTCCAGGTCGGCGCCGGCGAGATCGGCCCCGGAGAGATCCGTCTCCACGAGGCGCGTCCCCACCAGGCGGGCTCCCGTCAGCACTGCACCGACGAGGCTCGCGCGTTCGAGCTTGGCGCTGGTGAGCGTGGCCTTCTGGAAACCGGTCGCGCGGGCGCTCGCGGTGGTGAGGTCGGCGCCTTCGAGGCGGGCTCCCGTGAAATCGGCGTCGTCGAGCACCGCCCCGGAGAGGTCGGCGTTGCTGAGATTCGCGTCAGAGACGAGGGCACCACGGAACACGGCGCCACGGGCCGCGGAGCGCGCGAGGGTGGCGCGTGCGAGGTGAGCGCCCTCCAGGTTGGCCCCCGCGAGCAAGACCCCTGACAGATCGGCGCCGGTGAGCGTCGCGCCGGTGAGCGTGGCCCGCTCGAAGCGCGAGGGAGCGCCCGCTGCATCCCACACGGCGGTCACGCCGGTGAGATCGGCGCCCGAGAGATCGGCGCCCGCGAAGTCCACGGCGGAGAAGCTGCACCCGCGAAAGCTGGCGCCCCGGAGCTGCGCTCCTCGGGCGACGCAGCGACGCCAGACGGTGCCGCGAAAATCCGCATGGTCGGCCACGAGACCACCGAGGTCGATTCCCTCGAGGATCTCTCCATCGAGGCGCGCACCTTCGGCGAGGCGTGCCTCCAGCTCGGCACGCGAGCGGATCATGAGCCCTCCTTCAGCTTGGTCTGAGTCACCAGCGCGAGTTCGAGGCGCGCGCCGGAGAGCTTGGCCTTCCAGGTCTCGGCGGCGTGCAGGTTGGCGCCACGCAGGTCGGCGCCCGTGAGGTCGGTGGACTCCAGGTTGGCGCGCATGAGGTTCGCCTTGATGAAGCTCGCTCCCGCGAGCGCCGCGCGGCCGAGGCGGCCGTCCGTGAGGTCGGCGTTGGAGAAGATGGCGCGCTCCGCCGAAGCACGAGCGAAGCTCGATTCACAGAGGGTGGCGCCGAGGAAGCTTGCGCCATCGAGCGCCGCGCGATCCCAGACGCCTCCACGCGCCTGGAGGCCGTCGAAGGACGCGCCCACCAGAGAGACGCCATCGGCGCGAGCGCCCTCGAGGCGGGCCTCTCGAAACGACACACGCGCCCCGCGCGCGTCGTAGAGGCGGATGGCAGGCAGCACGGCCCCGTCGAAGATGGCCCCGTCGAGCGACGCTGCCGTCAGGTCGGGGCCGAGGATCTCTGCGCCTTCGAAGCGGGCTTCGCTCAGATCGGCCCCCGAAAGGTTCGGGTGCTCGCCCCGAGCCTTGCGGAAGCTCGCGCGGAACGCCTTCGCGCGGCTCAGATCCGCCGACGAGAGCTCGGCGCCGTCGAGGCGGGCTCCCGTGAGGGACGCTTCGGTCAGGTCGGCGCGGGTCAGGTTCGCGCCGTCGAGCTGGGCGTCGTCCAGCGCGGCGTGAGAGAGCTGCGCCTCCGTCAGGTTCGCACCGGAAAGGCGACACGCGATCAGCCTGGCGCCTTGCAGGTTCGTTCCGACCAGAGAGCGACCTGCGAGATCCATCGAGGAGAGATCCGCACCCGCGAGATCGAGACCGTCGAGCGACTCTCCTGCCACGAGGCGCGCCTCGATCTCCGCGCGCACGGCGGCGGCTTCGGCAGGGGTCATCGGCGTGACGGGGGCCCCTGCTGGCGATGCGGCGCCAGAAGCCGGCGTGTCGGCCGGAGGCGCCAGGGCAGCGGCTGCAGCCGCCGCTCCAACCGCGGGGACACTCGCACCAGCGAGCCGCTCGCGCACCCGATCCCCGGCGGGGTCGGCGGGCGCCGCGGCCCCGTCGTTGGCCGGGAGAGCGCCAGGGTCCTCGGAGGGCATGCCGCGCGCCGCGCGGGCCGCGAGGTACTGGGACATCACCTCTTCCGGCCGGGCCGGCGGCTCCGAGGTGGATTCGGACATCACGAAGATCTCGGCGATCTCGGAGGCGTCGTCGTCCCGGACCTCCAGGACGCCGCGCCACACGAGGTTGAGCTTCAGCGCGTCCACGTCGAAGTGCGCGGTGTCGAGGCGCAAGCGCACCTCGATCAGTTCGCCTCCCGCCTCGCGGGTCCGCTGCGCGAAGGCGCGCGCTCGGAGCCCTGGGAGGCGCCCTTCGAGGCGCGGGTGGTCCGGATGCATGCCCTCCAGCGCGAAGGGCTCGTCGCCGCGCAAGGTGTCGAGCTGCTGCGCTGGCGGGGCCGCCTGGAAGTAGGCCCAGTCGAAGTCCTCCGGGAACCAGGGCCAGCGCTCCTTGTGCCACCGCGCGTCGTAGGTGCCGAGCAGATCCGCACGACGTCGCCAGCGCGCCGGGACGGCACCGAAGCCCACGGGCGTCGGCGCGTCGTTCGGGTCGCGGATGAGCCGCTCGGGATCCTCCAGCAAGGGCAGGTACACCGCGCCATCGGGGCCCGCCGCGCGGCCGGAGCCCACCGGGTTGGCGTCGAACCCAGGGCCTCCGTAGGCGTTCTCGTGGAGCAAGGGGATGCGCACGAACGGCCTGGGCTCGGTGGGGGCGAGGGCGACCACCGCGCGCTCCCACCGACGCTCTCCGAAGACGGCGATGCGACGGTCGAAGCCTGCGCCAGGCTGCCCGAACTGGAAGCGAGCCCGGGCTGCAGGGGCCCCGCGACCTGGCGCGTAGGCGTGACCGCTCAGGGTGACGTCGGCGCGCGGCTTGAAGATGGCGAAGTCGGACGGGTAGAGCACGCTCCGCACCGGGTCGCCCTCGGCGTGCATGTCGCCCGTCGGAAGATCCGGATCGCTGCGGAGCCGTGCCTTGCCATCGGGCACCAGATCGAAGGTCGCCTTGACGATCACCACGCGCGCGTCGTGCGGCGGCTTCACCTGCCAGGACAACGTGAATGCCAGCAGGGGCGCGCCGGTGATCATCGGGATGGCGTCACTCGGACGCTCGGGCAGGTTCGGGGCGCCACGGCCGTCTCCCGGGGGTGAGATCCCGGTCGGAGGCGCTGGCGGCGCTCCCTGCGCCGTCGGCTCCGTATGAGGCGCATGGAAGAAGCGCGAGGCCGACACGGCGGCCGTCGCCGGCGCGGAGGGCGCGGCAGGGCGAGACGGCGGCGGCGGGATCGAGCCGCCCGTGGGTCGTGGAGGCGCCGGTGGGACCGAGAGCGGACGAGAGGGAAGCGGCGGCGCAGGGACGCTCTGCCTCGGCCCGGGCGGGAGTGGGAAGGTGGTCTCCTCGGTGATCGGGGAAGCCACGGGCGCGTCTTTCGCCGGCTGCTGGGCCCAGGGAGCCCCCGGAAGCGGCGTGGTCGTCGCGCTCGGACGCGGGACCAAGGGGCTCGAGGTCGTCTTGAAGGGGAGCGACGAGCGCCCCTCACCACGCTCCGACTCGGGAGAAATGGCCACGGTCTCGTCGCGCACGGCGCGAGGACGCTCGACTTCCCGGTCGAAGGGAAGCTCGGCGCGCTGCCCCGCTTCCGAGAGTTCGTCGGCGGAGAGGGCCATCGTGCCTTCGTCCACCGGAAGTGAGGCCTTGGAGGGAGCGGCTGGTGGGCGCTTCGCCGCCTGGGTCCAGGGCGTCGCCTTCTTCTCACCGGGGGAGCGCACCAGCGTGGTCGCGTTGTCGTCCACCTCGAGCGCGTCCGTCGTGTCTTCGGTGAAGGTGATCTGCACCTTCTCGGCGGGCGGGGACTCCGGCCACGCCGTGGTCTCTCCTGGCCGCTCGATCGCGACGACGATGTGCATCCCCGCGGCGTGCTCCTCGTTGCGCACCGGCAACAGCGCGCGCCAGACGAGCTCGACGCGCTGGGTGTCGGTGTCGATGCGCAGGGTGTCGGCGAGCAGCTCGATCGGTCGACCGAAGGGCGGCGAGGGGTCGGTCAGGCCGTGGACCCGCGCCATCGCCTTGAGGTTCGGCAAGCGCGACCGCACCCGCGGCAAGGTGGGATGCAAGCCTTCGAGCAGGATCCACTCGTCGCCGACGAGGTACGCGCACCGCTGGTCCAGCGGCGCCGACTGGAAGTAAGCGTAGTCGACCCCCTCCGAGACGACGGGGATCGGCAGCTCCAGCGCCTTGCGCGCGCCGGCGTCGAGCATCTGCTTGCGCGCAGGCCAGCCCCGCGCGATCGGTCCGAAGCCCGCGGTGCGCTCCGGATCCTGGGGATCCAGCACGTTGGGATGCACCTTCTTTGCGCCGCCGATGCCCGTGCCGAAGGGGTTGTCCTTCCAGCCGATGCCACCGTAGGCCCGCTCGTATGTGAGCGGCATGTGCTCGAAGGGCGCCGAGGGCTCCTCGCCGCGTCGATCCCCCACGACGCGCAGCACCTTGTCGAACACCGACTGCTCACGGAACAGCGCGAGCCGCACGTCCAGCGTCGAGACGGGGCCCTCGGTCGCGTGGGCGTGGCCGGTCAGGACGACATCGGCCTGTCGCAGGTAGGGGACGAGGTCGGTGGTCGCGCGCACGCTTCGCGTGGGGATGTCCTGGTGATGGACCTCCTCGCGCAGGAGCGACTCTGGAGATTCCAGGGTCATGTCGGCTTCGTTGGCGATGCCGAGCGTCGCCTTGACGATCACCGTCGCATAGAGCTGACCACGCGCGCGCCAGAGCAGCGCGCCGCATGCAACGGGGCCTAGCGTGGAGATGGCCAGCGGCCAGGGCGCCTCGCGAATCATGGGGCCAGCGAGCATACACGCGCGGTGCGGCGGGCGTTCGCGGTTTCCTTGGCCCCTGATGCCGGTGCCGGGTACGTCGTGCGACCCTACGTCGGAAGGAGATGGACTTTGGGCGCACTCAAAGGGACGATCACGTACACGAAGCTCTATGTGCGCGGCACGCTGGACGACAGTTTTCGCGACCTGTTCGTGGAGCGAATTCGGCTTCGCGCCTTCCAGCCGCTCACCATCGAAGGCGAAGAGGAGCAGAAGGTCGGCTGGTGCTCCATCGAGGATCCGCTGGACACCGATCTCGACCACAACAAGCTGTACTACGGCTCTTACCTCAACCTGGGGCTGAGAACCGATCGCTGGGTCATCCCAGGTCCGCTCTTGAAGGCGCACCTGGCCGAGGCCGAGAGGGCGCATTTGCAGAAGCGGGGCCGCGAGAAATTGACGCGCCGCGAGAAGGAAGAGATCCGCACGATGGTGTCCCGGCGTCTGCGCAAGCAGGTGCTGCCGGTGATGAACGTCGTGGATCTGTCGTGGAACCTCGACAGCGGGGTCGTCCGGTTCTGGAGTCAGTCCCAGCGGGTGCTCGAGTCCATGATGGAGCTGTTCGAGGACACCTTCAGCGTGAACCTCTTGCCGGAGAGTCCGGGCGCGTCGGCGATCACCCTGGAGCTGTCGGAGGCACACGCCCGCGCACTCGACGCGATCACCCCCACGACCTTCCACCCCGTGTTCGCCTGAGGAGAAGTTCATGGATCTGGTCGATCTGATCGAGAAGCGCAGGTTCCTCGGACGGGAGTTCCTCCTCTGGCTGTGGTTCCAGGGGGACCTCCGGGAGAACAGGTTCGACGTCGAAGACTTCGGGCCGTGCGACATCCAGCTGGAGGGGCAGCTCACCCTCACGCAGGAGAAAGAGCAGAGCCGGTTGAAGGGGGCCATCCCCAGCGCGGCGCCCGAGGCCCGCGAGGCGCTGCGGCAAGGCAAGCTGCCCACGCAGGCGCGCATGCGCATCGAGCGGGGCGAGCTCACCTTCACCTTCGTGCTGCAGTCCGACTCGCTCGCGCTCTCCGGGGTGCGCATCCCGGCGCAGGTGAAGGAAGAAGAAGACGAGCGCTTCTACGAGCGGATGTACCTCGTCGAAGAGCTGGAGGCGATGCTGGGCGCGCTGTACTCCGAGTTCCTCGCGCAGCGGCTGTCGACGTCGTGGGAGCAGACGGTGGCTCCGGCGATCCGCGCGTGGGTCCGAGGTGAGACGGTCGACGCGGCGGCGCTCACCAAGCTCCGCGTCAAACCGCTGGGTCGACGCCCGGGGCAGAGCCCGTCGGACAAGGGGGATGCCCCTGCCGCTGGCCGCGCTTCACGGCCGACGACCATGGCGCCACCCGCGCTGGACGGCAGCGGCCGTGGCAAAGCGAAGGCGAAGGCGGTCGCCTGACGCAGGTCGTCGCCTGGTCGCGCGCTGTTGCTCGAAGGCTGCTCGTCGGTCGAACCTGGCCGACGTCCAGCCGACGCGACCGCCCCACCTCTCACGCCCCCGAGTGATACGCTGAGGGGCCGCGCTGGAGGCGGCCTCTCATGACCCAGCCCCATGATCCAGGGCCTCCTCCGCCACGCCCGGATCGCGCCGCAGCGATTCGTGCCGCACTCGAGGAGATGCGCTCGGAGTACCGCGCCGTCGTCCCCCAGCAGCTCGACGAGATTGCGGTGCACCTCGCCCAAGCTCGCTCCGGAGGCGACGAAGCGAGCGTCGCCGAGGCGCTCACGCAGATGCGCCGGCTCGCGCACCGCATCCGCGGGACGGCGGGCTCGTTCGGCTGGGTGAGCCTGAGCCAGGCGGCAGGCGCCATCGAGGACGCCCTCGAGGAAGGAGCCGTGTCCCTGCCCGACGAGACGACCCTGCACCTCGCCGCCGCGCTCGAGGAGGCGCGCGCGGCGGTCGCGGTCGGCCTCTCGTGATCCTCAGGCCGAGAGCGCGCTGGAGACGGACGAGCGAGGCACAGCAGGCCACGCAGCGCGGGCGGAGATGCGGGAGATGGTCTCGATGAGCTGCTCCAGATCGATCGGCTTGGCCACGAAGTCCCCCACGCCGAGGACCGAGAAGCGCCAGCGGTCTTCCTCGCGCAGCCTGGCGCTCATCACCACGACGCGCGCCTGATCGCCCCGGGGCAGCGAGCGCAGACGCGACAGCGTGCCCACCCCGTCGAGCCCGGGCATGTCGAAATCGAGGAGCACCAGGTGCGGAGGGTGGCTCCACGCGCTCACCAGCGCTTCGGCGCCAGAGGCTGCGGACACGATCTCCGGGGGCTCTTCGTAGAAGGCGAGCTGCACGGCCCGGGTGGCGAACCGACGGAAGATGGGATCGTCATCGACGACGAGCACGCGCCGCGCGGTGCTGTCCTCGTGCTCACGGCGCGACGAGGCCTGGGAGAGATCGACGGGCTCCAGGCCACCGAACGAGGTGGCGCTCGCCGTGAGCGCGCGAGCGAAGGCGGCGCAGGTCTCGTAGCGATCCCCGGGCTTCTTGGCGAGGGCACGCGCGAAGACGTCATCGCAACCTGCCAGGTCGGGCCGGAAATCGGAGAGGCGTGGAGGCGGCGTGCGCGCCTGATCGATCATCACCTGGTCCGGGACCGGATCGTCGAACGGAGGGCGCCCGCAGAGCATTTCGAATGAGAGGCAGCCCAGCGCATAGACGTCGGTCTGGGGCGTGACGTTGCGGTTGGCCGTCAAGCGCGTCTGCTCGGGCGCCATGTAGAGGGGCGTCCCACCGCTCATCGCCCAGGGATCGGTCGGATCACTCACGGCAAGCCCGAAGTCGACCAGCACGGGTCGCCCCGATCCCTCCTCGATGACCACGTTGTCGGGCTTGAGATCCCGGTGAACGATCCCCTCCGCGTGCACCGCGTCGAGGCCCGCGGCCAGACGGCCGATGATGGTCAGCACCCGGTGGATCGGGATCTGTGCGCGGTGCATCCAGTGCTCGCTCAGGATGTCCCGCAGGTTGCGTCCGCGGACGTACTCCATCACGAAGAAGCACGTCGACTCATGCCGCCCGAAGGCATGGACCTGCACCACGTGCTGGCTCCGTATCGAGGCGAGCGCCGCGGCCTCCTTGCGTAACGCCTTCACCCACTCCGGATCGGTCCCGAGCGCGGGAGAGATCACCTTCAAGGCGACCTTGCGACCGAGCCCCTCGTCCGTAGCGAGGTACACGATGCCCATTCCGCCCCGGCCCAGCTCGGACTCGACGCTGTAGCGCCCGTCCACCACGATCTTCGCTCCGGCTGCACGCCTGCCATTGCAACGTGGGCAATGGGAGCCGGCCAGCGGCCACGCTGGAACGCTGGCCACTGGATCCAGGCCTCGCGCAGCGAAGCCGCACCACGAGCACTCGCTGTTCATCATTCCCCCTGACATTCTGGTGTAGTGGAGCCGCTCGAACGGGGCAAGCGAGGCCAGGGGGGAGCCTCGCCGTCGAGACGGCGCAAAATGCCGTTCAGAGCACGAGTCGCTCGCCCCGACGGACACGGGCGAGCGTGGTGTGGGGAGCCGTGAGACGGACCTCTTCCACGAAATCCTCCCCGGCATCCGCGGCGTGAGGGCCAATCACCGCGGTCGTGCCCTGTTCGTGGCGCACGGCGACCTGGTCCTGCGGGATCAACCAGCCCTCCCGTCGGTCGAGATCGATGCGTCGTACCCACGTATGTGCGCTCCCGGCGCGAAGCATCACCCACGCAGCCACAGGGGTGGCGATCGTGATCCCCGCTCCTTCCAGCTCCCCACATCCTGCTGCGGCAGCCTCGTCCTTCGCTCCGGCTACCTGCCCACCATCCCAGGGGGGAGCATAGACCCACGGGGTGTCCGTCGTCACCCGCTGCTCCGCGGCCCCCTCGGGCGTGGAGACCCGGACCACACCGCCCACCGCATCGAGCTGCATCCGCGCGACGAGCACTTCGCCCGCCGACAGCGAGACCGTCGCGGAGACCAGTCGACCCGCGGGATCGAGCGTCACATCCTCCACCACCCGCCGCCCAGCGTCGGCTCCCCCCTCGAAGAGGGTCTCGCCGTGGAGCTTCTCCAGACCTTCCTGGTTCACGCCCCGCGTGACGCGCGCGCGCACGCCGTTCCCCGAGAAGGTCATGGTCTCGGCGTGTCCCTGAGGCGTCGCGCCGCGCGCGGTCTGCTCGGCGCCAGCCTCGGCACAGCCTGACGCGGCGAGGCCCATGAGAACGACGAGTGCGGCGCGATGGCCGCGCTTCCAGAAGGAGGTGGGCGAAGTGTGGGTGGCGAGGTTCATCGGCGGTCGCTCCTGTGACGATTGGCTCCGCGTCGCGCTCGAAGCGACGTCGGGCCTCTCCATCGGATAGCTACCGAGCCGCGAGGATGTGACGGACCCGGAGAAGAATTTTTCGCAGACCCGAGGTCAGCTTCCGCAGCCGAGCGCCTTGGCGCGATCCCGCGCCAGCTCTGCCGTCACGCTCCGCGGACGTGCGGCCCCCCACCGCGCCTGCACCAGCCGGTACGCCGCGCAGGCGCCCACCCGATCCCGGACCGCCTCACGCGCTTGCCCCAGCCAGAAGTGAGCGCGCGTGTGCTCCACCGGAAACTCGAGTGCGGCGCACCGCTGGGTCGCCCCCTTCAGCCACCGGGTGGCCTCTTCGCCCTCGCCGGCGAACAGGAAGGTGCGTCCCACATCCGCGTCGACCAGCGTCTCCAGACGAAAGGGGGGTAGCGGTTCGAACCTCGGCAGCGCACCGAGCGCGTCGCGTGCGTCACGCTCGTCCTCGACCAGCGCTGCGTAACCGTGAAGCCAGAGGAAGCTGCGTGACACGGGTGTGAGGCGCGCTGCCCAGCCGCTCAACCAGGGCTCGCGGCGGGCGGCAGCGCCGCGACGATCGATGGCACCCGAGCGACGGGCGATGAGCAGCAAGGCCGGGGTCACGTCGCTCGCGAGGGCCGAGTCCTCCGCGCCAGGGCCGGGCTCCCAGGCGTCACGCCGATCCAGGAACTCCAGCGCCACCTTGCCCGCCTCCGCGCCGCGCCCTTGCTCTTCGAGCGCCCAGGCGAGGAGCAATGCAGCTTGCCCTCGCTCGTGCTGGAGACGACTCTGCGCGGCCACGGCGCGCTCGACCGCACGTGCTCCCTTCTCTGCGGCCCCGAAGTCTCCCCCCAGCAGGTCGGCCCGGATTCGCGAGACCAGCAGCATGCGACGCAGCTCGCCGGCAATGGAGGCGGGGAAGTGCGCGGTCTCCTCTTCTCCCTGCCGCAGCGCTTCGAGCACCGTGGGAAGAGGCTGCCCCCGGGAAGCGAGCGCGCTCGCGAGCAGCGGGTACGCGGTCGCGGGTGTCGCGCCAGTGGCGACCAGTGTCCGTGCAATCCGCTCGACTCCCTCGCAGTCGCCCCGGTCCGAGCGGTGGACGAGCTTCAGCTGCAGACACGTCACCGAGCCTGGGTTCTTTTCGAGGCAGCGTTCGAGCACCTGGTCGGCCTCGTCGATCCGACCACGGTAGGCGTGGTAGGTGGCCAGCGCCCCGTGCGCCCGCGAGAACCCTGGGTCGATCTGGAGTGCACGCTCGATGTGGCCAATCGCGACCTCGAAGTCCGAGTAATTCGCCGTGGCGACGCCGAGCAGGTACCAGATCTGTGCGTCGCCCGGGGACGCCAGAGCCAGCCGATGCAATCGCTGGATCGTGGACGCCCAGTCGGCTGGCTGGCGACGCACCACGGGTTCCACGGCGTCGAGCAGCGACTTCTCACGCTCGCTGAGGGCAGCACGCTTCTCCTGGGCCCGCCTGAAATGCTCACGCGGTCGCTCCATGGTCTTCACCTGGGCCAGTCCCCCCAGCGCGAACTGCACGTGCGCCGACACCATCTCGGGGTCCAGCTCGAGCGCACGCAGGAGCGCCGAGTACCAGGTGCCACCCGAACGAAACGTGGCGAGCGCTTCCCGGTACTGTGCGACCGCCTCCGGCTTGCTCGACGGAGGTGCGGGTAGATCGAGCAGCGACGTCGGCACCACCGCCGGAGCCAGCGCAGCGGCAGGAGCCCCCACACCAGGCAGCAAGGGCGGCGGCGGGAGCGGTGGTGGTGGAGCCGGCAACGACGCGGACTCGGGCGACACCGACGAGGCCTCGCCACTCAGCATCTCGATGCCCAGCACACCGAGCCCCCCGAGCGCCGAGATGGCCGCCGCGGCGCCCGCCCAGGCCCACCACCGCCGCGACGACGACGGCGCGTGCTCCAGGTCGCGCAGCAAGGCGCCCCCATCGGCGTACCGCTGGGCCGCGTCCTTGCGCAGACACCGGAGCGCCACCCGCTCCAGATCCTTCGCCACCCCCGTCCTGATCGTCGAAGGCGGCGGAGGTTCATCGCGATCGATGGAGATGATCAGCTCCATCAGCGTGGCCCCCGAGAAGGGGCGCCACCCGGTGAGCATCTCGTAGAGCAGGACCCCGAAGGAGAACACGTCGCTCCGCGGATCCACCGGCAGCCCCTTGGCTTGCTCGGGCGACATGTACCCGGGCGTCCCCATGATGCGCCCCTCGGCCGTCTCCGTGGTCGAGACCGCGCCCGGCACGCTCCCGGCCCGCGCCACCTTGGCCAGGCCGAAGTCGAGCAGCTTCACGTGCCCATCGACCGCGATCATCACGTTCTCGGGCTTGAGATCCCGGTGGACCACCCCCGCCGCGTGGGCCTTGGCCAGCGCCCCGGCGATCGCGCCGGCCACGCGCCGCACCTCCACGGCAGGAAGAGCGCGCGCAGCATCCGGTCTGCGCTCCAGCAGTGCGCGCAGGGTCTCGCCACGGACGAGCTCCATCGCGATGAACACCCAGCCATCGGCTTCGCCCACGTCGAAGACGGTGGCGATCCGCGGATCGCTGAGCGCCGCGGCCGACCGCGCCTCCCTCAGGAAGCGCCGCCGCCGCCCCTCGTCGTCCGACCACGGGAGCACCTTCAGGGCGACGTGCCGCCCCAGCGTCACATCCTCCGCGGCGAACACCACGCCCATGCCGCCCCGACCCAGCTCACCCCGGATGACGAACCGACCCAGCGTGTCCCCGGGCCGCGGCATGCGCCCGTGAAGGTCGGCACGGCGTGGAATCCTCGCGACCTCCGAGAGAAAGGGGTCGGGCGTGATCGACCCGTCGCTGTCGAGCCCCGACAGATCGTCGTCGCCCTCCTCGCCAGCTTCGTCGCCGCGCTGCTCGGGGACTTCTTCCATGAACGCGTGGAGCATATCGCGGACATCGCCTGGATCGAGCCAGAGCCGACCGCTCTTGCTCGCTCACCTGGTCTCCTGGTTCCTGGTCGGTCGACCTCCGTAGGGTTGGCTACCGGTCGGAGCGCTTGTGAACACGATCGTTGGCGATCCGGTCCCGGCCCGGCCAAGATGCGCCGCCCCCCTCCGCGGGGACGCGGCCGACCTCATGAACCCGCAGCAGAGAGAAGAGCTCGAAGTCACCATCCGGAGCCACGCCGAGGGCGGCGATCTCGCCGGCGCCGCCGAGATCGCGCTCCGCGGCTACGGTCGGGAGATCTTCGAGTTCCTCGCGGCGCTCCACCGCCAGGACGACGACGCCGCCGAGGTCTTCTCCCTCTTCGCCGAAGGCCTGTGGCGCGGCCTACCCCGCTTCGGCTGGCGCTCGTCGTTCCGTACCTGGGCCTACGCCGTGGCGCGCAAGGCCTCCCTGCGCTTCCGACGCGACGCCAGGAGGCGCGCAGCCCGGGGCGCTCCCCTCCCCGACTCGTCACGCCTCGAAGCCATCGCCGCCGAGGTGCGCACCCAGACCCAGTCGTGGCTCCAGACCGAGCGCAAGAACCGCTTCACCGCCCTGCGCGAGTCGCTGCCATCCGAGGATCAGGCGCTGCTCCTGCTCCGCGTGGATCGCCAGCTCTCCTGGATCGACCTCGCGCGCGTGCTCCACGAAGACGACGGCGCGCCGCTCGAAGGCGACGCGCTGAAGCGCGAGGCCGCGCGCCTGCGCAAGCGCTTCCAGCTCATCAAGGAGAAGCTCTACGAGATGGGGCGCCGTGAGGGGCTGGTGCGCCGCGACGACGACGACACCTAGAACACCGCCCCCGACTGGACCACGCGGTCAGAAGGGCCCCGAGGGCGGCGCACAACGCACCGCCCGCTTACGCCTCATTGCGGGCAGATCTGCAGCGTCCCCGCGCCCTGGTTGTTGCCCGGGTGGCAGTCGGCGATCGTGTTGCTCGGATCGACCACGACGAAGATGTTCCCCGTCCCGGGTACGAAGCCCGTGCAGGCCACCTCCTCGCAGTCTCCCGGCATGAGCAGCGCCTCGGTCTGCGACGAGCACAGCGCAGCGACGCCGCCAGCGCCGTCATCCACGTTGAACTCGACCGTGACCCCATCCTGCACCGGGTTCGTCCCCCGGTTGCAAACGCGCGTCTTCAGCGTGACGTCGCCCGCGGTGCCGCTGCACAGCGCGCCCACGTCGGTGATGACCGCCGTCAGATCGGCGACGTTCAGCAGCCCGAGGCTCCCCTGCGTGTTCTGGCGGAAGTTGTTCAGGCCAGCCTGCGTCCAGTTCGGCGCCACCTGGCTCGACCGCGGGATGCGCGCGTCGTCGGTCACGTTGGTGATCGAGTAGGCGTGCTGGTTCCAGATGGGCCGCGAAGAGGCCCAGGCATCGTCGGGGTCGCGCAGGATCATGAAGCCCCCCCGCTGCACCGCGGGGCCCGAGCCGGGGAAGAGCGGATCGGTCGCCGGGCATGCCGGAGAGGGCGAGCGCGCCACCACGATCTCGGTGGCGAAATCGCCGTCCACATCCGCGATGACCGGCAGCTCGAAGCCCGTCGAGTTGGAAGCCGGCGCGCTGAAGATCACCTTGCCGCTCTTGCCTTCGTAGACGCGGACGTAGCATTCGTCGCCATACACCGCCTCGGCGTTCCCATCGCCATTGAAGTCGAACACCGACGAGCCCGTCCCGCTCGACGAGAAGTCCTGCGAGAGCTGCGCCCAGAGCACACCGTCGGGGAGCGATTGCATCTCCGGCGGGCGATCGCACTTCCCACCAGGTCGCTCCGGCGGGCTCTGTCCACCGAGCGCCGCCACGCAATCGGGATCGTAGACGGCGTAGTACTGGTTGGCCGCCGCGGCGAACTCCACCTGCCCATCGCCGTCGAAGTCGCCTGCCGTCGGCGGGCCACCATGACCACCGGGCACGCCCGGATCGTGGTGCAGCGGCACCGGGCCCCAGACCACCGTCCCGTCGAGCGTCTGGACGCGGATCGTGCCGGAGGAGTTCGCATTGAACATCGTCGTCTCGGCCGACACCACCACCACCTCCGGTAGGTTGTTCGGCAGCGGCTTCCCCGGGATCTGCGAGTACTGCCCGAGATCGACGATCGCCACGTGGCCCGGCTTCTGCGTCACCGCATTATGGACGAAGAAGCTTTCGTTCACCCAGTCCGAGGCCGCCGCGTCCCAGCGCGCGATCCGATCGAAACGCACCAGCTCGGGCCGACCATCGAGATCGACATCGGCAATGGCCGACATCACGCCGTGCTGGAGGTAGTTGAGGAAGCTCACTCCGTTGCGCAGGCAGCCATCGGCGTCGAACACCATTTCGTCGACGATGATCTCGGGCGACCCATCGTCGTCGATGTCCCAGATACCTGGCCCGAAATTGGCCTGGTTCGAGGCGAAGTCGACGATGGTGTCGCCACTCTGGCTGCAGATCCGCCCGACCCAGCGGCGCTCGAGCCGAGGCGCTGCGCCGGACGCATCGATGCCGAGCGCATAGAGGTTGAGGGGCGCATTGATGCCCGACCCCGTGGTCGACCGGCGCATTCCGACGATCTCCGGATGCCCGCCCGAGGGCACGTCGCCGTCGAGATCTCCGATGGCCCACTGTGTCCCGTACGCTGGCCGGTTCTCGTTCGAGGGGTCGTCCGCCCCACCGAGCCGCATCTGCTCCTCGCACGTGCGGCCATCGAAGACACGCAGCGTCCCCACCCGGTCGCTCCCGGCGTGCTGGAAGGTCGTCACCACGATCGACGGCTGGAGCTTGCCGGGATCGAGATCGAGGTTCAGGTCGGCGACCACCGGCGCCGTGTAGACGTAGATGGACGCCGCCGTCGGGTCCCCCGGTGCGGTGGGACCCGCCCACTCGCACTGGACGGTCGGGACCACGCCATCGGGCACCACTTCCTTCTTACAGTCGGGGTCGTTGATGACCTCCGGCGGCACCCCGTAAGGGATGCACTCGCCATTGGCATCGCAGTACGAGTCCCCGGGGCAATCGTCATGGGTCGAGCAGGACCCCAGGTTCGGAATGCACGTGTCGTAACGGCAGATGAACGACTGAGGACAGAACTCCCCTCCGCATCGGCCATCGTCACCGGCCCCGCTTCCCCCCTCACCTCCGCCTGCCCCGCCCCCCCCGCCCGGGCCGCTCGTCCCGGAAGGCTGGGTGCTGGAAGCGCCGTCGGAGCACGCCGCATACAGAATGGCAGCGAGCGGCAGGAACAGCAGCGCTCGGGATCGAGCGAGGGAGCGGCGAGATAGCATTGTCGACCACCGTACAGAGGACCTGAGCGATGCGTCAACCGGACCAGGCTACCCGCCAGGTCCGCGAACCCAGGTCGGCCACCTCCTCCATGGCGGTCCGGCCTCCCCGCCAGGTGACAGGTGAACTGATGACGGGTGGAGGTCGACGATGGCGTCCCGGGACACGTCACGTCGACACGTGGATGTCACCAAAGAACCCACCAGCGGATCACGGAGCCATGGTAAAACTCCTGGTAATGCTTCGCGCTCACCTGCTCGCTCTGGTGTTGCCTGCGCTCTTTACCGGAATGTATGCCTGTGCCGCTGGAACGAGCGGCAGTCCTCTCCCCGAAGGAACCAGCGGCAACTCCGGCGGCGACCCGGGGAGCGGCGGGTCGGGTGGCGGCGGGCTTCCTCCGGGGGACGACGGCGGCATCGATATCGACAATGACGCCTCCACCGAGGAGCCGCCCCTCGAACCGGATTCGGCGTGTGCCACGGCCGTAGAAGAGGCCGAGGCGGTGCCCCTCCCTGTCGACATCATCTGGATGGTCGACAACTCCTCGAGCATGGCGCCCGCCGTCACGCAGATCAAACAGGGACTCAATGCCTTCGCGGCCCTCATCGCCGCCAAGTCCCTCGACTACCGCGTCATCATGCTCTCGCTGCGCGGCAAGACCCAGTCGGGCAACCTCCACCCGATCTGCATCCCGCAGCCGCTCGCCGGGAACGACGACTGCGGCAACAGCCCGCGGTTCTTCCACTCGAGCATGAACATCTACAGCACCCAACCGCTCGAGCAGATCCTCGGCACCCTCGCGCAGACCGACGGCTACCAGCAAGGACAGGCGCGCGGTGGTGAACCCTGGGCTGGCCAGCTCCGCCCCGAAGCGACCAAGACCTTCGTCGTCGTCACGGACGACAATGCGCGCCTCAGCGCCGACAACTTCGAGAACTTCGCGGGCGGCAAGAACCCGTACAACAACAATCAGCTCCCGCCGGGCATCCTTCGCCCCTCGTGGAATGGTCTCTTCGACGACTACGTGTTCAGCGCCATCTATGGCTGGGGAGCGCCGAACGACCCGTCGACCAAGTGCAAGTACTCGAACCTGACCGAGCCGCCGAGTTCCGGCCCCACGTACACCACCCTGGTCGCCAAGACCGGCGGTGTGCGCGCCAAGATCTGCGACGGCCAGGCCGCCTGGGGACCGTTCTTCGATGCGGTCGCCGACGCCGTCATCGAGACCGCAAAGCTCTCCTGTGAGCTCGCCATCCCCACCCCGAGCTCTGGCACCATCGACCCCGCCAAGGTCAACGTCGCCTTCACCAGCGGCAGCGACCAGACCCTGATCAACCACGTGCCCACCGCAGCCGACTGTGGCACGAGCGCCGCCTGGTACTACGACGACCCCGTGCACCCCACCAAGGTCATCCTCTGCCCCCAGGCCTGCGACGACGCGCAGGACGCCATCGGTCCGAACAAGCCCGGCAAGATCGAGGTGCTGTTCGGCTGCGCGACCATCGTTCAGTAACCCTCCCCCAGCAGCAGCTCCGAGCAGGGTGAATGGCGGCGTTGAAGACCGCCATCGGGACCCCTAAGCTCGTACGCCATCATGGCCAGGCTCGTGGTCGATGGCGCAACGCTCCGATGCAATCAGGGCTCGACCCCTGGGCGCCTCTCGGTTGCGACCCCGCACGGCGTCGCTGGACAGAAGCGCCAGGCAGCGACCGTCGACGACCATCGACCCAACCTCCACGTCGCCTCCTTCGGCATGTGCCGCTCCATGTCCAACCCACAGGTCTCCGCTGCAACCTCGGCGGCCAATGGCGTGCTGACGCCACAGCCCTGTGTGCCTGCCACCCCAGCTCCCTGGCAATCGGGGCACCGTCATGTCCGGCTCGTGCGCGGCGTCGCGCTCACGGACGACGCGACCTGCGCGTGTCAGTGGGGAGGTACGATCGAAATCGCCGATCCAGGCGCAGGCGGCATCCAGACGCGATGACATCGTGCGGACCGCACGACCCTGATCGGTTCTCATTCCGACGACACCACGATTGACGTTCCGTTTCCAGACACGCTATCGCCAGAGAGCATGCCCGAGCTCGACGCTTCGAAACCGTTCCAGCTGACGACGAAGCGCCTCGGTCGTGGAGCGCTCGACGTCACGCGCTTCCACGGAGAGGAGTCCCTCTCGTCGATTTATACGTACCGCATCGAAGCCCTCTCGGCGCAGCCCTACCCTGCGCTGGAGGAGGCCCTCCTCGGCGAACGTGCCGTCCTCTCCCTGGACACCGTCGCCGGCCCGCACGTCATCACCGGCGTCGTCCGCGCCACGTCCTCGTACGGTACGAGCAACACGCCCGGCGGAAGACGCACGGCGCTCACCTTGGAGCTCGTCCCCCGACTCGCCTTGCTCTCGGAGCGCCGGACCTCTCGAATCTTTCAAGACCTCTCGGTCTCGGAGATCATCTCCCAGATCCTCGGCGAATGGCGGGTCCCGCACCGCTTCGCGCTCGCCGAGCCACGCAGCGCGTGGGAGCACTGCGTCCAGTATCAGGAGTCCGACCACGACTTCCTCTGTCGCCTCCTCGCCGCCGAAGGGATCTACTTCTACTTCGCCTTTCCTCCCGCCGACGACGCCTCACCGGATGCCGAGGAGATCGTCGTCTTCGGTGATACCCCCGCCGCACACCAGAGTCCCCCCGAGCAGTGGTTCTCACCGCCGAAGGGTTCCAAGGGCCTCCCCGTAGGCGGCGCCATGCCCTCGCTCCGCGTGTGCTCCTCGGGCGCCATGAGCGCGCTGGACACCGAGGAGCTGGTGTCCTGGTCGCGACGCCGTGCCATCGCTCGCGAGACCGTCAAGTTCCGCGACTACCTCGCCGTCAACGCCAGGTTCGATCTGGTCGCCGACGCAAGCGGCCCGCGCGACCTCGCCATCCCGAGCCACATCGATGGCTGGCTCCCTCCCCGCCCGCTCATGGGGAACGAACTCGTCGACGACGCGACCACCCGGCGTGCACTCGAACAGGCCCGCACCGAGACCATACGCTATGAGGGTGCGGGCAACTGCCGACGCCTCCACGCAGGCCACCGCCTCCACGTCGAACATCCCGACGACCTCGGCTCTCGAGGCGACCACCTCGTGGTCCGTCTCGTCTGCGATGGGCGCACCCCCCAGCTCACGGACGACACGAACGTCTATGAAGTCCGCTTCGACGCCATCGGCGCCGAGACCCCCTGGAGACCTCCCCCGCTCCCCACGCGCCTCGCGCCACCGCTCGACACCGCCGTCGTGGTGAGCCCCGGCGGCGGCGATACCCATACCGATGCCCTCGGCAGGGTCCGCGTCCAGTTCCGCTGGGACCTCGACCGCACGCTGGACATCGGTCGCTCCTGCTGGCTGCGCGTCGCCCAGGCGTGGTCCGGCGCAGGCTTCGGGACGCACTTCTTGCCGCGCGCTGGCATGGAGGTCCTGGTGAGCTACCTCGGCGGTGACATCAACCGACCGATCATCATCGGCTGCGCGCCCAACAGCTCCAACCCGGGTCCCTTCTCCCTGCCCGCCGAGGCGGACAGGAGCGGCATCGTCTCGCGCTCCACCCCGCGCGGCGACGGAGGGAGCGCCATCATCTTCGACGACACCTCGGCGAGCGAGTGCCTCCTGATCACGGCCCAGCGCGATCTCGAGACCACGGTCCCCAACGAGCACAGGACCCAGGTCGCCGGCCATCAAACGATCAACGTCGCCAAGGATCGCAAGCTCACCGTCGAGGGGCATTGCGTCGACGTCATCGCCGGCGACGAGGATCGCACCATCGGTGGGCACGCCCGGCAGACCATCTCGGGGCGCTCCTCGCAGAAGGTCGCAGGGCACGCCGCGTCCAGCTACGAGGGCGGCCTCGGGGTGAACGTGAAGGGGCGCGCCGCGCTCCACGTCGATGGCGATGCCGAAGCCCAGGTGAACGGCCTGCTGAACGCCCAGGTCGAGGACGACGCCATCGTACGAGGCGGCGGACACACCGTCCTGCTCGTCGGCACCCACGCCGCCCCCCGCTCCATGTTGCTCCACGTCGAAGGCACCAGCGTCTCGGAGGCCACGCGCACCCTGGAGCTGACGTCCGACGAAGCGATCCGCCTCCGCTGCGGCGACTCGTCGATCGTCCTCACCCCCACGGCCATCCAGCTCGTGGCCCCGAAGGTACGCATCGACGCGGGCATCGTGGAGACCGACGGTGACACCTTGAACCTCAAGGCCAGCAAGCTCGCTCGCCTCGAAGGCAAGAAAGCGTTCGTCCTTTCCCAGGGGGCCTCGGTCTGCCTCACGGCCGACGTGAAGATCGACGGCGGCACCGTCTACCTGAAAGAGCCGCCCGATGCGAGTGACGGCCCCGAAGCGCGGCGCGCGCCACCTCCCCCCACGCAGATCAAGCTCACCGATCAGGATGGGAATGCGCTTCCAAGCGAACGCTATCTGCTCATCCTCGACGACGGAACCGAGCGCGCCGGGGTGCTGGACGAGAACGGAGAGGCGACCGTCCACGGCCTCGAAGGCAAAGCCAAGATCCACTTCCCCGAGCTGCCCTCACGCGCAGGAGGCTGACCGATGCCGTACCACGTCGTGCGTCGAGGCGAGCACCTCGAACGAATCGCCCACCGGGTCGGCGCGACCCCCGATGCCATCTGGAACGCCAAGCAGAACGAGCGCCTGCGCGAGCTCCGCGGCGATGGCCACATCCTCGCCCCGGGAGATCTCCTGTTCATCCCACGACGCAAGGCCCCGGCCGCGCGGGACCTCACCGTCGGCGCGCCCAACCACTTCACGGTGAACGTCCCCAGGACCCGGGTCGAACTCACCCTCGTCGACGGCGACGAGCCCATCGCGAACGAACCCTTCCGCGTGCTCGAAGTCCCCTCGGCGTCCGGCCAGACCGACGGGGACGGCAAGCTTTCCATCGACCTTCCGGTCGCGCTGCGCCGGGTGCGCCTCCACCTCGAACAGCGGGACGTCGTCCTCCCGCTCGTCGTCGGAGGCCTCGACCCGCTCCACGAGGTGACCGGCGTGCAGATGCGCCTGCTCCACCTGAACCACTACCACGGCCCTGTCGACGGTCGCTTGAGCGCTGCGACCCAGACCGGCCTCAAGCACTTCCAGCGCGCCTGCGGCCTCGTGCCTTCGGGCGTCCCCGACGCGGCCACCCTCGACGCCTTGCGCGAGGCTTACGGCGCCTGAGCCGAACGACGACCGGAGGAGGACCGATGAGCGACGAGAGCCCCGATGGACAGCCCGACGACGATCTCGACGGGTCATGGAACGACGATGCCCCCCTCGGAGAGGGCGGCCCCTCGCGCCGCCTCCCCATCGCCGCGAGCGACACGGCCGTCGCCACGGGCCATCCCCAGACCGTCGCCCTCCCCGCCCGCTACCTGATCGTCGTCACCGTCCGGGATCGCGCCGGCTCGCCCCTCGAAGAAGCCCCCGTCACCTTCACCACCGATGGCTCTGCGATCGGCACCGCCACCACCGACGCCACCGGTCTCGTCCCACCGCGCCTCGTCGCCCCGCGGGCCCTGCTCGAAATCAGCGCAACCTTCCCCGCCCCGCCCCCGGACGCCGAACCCACACCTGGCGGCTTCGGAGAAGGTGAGGATGAAGCCCGCGTCAGCCTCGACCTCGACCAGCTCGCCGCGCTCGCCGTGCCCTTGAACCCCGGCCCGGAACACCCGACGTTCGATGGCGTCGAGCGCGTCAAAGGCGTCGTCTACCTGACGCTCCAGCCAGTCCTCCGCTACTACCCCCGGCACCTCTTCCCCTGGCAGAACAAGATCCTCCGGCAGCTCATTTACCGGAAAGACGAGCAAGGACCTTCGGACCAGGGGCGGACCCGCTCGGGCACCGGAAACGCCGAGAGCGACGCCGATGTGAAGGACACCCAGGACCGCAAGGAGCGCCTGCGAGACTTCATCGCCCACTACCGCCTGCGCGTCGCCGACGCCGCCTCCATCGACGACTTCCGTCGACGCCATCGCTCACCGAAACCAGACACCTCACCGCACGAGACGAGCGACGCCACCCCGCACGAGCTCGCCATCGAGGCCGACCGGAAAGCCAAACAAGAGCGGCTGGAGCAGCTCGACCGCGCCGACCGCATCGACGCCCGTCTCAGCTGGCTCAAGAACCGTATCGCCCGGCGGCCCAAGAACGCGGTCGCAGGCGCCACACGGTCAGCGCCTCGCAACGCCAGGGACAAGGTGGGCCATGATGTCGCCGCCGGAGAGAATGCTCGCGCCGAACTCGCCACCCCCGAGGGCTCACCCGACGCACTGCCGCCCATCCGCACCGACGACGACGTCCACGAGTACGAAGATCTCACGCAGCGCAAAGCGCTCCTCGGAGAGACCAGCACCCAGAAGACCCGTCTGAGTGAACGCCGGAAGATCCAGGAAGAACTCAAGAAGACCGGCAAGCGCCTGGAGCGCGCCGCTTACCTCGCGCTCACCCATGGCCAGCTCCTCACCTACATCCATGACGAGATCTTCGCGAAAGACCCCAGCGAAGAGGTGATCCCCGGCTGGGTCCGCTACGCCGTCCTGCATTACTCGGGGCTCCGTTATGCCGGCGCCCACAACGCCTACTACCCGCCCCACCTCCTGGTCCTCACGCTGAGAGCCCGCGAGATCGACGAGCGCGAGATCCCGACGGCCGGCGCGCTCGATCCTCAGCGCATCGCCATCCACGTCCAGGCGCTCCGCGCCCTGCTCACGGCGAACCCCGACCTCTCCAGCCGCGCCTTCAAGGGAAGCCGGACCAAGGCAAGGCCATCCCGCACGAATCCCCTCGCCCCCCTGGTCGAAGCCGAGACCGCCCTGGCGAACCACAACACCGCCGCGGCAGCGAACGTCGTGCGCCACCTCCTGCACAACCTCGCCATCATCTGGACCGAGCGCATGGATGACCCAGCCACGACGCTGGCCGCGCTCTCGCCCCCCTTGCCAGAGGTCCCGTACCCCTCGCTCCCGCAGCGGGAGGCGTGGGGACTCCTCGTGCGCTGGCGGGACACAGGCAAGCTACCCGCCGAAGCATGGCCTGGCGTGGTGCAGTACACCGAGCTGCGCAACGACTTCGTGAACGTCGCCGAGGTGACCCCCACGAAGTCCCCCAAGCCCCCCGCGGCGCCGCAGGACCAGGAGACCGGCGGCGAGACCCCACCGCCGTCCCCCGCCGCCTCGTCGGGTCGCTGGCCCGTGCGCGCCCCCAGCCTGGAGGGCAAGGTCGTCGACGAGAACCCGACGCTCGCCTGGCTCTTCCGGGAGAAGGCGCAGCAGAAATGGAAGTCCAAGCAGAAGCAGGACCTCGGGATCGTCACCTCGCGCGCCGTGTGCAACCAGATCACCGAGATGGTGGCCGCGGCCCGGAACGTCCAGCTCGACGGCGGACTGACGGCCAACGCCGGCTACGACTACGACGACCGGGAAGCGGACGACGACGAGGAGGCCCGGGCGAGCCAGGACAGCGCCGCCTCGCTGGCGTCTCGCTTCCGGCTCTTCCGGCCCAAATCTCAGCGCGATCTCCAGCCAGGTGACGTGATGCTGTTCCTCACGTGGCGTCAGATCGGCAGCAAGGACGACCCCTGGTCGCTCGTCTCCCTGCGTACCCCCATGCCGATGCGCGTCGGCTTGCTGGACCACGCCCCCGTGGACGGGCGGCGCGGGCCCGCCATGACGACCCAGCGCCACGAAGCCGAGATCTCCGCCCAGGTTCTCGATGCCGTCCTGCAGCACGGCACCTCGGACACCGCGCTCCGCTTCGTGGAGGAGCACGAGCTGAAGCGCGGCAGAGGCATCCGCCCCTCCCCCCTCCCGCGCGACGCCCTCGGCACCAGGACCCCTGGACTCATCAGTGCCCAGGACCAGCTCGGCGTCGCGCGCACCCTCCTCAGCGGCGCCAGCAAGAACAGCGCAGCCTTGAAGTACATGCTCGTCCGTCGCCGCCCTGACGCCGTGTACTACAACGAGGTCCTCGCCTGGGCGCACGCGGCCACGGTCATCGACATCCCACCGAAGCAGGGAGACCTGATCGCAGTCTTCGAGACCAACGAGCCCACCGGCATCAACATTCGTCCCTGGCGCGCCTACGGGCACCAGGACCCCGAACGGCGCCCCTACTGGGATGTCGTCTACGGACGCCCCGCGCGCGCCACGAAGGCACTGTCCCATCTCGCCTACTACCTCGACAGGAGCAACCTCCTCTACGAGGCCCACCTCCCCCCCGACGAAGACGGCTGAGGCACCATGGACGACCTCCTACCTCTCGAACGTGTCGCCACCCTCGCGGCCGACCTCGAAGCCGGCGTCCCCCTCGATGCGCTGCTCGAACGAGAGGGGCTCACCCACGACCACTGGAGCGACAGCCAGACCGAGTGGCTCACCCGCATCAGCGAAGAAGCGGCACGTCGACGGACGACCCTGACCGACCTGTACAAGGCAGCCTTCGCCGCGCGGCTCCCCCTCGCCGAAGCGGAGCACCGAGCCACCACGGCCGCGCGCCTCGCCGAGGCCCCCCCGCACGCCTCTCCCCCTCCTGACCCCGCCGACGAGCAGGACGACGACACCGACCTCGCTCCGCCTGCCCCCGCTGCCCCCGCCGCCCCCAGACGCGCCGTGCCTTCCTACCTCCAGACGGAGACCGCGGCGTCCACCTCCTCTTCCACGGGCCCTGCCTCCTCCGCGCTGCCCTCCTCCCGGGCACACACGCCCGACCCGACGCCGCCGAGCCCCACGAGCGACCTGTCGACCACCCGCCTCGGAGCCCTCACCCCCGACGGCCCAGCGCTCCCCTTCAGGCCTGCCAGCGCACCTGGGGTGCAGCATGCCCTCGGCAGCCCCGCACCCTCGACGTCCACCCCCCGCCCCCTCGACCAGACGGTGGATGAACCCTCACGCCCGAGCGCCGACGCGCTCGATGCCACCCGCCTCCCTGACCCGACGCGCACCGCCGAGCGCCCCCTCCCTTTCCTGGAACCTGGGGCCTTCCCGATTCCCCCACACCCCTCCTCTCCACCATCGCCCCCCAGGCACGTTCCCGCGCCTGCCGGAGCCACCGTCGCCCTCCCGGTGGCGCCTGCCGCACCTTCCACGCCTGCCGGGGCCACCGTCACCCTCCCGGTGACTCCTTCCGTGCCTGCCGTGGCCACCGTCGCCCTCCCGGTGACTCCTTCCGCGCCTGCCGCGCCCGCCATCACCCTCCCGGCGATTCCTCCACCTCCCGTGCTGCCCCCACCTCCCGTGCTGCCCCCTTCCCCGCTCGCCCCCTTCTCACCCGGAGCGACCCCTTCTCAGGAGGCCCCCCCCTCCAGACCCGCGGGTCCGCGCATGAGCCTCGAACAGTTCGCAGCCTTCTCCGCGGAGCTGTCGCTCGGCAACACCACGGCCGAAGCCGTCCGCGCGCGCTGGCAGCTCACCGAGACCACCCACCGCGCCGAGCAGCTCGCCTGGAGCCAGCGGTTCGGGGTGGAAGGAGAGCTGTACGACCGCTTCACGGCCCTGCACGATCACTACCGCACCTGGCTCCTGAGCTCCCGGCGCTGACCGACCAGGCGACATCACCACCGATATCCATGGCCTCCCCGGGCTCGTCTCCTGGAGAGGCACCTCGCGGCTCCCGACCCCTTTTACACCTCTGCCGTTTTCCTGGAGACCTCTGCCGCTCTCCTGGAGCGGCGTCGACGCTTGGCCTGACGTAGCCCGAGATCGTCCTGGATCAGATCGACGCACACCATGAAGGCACACCAGAAGATGGGCGCGACGACGAGACTCACAAAGGGAAGCGTCTGGACGATGCACGCCGTCAGGGCGACGAGCGAAGGGCCCCGCAGTGGTGATTTCAAGCGCCGGGCGTGACGATCGAGGGCACCGCACAGCCCCAGATTGACCACATACATCCAGTACAGATTGTAGAACGGAATGAGCAGGCGCCCGACGGCTTGCCCTGGCGAGATGCTCCTCTCGGAATGGGTCAGCCGACACGACGAGGGGATACGCGTCCACGCCCTGTACAGCCAACCCATACCGAGAATCGTGGTCAGGAAGAAGAGCTGCGGCTGCGCGACGCGAGCCTTCATGAAATTCGATACGACGTCTTCCGGAGAGCCATACTCGAACAGAATGAGCACGGTTCGACTCACGACGAGCAACAGGTGGACGTGTGTGATCGCGGTCATGCTCTGGAAGAACCACCGCGTCTTCTCCTTCTCCGCGCCCGAGACGTCGTCGCCGATCCCTTCTTCCACGAGCCTCCTCCTTTTCACCGCTCCAGAGCCGCCTGCGTCCAGTCGACCCGCACCGTGAACGCGCACCAGAGACAGGGCGCGAGCATCAAGCCGAAGATGGGAATGAGCTGGACGCGAAACGCCGCCATGGCAAACCGCGACGGCCCACGCACCGACGCGAAGGCCCGCTGGACGCCCGGAGGGCCATCGATCTTTCCCAGCTCGTAGAAGAGCCTGAGGACGACGCTCGCCGCGTACACCCACGTCAGCGGCGTCAGGCGGCGGAATAAGCCAGATGGCGTCGAGGCTGAGATGGCGGCGTCGGGGCGCATCCCCGAGACACTACATGCGACGGGGAACGCTGAACAGCGTCCCCCAGCGCTCAGTTGATGGCGGCGGTCATCGTGAACTCCCCGCCCACGTCGAAGCTGTAGGGCGAGTCGACCACGAAGTAATAGGTCCCCGCCGTCTGCGCCGTGAACTGCAAGCGCTCGCCGTCGTTCACGGTGGCCTCGGCCGCGGCGCAGCCAGCCAGCGTCGGATTGCAGACTGCCGGGCTCCCCGGGCCGAACAGGTAGACATTCACGTCGAACTGGGTGGAGGACACCTGCACGTCCAGCGTCTGACCGGCCTGCAGGCTCACCTGGTAGACGACATCCGGCCCCTCCTGCACGGCGAACCCGATGCACACCCCATCCACCGGATTGGCACCGTAATCGTCGGCCGCACCGAGCGTCGTCCCGGTGCTCGTCCCCAGGGGCAACGGCAGCGCCATGGCGCACGTATCGTTCGACACCGGAGGCGCGCACAGATCCGCCTGCACGCACACCTCACCCGAAGCGCAGCCGGTCACCGGCAAGGACCTGTCGTCACAATCGGGATCCGTCACGCCGCACTCACAGTTGCACTCGGCACCGTCCGCGTACAGCTCACCGCCGCACGTCCACCCCGGCGGGTAATTCGGTGCGCAGAAGCCCTTCCCGGAGAGATCGCCGAAGACCGGGAAGCACACCTCTTGCTGGCCAGCATCACAGTCGTGATCGCTGCGACAGATGGAGCGGCACACCCTGTCGTCACGGAAGTTGCGGTCGCACAGCCCCTCGGAGAACGAGCCGTTCACCGCGCAGAAGACCGCGGTGTCCGGACACGCCTCGCCAAATTGCACCGACCCTGCCACGACGGGCGGGTCGTCATAACAGAGGTCACTCGGCCATCCCACGCTGCAGACCCCGGCGCTGCATCCCGACTTTGGCTCGAATGCACTGCACTTGTCGAAGCACATACCGGCAATGCAGGCTTGCGCTGCGTCGCACCCCTCGATGGGCATCAACGCTCCAGGCTCGCAATCCGCATCGGCTGCACCGCACTCGCAATCGCAGGTCGTACCGTCGTTGTATCGCGCCGGGTCACACGTCCAGCCGGAAGGCACGTACCGGTAATTGATCTGCATGTCCGGCACCGTGAAACAGCCACCACCAGGCACGGGCGTCGACGCGGTGGTCACCGGATCGAGCGTCACCTCGACGAGCTCCAGCCCCTCCAGAGAAGCCACGAGATCGAGCGACACCCTCGGATCCCGGGAGAGCGTCATCCGGCCCTTCGACTGGAAGAAGAATTTGTCCGAAAGCTGCCCGTCGAAGTCCTGCGCGATCAGCACGCAATGGCCACAGGTGCCGAAATTGTCATCGGGGGTCTCGGACAGGTCGAAGACGCCTATGGGGGTATCGACGAAATCTCCGACGTTGTAAAACTGGAGGAAGAATCGATCGGGCAGATCACTCCCGATATTGGGCTCGACCTCGCCGCGATAGCCGATCGACACATCGTCATAAAGGTCGAAACGCAGGTTGTTCAGGGAGATGACCTCGCAATTCCCGGTGCCACCAGCGCCACCAGCACCGCCAGCGCCGCCAGCGCCGCCTGCCCCCCCACCTCCGCCGTCATCCGGTGGGTCTTCACCGCCACAACCCACAGCAGCCAGGGACAGGAGTCCCAGGGAAATAAGCCCGATACGAGCAAGATGGATCATGCTCGTACGTAGCTTTTTCCAGCGATTCCTGTCCAGGCGAACGCCGTTGGAATCCTGCTCTTCTCACCGAAACCGCTGGCCACCTGCTCACGGGACACAGCAGCAGCGTGCGACGAAATGATCGACGTCGCGCTGCCCGCGTACCCGCGCTGCCCGCACTGCCCGCACTGCCCGCGCTGCCACACGCCTCGAAGCGACTCATCAATAGTGGGTCATCTGCTCGCAGGTCAGGTTCGGCCCGGTGCTCACACCGATCAGCCCCGTGAATCGCTCGTAGAATCCGAGCCGGCTCTGGACCTGGGGCGGCGTCGGCTTGCTGCATTCGATGCCGCCATTGATGACGTTCACCGTCATCCCGAACCCTGGCGCTCGTCCGAGAGCCGTGTCCTGCGCCGAAGGAGTCCAGCCGCCGGTCATCACCGCGTGGGCCGAGGGCTTCGGGGATTGGGGCGTCATCCAGAACCAGACGGCCGTCTCGAAAGCGACGACACCGTCGGAGGTCACCAGATCGGGGTTCGCCAGCAGCGGCAACCCGAGCGCGTCCCCCACCTGGCCATAGTTGTAATTGTAGCTGAGCTGAATGGGACCACGCCCGTGGTAGGTCTTCCCGGGCGCGCACGGGTACTGCGCATTGCTCGCCTCGCAGTAGCCCGTGCAGGCCCCATTCTCGCAACCAACCTCCTGGGTGAAGTAGAGCCCCCAGGCGTAGGGCCCCGAGGGTGCCGAAGGCCAGCCCCCCGTGGTCTCGTGCCCGATGTTCGCGAGGAATGCGGCGACCTCCCGCTTCCGCTGCTCCAGCGTCCCGGTGCGCGCGAAGGCCGGGAAGCGCTCGGCGGCCGCAACCCATGCCGCGTAGCCGTAGAGCGCATTCCGGTACGGGAACATCGCCTCGTACAGCTCCTGCGAGACCAGCTCGCCCAGTCCGCCGCCAGCGCCTCCTGCGCCCCCCTCACCGCCCTCTCCGCCGCTGCCGCCCTCGCCCCCTGTGCCCCCCGCACCGCCCACGCCGCTGGAAGGGCCACCCCCGTTACAGGCCACGCCGTTCACCGCGAAGTTCGTCGGTGCCTCGTTGGCGCCGCCTTGCAGCGTCCCGCTGAAGCCCACCGAGACGGTGTCGCCAGGGGCGATCCTGCGGTTCCACCCCGCATCCTGGATCGACACCTCTGCCCCCTGCTGGGTGACGGTGCCGTTCCACAGGCTCCCGATCTGCTGCCCGCTCGGATAGGTCCAGGTCAGCGTCCAGCCGTCGTAGGTCCCCGTGCCCTCGTTACGGAGCTCCACCTCGGCGGTGAAGCCGGTCGACCAGACGTCGCTCACCCCATGGGTCACCGAGCAGGCGGGGCTCCCGAGCGCGCCGCCTTGCCCGCCGACCAGGTCACCTCGATCGTCTCCCTCGGGGTTGCCCCCACAGTTCATCGCAGAGAGGGCAGCGCCGACGAGGGCGAGGGACCGTACTGCGCGCAGTGCCGACTTCATCTTCGTCTCCCGACCCCTCATGGCCGACCCATCGCGGGCTCGCGGTCACCATCCCAGGGGATTCGCGGAGCCATTGCAACCCCCAAGCCAGCGCCAGCTCGCCTCCCCCTGCCTCCCAGCCATCGTCTCTGTCGAAGATTCCAGTCGAGGTCCTCGTTCGATGGCACGACCCGTGGGGCGACACACCCCGAGGGCACCCGCACCAGGACTCATGGCGGCCACCGCGGACGCAGGGGGCGATCTCCCCGATCACCCCCCTGGCGATCTCCCCGATCGCCTCCGCTCTCCTCACCACCCCGCCTCAGTAGCGCGTCTCGCAGACCTGCCCGTCTGCGAAGGCCTTCATCGCGGTAAGCTCCTGCGGCGACGCCTCGTCGTAATGCCAGCCCATGGCCCCCGCATAGCCATTGCCGTACCAGCTCTCGACCAGCGCCCCGTAGGACGCCCCGCTCAGCCCGCGCAAGGGGAACTCCCCCATGACCACGGGCTTGTCGTCGACACCGAAATCGGCAGGCGACAGCGTGTAGGGCCAGTAGGTGTCGATCCAGTCGTACATGTGGAACTGATAGAAATCGACATCGACCGCCGACCACGCCTTCGCCCATTTCATCGCCGCACCACCCACCGTGATCAGCGCGTCGCTCTCCTCGCGCAGCACCCCGATCACCCCGGCGACGAACGCCTCCATCTGCGCGTGCGACACCGACGACAGCTCGGGCATCGGGTCATAGTCCTCGTCGTCGTAGGGGCTCGTCCCCGTCATTGCCCACTCCGGCTCGTTGATCACGTCCCACGCAATGAGCCGCCCCCGGTGCGGGCTCGCCGCCGCCGCCCGCGCGAGAGGACGCACCACGTTCTCGAGCAGCATCGCCCGCCGGCCTGCGTCGGTGACCATCGGCGTGATGCCGGGGACCCAGATCCCCGCCACCGTCTCGCTGGGCCTGAACGCATCGAAGGAGAACAGGCACGGCATCAGGTACACGTCCTCCTGCGCTGCCAGCTCCAGCGCTTTGTGAAGGTCGGCCACGGCCGTCGCGCCCAGCCCCGTCGGCTGATCGCTCCCGTCGAAGGTGACCCCATCCCCGCGGAAATCGGGGAACACCCACCACCGCACCACGCTCCCCCCGTGCGCGCGGATGTCGGCGAGCCGCGCCGCGTGCGCGCCCGGGTCCGCCGCGACGCCGGGCTGCTGCCACGCGGCGATGCCCCCGAAGTCCGCGCCGAAATGGCGCCATGCGTAGTTGATGCCGTACAGGAAGCGGTGCTTGCAGTCGAACGTCACCCCGCCTTGCGGCGCCGGGCACACGTCGACACCGCAGACCTCGCCCCCACCGTCGCCTCCCCCCCCGGAAGCAGCCCCCATCCCGCCCGTGAGCCCAGAGCCCGCCCCGGGCCCGCTGTTGCCGGTCCCCCCCTCACCCAGCCAGTCGGCGTCCCCCCCTGCATCGCCCGCCGACGAACACGCGCCCACGCACAGCGCGGCACACAGCGCGACGCTCAGCAGGACGCCCGAGGATTTCGACACGAAGACTCCCTTCACGACTGCCTCCTTCGCTCCTGCGCCTGGTGAAGCTGCGCTCCGGTGCCTTCCCGCTCTCCTGCCTTGCCCGTCCCCGTCCCCGCCCCCGCCCCCGCCCTCTCCCTTCGCCCCCCGCACTCTCGCTCAGAAGCGACCGCTCATCAACGCCGCCCCCCCGCCGGGCAGCGGCGTGGCCCCGAAGCTCACCTTGGCCTGGGTCGGCGCCGCCTTGCCCCCGCTCAAGAGGAGCATCACCGTCCCGGCGCCCACGCCCGCGATCCCCAGGCCCCAGCCCACATAGTTGGCGATGAACAGCCCATCGCTCCCGTCGCGGATCTCGACCCCTTCCGCCGTGCAGCGCTGCGCCGGGCACGCCTCCTTCAGCTGCCCATCGCGTGACAGCAGCATCCCTCCGGTCACCCCGGCGAGCACCGCCCCGGCCACGCCCACCCCGAGCGAGATGAAGCCCGCCGTGCGCAGCCCGCTCGACCCACCCGACGCCGGCGTCTCTCCGGGCCCCCCTGGACCTCCCACGACGGAGACCTCGCCTGGCGCGCTCGACGCTTCCGCCGCCGCGGGAGCGAGCTCCAGCTCCTTCTTCTCGCCCTCTGCCAGCGAGACCTCGAACGTCCGCTCCGGCCGCCCTGGCGCGCGCACCACGACGGTGTGCGGCCCGGGATCGATCGGGAGCGACAGCCCCAGCGCGCTGCTGGAGAGCGGCACCCCATCGCGCAGCACACTCATGTCGGCGGGCGCGCCCACCGCAGCACGGAGGGTCAGGTGCGGCACCCGCGGCTCCAGCGCCGAGATCCGCGCCCGCACCAGCTCGCGCCGCGGATCCTCGGCCCCCAGACGCTGCTCCACCTCGCCGTAGAGCGCCCAGGCCGTCGCGATCCGCGAGCGCTGCTCCTCGCACTCCGCCAGCTTGAACGCCGTCCCCGGCGCGGGATCCAGGTCCTGGCTCTGCCGCAGCTTCGCGCACGCCGCGTCCCAGTCGCCCTTCGCGGCGTCGCTCTTCGCCGCCTGGAACAGGGCCTCGGCAGCCGCGGGATCCCGCGTGGTCGCGGAGCGCTCGGCCGGCTGCGCCGCCGCCGGTACGGTGGCGAGACACAGGCCCGTGAACAGCGCTGCCGCGATGAATGGGCCGCGACGTGAGCGCGTCGACTCCCGTGCGCGCTCGCTCCTGCAGGGCGTGGGCTCGGTCATGGGGTGGGTGGGCTCGGTCATGCGCGGCGCGCGATCAAGGAGGCGTGACACGGAAGAATCCACGGTAAAGCTCGCTCTGTCGGAGGATCTGCGCCCCAGGCCCGACGACCTGGATGAGGTAGCTGTAGTGATCGTACTTCTTGAGCTGGCCGCTGCTCGGCGTCCAGGTGCTCCTTCCCTGCGCCTGGAAGGTGAGCTGCACGGTGTCGAGGAGCGAGCCACCAGGACCGAACACGACCAGCTCGGCCGACACCAGGCCCACCTCATCCACGTCGAACGAGATCGGCGCGTCGAGAAGGACGTCCTGCCCGGCGGCGGGGCTCACCACCGAAATCTCTTTGAGAAGCGGCACGGTGCCGACGTCCACGTCGGCGTCGCCCACCACGATGACGTCCTGCAAGCGACGCCAGATCACCGCACCGTCGCCCAGCTCCAGAGCACCGATGAGGCGGTAGTGACCTCGGGGGACGTCCGAGAACGTGAAGGTGTCGGACGAGGGGATCGAGGTCCGCATCCCGGGCGGCACATGACCTGTCCCTGCCTGCAGGTTCGCAGCGCTCTGCGGCACGAGCGCCAGCGTCGGCGCCACGATGGTCGTGCCCCCGAGCGCCGCCACGATCCCCGACACCTTGAACGTCGTGCTGTTGAGGACCTTGAGGTCCTGGGACGGGAGGTTCCCCGAGTTGGGGACGTTGAGCGGGACCGACTCGAAGGTCACCCCTGCGGCGTGGGCCGTCAGCTCCATGGCCCCGGGCGGGAGGTTGTAGAGGACGAACGCACCATCGGCATCGACGACCGACATCGCCCGGGCCCTGACGGTGCTGGGATCGGCGCTCAACGGATTCGCCACGACGAGGGCACCAGGGACGCTCCCTTGCTTCATGCTCCCAGCCAGCGACACCCCCGAGTTGGGCCCCTCGCAGGCCAGCTTGATCGACAGGAGCCCCTCGTCGGGAAGCTTGCCGAGATCGCCAATCACGGGAGGGCTCACCCAGGTCGGGTAGTTCGTGCAGCCCGCCGCCTGCACCGCAGGGTAGACGCGCTGCGAGACGGGCGCCCCGTCCGAGCGGCGCGTCGCTGGCACCGCGACCCGGTAGATGTCCTTCTCGTCCCCCAGCACGATGGGCTCCTCGACCGCCCTCGTCAGCGCGCGCCCCGTCACCTCGTCGACGATCACCACGCGCGCGCGCGGAATCGACGCGCCAGCCGCGGAGATCTGATCGTACCGGCGCACCTTCACGAGCAGGTGGAGGGGTGGGAAGCACGCCGTGCCACCGCTCTCGAGCCGCTCGCAGACCTCGTCCGCAGGGCACGCCTCCTCACAGACCGGCGCGCCGCCGCCCTGGTTTCCGTCTCCCCCCTGCCCACCGTGCCCTTGCCCACCGAGGCCCGACGAGGCCGAGGCCCCCGCTCCCCCCGCCCCATCGTCGTAGCCGCTCCAGTCCAGGACGAGGCCACACCCCCCCAGCACCAGCGCTCCGCCCAGCATGACGACGCTCATCCCAGCGCGCGACGACATCATGACGCTTCCCTCCGCCCGACACCCTTCAACCCGGCCATCGCTCCCTGCTCTCGCCCTGCGACGCGCTCACTGCCCCGGGGTCCGGAAGAACCCGCGGTGAAGCTCGCTCCGCTCGACGCTTCCATTCAGGTAGGTCGCCTGGAGGACATAGCTGTAATCCCGGTACGGCAAGAGGCCACCGGCCTGTGCCTCCACCTCGCCCCCCTCCGTCACCGGGAAGGGCGACCCGAAAAGGGGCCTCCCCCCTGGACCGAACACGAACGCCACGAGCGCCGCGCTCTTGAGCTCTTCGGTCGTCTCGAACGTGAGCGAGATCGGCCCGCTCGTGACCAGCTCCCCATCGATCGGCTTCTCGAGGCGAATCGCCTCGCGGAGCGGGACATCACCGAGATTTTTGTCTCCGTCCGTCACGGCGATCACGGAAACCGCCAGCGGATCGAGCGTGAGGCGATCCATCGGTTCCAGCCCGGCGACGAGCGCATAGTAGCCGCTGGGGACCCCCTGGAACGTGAACGCGCCCTGCCCGTCCACCTGGACCTGCCACCCGGGCGCCACGGGCCCGACGCCCGCCATCAGGTTGAAGACGTTCATCGGCACCAGCCCGACGCGCCGACGCTCGTCGGGGGCGGGGTCGACATCCGGCGTCGTCAGTCGCCCCGACAGCGTGAACAAAGGTCGCTCCGTGAGGATCTCGAGATCCTGGGTCACGCCCACGGAGCTGCCGGAGCCCAGCACGTCGAGCGTCTCCTCGCGCCCCCAGACCCCTGCCGCGTGCACGCGGATCTTGAACGTCCCCTGCGGGAGATTGTGGAGCACGTAAGCGCCCTCTGCGTCCACGATCGACCACGCCCCTGCGGCCCCGGGATCGCCTTCGGTCCGGTTGTGATCCGTCGCCACCACGAGGGCGCCTGCCACCCCCGCGCCGTTCACGCGACCTCGCACCGTCGTGTCGAAATTCCCGGAGCGCGCCGCGAGCTTGACGCTCAGGAAGGGCCCCTCCGGCATCTTGGCGAGGTTGCCCATCTCCACCGGCCGCACCCACGAGGGCTGGTTCTCGAACCGATCCGCTTGCACCGCGGCGTAGACCACCTTCGTCACGGGTTTACCGTTCGCGTCGCGTCGCGCGGGCACCTGGATCCTGTAGATCCCCGCTCCGAGCGCCGGGTCGGAGCGCTCCACGGCCTTCGACAGCGCCCGGTGATCGTCCGCCGCCACGATCACCACGCGCGCCGTATCGACGGCGGATCCCCGCTCGCTCGCCCCGTCATACCGGCGAACCTCCACGGGAACGAAGAGCGGAGGGAAGCAGGCCGCGCCTCCCCCTTCAACGAACTCGCACACCATGTCCGCCGGACAGGCCTCTTCGCAGGACGGCGTGCCGCCTGCGCCGCCTCCCTGCCCATCACCGCCCTGCCCGCTGCCCCCTGCGGCCGCGGCGCCCTGGCCTCCATCGTCGTAGCTGCTCCAGTCGAGGACGAGCCCGCACCCACCGAGCGCGAAGACCCCCCCGAGCAGCGCGACGGGCAGCCTGCGGCGCGCCGCAGTCATGGACCGCTCGCCTCCAGCAGACCGCTCGCCTCCAGCAGCCCGCCCGCTCCTCACGAAACGCTCCCGGGAACGCTCAGAACCGCCCATCGAACCCTACTTTGGGCTTGCTGGTCGACCCCGACGTCCCCGCGGGCTTGGCTCCGTTGCCCGAAGCCCGCCCTCCGCTCTGTGCGCCGCTCGCCGTCCCCGCGCCACCGACCACCTTGCCTGCGCCCGCGCCCGCGCCCGCAGTCCCCCCCACCGCGCCCTTCCCGGCCGCCGCAGTCCCCTGGGCCGTCGTCCCCGCCGTCGTCCCCGGCGCGGGCGTCCCGCGCGCACCGCTCACGCTCTCCGCGCCTTCGCGTCCCGAGCCCGCCGTCTTCGCGCCCTCCTCCGAGCCTGCCGTCTTCGCTCCTGCGGCCTCTGCGCCTGCCGCCTCGGCGCCCGCCGTCTCCGCCTCCCCCGCCTCCGGATCGACCACCTTCCCGGACGAAGCCACCGGCGCCACGATCACGGCCGTTTTCTCCGGCAGCCCGGCCGCCGCCCCCGCGCCCTCTGGCCCCACCGAGACCGTGGTCCCCGCGCTCCCGCGCTCATCGCCGTCCCCCATCGCCCCCATCCCCAGGAACGCGAACACACCGATCGCCGCGAACACCGCGCCAGCGACCACCGCGATCGGGAGCCCCCACCGGCCGCGCAGCGCCTTCACCGGGCCCGTCACATCCGCGCTCTGACGCACCCCCGTGGACATCGCCACGATCGACACGCCGTGCCCGCTCGACGCCCCCACCGCCACCTCTTGCAGCGGAGGCATCGAGCCGACCGTCGCCACCGGCACCAGCGGGAACGACCCCCGCGCCACCGCCTCGCGCGCGCGCCGCACCGCCTGCTGCATGGCGGCCGCGTCCGGCCAGCGCTGCTCCCGCGTGAACGAGAGCGCCCGATCGATCACCGTGCACACCTCGGGCGGCATCCCGGGTGCGACCTGCGCGAGCGCTGGCGCCGGCTTGGTCATCGCCGCAAGCAACAGCTTCTGCATCGTGTCGCCGTCGTGCACCAGCCGCCCCGTGAGCAGCGTGAACATCGTCGCCCCGACCGACCAGAGATCCGTGCGCTCGTCGACCTCGCTCCAGTTCCCCAGCGCTTGCTCCGGCGGCATGAACGCCGGGGTCCCCATCGTCGACCCCTCCTGCGTCGTCTTGCCCGCCGAGTGCAGCTCGCGCACCCGCGCGATCCCGAAGTCGAGCACCTTGAGCTCCCGCGACCGCGTGTAGAACAGGTTCTCCGGCTTGATGTCGCGGTGCACGATCCCCTTGCCGTGCGCCACCACCAGCACGTCGAGCAGCGCGTCCGCCATCGCCAGCAGCTCGTCCACCTCGAGCTGCTTCGAGGGTCGCGACTCCGCCAGGCTCTCCAGCGTCGCCCCCTCCAGCAGCTCCATCACCAGAAAGACCGACCCATCCTCCGCCACGTCGTCGTCGAGCACCCGCACCGCGCCCGGGTGGTCCACCCGGTTCGCCACGTAGCCCTCGCGCAGGAAGCGCTGCCGCACCTCCTCGTTCGCGCAGAACTCGAGGTGCAGCATCTTCACCGCGCCCCGCATCCCGTTGCGATGCGTCGCCTGGTACACCGCCGCCATCCCACCGACGCCGAGCAGCCGCTCCAGCCGCCATTTCTCGCGCAGGTAGTGGCCGACGCGCTCCTGCGCGCGCCTCGAGATGGGAGACTCCGCGTACCCCGGCTGGCTCGTCATCGACGCGCTCCCCCCGTCACCGCGTGACCACGATCCACAACCGCCTGGCAGCGATCCATCAGGCCAGAGCTTAGTCGCCTACGGTCCCTCCTGTCACCGAGGCCGCACGCTCACGCCCATCCTTCGTCGCGCTGTCACCGAGCAGCCGTTGCCTTCCTCACAGTGCCACGGGCTGGTGGGACAGGAACGCTGAGGGGCAGGTCACCGACGTCGAGACGTTCCGTCCTGTTGGTCCTGCCCAGCACCTCGAGGCCCCCTGCGCCGTCAGGTCCCTCCGGCCATCTCCGCGTGCTCCGCGCCGACCGGGCTCCCGATCAATCCCTGCACCGCCACGAGGAGTGCCGTGATGTTGAACGGCTTCTGGAGGAAGAGCTGCCACGGCGCCCCTGCACTCGCCTGCTTCGGCTTCACCGCGCTCATCACGATCACCGGCAGATCGCTCGTCCGATCATCGCTCCGGAGCCGGCTCAGCACCTCCAGCCCGTCCATCACCGGCATCATCACGTCGAGGAGCAGCAGATCCGGCAAGCTGCGCGCGATCTCCTTCATCGCGTCCAGCCCGTTGCTGCATACCCGCACCGCGTACCCCTCCACCTCGAAGATGGCGGCCAGCGCGTCTGCGATGTCGAACTCGTCATCGACGATGAGGACCGTCTTCATGACCGCCTCCCTGCTACACGCTTCCCGGACGCTCCGGGTGACTTCCGCATGCCTCTCGGCTTTTTTCGCTCGGATGCCCCTCCCCTCGCGCCCTTCACGTCCAACCCGCCAGACGCCCGGGAGATTCCACCTCGCACGGCCAGGATGCGCTCCGCGCTCCGGAACGACGACGCCACCACGATCCCGCCGTCCGTGATCCGGAACTCTCGCGCCGCCGCCTCGTAGTCGCTCTCACGCATCTTGCGGATCGAGAGCAACCGACGGAGCTGCGACCCCACCTCGACGTGCCGAAGCACGAGGATGTTCTCGACCACCGCCGCCAGCACCTCGTCCGGGAGCTGGATCTCCGCGCGGCAGAGATCCGCCTCCTCCGCGAACACCGTGGTCACGTCGAGGTTCCGGAGCTCGTGCGTCAGCGCCGCGAAGAACCGCGGCAGCCGCTCTGGGTACACCAGCGCGCTCCTGAACCCCGCGAACCCGTCGATGAACACCCGCAGCCGCTCCACCTTGCGCGCCTGGATCCGCTCGATCAACTGCTCGGCCAGCGCGTCGAGGTGCTGTTCCAGCGGCGGCTGCCACTGCACCTCCACGAGCCCCGACGCGCAGTGGCGCTCCAGGTCGATCTTCACCTCCCGCGCCTTCTCCAGGAGCCGCGGCGGCGTCTCGTAGAACCCGAAGTACATCCCTGGCTGCCCCTCGCTCGCCCCGTGCGCCAGGAACTGCAGCCCGAGCAGCGTCTTGCCCGCCCCTGGCGCGCCGAGGAGCATCGTCGTCGACCCCGACACGATCCCCCCGCAGAGCATCTCGTCGAGCCCCGCGATTCCGAACGGCATCCGGATCCTGCGCTCCACCGCCCGTGCCGGAGGCCGGTCGAACTGCGCCTCCGTGCGCGGGTGGATGATGAGCCCCTCCGGCCCGATCTCCACCTCGTGCCGCCCGAGCAAGCACTCGCTCCCCCGGAACTTGTGCACCGTCAGCTCCCGGACCGCGCGCGCCCCGAAGAGCCCGTGGCTCAGCTCCAGCACCCCGTCCACCATCGCGTTCTCCGCGTGCGCCTGCGCCGCGGTCGTCGGTGTCAGCAGCAGCACCGTGCAGTCGAGCAGCCCCGCATACGCCTGCAGCTCCCGCAGGAACTTCTGGAACGCGAGCGGCGACTCCGCATACGTCTGGACCGCCTGGAGCCCATCGATCACCACGACCGTCGCCCCCTGCTCCCGGATCGAGCGCCGCAGAAGCTCCTGCAGCCCCCCGAGCCCCTGCTGCTCCAGCACCGCGAAGGCGCTCACGTACTGGATCGCTTGCCCCACCAGCTCCGGCCGGAAGAAGCGCATCGACCGGATGTGCAAGATCATCCGCGCGTGCGACTCCGCCAGCAGCGTGACGTAGATCGCGCGCCGCCCCTCGACCCCGGCGTGGTGGAAGCACAGCTGGTTGCCGAGCAGCGTCTTGCCCGACCCTGGCGGCCCCATGACGCTGTACATCCCGCCGCGCAGGAACCCTCCGCGCAAGATGCTGTCGAGCCGCGGCACCCCACTCGCCACCCGCGGCACCACCGCCTGCGCTCCGGCGCCAGCGGGCTGCACCACCTCGCTGGCGCCGCCCCGAGCTTGCACGCGCGCCGTGCTCCGACGTCTGGCACTAGGCATCGACGCCCCTCTCGGGTCGGCTCATCTCGACCTCGCGCACGTGCACACCTCGTCTTCCCATGCTCTTGCTCTTCGCCGGGAGCCCACCTCCCGGACCGACGGCCTCGCCCCTTTCCCATTCAACGCAAGCACGAGGACCGCGCAGAGGAGGGTTCGGAGCCAGCACCAGGGCAGCCTGGACAGCAAGGCACGTGCCAGCTAGCGCGCGCCTCAACTGTGAATGGCTGTGACATCCCCCCCACGCGTGCGCTGCACCGCAGATCCAGCGCAGCTTTTCATCCCCTCCGCCCCTCGTCTCCGGCCCCTCGTGCGCCGCGTTCGCGGTCGCACCACGCGCGCCCCTCGTGGTCACTCCGCGCGCGACCGTTGCACGCGCCACGTGCCCTGGGTCACCCTCTCCGGCCGTGGACGACGACCGAATCCGCTGGGACGCGCGCTGGCGCGAGCGCGGCGAAGGCCCTGGCGAGCCCTCCGCGCTGATCACCGCCCTCGCCCCCCAACTCCCGACACGAGGCCGTGCCCTCGACATCGCCGGAGGCGCCGGCCGTCACGCCCTGTGGCTGGCACGACGGGGACTCGACGTGACCCTGGTCGACATCTCCGAGGTGGCCTTGACCATCGCCCGAGCCGCCCCAGGGCCCGACGTCACCGAGAACCTCGGCGCAGCGTCAGGCCTCGACGCAGCGCGCCGGGGTCGACTGCACACCCTGGCGCTCGACCTGGAAGAAGCCCCGCTGCCCCCCGGCCCGTGGGACGTGATCCTCTGCTTCCATTACCTGCAGCGATCCCTGTTCGCGGCGTTCCCGGAGGCGCTGGCCCCAGGCGGGCTGCTCGTGATCGTGCACCCCACGCGCACCAACCTGGAGCGGCATCCGCGCCCCAGCGCGCGCTTTCTGCTCGACGACGGCGAGCTACCGGGCCTGCTGCGCGGAGGGCTCGACGTGGTGCGGTACGAGGAGGGCTGGCTTTCCGAGGGGAGGCACGAGGCCCGGCTGCTGGCGCGACGACCCTGAACGGGAACCCGACGAACCTTCGGATGCGCTCACGGGATCGTCGAGCCGCCGTCGGTGTCCGCTGGCCCAGGGAGCACCGCATTCACCCGGATGTCGCTCGCAGCCATCTCGATGGCCGCCACCTTGGACGAGCCGATCACGCCGTGCCTGGACGACAGGTACGCAGCGCAGAGGACCAACGTCGAGACGCCACATCCGCTCCCAGATAGTCTGACGAGCGTCGCGCATGAAACACCAGCCAGCGCTCCGCAGCCTCCGCGAACGTCTGGCGGCCCTCAGCGCTGCTCGACGCGATGTCGAGCGCCAGATTCAGCGCCTCGCCAGGGACGATGCTGGCAACCCTCGCCCCGAGACCCGACCTGAACGGTCCGCCTTGTGGGCACAGCATGTCGCTCGAACGCGGCCTCGAGCCCGGCTCCTTCACCTGGCGTCGGGGCTCCTCCGAGGGGTGGACTATCGGACCATCGAGGGCAGTCGCCAGGTCGCCAATCGTCCAGACCCCAGGGACCTTCTCTCCATTCTGGGACCAGCGGGGGAGGAGTGGACCGAGGAGACCATTGCCGAATGGCTCGATGGCCTCCCCGTCGCGAGCCTCACCCCGGAGAACCTGGACGACGTCGAGACGTTCTCGTCGCCCTCTGGAGCGTATCGCCTGGAGGTCGCTTGTTACCGAGGAGCGACCCATCTGGCATATTCGCGCGGCACCGTGGTTCGCCGAGGAGAATCGGCTCCCGTCGCCGTGGTGGATCGCAACGACGCCTTTTTCCCGCAGCTGTTCATCGAGGACCACCCCGAAGGACCCTTCCTCGTGTGTGGCGCCGATTATCAGGGGCAGACCGTCATTCACCTTCCAACCGGAAAACGACGGGACTTCCTCCCCAGAGCCGCGGCGCGCGGTCACGGATTCTGCTGGATGGAGTACGCCTACCACGCGGCGAGTGAGACCCTCATCGTCATGGGGTGCCACTGGGCCTGTCCGTACGAGCATCGCCTGTATGACTTTTCGCACCCGATGCGAGGCTGGCCTCACATTGGCGCTGACGTCTGGCTCGATGAAGACCCACGAGCCCCGGACATCCAGGGGAATCGAATCACGGTTTACCAGACCGTCACACCCGAAGACGGCGCGCGCGATGGAGCGCGAGAGATCGCCTCTTACCAGGTGTTCGAGCGACGAGGTCTCGACCTCCTCCCCCGGAAGGCATGGATCTCCGAGAAGGCATTCGAGCGACAGCGCGCGACCACGGCAGCGATGGAGACGCGCAAAGCGACCATCGAGGCCATGAGGGCGAGCCCGCTCTTCCAGCTGCTCGTCCAGGAGACCCGAGAGCGACCCTTCGACCCGGAGAGCGGCTTCTACACGGGCGAGACCTCCCCTGGCTGGTGTCCCTTCTTCGAGGGCCGCGAGCCCCTCATCTCCAAGATCGTCGCGAGGGGTGAGCCGCACATCGAGATCGCGTGGGGGCTTCAGGAGGCCCCCGTGAAGCTCACCATGTCCAGAGGGGGCGGCTCGTCCGAGGAGCTCTTCGAGCGATCGGAAGCTGGCATGCGTGCCGCCATCGAAGCGGCGCGCGCCTGCCTGGAGGAGGCGGCTCCTCGTGAGCGTCACGTCCCGGATGGGTGAACTCCCCACGGAAGACGCCAGCGCTCAGCTCCATGCAGAACGCGGTCGCGCAGACCGCGCATGTCATCGAGGGTCATACCGTACTCCTCGTCATTGAACGACACGCCAGCCGCGACGTCTGGCCGCACGCCTTCGCAGACACAACCGCCGGCGACATGCTCCCGGGGCTCATTGCCCTGCTGCTCTCAATCTTTCCTCTCTCACGTCCTCTGTCACTTCTACGAGACGGCCGAACGCTCATCGGCCATTGCGCAAACGACGCCTTTCTTACCTAGTTCCCGTCCCAGAAGTCAGTCTCCAGTAGAGAAGCGAGCTACCTACCGCAGGCTCAGCGAGTGATCCTGAAGCCGTTGGCGGGCCATCTACGACGCCTCTCGAGTGCTTTTCAACAATTGGCACGCATCAAGGGCGCACGCCTCCAGCCGCCCCGTGCTTACGGGGTCCTCTCACGGCATCGGAGCGAATCAACGGCTAACGCGCGACGCCGAGCGCAATGGTCAGCAGGTTCGCCGCGATCACGGAGGCCATGACGTACGCTCTGAAGGACGCGAGCGTGCGCCAGTCACAGCGAGCCAGACCGAAGGCGCGCTTGAGGTACGAGATGATGCCCTCGATGCCCGCCCTGAAGTTGCGTAGTGCGCGGTAGATGCGCGGGCTCTTGACCATCTCCATGACGTCGAGCCCACGGCGCTTGCTGAAAGCGACGTCGCGGATACCGAGGCCCTTGAGCGCGTCGAGATTGGACTGGGAAGCAAACCCGCCATCGAACGCCGCCTGCTTCGGCGGCTCGCCGCAGATCTCGACATGCCGCGTCATCATCGTCGTGGCCATGGCGGAATCAGCTGGATTGCCTCGGGGGACAACGACATCGACGACCAGCCCCGATGCGCCAGCCGAGAAGAACACCTTGTGCCCATACAGTGTCTCGCGGTGATCTTTGACGATCACATCGACGTGTGGCTCGAAGATAGAGACCACCTTCTGCTGCGCTGGAACGGATTGCCCCCTCAGCACCCGACGCTCTGCCTGGTCGAGCACGCGCTCAGCCGCCAAGACGTGATACCGCAGCTGCTCCACCAACCTGTCCACCTCGGCTTGCTCCTTGCCGGCTTGCACCCTGGGCAAGATGCTCGACGCGACCCGCGCAGCGCGGAGCGTCTTCTTGGTCACGGCGATGAGATCCCGGTACAGCGGCAGCCGCTGCTCTGCTGACCTGGCATGCGTAATCCCGAGCGCACGACGCTTGGCCCGTCGACGGTGGTCGGTCGACTTCTTCTTCGTCCACCGACGGGCGCGGCTCAGCAGTCGCGTCAGAACGCGAACGCTATCTTTCAGCAGCGATGAGTCGGTCGGAGGATGAATGGCTGCGTTGATGACAGTCGAATCGACACGAACGCGCTTTCCGTTGTCGACCCCCTCACGCTTGGCGCAGGCGACGACCATCCGATGGATGGCCTCCAGGGTCTGCTCGGAAATCACCTTGATGTTTCGTTGCAACGTCGATTTGCTCGGCGCCGTGTCTGCGATCCCCAATCCACAGAAGGCTCGGTAGGTGGCCGAGTCAGCCAGATGGAACTCCAGCTCCTCATAGCTGAAATCCTGCATCTGCTTGAGAATGAGCACGCGGAGCACTTGCTCGGCGCTCATGCCCTGCCGCCCCAGGTGAGGGTCGACGCCAGCTGCGACGAGGTCCCCAAACGCGAGCTCCGTGGCCTCGGGCAGCGCGTCCAGAAGCTGCGCCATGTGCTCCAGGTGCTTGGCTTGGGGATGGTCGAGCCACAGGTGCGTGAGGGGTCGCTGTCGGTCAAAGCTCTTGCGCATCGGAGCGCCGTCCTCCCTGACGGTGCAGGGGACCGCCGTGAACACGGTCCCTCCGACAAACAAAATTGCGGACAGCTCGCCGGTTTTTCCTCCTCACGCCCTTCTCTTGGAAGTTGACCATGCCGCGATGGCTATCTTCCTGATGCTCTCCCGCTCTTCTCTCCTCGTTCCTCGCATTTCGCAGAAGCATTCGCCCCCGGAATCGCGCTGAGTCGCCTCTCTCCCGGAGAGATACGTCACGTCGGAACCCGCTCACTCCTACGGATCAAGGCTTGCCGCGTTTCGGGACGGGAACTACCTACCAAAAACATCCTCGAATACCGATTCCACTTTCCGCACAGGCCATCCGCGCTCCTTTTCACCGATTCAGCCCCGATCACCTTGACCGCACCGGGCGCAGCGCACGAATACTCACACTCTGTGACACCGAAATCACTTCAGCTCCTGGCGAGCCTGGGCTGCCTCGTCGCCCTGGTGACGTGCGGTCATGTCGACGAGCAGAGCGCCACCTGCGAAGACCCTTGCTGCCCGGGCGCCTGCGACCCCTGCCGTGACGGGCGCTGCGACGACGAGGACGCGCTCGGATGGGAGCCTCCCGTGCTGCTCTGGTGGGGTGACGCCGACGCGCCTGCGCCAGGCTGCCCTGCCTGGGCCCCCGAGGTGGTGTTCGAGGGCGTCGACGGCCTGTCCGCAAAGCAGCAGTGCCCGTCGTGCTCCTGCGGCCCTGCCGCATGCAAGCTGCCCGCAGGCCTGATCGTGTGGAACGAGCACATGTGCAACGCGCATGACGTGCCCGACCCGCAGTTCATTCGGTATCCCGCGCCCGATCCCTGGGATGGCTCGTGCGTGACCGGTGAGATGATCCCCCCGCACACCTTCAAGTCGGTCCAGCTCCTGAGCACGACGCTGAGCCCGTGCTCGCCCATCACCGGGCCCGAACCCGTGGTGGCGGAGCCAGTCTGGGAGACGCAAGCGCGCGCATGCGGTGCCGGAAAAGTCGCTCCCGAAGACGAGCAGCCACCGGAAGCGTCGCTTCCGCCAGACGGGTTCAAGGAGTGCTTGTGGCGACAAGGAGAGCCGGGGCCTTGCCCGGCCGATCATCCCGAGCGACGGGTGTTCTACCGCGAGATCGAGACGTCGCTGACCTGCACGGCGTGTACGTGCGGGGAAGCGACGGACGCGAGCTGCATCGCGCAGGCCCGTGTGTTCATGCGCCCCGGATGCGACATGACGCCGGGACAATGGGGCGGGTGGGCCATGGACCTCGACCACTCGCCCTGTACCGGCTCCGCAGCGGGCACCATGAGCCTCCGCATCGGGAGCATGGACGCGATGTGGTACGGGCAGCAGCCTGGCCGCTGTGAGCCCGCCGGAAGCGACCCGACCGGTGAGGTGTGGGCGAACGAGCAGACGACGTTCTGCTGTGCGGAGGCGAGATGAGCGGCCGGGAGATGCACCGCAGCAGAGCGACGCGATCGAGGAGCGCGACGTGGTCCGCCCTGATCGCCCTCGCGGCGTTCATCACGTTGCTCCCGGCGGCCTGCAAGACAGGGCGGGTCATGATCTAACCCTGTCCTGAACCCTGCGAGACGTGCGACGACCCCTGTCATCCCTGCATCGAGGCCAAGGGCGAGTGCGTACCAGAGACGCTGTTCGGCTGGGTGGGTCCCGTGCTCCTGTGGGCGGGGCGGCGAGAACTGGAACCACCGCCGTGCCCGGAGCACGCGCCGACGCGCATGTACCATGGGTATGACGGCCTCAAGATCGAGCGGGGGTGCCCTTCTTGCTCCTGCGGCCCCATCACGTGCATGCCCCCGAGCGCCGTGGCTGCGCGCGACCAGCCCATCTGCACCGCTGATGGGCCGAGCGACGACGATCTGCACCTGCCCATTCCTGAGACCTGGGATGGTGCGTGCCTGGACGTGCCCGCCGTCGCCGAAGCCGACCTGACCTTGCTCGTCGCGTCGGAGACGCGCCTGGGCGCCTGCAAGCCCAACCTCGGGATGGTGCCTGCGTCGGACGCCTTCGCCTGGGACTTCCACGCGATGGCCTGCGAGAGAAAGCGTATCCCGCGCACCTGTCACGACGGCGTGCAGTGGTGCGCGCCCCAGGCCGAAGGGGACTTTCGCCAGTGTGTCTATACCCGCGGAGATGAGCCCACTTGCCCTGCCGGCTATTCGAAGCGGCGCGTGTTCTTCGATGGGATCGCTGGATCCCTCGCGTGCTCCTCCTGCACGTGCGAAGCGCCTGCGGTCAGTGCCTGCGAAGGAGTCCTCACGGCCTTCAGCGCGCCGGGATGCGATGACTTCGTGTCGAACGTCATCGTGAACCTCGACGAGCCTCAGTGCTCGGGCCAGGTGCTCCCCGGTGGACTGAGCAGCCTCTCGCTGAGCTGGACCCTCGACGAACCTGGCGCCTGCACCCCGCGCGGTGGGAGCCCGACCGGCAGGGTCGACGCCGAAGGCCCGACCACCTTCTGCTGCCTCTGAAAGGGGCTCGCCAGGTCGCGCCACGGTCCGACGTCAGCGCCGAGCACGTTATCTGGCGCAGCAGGGGACGTGGAGCGACGATGCCTCACGGTGATCCAGGACCGAGGCTGACGAGAAGACAACGCCTGCGCCTCGCGTCGGCGGTGGCCAAGCCCGAGGCAAACGACAACGCCTGCGCCTCGATTCGTCCATTCGCCCCGACCCGCAGAGCCCCGACCGGGGCCCGTTCGAGGACCGCTCACGTCACCACGCAGCTCTCGTGCCCTGCGCCGACGTGCCCCATGAAGCGGAGCTGGCTCACGCCCACGCCAAGGAGGCGCCTTGCAGGAGGTGTTCCACTCGCTGCCCGACGGTCGCGATTCTCGGCTCAGCGGAATGGCTTCCACGCTCGGTGGTCCGCTCCCTCGTGCTGGCGGGAGGAGGTCACGCGCACGCAAGGCAGGACGACACGGGCGCGGCTGTCGCATGCTGACCCGTGATGGTCTTGTAAGCGTCGAGAATCGCAACGCTTCGAGGCGTGAACGGCGCCTTCGTGGGGAGGAAACGGGTTCTCGTGCCAGTGAATTTGCTGTTCTGGTCCGTAGGTGCGCTTCTCGAGCCAGCGATTTGGCTTCCCTGATCAGTGGTCGCGCTTCTCGTGCCAGCGGTTTGGCTTCTCTGGTCAGCGGTTGCGCTTCTCGTGACAGCGAACTTGCTTCGCTGGTCAGTGGTCGCGCTTCACGTGACAGTGAATCCGCTTCACGTGACGTCGAATCAACTTCGCTTGGCAGCGAACCGCGTTCACGTGACAGGGAACGTGCCTTATCCGACCCTGTGCGCAACCATGCCTCGGCGAATGCTGGTTCACGTGACGTCGAACGCGCTTCACGTGTCGTCGAACCAACTTCGCTTGCCAGGCAACGCCGTTCACGTGACGTCGAACGCGCTTCACGTGCCGTCGAACCAACTTCGCCTGACAGGCAACGCCGTTCACGTGACGTCGAACGAATTTCCCTCGGCAGCGAACCGCATTCACGTGACGGGAGCTTCGCCCCATCCTCCCTCACCCGCGAGCCTGCCTTCGCGATGTCGATTCACGAGCCAGCGAATGAATTTCGCTGACCGTCGAACCAACTTCACGTGCCGTCGAACGCGCTTCACGTGCCGTCGAACGCGCTTCACGTGCCGTCGAACGCGCTTCACGTGCCGTCGAACGCGCTTCACGTGCCGTCGAACATCCATCCCTCGTCAGCCGTCCCGACGCGACGCCACGCACCTGACGACCCCCCGCCAGAGAGCGCTGGAGGCGAGGTGGGATACGCTGACCGGACGCCCGAGGACCGCGACGCACTGCTCACGCTCCTCGAACGAACAGGGTCCCAGGTCGCCTGGAGCCGGTCGGCAGCGCGTCACCGCCGCACCGATCCCCTCGGTCGCACAGCCCTTCGTCCCATGGTCGACTCGTCCAGACGAGCCCATTTCCAAGCAGGAAGCGATCGATTCGCATTCCCATCGCATCGAACTCACCCTGGCCTCTCCGGAGCCGAGGTCGCACACGCCGACGACACGCCCGCAGCAACCTCCACGGGCACGACGACCGTCGCAACGTCGGTGCGCCAGCGCCTCCACGGGAACGCACCATCACCCCAGGGAACCAGACTTCCGCGACGGGAACTCATCTCTCCCTGCCATGTCATGGCTCAATGGGTTCATTCGTTACTCGCCATACCGGCAACAGTTGCCCCTCCGCCACCAAGCGTTCTGCAATCTTCTGGAGGGACTCACGCTCCGCGACCTCCACGAGCAGATCCGGACCCTTTGAATAATAGGGCGGACCCATTTCATCGCGAACGTCCTCGAGCGCGCGGGCGGCATACGCAAATGTCCACACATTCAGGGCATAGCTCGTCCCATCCGGCAACTTGATGTGCATGTTGAAGAAGTCGCGCTCGGCTGAGGCTTCCCAGCACTCGAACTCGAGCCAGATTTCGCATGCCATGACTCACCTCCGATGACTTCATGACCGGGCAGACGAGGTTCGCCGCCAAGACTGCCGCAGGCCACCTGAAAGCGATCGCAACGGTCCACGCGGCTGGGCACGACATCAAACTCGGCAGCGCGCGCAACCTGCTGGCCGCGGCGCACCCCGAGAAGCACCCCAGGATCGAGACGGCTGGCGCCCGAGCCAAGATGCGGACCCATGCGCGTGATGCGGCCAGGCCCCCTGCACCGTGCGCCCTCCCGTGACGGCCATCCAGGTTCCAACCTGGAACGTGTTGACAACAAGCGCACTGATTGTCAACATGTCCACATGGCAGCGACCATGACCGAGGACGAAGCGGCCTCGCGCCGCTCGAAGATCCTGCTCGCCGCGCGCTGGTGCTTCCTCAACTTCGGGTTCGCGAAGACCTCGTTCGAGGACATCGCCAAGCGCTCGAACCTCTCGCGCACGCTGCTCTACCGGGTCTTCAAGGACAAGGAAGACATCTTCAGGGCCGTCTTCGTGGACTGGCTGGTCTCGCGCCATCCCGCAGCGAAACAGGCCGTGAGCGCGCCGGGCAGCCCGTACGAACGCCTGGTCGAGGTGTGCCGCCTGATGGTCATCGACCCCTGGGCCGACATGCTCGGCGCGCCGATGGGGCGTGAGTTCTTCGACGCCTGCGAGCGGATCGATCCCGACATCGACGCGCAGCACCGCCAGGTCTTTCTGCAGTGCGCATCCGCACTCCTGGGTGATGACGAGAGCGCCATGGTCTTCCTCCTCGCCCTGGATGGCCTCCTGGCGGATGAACCCGCGACGGAGGTGCTGGAACGACGAACACGGATTCTCGCGGCCCGGTTCATCCCCCCCGCGAAAGAGAAAGGGAAGCGGAAGTGAGCAACGAGGGAAAGGCACCGCTGAGAATCATCGTCTTCGGCGCGACCGGCATGGTCGGCGCTGGGGTCCTGCGTGAAGCGCTCGATTCCTCCGAGGTCGGGTCGGTGCTCAGCATCGGACGACACCCGTGCGGCGTCGAGCACCCGAAGCTGCGTGAGCTCCTGCTGTCCGATCTCTTCGACTTCGCCGCGGTCGAGAGCCAGCTCGTCGGCTACGACGCCTGCATCTGGGCGATCGGGATCAGCTCCATGGGCCTCGACGAGGCAGCCTACGCCAGGGTGACCGAGGAGCTGACGCTCGTCTGGGCACGCGCACTCCTCCGGCTGAACCCGGAGTTTTCGTTCTGCTACTGCTCCGGAGTCGGTGCAGACGGCCGCGCGATGTGGGCACGCGTCCGGCAGCGCGTCGAGGGGGCGCTGAAGGCGATGCCGTTCCGACATGCTGGCGTCGTCCGGCCTGGCTTCATCCGGCCCGGCCCAGGCATTCGCAGCCGCACGCGCTTCTATCAGGCGGGGCTCGTCCTGCTGAAGCCGCTCTTCCCGCTCTTCCCCTTCTTCGTGCGGACCTTTCCGTTCCTTTTCACCACCTCCGAGATCCTCGGTCGCGCAATGCTCCGTATCATCGAAGGGCAGGCCGATCGGTACATTCTCGAGTCTGCCGACATCAACCGGCTCGGCGCGTGAGTACGACCATGCGCTCGCTGCGCAGTGCCAGGCTGGGCGCCATCGTGCTCGTACTCCTCACGCTCGCCGGTGCCTACCACCTCGGGTTTTTCGCGCGGGTCGCCGAGCCGAAGATCCTGGCCGAGACGCTGGTCGAGATGGGGGCGTGGGGCCACCTGGTGTTCATCCTCGCCTACACGGTGCTGCAACCGTTCGGCGTCCCAGGAACGATCTTCATCGTCGCGGCGCCGCTGATCTGGCCGTGGCCAACGGCCTTCACGCTCTCGATGATCGGGACGATGGCCGCGAGCGTCGTCGGGTTTTCCTTCGCGCGTTTCGTGGCGAAGGACTGGGTCTCGGCTCGCATTCCCGATCGGTTCCGCAAATACGACGCGTCTCTCGAGCGGAGTGCATTCCAGACCGTGGTCGTGCTGCGGCTGATTCTCTGGATGCCGCAGGCACTCCACGCCTTCTTCGGTGTCTCGAAGGTCGGGTTCTGGACCCACTTCTGGGGTTCATTCGTCGGCTACGTGCCGCCTCTCCTCCTCGTGAGCTATCTCGGCAGCGAGATGTTCGATGCGTCGGGGAGAATTCAGCCCGGCGCGTGGCCGATCCTTGCCGGCCTGCTCGTCGCTTCGCTGCTCATCGCCGTGCTCGCTCGAGCCCACGGGCGCCGTCGATCGTCTGCACGGCTCAGCGACGCACAGCGCCTCGTCTGAACACGTCCTTTCACGAGGCGTGTCTCTTCGCGAGGCGTGTCTCTTCACGAGGCGTGTCTCTTCACGAGGCGTGTCTCTTCACCGCATTCATGGAGCAACTCATGGCACGAGACCTCGAAGGCAAAGTGATTCTGATAACCGGAGCAACGGATGGCATTGGCAAGGCGGCTGCGCTGGAATTCGCCAGGCGCGGAGCCACATTGACCATCGTCGGACGCAGCAAGGAGAAGACCGCGCAGGTGCTCGCCGAGCTGAAGGAAGCGAGCGGGAATCAGAACCTCGACGCGCTCATCTGCGATCTGTCGCGGATGGCTGACGTGAAACGCGCCGCCGAGGCGTTCGAGGCCAGGCACGACCGGCTCGACGTCCTCGTGAACAACGCTGGTGCAACCTTCAGATCACCGGTGAAAGGCCCTGACGGATTCGAGCTGACCTTCGCACTGAACCACCTCGCCTACTTCCAGCTCACGACGTCGCTGCTCGACCTCATCCGGAAGACAGAAGGGGCGCGCGTGGTGTCGACGTCGAGTGCCATGCAGGCACGCGGGGTGCTCGACCTCCAGAAGACGCCGACATCGCTGGCGGGACCGGGATGGCGGGCCTATGCGACATCGAAGCTCGCGAACATTCTCTTCACGAAGGAGCTCCAGCGGCGCCTGAAGGGAACCACGGCGACGGCGAACTGCTTCGAGCCAGGCATGGTCCAGACGCGCTTCGGTGCCTTCGGGTCGGACCTGGGGCTGCTGCAGAACGTGGTTTACGCACTCGCAAAGCCCTTTGCGAAGACGCCGGAGGAAGGCGCGGATTCGCTCCTCTGGCTCAGCACCTCGCCGGACGCTTCGGCACTCGAGGGCCAGTTCGTGTCGAATCGCCGTTCCGTGGCCCCAGCGAAGCAAGCCATGGACGCGAAGCTCGCGGCCGATCTGTGGGCGCTGAGCGAAACGCTGTGCGCTGAGGCGATGGCTCGCGCGGCATGAAGGCCGCACTGCGGCCAAGGTCGGACTCGAAGCGCTCGCGCCGGATGCCGACGTGCTCGCGATCCGAGCTGGGCCACGAGAAGCACGCCGCAGCCCAGGAGGCCAGCCGGGCCTGAGCGGACCGCTGCGCGCGAGGAACGTGATGGCCCCGCGTGTTCGTGGCGAGGCCCCGGGGAGCCGCTGGAGGCAAGCCGGTAGGCGTCATGGGCTTGGACTTCATCTGGCGGAAAATGCGACAGTGCTTCACGCTGGCTTACAAAGCACCAGCACCATCGCGAACGCACAGAGGTCCACGCATGACGACGAATCGAGAGATCGGTTACCGGTGGCTGTTCAAGGACAAGGCCAATTTCGGCGCCCTTCCGTCGGATGAAGCCTTCGACGGCTACATGAAGGCGCTCCTCATCTGTGCCAACGGAGACGGCACGCTGGCGCCTGAAGAGAGAGAGTGGGCGGTCGGCCACGCTGCTGCGCTCGGCGCGACGGACAAGCTGGTGGATGAGCTCAAGACCTACAAGGCCGAGGGCGACATCGAGCAGATCATCGGTGCAGACCATGCGTCGAGTGAGTCACGCCGTTATCTCATCTATGACGCGGTCCGAGCGTGCAGCGCTGACGGGGAGTACAGCGACAAGGAGCGGGCCACGGTGATCAAGATGGGCGCGAAGCTCGGGCTCTCGGAGGAGCTGGTCCGGGAGATCGAGGACATCTGCCTCGAAGAGCGGCGGCTGCGGGAGAAGCGGCTGAAGCTGCTGTATCCGGAGGGGTCGCCGCTGTAGACGGCAGTCAGCGCGCGCGGCTTCGCTCGCTCCGACGAGGCTCTCCGGCAAGGCGCTCTTTCGCTCCCGCGGCTCGCGCGAGCGGATGCCATTGCCTGCTGCCCACTGGCGCGACCACGTCTCCCGTCGAGATTCTGCACCACGACGAGCCCGCGAGGGCCATCGAAATGGGGATGTCGGCTCGCGCCGGCGACCGCTATCATGCGCTCGATGCTGAGGATCTCCCGCGAGATGCTCGCGCAGCTCGACCACGAAGCACGCCGCGATTTCGCCTCGGAATTGCGGAGCTGGTGGCGTGTGCGCTTCCCGTGGTTCGTCGAGCTTCTCCGGGACGATGCGGAGGCGGCCGCCCTGGAGTCCATCGAGGAGGCCGCGTCATGGGGGTACCGGCGCAAGGGCGACATCCTGCGCTACTCGGTCGGGTACGTGTTCTTTGGCAGCCGCTTTGCGGACAGCCCGTTGCACGAGAACTTGATGGCGCGATGTTTCTGGCGGGCACCGGTCGCACCGAGCCTCCGCGTGGCTCGCCTCCTCGAGCATGTCGACATGCTGACGTGGGATGGCACCTTCAGCGAACAGCGAGGTTGCCTCCTGAACGTGCCCGAGATGGCGGACGGGCCCGTGGCCTTACCGACGTCGCAGAGCCTGGCGAGCGCGTTGCAAGGCATCCCCGCACGTCGCCTCGCCCATCTGGACCTCGACGCGCTGGATCCCTTCCTGGAGCGCATGCGCCCAGCGCTCTCGGCCTGCGGCGTTCCCGAGGCCTGGCACCTGCGTGGTGCTCTCCTGGGCGTGCTTCTGGGATGGAATTACGCGCAATCACCAGCTCATGCGTGGCTGGTCGCGGCCATGCAACGCGGCGACGCCGACACCATCACGAGGAGGCTCCGTGGATCTGCTCAGGCATGAGGTCGCGCCCGGGGAATCCCTGTATGGCATCGCGCGGCAGCACAACACCGACATCCGCAACCTTCAGGTGGTTCGCGGCGACAGGACGTTCGACCTGGGTGCCCCGGACAACGGCTTCGATCCCACGAGTCTCAACTCCAGCGACACGGTGCTCGTGCCCAATGCTTCTCAGCAAAGCGCATGCGGCGTTCAGGGCTGCGGGACAGAAGCGGAGGCCCAGGCGGCGCTGGCCAACGCCGACACGCAGACGTTGACCCCGCAGGGCGAGGCTATCGAGAAGGACTGCGCGGCAGCGGAGGGCGACCTCTCGAATGAGTCGCCGTGCGAGAAGCCGCGCTACGTCATCGTCATCGACCCGGGTCATGGCGGCACCAGCTCCAAGGACAATCTCACAGCGAGCTCGTGGACCAATGCCATCGGGGCGGTCAGCGACGTGCTCGAGAAGACGATGACCCAGCGCTTTGCAGCACTCTTGAAGCAGACCCTCGATGGCTGGGCCGGGAAGTTCACTTCCTACGTCGACATCAAGGTGCTGTTGACCAAGACCGACGAGAACGTCAACCTGTCAGCGAAGGACCGGGCGACGATCGCGAAGGATGAGAAGGCCGATATTTTCTTCATCATTCACTTCAACTCGCTCCTGGGTGCGTCGCTGTTTTCGAAGAACAACCTCATACAGGAGGACGGGGAACAGGCCATCGTTCTGGACCTCACCCCCGGCTACGTCGGCGAGACGCGAAACCAGCCCGAGGGCTTCAAGCGGCGGCTGTTCTCGACAACCTCGTCGACCCGCGGCCCGCAGCGAGTGAAACGGACCAATAAAATCAACGCGGACCCCACGCTCGTGACCAGCGACGCCCTCTCCAAGGTGGTCGTGAACAATGTGGCCGCGGTGATGAAGCAGCTCGACACCACCCCGAGCATCAGGGCGCTCGGCGATTTCGGGAACAACGTGGCCATTCTCTCCAGGGACAACCTGGGCGCGAGGGGAATCGCCTGCTGCTTTCTGGAGGGCGACTTCATCAACGTTGAGTCCGGAGACCGGCTCTGGAACCCGGTTCAGTACGCGGCGAACGTCAGCTCGCTCAATGGCGGCACGGCGGTCGATGCCAGCACGCTGCCCAGCGAGAACGCGATGTTCGAATCGGGAGCCTTCGCGAGCGCGCTGGCCATCATCATGCCGATCCTCCGCACAGCCGTCGTGCCGCGCAGCAAGCAGGACCTGAAGACGCTGGTCGACATGCTCGATCCTCAGGGAGGCATCAAGCCCGTCCTGGAACCGGAGCCGTAGTTGCGGAATGAGAAAGACGGGCTGATGAGCGCGTCGCTCGAGAAGCCCGACCCAGATGGGAGCGCCGAGATCTACACGGGTGGGCAGTTTCATACCGTGGCCGTCGAGAACCCTCAGGACACATTCACCCCGCAGTGGTCCATGCGCGTTTCATGAAGGTGCGTCTGGAGCCCGCGTCCAGGCTCACCGTGTGACTTCAGGACGCCGACGTCTTCGGGGCGCATGAGGACATCGGGGCCTTCGACATCGACGACAAAGACCTCCTAGTACTACAGTTGCACTTGGCTCTTGGCGGTGATCATGCATGGTCACCCATCCCTTGAAGGCATCGAATGACACGCGGGGTTGCCCGGACGCCACCCTACTGCACGCACCGGCGGTCTTGACCACGGTCTGGGACAGCGCTTGGTCACAGCTGCTCGAGCGCGTGGGCGTGCATTTCTCGCGTTCTGATGTGCGGACTCACGCTGGTGCTTACCTCAAAGGCTTGCTCAGCCCGGTGGAAAGAAAGAATGGCTGGCAGCTCGCGGAGGTCGTCGGCGACCAGACGCCCTATGCATTGCAGCACCTGCTGGGTCGAGCGCGTTGGGATGCTGATGCGGTCCGAGACGATCTACGTGGCTACGTCGTCGATCATCTCGGCGATCCAAGCGGTGTGCTCGTGATCGACGAGACGGGATTCCTCAAGAAGGGCACGCACTCGGCGGGTGTCCAACGCCAGTACAGCGGGACGGCGGGGCGTATCGAAAACTGCCAGGTTGGTGTCTTCCTCGCTTACGCCACACCGCACGGTCATACCTTCATCGATCGCGCTCTGTATCTACCTGCGTCGTGGCTCGACGACCGCGGTCGATGCGAGCGCGCCGGGATCCCTGCGGATGCGACCTTCGCGACCAAACCGCAACTGGCCTTGCAGATGCTCGAACGAGCGCTGGACGCTGGGGTAACCGCTTCCTGGGTCGTCGGAGACGAGGTCTACGGTCAAGACAGCAAGGTACGACAGTGGCTGTAAGAGCGCCGGCAACCGTACGTGCTTGCAGTGTCCAGTCAGCATCGCATCTGGAGGGGCTTTCGACGGCTCAAGCTCAGCGAGCTGGTGGACCAACTTCCTGCCAGGGAATGGCACCGTCTCAGCGCTGGCAATGGTTCCAAGGGACCACGATGGTACGACTGGGCGTACGCTTGTTGTGAAGGCCCGGAGCCCAAGTCTTGGCAACGCGGCATCCTGTTCCGTCGCAGCGTCACGGATCCGTCGGATGTTGCTTACTACGTGGTAGGAGCAATCGCCCCAATCCCACTCAAAGCGCTCGCCTGTGCGGCCGGCAGCCGTTGGACCATCGAGGAGAGCTTTGAAAGCGCCAAAGGCGAGGTCGGTCTCGATCACTACGAAGTGCGCAGTTGGACCGGATGGTATCGCCACGTCACCTTGGCGCTTTGGGCCCATGCCTTCCTGACGGTCCAGCGAGCCGCTGCAGACGCCGAAGCGCCGAGAAGAAAAAAAGTCCGCTTCACCGGCTCACGACGCTCCGCTGATCCCGTTGACGGTCCCCGAGGTCCGACGTCTGCTCTGGTGGCTCCATTGGAACGCGCCTCCTGAACCAGACGCCGTGCTGCGATGGTCGTGGTGGCGCCGCCACCATCAAGCGATAGCCCGCCGCTGTCATTATCGACGCCGAGGAGCACGGTCTGCGTAGGTACAACTGTAGTACTAGGGCGTGTCCCTAAATTCGCAGCCAGCAGAGAACGCAGGCCAGCGTCACTATCGCGGCGTAGTTGCGAACCGTCTTCTCGTACCTTGTTGCGAGTCGGCGCGCCCCCTTGAGTAGGTTGAACGTACACTCGACGGCAGCACGCTCCTTGTAGAGGTGCTGATCGTGGGGGATCTGTGGCTTGCGGTTGACCTTGGATGGGATGACCGCGATGGCCCCCAGGGCGTCCAGCTGGGCTCGAATGTCGTTGGTGTCGTAGGCCTTGTCCGCGAGGAGACAGCGGGGCGCACTGCGCGCGATGAGTTCAGGAGCCGCGATGATGTCGTGACGTTGACCTTCGGTAATGATGAAGTCCAGCGGTAGACCCAAGGCATCGACGGTCAAATGCACCTTCGTTGACAGACCTCCGCGAGAGCGCCCAATGCACTGACCCTGGCTCCCCCTTTTGCCCCCGCCGCGTGCTGATGGGCGCGAACGATCGTCGAGTCGATGCTGATCCACTCGTCGTCGATGTCTGTCTGCAGCACCTTGAACAACCGTTGCCACTTGCCGGTTTTGGACCAGCGGTCGAAGCGGTTGAACACGGTTTGCCAGGGACCGAATTCCGTTGGCAGGTCCCGCCACGGGGCCCCCGTGCGGAGGATCCAAAGAACGGCATCCACGAAGAGACGGTCGTCGAGTGCGGGTCGCCCTCTACCCCGCTCACTCGCCAAGAAGCTCTCGATGCGTAACCACTGCTGATCGTTGAGTTGCCGTCGAACTGCCATCGTGGCCTTGCCTCAGCACACTCAGGGCAGGTGGGCCAAGTTTTTGACGATGGGGAAATTTAGGGACAGGCCCTAGCCAAGGCTCGGCGAGGTTCGTGTGACGGGGGCGGTGCCATTTTCCTCGAGAGGAACGTCGAGAGACGGCGTGAGTGCTGACGCCGGGCACCGGATCCTGGGCTAAGCGTTCCAAAGGCGCACACATCAGCAAGCACACCTTCCCACACAGAGAGGTCTGCACGTTTCATCGCGCCGGCGATCGGATCGCCCTTGCAGTGCAGTATGAAGAGCTTTATATCTCTCTTGTGACACCCACGAGAGTAAAGGCTCTACGAACCACGCTCGGACTCTCTCAGCAGCAGTTCGCTTCGATCCTCGGGTTTTCATTTGTCAGTATTAACAAATGGGAAAATGGGGGGTCACAACCGACGGACATGAGTGCCGCTCTTCTTGCACTGCTTGAGAGCGCTCTGAAAATTCACTCACCCGCCCATGTCCTTTCGGAACTTCGCCCTGCAGGCGGGACACCACTCGAAGTGATTCGCATTCTTGCAAGACTGGAGGTGACCAATGTCACGCTACAACGTTCCCGTCGTGTATGAACTTCATTCTGTCATTGGCGCGGGTGGATTTGCTGACGTGCACCGCGGTCGTCGACGCGACACAGGCAGCGTGTATGCCGTAAAAATTCTTCGTGAAGCATGGGATCCTTGCGCACGCCAACGCTTCGTTGCAGAAGCGCGACATCAGCTCCGTGCGCAGGGCAACCATGTAGTTCGTATTGTAGACTGGAATCTAGAGGCGCCTGAACCGTTCATTGTTCAGGAGTACATGCCCGAAGGCAGCCTTGAGGAACGATTGATTCGCGAGCGCGAAGCTGGGCAGTATACTTGGCGAACTTGCTGCGCTTTGCGTGCAATGACGGAAGTCGCCGAAGCTCTCACAGATCTGCATTCGCAAGGATATGTCCACCGAGACGTAAAGCCAGGCAATCTACTCTTCGACCAACGTACTGGAAGACTCAAGTTGAATGATTTCGGATGCTCAGCGACCGTAGATGCGCGTCTTGTCAGCGCTGGCTTTTGCGGCACACCAGCATACGCCGCTCCTGAGCAGGAGATCAGCCCAGGACCCAAGTCTGACATCTACCCTCTTGGCGTCATGCTCCACGAACTTCTCGCAGGCTCACGCTTGCCTACTGAATGGTGGAATCAGTCGATTGCTTGGCCGTCGCAGATTCACACATGCGGCCTGGGCGTCGAAATCGACCAACTGATCCGGTGGCTTGCAAGTCCAAATCCACTACGTCGTCCCACCGCCGTTCAAGCCTATCAGGTGCTCAACGATGCTTGGGCACGCTATTCGTCACGCGCCGCCTGACATCAAAATCCCCTCAATCAGTCGGATAACCCTACGAATTCCCCCCGAAAGGCCACGCTTCATGACCACCAGCGGACTCTCCAGCACGCGCCTCGCCCGCATGCGCAACGTCATGGCGGAGCACGTGGCGCGGGGCGTGGTGCCCGGCGTCGTCACGCTGGTCAGCCGGCGGGGGGAGGTCCACGTCGAGGCGGTCGGGGTGCAGACGCTGGGGGGCGCGCCCATGCAGCGGGATTCGCTGTTTCGCATCGCCTCGATGACCAAGCCGGTCGCGACGGTGGGGGCGATGATCCTGGTGGAGGCGTGCAAGCTCCGGCTGGATGAGCCGGTGGAGCGGCTGCTGCCGGAGCTTGCCGACCGCCGGGTGCTGAAGCGCCTCGATGGGCCGCTGGAGGACACGGTGCCAGCGCGGCGGGCCATCACGGTGCGCGATCTGCTGACCATGGGGATGGGGCTCGGGCACATCCTGGCGAATTCGCGCGATGTTCCGATCCAGAAGCGGTTGAATGAGCTGAACTTGCTCCAGGGGCCGCCGCAGCCGCTCTCGGTTCCAGCGCCGGAGGTGTGGATGCGCGAGGTGGGGACGCTGCCGCTGATGCACCAGCCTGGCGAGGGGTGGATGTATGATCTATCGCTGGACGTGCTGGGGGTGCTGATTGCACGGGCGGCGGGGAAGCCGCTCGATGTGTTCTTGCGCGAGAGCGTGTTCGAGCCGCTCGGGATGAAGGACACGGGGTTCAGTGTGCCGGCGGAGCAGATGCACCGGCTGGTGACGTGCTATGCACCCGGTCCTCGGGGTGCGCTGGTCGTCTACGATCCGGCGGAGGGTGGGCAATGGAGTCGGCCACCGGCGTTTCCGGCAGCGGCGTCGGGGCTGGTGTCGACGGCGGACGATTGTCTGGCGTTCGGGGAGATGCTGCTGAATCAGGGGCGGCACGGGCGTGAGCGCATCCTGTCGCGGCCTGCGGTGGAGCTGATGACGCGCGATGTGCTGACGCCGGAGCAGCAGGCGAGCGCGCGGCTGTTCGTGGGGGAAGGTGGGGGCTGGGGGCTGGGGATGTCGGTGATCACGCGTCGCACGCACCTCGCGTGGTCGGTCGGGAGCTTCGGCTGGGATGGGGGGCTGGGGACGTCGTGGCGCTCGGATCCGGTGGAGGGGCTGGTGGGGATCCTGCTGACGCAGAGCGCGTGGACGTCGCCGAGGCCGCCCGAGGTGCTGCTCGATTTCTGGACGACGGCGTACCAGGCGATCGACGACTGAGAGCACCGAACGGAGCGGACCGAGCCGGCCAAAGACACACGAGCACGTCGAGGACGAGGGACCTGGGGGTCGTGGCGCCGTGGCGTGCTCAGCGCGGGCGCGGCGTCACTTCCAGCTGTCCTGGACCTGCTGGGGGGTGGGAGCGGGGCTCTGGAGGCCGTCCTGGGCGAGGTCCCAGGCCCCTCCCTGGATGGCGGCGCGCACGTCGTTCAGGAGGTGCGCGCCCATGTCCTCTCGGAAGGCCGAGGCGCGCTCCTCGCCGCTGGTCTGGACGACGATGCGCTTGGGGTCGGCGAAGGAGACATCCACGTGCTCGCTCTGAACCGAGCAGGTGCGGAGAACAGAGCCGGTCTTCGTTCGTCCGTCATGCAGGCGGAGGGTGTATTCCAGGCGGCTTCGTCTCCAGGCGCTCCGGTCGCAATGGAACCGGAGATGCACCACCTGGGGCGCGACGAGGGTCATGGCGCGCTCGCCAGGGGTCGGTTGGGGTCGGGTCAGGCCAGGGAATGACGGTGGGTCGAGGGTCTTCAAGAACTCGGGCCAGCGTCGGGTCATCTCGTCGCTGAAGCGGTTGTTCTCGCTCCAGGAGATGGACTTCCCGCAACCGACGAGCGCCAGGGCAAGGAGCAAGAGGGCGAGGCTCGATCGCAGGGCGTGCATCCGCTCGTCCTACAACGCGCGTTCGGGATGGCACAACCCGGCACGGGATCGGCGCGGCAGGAGCGATGGCGGCGTGAGAGCGTGCCGTGGAACACGTGCCGAGGCTGCACGGGCGGTGGGTGAGCTGCCGCAGCGCGAGGCGCCTGCTACGGTGCGCTCGTGACCTCCAGGGCCGTGACGTGGAGGCGCGATGGGGCTGGAGCCGAGGCGAGCAGGGGCACGATGCAGGTGACGTCGGTTTCAGTCGAGGAGTTCGACAGGCTGGTGGAGGTGTGGGAGGCCGCCGTCCGCGCGACGCACCACTTCCTGAGCGAGGAGGACATTGCGCATTTTCGTCCGCTGGTGCGGAACGAGTTTCTCCAGGCCGTGTCCCTCTTTGCGGTGCGTGATGCGCGCGGTGTGGTGACCGGGTTCGCCGGGGTGGCGAACGGGAAGCTGGAGATGCTGTTCGTGCATCCTGCACACCATGGGGCGGGGATCGGGAGGTGTCTGGTCGAGCACGCGATCGAGGCGCACGAGGTCGTCGAGGTGGACGTGAACGAGCAGAATCCGCAGGCGGTGGGGTTCTACGAGCGGCTGGGATTCTCGACGTACCGGCGATCGCCCACGGATGGGATGGGCAAGCCCTTCCCGATCCTGCACATGAGGCTGCGAGCGCCAAGACGCCAGGACGACGAGGAGCGACGCGGGCACGAGGCGTGACGGCGTCGAGGATCGAGGGTTCAGTGGATGGCCGAGGAGCGTTGCCGTCCGCGCGTGAAGGAAGGAAAGGAGATCACCATGGCAATGAGCGAGCCGAAGCTGGATGAGCGCGCCGAGCTGCATTACGCGGCGATTCGCACGCAGGGGACGATGCAGGATCTGATGAAGCTCCCGCACCGCATCGTCGAGATCTTCGGGTGGCTGGCGGAGAAGGGGGAGATGCCGCTGGGGGCGCCGTTCATGCGGTATCTGGTCATCGACGGCGACGACAGGTTCGATGTGGAGGTGGGTGTCCCCGTGGAGAACGCCATCGCAGCGGAAGGCGACATCACGCCCGGGGTGCTGCCGGCAGGGCAGTATGCGGTGATGGTGTACACGGGGCCGTTCAGCGGTCTGCACGAGGCCACGAAGACGCTGCTCGCGTGGGGTGAGCGGACGGGTGTCCGGTGGGAGACCTCTGACGGAGGCAAGGCGTGGGGGGCGAACGTGGAGACGTACGTCACCGATCCACGTGCGGAGCCCGATCCGCAGAAATGGCAGACGGAGCTCGCGATCCTGGTGGCGGGGGGCGCAGCAGTATCGTCCTGAAGCCCACGGCCGGTGATTTCGTCCGCTCCTCGCGGCGGCGGGGGCGCGTGTCCCTGCCGTGGGAATGAGGGGCGGGGGGCGGGGGGCGTCGTGCCGGCGCTGGCGTCCTCGCCGCACGGCGCAGGAGGAGGGCTCGCCGCACGGCGCAGGAGGAGGGGATGAGATGAGCGCTCGGTGGGATGGGATCACGCGCGCCGAGTCGTTGCTCGGGGGGGCGGTCCGGATCAGGCACGAGGTGGCGGACGCGGCGAAGCGGTACGACTGGCCGGAGCTTCTGGCGCTGCTCTCGGCCAACCCGGCCCTGATCAACGCGACCCGTCCGGGAGGCCACGCGCTGTACACGCCGCTTCACCAGGCCGCTCATGGCAATGCGCCCGTCGAGGTGGTGGAACGGCTGGTGGCGATGTCCGCGTGGAGGACGCTCCGGAACGCGCAAGGGGAGACGCCGCGCGATGTCGCGCTGTGGAGGGGGCACGGGCGGCTGCTCGAGGTGCTCACGCCGGTCTACCAGCACGATGTGCCCCTCGGGAGGCTCGCCGCGATGCAGGCACACCTGCACGCCGTGATCCGTGAGCGGGTGGAGGAGCTGGTGACGCGGCACGCGCTGCGCTTGCCGGAACTCGAGCCGCTGCTGGAGATGGAAGAAGCGGCGATGTGGTTCGCGGTGCCGGGAATGTACGGGGGATTCAACATCACGCTGGAGGGGTCGGGCGAGAAGGCGCACCTGGTGAGCGAGAGCTGGTGTCGGGTGGTGGGGGGCTCGGGGGAGCGGCACGAGATCGATGCGGAGGGGAGCCGGCTCGTGGCCGTGGGGTTCGTGTAGCGGCCCCAAGGACGTCGGCTCGGGGCGAACTTCGGTCCGGCGAGCGCGAGCGCGTCACAGCCAATCCCCGAAGGCGGGGGTTCGGGGAGTCCCCGAGGAGGAATGCTGTGGCCCGCTGATGGTGAGGCCCCAGCGCGCCCCGGTAGTCTGAGCATCATGAGCGCCATCCATTCAGCATCGACCAATGAAACTCAGATTCGCTCGCTGCTCGGACAATGGGAGAAGACCCTCCGCGCCAAGGATACCGACGGGATCATGGCCCTGTGTGCCCCCGAGTTCGTGTGCTTCGATCTCGCGCCCTCCCACAAATATGGCGTGGACAGGGCCCGGCTCGCGATCGCGACCTTATTCGATGCGCTCGACGAGGTGCTGTCGTACGAGGTCCGCGATCTGGACATCATGGCCGGGGACGATCTCGGCTTCTGCCACGCATCCTACCGGCTCCACGCGAAGCGAAAGGACGGAGGTGTGACCGACCTGTGGTTCCGGTCGACCCTCTGTTTCCGCAAGGTGGATGGCCACTGGCGGGTGAGTCACGAGCACGCGTCGCTGCCGATGGACCTCGCCACGGGCAAGGTGCTGGCCGACCTGGAACCCTGAGGCGCGTCGACGGGGGGCTCGCGCAGGGTGCGTCACCCGCAGCGGAGGAGAGGGTCTTCTGGACGGTGGCTTCAGTTCACCAGAAGAGGATTTCACCCGAAAGAGGTGAGCCTGCACCCAGGTCGCCGCGTCGCCCCGACCGTCATCGTCGGCGCTCGGGTCGGCGCTCGGGTCGACCCTCAGGGCGGCCCTGAGTCGGAATGCGCTGGACCACTGAATGGCAGTGCTCGCGCCGAGGCCTCTAGCCTGGACGACATGAGCCACAACAATCCTTTATCCCACGAAGAAATCCAGATTCGCTCGCTGCTCGACGACTGGGTGAAGGCGATTCACGTGAAGGATCTCGAGCGGGTCCTGTCTCGTTGTTCGCCAGGGATGGTGTCTTTCGACGTTACCCCGTCTTACAAGCATGTCGGCCTGGATCGAGCCCGGGAGTTCATCCACGAGCTGTTCGTCTCGTTCGACGGAGACCTGGCGTACGAGATCCGCGATCTCGACGTCACGGCGGGGAGTGAGGTCGCGTTCTGCCATGGCCTCCATCGGCTCGAAGGCAAGAAGAGGGGCGGGGGGCAGAGTGAGATGTGGTTCCGGTCGACCCTCTGTTTCCGCAAGGTCGAGGGTCACTGGCTGATCACGCACGAGCACGTGTCGATCCCGGGCGAGATCGACGTGGAGTAGGGCTCGTCACGGGTGGGCGCCGAACGCGCTTGCGCCGTCGTATGCGAGCAGTGGTAGAGCGAGGGCCACGGTCCTGCGGGGAGCGAAGTACGCGCCCGGCGACCGGGGGAAGGCGCTGGGATGTCGGGACACTGCTTTGTTTCGCCGTTGCGAGGTGCGCTGGGCAGCCTCGTGCTTCTCGTCGCGCTCGGGGCGTGCGCAGGGGGCAGCCAGGGCACCTCGCAAGGCGCCGTCGTGAAGGCCCCACCCGCTGGCAGCTCGGTCGAGGGCGCCGTGGCCCTGCAGAAGGGCGATCGGGCCGCACATGCCGGGGAGGCGGCGGCCCGCACGGCGCGCTTCACCCTGGGAACCCGCCGGCCGCTCCATGGGGTGCTCGCGGTCGCCGATGGGTCCGAGGTGGTGTTCTCGAGCGCCCACGGGTACGCCGATCGCGAGCGCTCGGTGGCGTCGGCGCTGGAGAAGCGGTTCGCGATCGCGTCGCTCGGCAAGCAGATCACCGCGGCGCTGGTGATGCAGCAGGTCGACCAGGGGAAGCTGGCGCTCGACGCGCCGGTGAGCACGTACCTGAGCCTCGGGGCCGACTGGGCGAAGCAGGTGAAGGTGCGTCATCTGCTGAACCACACGTCGGGGATCGGGAAGGTCGATGAGCCGCTGCGCTCGGCCCCCGGGTCGACGTTCGCATACTCGAACGCGAACTACGATCTGCTCGGGAAGATCGTGGAGCGGGTGTCGGGGCAGTCGTTCGCCGAGGTCGCAGGGCGTCTGTTCGCCACCTGCGGGATGCGAGAGACCGCAGGGCTCGATACCCCGGCGGCGGCGGAGCGGGTGGTGGGGTACGCGGAGCAGGAGGACGGGTCGCTGGCGATCGCGTCGCTGGAAGGGATGGCGGAGCATGTGCCTTCCGGGGGCATGGTGTCGTCGGTGGCGGATCTGATCCGCTGGAACCTGTGCCTGCACGAGGGGAAGGCGGTGTCACGGGCGAGCTACGAGGCGATGATCCGGCCGACGACGCGGCGCGCGCACCGCTGGGGCGAGCTGGGGTACGGGTTCGGGTTGCAGGTGTCGACCGCGGAAGGGATCACCGAGTTCAGCCACAATGGCTACATCGAGGGGTTCATCGCGACGCTGATCTACTATCCGGCGCAGCGCAGAACGCTGGTGGCACTGGAAAACGTGGCGCTCGACTCCGGCGATATGGGCCGGGTGTTCGCGCCGCACGACGAGGTCCGAGCGCAGGTGCGCGCGGAGCTTCGAGGGTCGTCCGGTGGCGCCGAGGTCGCCGCTCCCTCCGAGTGAGAGAGCGCTGGCCAACGAGACTTGACGTGGATTGCAGGCGCGCACAGCGTGGCGGCATGACGTATCGCGCCGCGGTGCTCGGCTTGATTCCGTTCGTCTCGACGCTGGTCGGCTGTCGACCGGAAGCGCCGCCCGCGTCACCCGCGGAGGTCGCCGTGATCGATCTCGGCGCCGGCTCGACGGCAACCGGGCCAGCAGCTCCCGCCGCGCCAGAGAAGCCTGACCAGGAGGCGGGGAGCGATGAGGAAGACACGTCGGACGAGCCGTCCGCCGAGGCGCACGGAAACAGGGGGCTGTTTCAGGGCGCAGAGTCCCCGTACGGCGGGACGGCCAGCATCCTCAGCGCCGATGTCGCCATGGACCAGGGCGTCATGAAGGGCAACGCGATCGGGGAGAGTTACGGGGTTGGTGGTCTCGGGCTCTCCGGTATCGGCACGGGCGGGGGAGGGACCGGGGAGACCATCGGCCTCGGAACCATCGGCACGTTCAGGAGCGGCGCGGGGACGGGTGCGGGGTTTGGCTCGGGCGCTGGGCGGCTGGGCGGAGCGTCATCCGCGCTTCCGAAGGTGAGCGTCACGGAGCCCACCGTGAAAGGAGAGCTGCCACGCGAGGTCGTTCAGCGGCTCATCCGGCACCATGTGGGTCGCTTCCGCCAGTGCTACCTGACCGGGCTCCGCAGGAATCCGGCGCTGAAGGGCAGGATGAACGTCACGTTCGTCATCGGCAAGGAGGGGAGCGTGACGTCCGTGCGCGAGGGTTCCTCCGACATGGGCAACAAGGACGTCAGCGCCTGCGTGATCCGGGCGTTCCAGTCGATGAGCTTTCCCATGCCGAAAGAAGGCGTGGTGATCGTCAGCTCCGCTCTCCAGTTCGAACCTGCCCCGCCTCCGAGCGCCGATGCGGCTGCGGCTCCGCCTCCAGCGCCGTCACCGGCTCCGTCTCCAGCGACCTCGAAACCGGCGACGAAATGACCTGCAGGCGTGGCGGAATGAGGTCCTGCGTCGCAGCAACGGGTTTGCTCTCCTTCGCCTTGGCGATGAGCGGCTGTCGATCGGAGCCACCGCCGGAAGAGGACGCGGAGCTCGGTGTCGATGCGGTGTCGACGACGACCCAGACAGCGTCTCCCGCCGCCTCCGCCGAGCCTGCCCAGGGCGCGGGAAATGACACGCAGGGGACGTCGGCCGAGCACGCCGCCTCGACACTCGGCACGGCCACAGGGCGCGTGGACGGTGCGGTTCTTGGACGACCAGGCACGGTGCCCACCGATCCCACGGCGCAAGGGGAGCTGCCGCAGGAGGTCATTCAACGGGTCATCCGGCAGCACGCCGGTCGCTTCCGCTCGTGCTACGAAGACGGGCTCCGCACGGATCCGAAGCTGAAGGGGACCGTGAACGTCACGTTCGTCATCGGCAAGGAGGGGAACGTGACGTCTGCGCGCGAGGCCTCCTCCGACATGGGCAACGAGGGCGTCAGCGCCTGCATGGTCCGGGTGTTCCAGGGGATGGTCTTTCCGGCACCGAAGAACGGCGTGGTGACCGTCACCTACCCCCTCCGGTTCACGAGCGGCTAGCACTCCGGTGCAGAGGGACGCGCGCTCAGGAGGCTCGATGTGCAGGGTTGACGTGTCGAGCAAGGGCGCCCAGCGTGACGGCATGAGGTGCCACGCCGCCGCACTTGGTTGGATGTCCGTGGCTTTGACGATGGTCGGCTGTCGACCGGAGGCGCCACCCGCTTCGCCTGACACGGTGGCCGTGATCGATCCCGCCGCCGGGTCGACGACGAGCGCGCCAGCTTCAGCGACCAAAGCGGAGGAGCCTGCTCAGGACACCTCGGCGTCTCCGTCCGACGCGACGAGCAGCAGGAGCGGCCCCGCAGGTGACGAGGACCCCGCAGGCCCCACGAAGCAGTACGCCATCGAGGTCAGCCGCGAGGATGACGAGGCGAGACGCCGCGGCGTGGGCCAAGGAGGAGGAGGCCTGCGCGGCGTGGGCCAAGGAGGAGGAGGCCTGAGCGGCGTGGGCCAAGGGGGCGGCGGCAAGGGCGAGAGCAGCGGCGCCGGAAGCAGCCCGGGGGCAGGCTCGGGATTCGGACGCATGGCCGGGTCGAAGAGCGCCGGCGCGAACGTGCACCCCCTCGCGCCGAAGGTGCAAGGAAAGCTGTCGTCCGCAGTCATCGAGCAGGTCGTTCAGAAGCACATCAACTTCTTCCGCTTCTGCTACGAGCTGGCGCTCGAAAAGGATCCGATGCTGAGGGGTGGCGTGAACGTCACGTTCGTCATCGGCAAGGAAGGGAAGGTGACGTCGACGCGCGAGGCCGCCTCCGACCTCGGCAACAAGGAGATGACCACCTGCGTGGTCCACTCGTTCCAGGCGTTGAAGTTCCCCGAACCCGAGGGAGGTGGCGTGGTCACCGTCACCTATCCTTTGCGGTTCTACAGGGGCGCCCCGCTCCAGAGCGACCCCCCGGCGGCACCCGCGCCAAAGCAGTGACCACCGCGCGGTGATGCAGCGTCGTGGGTGACGTGGCGATGCCGTGACCTTCGACGAAGTGACCTCCCGGCGGTGAGGCCCACGAGGCTTGACGTGGGGGGTTGGCGCACTCAGCGTGGCGGCATGAGGTATCGCGCCGCAGCGCTCGGCTTGTTCCCCTTCGCCTGGACGATGAGCGGCTGCCGCCCGGAAGCACCAGCAGCATCCCCCGCAGAGGTCGCGGTGATCGACCTCTCCGCGGCGCCGGCAGCCAGCACGCCAGCATCGTCCGCCAGTTCGACCGAGGCGGCTCAGGACGCGCCCAGCGATGAGGCGGGCACGTCGGATGGGAAAGCCATCAAGGAATACGGGGTGATCGGGCTGCTCCAGGCCACCTCGGAGTCGCCGTTCGAGACGCCAACGAACATCTTCGGCCCTGCCGACGAGGGCAACGCTGGCGGCTTCGGGCTCGGGGGGCTGGGGCTCCGCGGCGTGGGCCAAGGCGGGGGAGGCACGGGAGAGGGCATCGGCCTCGGCACCATCGGTACCATCGGGCGCGGTAACGGGACGGGCGCGGGATACGGGCGTGGGGCAGGTGCGACGACCGGCGGCCCGGAGGTACGCACCGTCGCGCCGACGGTGAAAGGGAGCCTGCCACCCGAGGTCATTCAGCGGATCATCCGGCAGCACAGGGCTCGCTTCCGTCATTGCTACGAGGTCTCGCTCCAGAAGGATCCGACGCTGCAGGGTGGTGCGAGCTTCACGTTCGTCATCGGCAAGGAGGGGAAGGTCACGTCCGCGCGCGAGGCCACCTCCGACCTCGGCAACAAGGACGTGAGCACCTGCGTGGTCCAGGTGATCCAGTCGCTGGTGTTCCCCGCGCCAGAGAAGGGTGGCGTGGTCACCGTCACCTACCCCCTGCGGTTCTCCAGCGCCGCCCCGGCTCCGAGCGAGAAGGACGCTCCGCCGAGCAAGGACGCCCCCGCAGCCCCGCCCACCACGACGTCCACGCCGACGAAGAAGTGATCTCTCCGCGCTGACGGGAGCGCCATCGAGGAGTCGTCTGGGGAGCGGTGCGAGGTGCCGCGAGGGGTCGTCGTCGACGATGGCGCGACGTCGGGATGGCAGGGCACAACCGGCAAGCGCGATGGGGACGGGCGCCTGGTAGTCTCGCTTTCGCGCGTCGCACGGGGATCCTTGCCGCAAGGGTCCGCGATGTCCCGGGTGGTCCCGGGGCGTCGACGAGGCGGCGTGCGGTCGAAGGAGAATGCCATGGGGCAGGATCGTCGTGTCGTCGCCGAGACGCGCGGGGTGGGTGGTCGTCGAGGTGCGCTCGCCGGGTGGTTGGGCGCGCTCGTGGTGGCGGGGTGCGGGCAGGGAGGGGTCGACGTGGGGCCCTCCGAGGAGCCGCTGGGCGAGTCGGTGCAGTCGGTGGTGACGCAGTGCATTTACCTGGACCCGGCGCTCACGCCGCCGCTGCCCGTGCCCGTCGACTTCGAGCGCGAGCTGGTGATCACCGATCTCGCGGTGGTGGACGATCCATGCCTGACGACCTGGTCGACGGCCTGTCCCCTGTCCGGGGCATGGACGTTCGGGCAGCTGATGATCGACATGGCCGGCGCGACGCCACCCGAGCAGTTCGTGGCCGAGTGGCTGCACCAGTGGGAGGTCTCCACGATGACGCCGACCGGGGTGGTGGTGCCGCCGCGAGCGGGAATCCGGCCGCAGGTCATCGATCCGTGGCTGGTGGTGAGCGGGTGCACGCCAGGGAGCCCCATCGTGGGACCAGGTGCGTCTTGCTTGCTCGATCTGAAGCAGGCGCCTTTCCGTCTGCTGGGGATCGTGAACCGGGTGGATGAAGACGTTTCGTTGACGGCCGCAGGGGGGACGACGCACGGAGAGGCGCGGTTCGTGTTCGGCTTCGTCGATCCGCTCGGTGGGAACCCGCTCCAGGCGACGGTGATCCTGGAGTACAAGCTGCCGACCGCGCGCATGGGACTGTCTTACAAGGTCCACGACTGGGCGCACGACTGGCACTTCCTGAGCGATCCGAGCCTGGGTCCGATCGGCTCGCCTCAGTACATGCAAGTGCTCTACAGCATCCTGCACGACATCACCTCGCCAGGCGTGGAGCCGGGAAACCCGAACTTCGGGAGCGCCATCGGGCAGGTGCGCACGAACGAGATCGATTTCGGCGGCGGTCCGTGGAAACTGCGGGAACACACGCTGCAGGATGTGGGGCTGGGGCCAAACGATTCGGCGCTGGCGGTGCACACGCTGGCGCTCACGCCGGACGATGGCTTCAACCTGACGCCAGCACTCGACGCGCACCTGCAGGGTTTGTCGCTCGGGTCGGGGAGCCCGGTGCTGATGGATTACCTGCACACGAGCCCGCCGGACGATGTGCCGAGCGCCATGCTGGCAGGAGAATCGTCGGCGCCGCTGCTCTGGGACCATTCGTCCCCGGGGACGCTGCTTCCCGAAGAGCGACATCATTTCGCGCTGGCGACGTGCAATGGGTGTCATCTGGACGAGACGCAGACGCCCTTCGTGCACCTCTCGCCGAGATCAGCAGGGGTGCCGACGACGCTGTCACCGTTCCTGAGCACCCCGACCGTGGCGGCCGGCGCAGGGTTGCCGATGTTCTCGCTGAGCGTGCCGGACCCGGCCGGGAGCGGGACGATCTTCGACTACAACGAGCCGTGGCGGCGGATGTGCGAAGTGACGCGCATCCTGACGGGCGTGACGACCCCGTACACCCGCGCGAACGGCGCCCACTGACCCGCCCCGGACGCGGCATGCGCGAGGCGCTCGGGCTGAAACGCCGCGGGTGACCTCGCCACCGCAGAACCCTTCCCCCATCAGGTCAATCAGAGCGCTGGAGCGTTCGCGCCCTGTGCCAGCGCGGCAGGCTGGCAAGGCCCACATGCCGGGCTTGGCGAAGGGGCGGGATCAAGGGGGTCGCATGGCGGTCGGGGGGCGGACGGTGGACGTGGGGGCGCTGCTGGACGAGGGGCCCTGGAGCGGTTTTCAGAAGCAGGTGCTCGCGTGCGCGGCGCTGGCCGTCGTTCTGGACGGGTTCGACAACCAGGCGCTGGGGTTCGCGCTGCCGATGCTGATCGCGGAGTGGGGGGTGGCGAAGGGGGACTTCGCGTCGGTGCTCGCGGTGGGGCTGCTGGGGATGGCGCTGGGGACGGCGATCGGAGGGTTCGCAGGTGACCGGGTGGGGCGGCGCCGGGCGCTCGTGGGGAGCATGTTCGTGTTCGGGGCGATGACGGCAGGGATCGCGCTGGTGACCGGGCTGTCGGGGTTGATGGCGCTGCGCTTTCTGGCGGCGCTCGGGCTGGGGGGGTGCTTGCCGAACGCGACGACGCTGGCGGCGGAGTACACGCCAGCGCGGCATCGGCCCTGGGCGGTGACGGCGACGATCCTGTGCGTGCCGCTGGGGGGGATGGTCGGGGGGCTTCTGGCCGGGGTGCTCTTGCCGTCGCTGGGGTGGCGGGCGCTGTTCGCGGTGGGTGGGGTGGCGCCGCTGATCCTGGGCGGTGTGTTCGCGGTGGTCGTGCCCGAGTCACCTCGGTATCTGGCGCGAGAGCCGTCCCGCGAGGGTGAGCTTCGCCAGGTGCTGGCGCGGATGGGGCGGCCCCAGGAGGGGGCGACGACGCTGGTGGATCGGGGGGAGGCGCAGGGAGGCAGCGGGGCGGGCGGCAAGGATCGGTCGCGGCTGAGGGCGCTGTTCGGCGGGGCGTACCTGCGCGACACGCTGGGGCTGTGGCTGGCGTTCTTCTCCTGCTACGTGGCGGTGTACGTGGTCTTCAGCTGGGTGCCGACGCTGCTGGTCGGCCAGGGGATGAGCCTGAAGGCGGCGAGCAGCGGGCTGACGGCGTACAACCTGGGCGGGGTGCTGGGGGCGCTCGCTGGAGGCTGGGCGATCGGGCGGGTGGGGTCGCGGCCGGCGATGCTGGCGATGGCGATGGGGGGCGTGGTGAGCGCGGTGGCGCTGAAGCTCGTGCCGCTCACGGGGAGCGAGGGGTCACTGGCGCTGCTCCTGTGGCTCGCGCTGCACGGGGCGTTCGTCAACGCGGCGCAGTCGACGTTGTTCGCGCTGGCGGCGCATGTGTATCCGACGGGTGTGAGGGCGACGGGCTCAGGATGCGCCATCGGGGTGGGTCGTCTCGGCGCGGTGCTCAGCTCCTACGTGGGCGCGCTGGTGCTCGATGCCGACGGGGGCAGCGGGTACTTCACGCTGATCGCGGGAGCGATGCTGGTGACCTGCGCAGCGCTCGCAGGAATCGTGCGTCACATCCCTCGGGCAGAAGCGAAGGCGAGGCTCGCCGCCGCGACAGCGAGCCCGGAAAGCTGAAGCGCCGAGCCTGGTTTCCGTTTCGGTCGTCTGCATTCGCTTCACGCTTTCACGTCAATGCGAGCGCATTCGCGGTGTCGAAGAAAGGAATGAGCAGCGTGACGTCGCGGGCTACAGTGCCGCATCCGCAACGACGCGCACACCCCGGAGGGAAACATGAAGGTTCTCGTCGTCCTCACCTCGCATGACCAGCTCGGCGACACGGGCAAGAAGACAGGCTTCTGGCTGGAGGAGTTCGCTGCTCCCTATTACGTGCTGAAGGACGCAGGGCTGGCGGTCACGCTGGCGTCGCCGAAGGGAGGGCAGCCGCCGCTCGATCCGAAGAGCGATCTGCCAGAGAACCAGACGGAGGCGACGAAGCGCTTCCGCGCCGACAAGGAGGCCCAGGCGCAGCTCGCGAGCACGAAGAAGCTCGCGGACGTGTCGGCGGTGGACTTCGACGCGATCTTCTATCCCGGGGGCCACGGCCCGATGTGGGACCTGCCGGACAACACCGCTTCGATCGCGCTCATCGAGGCGTTCACCCGGGCCGAGAAGCCCGTGGCAGCGGTCTGTCATGCGCCGGTCGCGCTGGTCAATGCGCGGGCGAAGGACGGCAAGTACCTGGTCGAGGGGAAGCGCGTCACCGGCTTCACCAACACGGAGGAGGCGGCGGTGGAGCTGGAGAAGGTGGTGCCCTTCCTGCTGGAGGACAGGCTGAAGGAGCGAGGCGGGGTGTTCAGCAAGGCCGCCGACTTCGCGCCCCACATCGAGGTGGACGGGCGCCTGGTGACGGGCCAGAACCCCGCGTCTTCCGCCCCGGTGGCGGAGGCGTTGCTGAAGCTCTTGCGCTCCCGCTGAAGACACGAGCGCAGACGCCGGAGGTGCCACGCCGAGGGACGGTGGCACGCCCGGCGTCGGCTCCGCTCACTGAGGCGGCGTGACGGGGGTGAAGCAGGAGATCGAGGTCTCGATCCGGAAGTTCGACTGGGTGGTGTGCCGCTCGGCGAAGAAGAAGTCGAGCGTGTAGCGGTTGCCAGGGGTGATCCCCAGCTCGGCGGCGCGGGCGTCGAGGTCGACGGTCGACTCCATGGCGCCGTGGACGCCGCCGAGGTCGATGGCGAGGCGGCCGTTGATGAACGTGAAGAGGTCGTCGTCGCCACGGAAACGGAAGACCTCGCCGCCCTTGTATTCAAACTCGGTGCGTATCTCGAGCGTGAAGTGGAAGTTGTGGTCGAGGGACTCGTTGCCGAACCCCTGGCCATCGATGGGGAAGAAGGCGGTGCTGTCGTAGGTGTAGAGCCCGCCGTCGATGGGCTCGAGGGGGATCTCGATCGGGATCGGGATGTTGACGCCGGGGACGTCGCGGTACCACTGGTCGAAGTGCTCACGGCCGTTGGTGGTGGGCGTCGTCGGGTTGCCCGCGTAGATTGGCTTGCCGTCGGCGGCGAGCATGGAATGCACGATGCCGTAGTCGACCCCGAGGGCGTACTCGAAGTCGGGATGGTCTCGAGAGAAGTCGCGGACGACGCCTTGAAGCACGGTGCCGCACGATCCGCCGGAGCCGCCCGCGCCCCCTGATCCGGAGGTCGGGATGTCGATGCCGCCGCCTGCTCCGGAGGGGAGGCCGCCGCCCTGCGCCCCGGTCCCAGCGCCGCTACCTCCGTTCCCACCGGCGCCGCTCGTCTCGGAACTCGCCCCGCTGTCACCACCACCGCATGCTGCCGAGAGGAGCAGGGCAGCAGCACCACCGGCGATGGCGAGGAGGTGCCACGTTCGAGTGATGTCGCCGCGGGCGCCGCGGCTCGACTGTCGGGCTGGAAGCGAACGAAGTTCCGGAGGTCGGCTCATGGTGTCAGCGTAACGTGGACCTCGTGCGGTCGCCACGGGCTCGTGCCCGCCGAGCCGCTCGGTTCGCACCTGGAGATCCGCGCCTCGGTAGGCCGCTTGCTCTCGGCGCATTCCAGGACTACCCCCAACGGCTGAACGCCAGAACGCTGGCGCTCCAACCGTTTGCTCCGGAGCACGACCATGACCCTGCCCGTCCCCGTGTACATCGTCGCCGCCACCCGTACGCCCATCGGCGCGTTCCAGGGTGCGCTCTCCTCGCTGACGGCACCGCGCCTCGGCGCCGCGGCCATCGAGGCGGCGCTCCAGCGCGCCAACCTCCCCGCCGACGCCATCGAGGAGGTGTTCATGGGGAACGTGCTCTCGGCCGGGATCGGCCAGGCGCCCGCGCGCCAGGCCGCGATCTTCGCCGGGATCCCGGACAAGGTGCCCGCAACGACGATCAACAAGGTGTGTGGCTCGGGCCTGCAGGCGGTGGTCTTCGGGGCGAAGACGATCGCGCTGGGCGACGCGGACCTGGTGGTGGCCGGCGGCATGGAGTCGATGTCGAACGTGCCGTACTACCTGCCGCAGGCGCGGACGGGCTACCGGATGGGGAACAACTCGGTCGTGGACGGGATGATCCACGATGGCCTGTGGGACCCGTACGGGAACTTCCACATGGGCGTCGCCGGCGACAAGTGCGCGAAGGAGCACGGGTTCAGCCGCGAGGCGCAGGACGAGTACGCGAAGGAGAGCTTCCGCCGGGCGCTGGCCGCGCAGAAAGAGGGGCAGTTCGACGCGGAGATCGTGCCGGTGAGCGTGCCGCAGAAGAAGGGCGATCCGGTCGTGGTGAAGCTCGACGACGGTCCGGGCGCGGGCAAGCCCGACAAGTTCGCGTCGCTCCGGCCGGCGTTCCAGAAGGACGGGACGGTGACGGCGGCGAACGCTTCGTCGATCAACGACGGCGCGAGCGCGCTGATCCTGGCGAGCGAGAAGGCGGTGAAGGAGCGGGGGCTGACGCCGCTCGGGCGGATCCTGGGCTACGGTGGCGCGGCGCAGGCGCCGGAGTGGTTCACCACGGCGCCGGCCGCGGCGATCGCGAACACGACGAAGAAGCTCGGCATCACCACGGAGCAGATCGATCTGTACGAGGTGAACGAGGCGTTCGCGGTGGTGGCGATGGCCGTGAACAAGCTGAGCAACCTCGACCCGCAGAAGGTGAACGTGCGCGGCGGGGCGGTGGCGCTCGGTCACCCCATCGGCGCGAGCGGCGCGCGCGTGCTGACGACGCTGCTCTACACGCTGAAGGACCAGAACAAGAAGCGGGGCCTGGCGACGCTGTGCATCGGCGGCGGCGAGGCCCTGGCGCTGGTGGTCGAGCGATGACGCGAGGGGCGCGGTGATCGGGTCGGGCTCCGGAGGAGCTGGATGATCCGGCCGCGCCTCGTGGCGCGCGGGGTGGAGGCCTTCCCCGCGCGCACGCCGACGTTGCCTCCTGCGACCCACACGAACAGCTATGCGCTCGGTGAGCGCGAGGTGCTGCTGGTCGAGCCCGCCACGCCCGACGACGAGGAGCGGCGCGCGTGGCTCGACTGGGCTCGGGGGATCGCCTCGTCCGGGCGGCACCTGCTGGCGATCGCGCTGACGCACCACCACGTGGATCACGTGGGCGGAGCGGCGTTCTTTGCAGAGGCGCTGGGGCTGCCGGTGTGGGCCCACGCGGAGACGGCGGCGCGCTTGCCCGAGCTGCCGGTGGCGCGGCACCTGGTCGAGGGGGAGACGCTGGTGCTGGAGGGGCCGACCGCGCGTCGGGTGCAGGTGCTGCACACGCCAGGGCACGCGCCGGGGCACGTGTGCTTGCTCGACGAGGAGAGCCGCGCGCTGGTGGCGGGGGACATGGTCGCCAGCGTGGGGACGATCTTGATCGCGCCCGGCGAGGGGGACATGCAGGTGTACCTGGAGCAGCTCGAGCGCCTCGCCGGGGTGGGGGCGCAGGTGGCGTTGCCCGCGCACGGGGATCCGATCGAGGCGCCCGAGGCGCTGTTCCGGCACTACATCGCGCACCGGCTGGCACGCGAAGCGCGGGTGGTGGCGACGCTGGTCGGGCTCGGGGAGAGCGCTGCCGCGCTGGAGGCGCTGGTGCCCATCGCCTACGCGGACACGCCGCCGCAGGTATGGCCCCTGGCGCGGCTGAGCCTGGAGGCGCACTTGCTCAAGCTGGAGAAAGAGGGGCGGGCGCGGCGTGATGCGGAGGGGCGATGGGCAGCGACAGAGGCGGCACAGGGAAGATCATGAAGCCGCGGGTGCGGGCTGGAGCAGGGGCGTGACCACGGCGCGCAGGTGCTCGCTCCAGGGGCAAGGGCGGTAGGTGGTGGGGTCGAGGCGGACGATGCGGGTGTCGCCCTCGGCGTGAACGACCGTCCCGTCGGCCGAGAGGACGCGCGCGGTGATGGTCATGCTGGTGCGGCCCAGGTGAGAGATGGCCAGCTCGACCCCGAGGACGCCCTCTCCGCGCACGGGCGCAAGGTAGCGGATGCGGTGCTCGGCGATGACGTTGAACTTGTCGGGGTTGACGGTGAGGTCGTCCTGCCAGTGGAAGCCGAGGGCGTTGAACAGCTCGCCTCGGGCGCGCTCGATGAACAGCAGATAGCGGACGTTGTGCAGGATGTTGAGCGCGTCCAGGTCATCGAAGTAGACGCGCTGGACGGAGAGGTACGGGACGGAGACCGACATCCGGCCCTCGTACCACAGGGGTGAGGCTCATCCGGAAGTGCATCACGCGGCAAGGCGTCATGAGAGGATGGGCGCATGCTCGCTTCGCGTCCGGTCGCCTGGCTCTCTGCGTGCGTCCTTCTGGGCTACGTGGCGATCAGCCGAGCGGTGGAGGACGAGTATCCTTTCTCCACGTTCTCGATGTACGCGCGACACGGGAAGTCGTCTGTCTCCCGGGTGGCAGCGCGAACGCGCGATGGTCACGGCCACCCGGTGCGCTCGTTCGTCGACTGGTCTTGTGAGGAGGAGAAGCTCGACCTCTCCGTGTCCCGGTGCGCCGAGCTGGGCCCGTTCGACTTCACGGGCTACCTGGACACGGAAGACGAAAACCACCTCGATGCGCACCGCGCCCGCGCGCCTCGAGGTGGTGAGCCGGGGGACGCAGAGCCCGTGGAGATCGTGCGGCGGGTGTGGCGGCTGAAGGAGCAGGCCGGCCCCCCGGAGGTCGAGGATTGCGTGCTCCATCGCTGCACCGCGCGGCGGGCGTCGCCATGAGCGCGAGCCCTTATCAGGGAGCTTCACGCGCGCCCCTGCGGGTGTCGCTCGCCGTCGTCGCGGCCCTGGATGCGATCGTGCTCGGTGGGACCGTCGCCAAGGGGCAGGCGCTTTCCGAGGAGGTGCCGCGTGTGTGGCGCTGGCTGTCGGGCTCACCGCTCGCGGCCTGGGGCGTGGCCGTGGTGGCCCTGGGGGCGCTCGCGGCGTTCGCCCGGCGATGGCGTCCGCTCGTGAGTGGCGCCGTCGCGCTCGGGGCGCTGGCCTGTCTGGTTGCGACGGTGGAGCACATCACCGGAGGCGCCCGGCGCAGCTTCTACCTGAGCGGCGCCATGCTCCTCGGGTGGCTCGTGGGGCTCGCTTACGCGCGGTCGCTCGGCCACGGGGACACACCGATGGGGAGGACAGCGTCAGCGCGCAGTCCAGCAGAGATCAGGCCTCACACCGGGGAACCTCGGGGAAGGCGCATCTGGCCCGAAGAGATCCTTGCCGAGGCAGGCGCGACCGCAGCACTCGCAGCGACCTATGTGAACGGGGCGTCGAGCAAGCTTCTCTCGGGCGGCGTGGAATGGGCCGATGGCGTCGCGCTGCGCAGCCTGGTGGTGACCTCGACGTTTCATGCAAGCGGGGAGGGATGGCTCGACGCGTACAAGCGGGTGGTGGTCGAGCAGCCGGTGCTCGCGCAAGGGCTGGCCGGAGCTGCACTGCTCATCCAGCTCGGGAGCGCGTCGATGCTGGTCGACCGGCGGCTGCGCGTGCTGTGGGGGACGCTTCTGCTCGGCTTTCATGCCAACGTCCTGCTGCTGACGGGGATCCATTACGGATCGGCGATGCTGCTGCTCCTCGTCTGGTCGTATCCGTGGCCGGGCATGATCTCGTGGGTCCGGCGACGGCTCGTGGAGGGGCGCAAGAGCACGCCGCAGCGCACGGAGGAGGGGGAGAAGGACCCCCCCTTCCAGGATCCTCCACTCGTGAGCACCGAGCCCGCAGCACGCCGACGGCTGCACCTGGTGATGGCCGGGTCGGTGGTGATCACGCTGAGCGCGGTAGGCGTGGCCAGCGCGTGGCCAGAGTCCCCCACCAGCAAGGAGGCCTCGGAGGAAGGAGAGGCCTCCGACGAGACGCTCAGCCAGGATCTGAAGGTGCTCGGCCCCTTCGCCGTGGGCGACGCGCTCACGAGCGGGCTCCACATCACGCGCATCACCCGCACCGAGGAGGGGTTCGAGATCGAGCTGGCGCGCGCCCCGGAGAAGGTCACGGTGGCGACGCTTCAGCTGAGGCCATCCGCGGCCGGCATGGATCCAGGCCCCTTCGAGGCAGGGACCGCCGAGCTGCGCTACGATCGCGACGCTCGGATCCCTCTGGAGGCGTTGCTCCCCGCGGGGAAAGAGGTGGCGCGACGGCTCAAGGCAGCGGCCGGGAGCGCCGAGACGGCGAAGCTCGTCGAGCAGTGGCTCAGCGCCCCTTGAGAAGCCCTCGGCTCACGCCGTCTCGATCTGCGAGGCGGTGGTGAGCCCCAGCTCGGCGGTGGAGATCTCGCGCATCTTGAACTTCTGGACCTTGCCGGTGACGGTCATGGGGAACTCGTCGACGACCTTCCAGTAGCGGGGGATCTTGTAGGTCGCGATCTTGCCGGAGCAGAACGAGGTCAGCTCGTCGGGTGTGGCGGCCGCGCCAGGACGAAGGCGGACCCAGGCCATCACCTCTTCGCCGTACCGCGCGCTGGGGACCCCGATGACCTGGGCCTCGCTGATCGCCGGGTGGGTGTGGAGGAACTCCTCGACCTCTCGGGGGGAGATGTTCTCGCCACCGCGGATGATGGTGTCCTTGATGCGGCCGACGATGTTGACGTAGCCCTCGGCGTCCATGGTGGCGAGGTCGCCGGTGTGCATCCAGCCCGCGCGATCGATGGCGGCGGCCGTGGCCGCCTCGTCGTCCCAGTAGCCCAGCATCACGCTGTAGCCGCGTGTGCACAGCTCTCCACGCTCGCCATGAGGCACGATGGCCCCGGTGGCAGGATCGATGATCTTCACCTCCACGTGCGGGTGGACCCGCCCGACCGTGGACACCCGGCGCTCGATGGGATCGGTGCGCGAGCTCTGGGTGGAGCCCGGTGAGGTCTCGGTCATGCCGTAGACGATGGTGACCTCGCTCATGTGCATCTGGCTCACCACGCGCCGCATGACCTCCACGGGGCATGGCGAGCCGGCCATGATGCCGGTGCGCAGCGTGCTCAGATCGAACTCGCTGAACCTGGGGTGGTCGAGTTCGGCGATGAACATGGTGGGCACACCGTAGAGCGCGGTACAGCGCTCGGCCTGCACGGCTTCCAGGACGGCGACGGGCTCGAAGGACTCGCCGGGGATGATCATCGCCGCCCCATGGGTGGTGCAGGCGAGGTTGCCGAGCACCATGCCGAAGCAGTGGTAGAACGGCACCGGGATGCAGACCCGATCCTCGGGCCCGTAGCCCAGGGCCTCGCCGATGAAGTAGCCGTTGTTGAGGATGTTGTGGTGCGAGAGGGTGGCGCCCTTCGGGAAGCCCGTGGTGCCCGACGTGTACTGGATGTTGGCGGGGTCGTCGAACTGGAGCGAGCGCTCTCGCTCGGTCAGCGTGGCCTCGTCGACGCCTCGGCCGGCCTCGCGCAGTCCCGCCCAGTCGTCCTCGAACGTGAGCGCGAGGCGCAGCGCTGGAAGGCCAGGGCGGACCGCGGCCAGCATGTCGACGTAGTTCGCTTGCCGGAAGCCGCGCGCGAGGAGAAGGACGCTGACGCCGCACTTGCGGAGGGCGTATTCGAGCTCCGTCGTCCTGTACGCGGGGTTGATGTTGACCAGGATCGCGCCGGCGCGAGCGGCGGCGTACTGGAGGATGACCCACTCGTGGCGGTTGGGGGACCAGACGCCGACCCGATCCCCACGCTGCACGCCAGAGGCGATGAGGCCTCGGGCCACCTCGCTCGTGGCCTGCCACAGCTCACGCCACGTCGCCCGGAATCCCTGGGAGCGAACCACGAGCGCCTCCCGGTCCGCGTGGGCCTCGACCGTGCGGCGGAGGTTCTCTCCGATGGTCTCGCCGAGCAGGGGGACGTCGCTCGCGCCATGGGCATAGGAGAACAGGGTGGTCATGGCGATCAGGGTGCCACATCCCCTGGCCCTCGGACGGAGATCGACGCGCGTCGCCTGGCGCCTGCAACCCCAGGCGGTTCACGCTGGACGCTTGAGCTGTCCGCGCCGCCCCGGCAGGATGCGCCGCATGCAACGCGCTCCGCACCGCCGCCTGTCCCTGGCCCTCGTCGTCCCTGCCCTGGTAATCGGCTGCGCCGCTGCACCCCCGCCCGAACCTCCGGCGCCGACGGCCCCCTCGGGACCGGCCCCCGCACCATCGACCGCCACGGCCCCCGAGAGCGCGCCCGTGACGACCCGGGTCGAGAAGGACGACGTCCACGTCACGTCCGCTGGGACCAGCATCCCGCGGCTCGGTGGATGGTTCTTCACCCAGGCCGCACAGCACGTCGCGCTGGAAGACCCGGAGCGCGAGGTCCTGCTCGCCGTCGTCGAGAGCCGTGGGCAGAGCGCCGCCGAGGCGATCCCGAAGGCCTGGGACACGGTGAAGCCCGGCGCCGCCCGGAAGGTAGAGCAGACGCTGACGCCACCCGCAGACAGCGGCCTCGACGAGATCGTCATCGTCAACTACGAGCGTGGAACCGGCGAAGGGCGCCTCTCGCAAGCCCTGGCGCGGCGCAAAGGCGACGTGGTGGTGGTCACGCTGATCGATGGCGCGCTGGCCAGCGTGAGCCGGCGCAGCGCGCAGCTCCGCGTCGTCTTCGGCGGGATCAAGCTGCCTGGCCAGGAAGAGGAAAGCTACAAGGACACGCCCGCCAGCGCCTTCGACGCGGAACGCCAGCAGCGCTTCGACGCGTTCATCGCGAGCGCCCTGGAAAAGACGCGCGTACCGGGCGCTGCGGTGGCCGTGGTGCAAGGCGGCAAGGTGATGTTCGAGAAGGGCTACGGCGTCCGCGAGCTCGGGAAGAAGCAGGCGGTCACACCCAGTACCCTGATGATGATCGGGTCGACGACGAAGTCGATGACGACCCTGCTCATGGCGTCGCTCGTGGACGAGAAGCGGTTTACCTGGGACACGCCGGTCACCGAGGTGATGCCGACGTTCGCGCTGGGCACGCCCGAGGCGACGCGCCAGGTGACCATGAAGCACCTGGTGTGCGCCTGCGCCGGCATGCCGCGGAAGGACATGGAGCTCTTGTTCGAGTTCGGTTCGGCGACCCCGGAGTCGCTGATGGAAGGCCTGCGGTCGCTCAAGCCGACCACCGGCTTCGGTGAGACGTTCCAGTACTCGAACCAGATGGTCGCCGCGGCGGGGTTCGTGGCAGGGCGCGCATTCGACGCGAAACGCCCCCTCGGCGCGGCGTACGACGCGGCCATGCAGGCCAGGGTGTTCGGGCCCCTCGGGATGAAGTCGACCACCGTCGACTTCGATCGCGGCCTCAAAGCGCCGGACCACGCGAGCCCTCACGGGCTCGATCTGAGCAAGGCACCGAAGGTCATCTCACCCGCAGTGGAGCGCTTCGTCGTGCCGCTGCGCCCCTCGGGGGGAGCCTGGTCGAACACCCGGGACCTGTCCCGCTATCTGCTGACCGAGCTGGGGCGCGGCAGAACGCCGGAGGGCAAGCAGGTGGTGTCGGAAGCGAACCTGACCAGGCGCTGGGAACCGCAGATCGCCACGTCGAGCAAGGGTGCCTACGGGCTCGGCTGGGCCGTGGCGACGCACAAGGGCGTCCGGATCGTGGAGCACGGCGGAGGCACGATGGGCTTCAACGTGCAGCTCGCGTTCTATCCGGACAAGGACCTGGGGCTGGTGATCCTCACCAACACCCAGGGAGGCGGGGCGTTCATCGAGGCCGTCCAGAGTCGCCTGTTCGAGCTGGCCTTCGGCGCGAAGGAGGAGGCCCAGGAGCAGCTCGCGTTCAACCTGAAGGCGCGCGCGGAGGGCGTCGAGAAGGCGCTGGCCCGCGTGGACGCGCCGGCCGACACGGGCTGGATCGCTCCCTGGGTGGGGACGTGGCGTGATCCGGACCTCGGCACCCTCGAGCTGGAACTCACGAAGAGCGGGCCTCGCCTCGACGCGGGCGAGTGGGCGGGCCTCGCGTCCCGAGAGCGCGCCCCCGATGGCGCGACCCTGCTGATCCTCACGGACCCGCCGCTGGCCGGGCTGAAGCTCATCCTGCGGGAGAAGGAAGGGAAGCGGACCCTGGTCCTGGAGAACCCGCAGCACGACTACGTGTTCGAGCAAGCACCGAAGCCCTAGCTAGGCGTTGACAAGGGAACGAAGCTGGTGCAGAAATGCCGCTCGTTTCCGTCCGGTGAGGTAGCCAAGCGGTTAGGCAACGGTTTGCAAAACCGTTATACGCGGGTTCGAATCCCGTCCTCACCTCCAGCATCCCTGTGAGCCAGTTCCCTGGCTGCAGCGAGCCGATGCCGCGGGTCTCCGCGTGAGCGGTTCGCCGACGGGAGCCACTGATACCTCGGCGCGAGGAAGGTGGCCGACATCATGTACGATGGTCGGTTCTCATGCGCCCGTCCTCGCCCGCCCTCCCGCTGGTCGCGCTCCTGATGCTCGCCGGATGTGCCGCCGAGGAGGCGTCGCCAAAGGCGCCTCGATCGAATGACGACGGGGGCGCTGGTGGCCCCTCCGTCCCCTGGCGGAGCGCGCTGTACGAGGAGACCTGGACGCCCAGCACGACGGACGCCGAGGGGCGGTTCCTGCACGACTTCTCGTATGCAGGCTACCGCCATGGCGAGGCGGAGCCGGGGGCGCCCGAGGGCGCAGAGCTTTTCGATGTGGTGGACCGATACGGCGCCGATCCGGAGGGCGTCACCGACGCCACCGCGGCGATCCAGCAAGCGATCGACGACGCTGCTGCGCTCGGAGGCGGCGTCGTCTTCTTCCCCGCGGGGCTCTACCGCGTGGACGATGTGCTCTCGGTGAGCGCCTCGTCGGTGGTGCTGCGGGGCGAGGGTCCAGAGGCATCGCGGCTCTTCTTCACCCGCAGCCAGGGGATGAGCGACGCGGCCCACATCACCTTCACCGGCAGCGCCACGAGCGACCTCGAGCTCCGCCTCCGGACCGACGCCACGCCGCGCGGCGAGGTGCTGGAGGTCGACGACGCAGCCGATCTCGCGCCCGGCGACGACGTCGAGGTGGGCTGGGTCATCTCGGCGGACTTCGTGGAAGAGCACGGGATGACCGGCACCTGGCAGGCGTTCAACGAGACCTGGCAGCCCTGGTTCCGGCGCGCCGTCGTGGCGGTCGACAGGTCCCGCGCCCCGCACCGGATCCAGCTCGACGTGCCCCTTCGCTACCCCGCCAAGGTGCGCGACCGGGCCAGCGTGCGGCGCGTCCACGGGCTGCTGCGGGAGTGCGGCGTCGAGTCCCTCGGCGTGTCCAACGCCGTCGGCTGGGACCAGGCCTGGGAGGTGACGCGCACCCACGTGATCGACCTGCGCCAGGTGAAGGACTGCTGGATCCGCGACGTCGCGTCGTTCCCCTCCCCGGTCGCACCCCGAGAAGGTCCTGGGGCCTCGGCCCACCTCCTCTCGGGCGGCGTGCTCCTCGCCGACGCCAAGCAGGTGACCGTCGACCGTACGCGCCTCGGCTTCGCCCAGAACCGGGGCGTGGGCGGGAATGGCTACCTGTTCGAGGTGCAGCGCAGCAGCGAGCTGTTGATCCAGGACAGCCAGGGCGAGGCGGGCCGGCACAACTTCATCCAGAACTGGGGCTTCGGGACGACGGGATGCGTGCTGTTGCGGGTGGAGAGCCGCGGGGGCACATCGATGCTCGGCAAGGACGAGTCGCTGTCGACCACGGGGATGTCCGAGTTCCACCACTCGCTGGCCCTGGCCAACCTGGTGGACTCGTCCGCTTTCGACGACGGGTTCTCGATCGTGAACCGCAACGACGAGAGCACGGGAGCGGGGCACACCGGCACGCAGAATGTGCTCTGGCGGCTGCGCGGTGGGGGGATGGTGCGCTCGCTCCAGTTCGGCATGGGCTACCTGATCGGGACCGAGGGGCTCACCGCGGTGACCGAAACCCCGCTGCCCATGAGCGCAGGCACGGAGCCGGTGGACTGGGTGGAAGGGCTGGGCCAGGGCGCCCAGCTGGAGCCCGCCTCGCTTTACGACGATCAGCGACGCCGGCGCCTGGGGCGCTGACCCCCCGGGGAGCGCATTCGCTCAGGGGTGCGGAGAAGGCGCCGCACCCTCCACGCCGCAGCCAAGGGGGTGCGGCACCTGCTCCGCGGCCAGTTTGGCGGCGTTTTCTGGATCCAGCGCCTCGATCCCCTCGGCACGCCCCGTGCTTTACCCACGAACGAACAACGCAGCTCAGACCGCTGCAAGGAGCGCCACCATGTCGAGCATCCGCATCTTCGCCCGTTCCATCGCCGCCGCCCTCACCCTCGCCGTCGCTGCGGTCCCCACCGTCGCGCTCGCCGAAGGACGCCCGGCTCCGACCGAGGGGAAGCGCGCCGAGCACGGCAAGCACAAGCGGGAGGGCCGCAAGGAGCAGATGCAGTTCCCGGTGTCGGCGCAGAAGTTCCAGGAGATGGTCGAGAAGCGGCTCACCAGGTCGCGCGAGCGCGTGAACCACATGATGGAGAAGCGCAACGTGCCCGAGGCCACGCGGGCGCAGATCCGCAAGGATCTCGATGCGGGCGCCAGCGCGGTGCGCGAGGCGGCAAAGCGGGTCGGTGCGGACGGCGTGGTGACCAAGGAAGAGGCCCAGCAGGTCCGACAGCTGACCAAGGAGATGAAGAAGAAGGCCAAGGAGAAGCTCGGCCCGATCGTGAAGGACAAGACCGCCGGCCAGGCGTGATCCCCTGAGGATGGCCTCAGATCGGCCGGATCTCGATGTGGTCCGTGGCGAGACGGAGCTGCCGCGTCGTCGGGCGGCGCTCGAAGAGAGATCCAGCGTTCAGCACCCCGGCCTCGGCGAGCTGCTGACGCGCTCGGTAGATGAACATGTTCACGCGCTCCGACTCGACACGAAGCATGGCGGCCACGTCGTCGACGTAGAGCCAACCCCGCTCCGACTCGGGCTTGTCCACCTCGCCACGGGCGGCGATCCGGGCCCGCGCGAGCGTCAGGATCAGCTCGTGGTGTGCGCGCGCGTTCAGGTTGATCGTCTCGCTCCCTTGCACCAGCGCGAGCTGCACGTACTCGTTGTCGAGGCTGACGTGAAACAGCAACGTCAGCACGCCGATCATCTTGGGTAGCCCCATGTCGCGTCGCGTGGTGGCCACGACGCCCCCTGGCGACGGAGGTGGGATGCTCAGGATCCAACCGCTGTCCGTGCAGTCGAGCCGTTCACCGTCGACGCCCGGCCGCGCCGGCCCCCCTCCCTCGACGAACCACCGCCCCCCCTCGTTCTCGAAGATGGAGATCTGAGGGTCGTCCGCGCTGGGCAGCGCGAGCAGGCCGTCCTGAGCAATTCTCATCTCCCTCTCGCCCACGGGCACGTCGCACCGGGTCGCGGACGCCACAGGCGGCAGGTCGTTCACCAGCGCCCAGCAATCATCCGGGCTGGCGAAGGACAGCCTCGTACCCTCCCGCAAGGCGATCCGTTCCCCTGGTGCTGTACGACGCCCATCGACGAACGTCCCGTTGCGGCTGCCGAGATCACGCAGCTCCCAGCGCTCTCCGGTCCAGAAGATCGATGCGTGCTCGGCAGAAACACGCGGGTTGTCCAGCCTCAGCAGGCAGCCGGGAGCACGACCGACGACCATCCGAGCGGAGAGCGTTTGCCGCGCCTGGGTCGCTTCACGCTTCAGGACGCCCACCCCTCCAGGGTAGAATCCCTGTGATTGCGTGACAATGGGCGCCCTGCCGCACGGAGCGAGACTGAGTCATGAGCTCGACGGCTCGCGGGTCGGCCCGCACGCCTGAAGCGCTGGAAAGCCGGGATCAACCCTCCGATCAGCAGGGCTCCACGATGTTGCGCGCGCACGACACGGCGGACAGCATGGACCACACGCCGGACGTACCCCTCAGCATGGTGGACAGCTCGGAACGCACGCGAGGCGTCCCGCTGAGCGAACGCTACGAGGATCTCGGACGCATCGCGCGCGGCGGCATGGGCGATGTGCGGCGCGTGCGCGACCAGATGATGCAGCGCACGCTCGCGATGAAGGTGCTCCCCTGGGAGATGCTCGACTCGCCGCGTGACCGGGCTCGTTTCCTCAACGAAGCGCGCATGACGGCGGCGCTCCAGCACCCGGGCGTCGTGCCGGTGCACGACTGCGGGGAGCTGCCGGATGGGCGGGTGTGGTTCACGATGAAGGAGGTCCGCGGCCGCACCCTGCGGGAGGTCCTCGACGAGCTGCACCGCCCGGTGGAGGTGCACGCGCGCCCGGGCGGCGCGACCGCCACCTCGCCCCCGTTCCGTCGGGTGATCGACCAGTTTTTGCGTGCGTGCGAGGCCGTCGCGTATGCGCACAGCGTCGGCATCGTCCACCGCGATCTGAAGCCGGACAACATCATGGTCGGCGAGTTCGGCGAGGTGCTCGTCCTGGACTGGGGTCTCGCCAAGCGCGTGGGGGAGAGCGCCTCCGACGCCGTCACGCCGCCTTCCAGCGAGGGGCCAACCATCACCCCCCGCGACCAGCAGCTCACCATGCCCGCGCCGACGTGCCAGGAGGATCTCCACGACGACGGCCAGCTCACCATGCCTGGCCAGGTCATGGGCACCATCGCCTACATGCCCCCGGAGCAAGCCCGCGGCGAACTCGGGCGCATCTGCGCCGCCACCGACGTCTATGCCCTCGGCGCCGTGCTGTACGAGCTGCTCGCTGGCCGCCCCCCCTACATCGGCACACCAGCCTCCGTGTGGGGCGCGCTCCTCGCGGGCCCTCCCCTCCCGCTCGAAAAGACGGCCACCATCCCCCCACCCCTGGAGCTGAGCGCCGTGTGCGCGCGCGCCCTCTCCAGAGAACCCGATGATCGCTTTCGCACCGCCGGCGAACTGGCCACAGAGCTCCGCAACTGGCTCGACGGCGCCCGCCGCCGAGAACGTGCCCTCACCCTCGTGACGGACGCCCAGGCGGAGGCCCCCCGCATCGACGCACTCCGCCGCCGGGCCGAGGCCCTCCGCACCGAAGCGCGGACCCTGCTCGGACAGCTCCGCCCTTATGACCCGGCGTCACTCAAGGCGCCTGGATGGCGGGCGGAGGACGAGGCCGAGCGGCTCGAGAACGAGGCCGCGGCCGCCGAGGTGGCCTGGCTCCAGGCGCTGCGCTCCGCGCTCAACGAGGCCCCGGATCTCCCCGAAGCCCACGAGGCACTCGCCGATTACTACCACCAGCGCCTCATCGCGGCAGAAGAGGCGCGGGACGTCCGCCTCGCGGCCGGCTACGAGACCCTCCTCCGCGGACACGATCGCGGCCGCCATGCCGCCGTGCTCGCGGGCAACGGCGCCCTCACCTTGTTCACGGATCCGGAGGGCGCCGAGGTGGTCGCCTACAGGTACGTGGAGCACGACCGCGCCCTCACCCCGCAGAATGCGGTCCACCTCGGGCGCACCCCCATCCGCGCTGCGCCCCTTCCCCGCGGGAGCTACCTCCTCCGGATCAACGCCCCGGGATGTGACGAGGTGCGTTACCCCGTGCTGATCGGCCGAGGCGAGCACTGGGATGGCGTGCGCCCCGACGGCAGAGACCCTCACCCGATCCACCTCCCCCGGACTGGCACCCTCGCCCCCGAGAGCATCTACGTGCCCGCTGGATGGTTCATCTCCGGCGGCGACCTCGACGCGGGCGAGAGCCTGCCCCGCCGCCGCCTCTGGGTCCACGCACTCGTGGTGCAGAAGCACCCGGTGACCAACGCCCAGTACCTCGAGTTCCTGAACGACCTCGTCGCCCGCCAGCTGGAGGCCGACGCCCTCGCCGCCTGCGCACGCCCCCCCCTGGGACGCGCCAACCCCGGAGAAGACGCGCTCGCGTACGAGCGAGGCCCGGACGGACGCTTTCGCCTCTGCGCGGGGGCCACCCTCGACGAGCTGCGCTGGCCCGTCGCGTTCATCGACTGGCGAGCCGCCATGCGGTACGCCCACTGGCTGGCCGACCGCACCGGGCAGGCCTGGCGCCTGCTCAACGAACTGGAGTGGGAGAAAGCGGCGCGTGGTGTCGACGGCCGGCGCATGCCGTGGGGTGACCACGTCGAGCCGACGTGGGCTTGCATCCTCGGCAGCCACCCCGGGGTACCTGGTCGCGCGCCGGTGGAGATGTATGCCACCGACGAGAGCCCTTACGGCGTGCGCGGCATGGTCGGGAACGTGCGCGATTGGTGCGTGAACGTGTGGCAGCACGATGGCCCCGCCGTGGCAGGCGCCATCGTGCTGCCGGACATCGCTGACAAGGAAGATACCGCGCTGCGGGCGGTGCGCGGAGGAGCGTGGATGAGCGGCCCCGCCATGTCTCGGCTCGCCGGTCGCTTCGCGACACCACCCGACGATCGCTTCGGTGGCATCGGCATTCGCCTGGCGAGGCCGCTCATCGACACCTGATCAGCCGTCGCTGTTCGCGTAGTACCAGGTGCCGTTCTCGATGTCGTTCGGATCGACGCTCGGCTCGTTCTCCGCGTTCATCACCGCGGTGAACGTCAGCTCCTCCGGCGTCACATCGAAGATCTTGCCGGTGTTGCTCTGCTTGTACCAGGTGACGGAGCGCAGGTTGTTCTCGTCGTCCTGCTCGAGGAGCAGGCCGATCTGCTGACGATCGTCGTCCGGATCCGTCGCCTTGTAGAGCCGCGCCTTGTAGGCGGTCGGCGTGTAGGTCCCAGCCGTCCAGCCGCCGGTCCCGATGACCTGCGTCCACATGACCGCCAGGTCGAGACTGCCCACGAACGACGCGATCTGCGCCGTCCCGTAAGCACCGGACTGCGAGCCCATGTCGAGGCTCGTCGCGTCATCGACGGACACCGAGGGCGAGGCATACCAGTACTCGGTATTGCTCGCGTAGGTACCCACCGTCAGGTTGTTGGTGATCACCACCTTGATGAACACCGAGACGCCGAAATCGAGCCAGATTTCAGTGATTTTGCTGGTATCGACCGGGATCTGCCGAGCGTGATAGCGCTTGCTCGGCGTCGGCTCTTCGCCGCGGGTGGAACGGAAAGACTGCGAAGGCGTGGGGGTGGAAGCGGGGCCGATCATGGGAACACCTCTCGTCGTGCGCTGGATTGCGCGAGGATGGTTGAGTGACCTCAAGAGCGGTGGCGCTGCCGGCCGCGCCACTCGCTAAGCACAACCAATTCGTAGATCACGAAAAGGCCAAACGCCATTTCAGTCTATTTCAGTCTATTTCAGTCTGTAACACCGGGCCATACACATATGGTCATCGGCCCCGGTCCTCGTCACGGATCTGCGGGAATCAACGCATAAGTCAGCGCATGCCAGAACGGCCCTGCCGGTACCCCGGGGGCAGCCCCCACCGCCACCAGGACCACCGCTTTGCCATTGCCCACATCTGTCGACCCGAGGCCACTCCGGGTCCGGACCTCGCTCATGGCCACGGTGGAGAGAGGGTTCGAGGTTTGATTGGGGTGGTGGACACGGATCTCCGCTTCTGGCTCTACATCCGCCGCACTCAGGGTGGACGTCGGGGGAAATGGCTTCACGGCTCCGAAGGTGAGCCCCGACGCAACCAGCCAGCCCACGGGATCCGACGGCCGCGCTCCCAGGCGCACGTCGACCCTCGTGAGCGCCGCGTTCGCGTGCACCACCTGGTACGACACCCGGTCCGACACCGTGAGACGTGACATCGGCGCGGCGACGAGCGTCAGGGTGGGCGTCGTCTCGGTGTAGAACGGACCGCAGCCCAGCGCTTCCGCAGGGTCGGTCTGACCTGGAGCGCCCATGCAACCCGCAGGGACCAGCAGCAGGCTGCGTTCCGCCGCGAGCGCCGACGCCGGCACCACCGGGAGCGCCGCCGCGAACACCGGCCCCTGCCCTCCCGCCGCGAGCCCGAGGATCTGCGCACAGTCTCGCCCGGCGGTCGCCGCCAGATCACCCGCGACGACGTGCATCTGCAGATCGGACCCCGGCGGCACCAGGCTCTCGAGCGACGTCACCACGGCCCCCCGCGCGAACCCGAGCCCTGCTGCGTTGCTCGGCCACGGCGGCACACCCACCCCGTCACCAGGGTAGGTCAGCAAGCACAGCTTGATCGCATCGTGGTCGTTGACCCCGTTGACCACCGTCAGCACCGGCGGACCCGGGGGCTCCACCGGCACTTCGTCTCCTCCTGCCCCGCCCGCGCCTCCCTCGCCACCGCTCCCTCCGCCCGACGCCGTCCCGCTCGTCGTGCTGCTCGTCTTGTCTGGCGCCAGGTAGCTCCCGTCATCGTTGCACCCCGACGCTCCGCCGAGCACGAGCGCGACGGAGGTCAAGAGACCCGAGGCCAGGAGGAAAGAGCGAAGGAGGCCGTACGCCACGCGCTGAGCTTACCGTGCTACGCGGGGCTCATGCTGATCCAACTCACCCCGACCGCCGCCGCCGCCGTGCGCCGCGGCCACCCGTGGGTGTTCCGTGAAGGCCTCGTCTCCAGGGATGGGCGCGGTCACCCGCCTCGCCAGCGCGCCACCGGTGACGTGGTCGAACTCGGCGACGGCAAGGCCTTCGTGGCCCGCGGCCTCTGGGATGCCGACTCCCCCATCGCCGTCCGCGTCTTCGAGCGGTCGGCCGGCCGAGCGCTCAACATCGGCGCGGTCTCCGCACGTGTCGAGCGCGCCATCGCCCTGCGCGACACCTGGTTCCCTGACGACACCACCACGGCGTACCGTCTCTGCAATGGCGAGGGAGACCACGTCCCCAGCCTGGTGATCGACCGCTACGCCCATGTCGCCGTCCTCCGCCTCGACGGGGGCATCCTCCTCCCCTGGCTCGATCGCCTCGTCCCCCGCATCGCCAGCGTGCTCACCCGACGTGGCGTCCGCACCCTCGGCCTGCGCGCCACCGCCGACACGGGCACGCCAGAAGACGGCAAGAAGATCACCCTCTTGCATGGCCCTCCCCTCCCCGACCGGCTCGTCGTCCGCGAGTCCGGCATGGCCATGGAGGTCGACCTCGCTCGCGGCCAGAAGACCGGCGCCTTCCTCGACCAGCGCGACAACCGCGCCCGCGTCCGCGCCCTTGCCAGTGGCCGCGCCCGCGCCCTCAACCTCTTCAGCTATGCCGGCGGCTTCTCCCTCGCTGCCGCGCTCGGAGGCGCCGCGCACGTCACCTCCGTCGACTCGGCCGCAGCCGCTCACGCCACCGCCCAGCGCAGCTTCCGCGAGAACGGACTCGACCCCACCCAGCACGACTTCATCACCGCCGACGCCTTCGACTTCCTCGACAAGGCCCACGCCCGCGGCGACCGCTGGGACCTCATCGTCTCCGACCCCCCGAGCTTCGCGCCCAGCGAGCGCGCCAAGCCCCGCGCCCTCGCCGCCTACCGCCGCCTCCACGGCGCCATCGCCCGCGTCCTCACCGACGGCGGTGTCTTCTGCGCCGCCTCCTGCTCCAGCCACGTCACCGCCGAGGACTTCGCCACCACCCTCGACCACGCCACCCTCGACCGCGACGACCTCCGCCTCTGCGCCCTCCTCGGTCAGCCCCCGGATCACCCCACGCTCCCCGCGTGGCCCGAGGGTCGCTACCTGAAGATGGCCGTCCTCGCCTGACCCACGCGACCGAAGCGAAGCCCTCTCTCGACACGACCCGCGACACACAGCGACGCAGCGCAACGCAGCACGTCGCAGCACGACGCGGCACGACGCGGCACGACGCGGCACGACCAGAAGCTCTCCCCCTTCGCCGACAGCTCGCCGCCGCCCCGGTCCTGTCGCCCCTCATCCCCTCACCCCAATGAGATCGCGGCGTTTCGAAATCCGGTGAGCCGTGATTTCATGCGCATTGAAATCACCTCCCAAGCGACGTCGTGCTCCGCCGAGGAAGAATCGTAACGGACCGGTAAAGACCATTCATCCTGACGAGCAACGAATACGACATCGACATTGACACGGACAGCCCCAAGCTGTTAGCCACAGAACTGGCTCACCTCACTCCATATCCTAGCGGACCCTCGAGAACGCCGAACCAGACCGGACTGCGTGATCCCGAGGGATGCGAGCCTGCCAGAACGCGAAGGCCATCGCGTGCATTGCACGCCCATGGCCCGAGCAACACTGGTGGACACTCGCATCTCTGCGGGTCACCACGGGAGGGTCATCGACGGAGCTTCGAAGCCATCCAGCATGGATATGCGGGCTCGCGCGCGTCACTCGACACTGCTCGATGGAGGCTAACGATGGGCACCAAAGACAACGCTTTCGTCAAATATCTCCTGACTCTTGCGCTCACGCTCCCCACGGCGACGGCCATGGCCGCACCCAAGGACGGGCCCAGGGTCGATAACGCCGACAAGAGTCTCAGCTTCTCTCCGAACCTCGAAAACAAGCTCGGCCTCGCGGGGCCTACCGAGGCGACGACAGGGGATCAGCAGGAAGCCGCACCAGGGTGGCTCCAGATCATCTGGGAAGAGATCATCTGGCGGCAGCTCATCCTGGTCAAGCAGACCGAGGGAAGCGAACAATCGCTGGAAGGTGCCGACACCACCCCGGCGGCCGACATCCTTCGCGAGCTTCGCAACGAGGTGGTCTGACCCGAGGCAGAGCGCTCCCCTGGGGTGACCAGCTTCGAGCCAGTCGCCACGGGGGAGTGCAAAGGGCCCGGTCACGAAAGGCGAGGAGCAGAACGACGCGACGAGGACACCATGGTGCAAATCCCGGCACGCACGGTCCATTACATCGTCAAGGTATCCAAGTTCTGCAACCTGCGCTGCAGGTACTGCTACGAGCTGCCGGAGCTGGGCAATCCCGATGCGATGTCCCTCGAGCGGCTCGATCGCATGTACACCCACATTGCCGATCACTATGGCACGCAGGAACGACCGACACGGGTCGTCCTCGTCTGGCACGGCGGAGAACCACTGATTCAGGCCCCCGACCTCTACTGGGAGACCTTCGCGCGTCAGAAAACAATCTTCGGTGCGCACCCGCAGATCACCGTGGAGAACGTGGTCCAGACGAACCTCACCCTCCTGGACGACGAGCGCATCCGCCTCTTGAAGGAAGGCTTCCAGGGCGTCGGCGTGTCCATCGATCTGTTCGGTGGATTGAGGGTGAACCTCGCTGGAAAGGATTCGCAGGCGCGCGTCCTGTCGAACATCGATCGGCTCCGCGCCGCCAGTGTCCGGTTCGGCGGCATCAGCGTGCTCACGCGCCGCAACTTCCACGAGGTGAAGAAGATCTTCCGCTTCTACGAGCGGCTGACCATGAGCTTCCGCTTGCTGCCTCTCTTCCCCGGGGCGTTCGACGGACAGCACGCCGACTATTCGATCAAGGCAGACGAGGTGCTGGAGGCTTTCTGCACGGTCGCCGACCTCTGGCTGGAGAGTGACAAGGTCTTCGACGCCATCCCGGTGACGGGCCACATCCAGGCGGTCGCCAGGCGGCTCCGAGGGAATACGCGGCCGGTCTATTACAACCGCCGCGACTGGGAGACCGCCATCATGGTGAACACCAATGGCGACGCTTTCGGCTATCCGGAAGCGTATGACGCCGCTTACTGCTACGGAAACATCTTCAATACCTCGGTCACCGACCTGCTCTCCTCGGAGAGCCGCGAGCGCTCGGTGAAGGCGTCCGAGATGCGGATGGCACTGTCCTGCGCTCGGTGCACGTACTTTGGCTCCTGTTCGGGCTACTCCATGGCCGAGGACAACCACCAGTACATCGGGCCCGAGGCGCACGGCATCGCCTTGTGCCACGTGGAACGCAACCTCATGCAGCACATCGAGACGCGCCTGAAACAGACGGGGCTCTTCTCGGACGCAGGCTTCGTCGATCCTGCAGGTGCCGCCTCGCGACGTCTCGACGAGACCTTGCAAGAGAACCCGTCGCTCAGCGTTCCCGCCTGAGATTCCTCGACCTATCCCGTGAAACGATGGCTTGATACATTCGGTGCACAATGGCTATGAGCACAGGCGGTTCATCCAGGGCAGGGTATCTTCTGTCCGCGGCTGCCGGAGCGGCGGCCACCGTTCTCGTTCATCAGGTGGTCGCGATCGGCGGAGCGACGGCTCAGCCCGCGCCAGCAGCGACGGAGCAAGCCATTGCACCGCCCTCACCGAAGCCACCGGCAGAGCGCCCCCCGACGTCACCGTCGAAGGAGAGCCCCCCACGGCGCGCGATAGGTCAGCTCGTCACCGAGAAAGAGAAGGAAATCAGCCGCCTCCAGGAGGAACTCCGAGGGCTCCGAGCCGAGGCGGGCTACACGCAGGAGCGAATCGAGGCCCTGGAAGGAACACCGCAGCCGTGGCCTGCGGACATCCCTGCGGGCTTCCGAGAGAAGCCGCTGGAGGCCAATTTTCAGGCCGTCCTCGAGAAGCACAAGCTCGGCGATCTGGTCGACATGGAGTGCGACGAGTTCCCCTGCATCGCCGTGGTGAAGGCGAGCGAGGCGGACCCGCAATGGCAACAGAAGTTCCAGGCCGCGCTCAAAGAAATGAGCGCATCGCCCGAGTACGGCGGCAAGGTGGGCCTGTCGATGTGGTCGAACGACGTCCAGCAGGACGACCAGAAGACCCGCTACACCGCGGTGTCGATGGCGCCCCCGGGCACGGCCGATGGTGAGGACGCGCGAACGAGGAGCGGCCACCGCGCCCGCGGCATGCTCTCGGACGCCACCACCCCCCAGCAGCAAAGGGGTGCGCCGTGAACCCGGGCGAGATCGGCCGAGGAAAGCAGAGCGCGGCATGAACACGCAGCAACGCCCCGAAGCGTCGGACGGCTGGAGGGACCCCTTCGAGGCGGCTGCGCGACGGATCGTGGCAGCCTCGGGAATCGCCGAGGTCGTCACCGTGCTGACCGAAGACCAGCCCGGCATCGTGGTGGTGCAGGTCCGCATCGAAGGCGATGGCTGGCGCGACGCGGTGAGGGGTGTCGCCCGCGAGCTGGCCCAGGAGACCGCAACCGGCGAGATCGCCATCTGGATGACGCAGATGGCGCCGAGGTCGGGCGGGGCTCCGCTCACGCTGTTCGCTGCAGTCCCGGCATCGACACTCGACAGGCAGGGCACAGGCCACCTGGCCCTACGGGCCGCGACCTACCTGCGCGCCCACGAAGAGAAGCAGCAACCTCCTCCTCGCTCCCCCGGGAACGGAGCGGGAATCAGCGCCCGACCCTGGCCTGCATCGACGCCCGTGCATTGCCTTCGGTCCTTCCTCGAACCGCGGGTCGTGGCGCACCTCGCACAGGATCCATGTGCCGCGCTCGTCGCGCTCGACGACACCGAGTTCCCCTGCGTCGTGGTGCTTCGCCCCACGCAACCGCTCGCCTCCTGGCAGACGCCCGTCGAGCGGCTCGTCGCCGCCATGCACCCACCGGATCAAGGACTCCGCGTCCGACTCTACTCCCGCGTCCTCGAGGTCCCTTTCGCCGAGGGCAGCAGGTTCGCGCTCGCGTGCAGCGCAGTGCCCGAAGGGCTCGACTCCCCCGAGCTACGTGCGCGGGTGGCCCAGCGGCTCCTTGCCTGCCTCGAGCAAGCCCTCCGCTGACCCACCCCCGGACGCGCGAGCGCGGTTCGTGTCGACGCGAACCACCGCCGCAGCGACGCGCCTCGCCTGTGCCGATCAGTCGAGCGGCTCGAAGTCCGCCTTCGTCGCCCCGCACACCGGACACATCCAGTTCTCGTCGATGTCCTCGAAGGCCGTACCGGGCGGGATTCCCGAGTCCGGATCGCCCAGGTCCGGGTCGTAGACATGCTCGCACACCGTGCACCGATACTTTTGACGCTTGCTGGCCATTTCGAGGCTTCCTCCGGTGCCCCCAGACGCCCGCGACGGTACCACGAGGCCAGGACACGCTCCATGGAACAGTTCCACGCGAGCACGCGCACGCCCCCCCGTCAGCGACCCCTCGACGGCCGCACGGCACCGCATGGTATCTTTCCCGAGGCGTGCTTCTATCCCGCGTTCGCCTGATCCAGATCGGCCCCTTCGACGACCTCACCCTCTCGCTGGAGGACGACGCGGGCACCCCGCGGCGGCTCATCGTGCTTTTCGGCGGCGAAGGTGTCGGCAAGACCTCGGTCCTTGCCGCCATCGCGTCCACGCGCCCCGGGCACGCCATCGCCCAGCTCCGCCAGCGCGGCGACGAAGGCCCACCCCCGCACGTCGTCACCGACTGGCTGCTCGGCAGTGACGACCCCGCGCGCCTCCACCCCTTGCGCGTCACCGGCCCGAACGTCCGCCTCGACGAACCCGAAGAAGCCGCCCTGCTGCGCCGCCGCGAGCAAGCCCACTTCGACCGCCGCGCCCAGGAAGGCGGCTTCGTCCTCGTCTCCTTCTCTGGTGCCCGCTGGTTCTCCCGCTCCGGCGTCGTCCTCTCCAGCCCCGACCGGACCATCCTCCGCTACGACGTCCGCACCGCCGCCAGCTTCGACGACGCCACCCGCACCGACCTCACCCGCGAGACCAAGCAGGTGCTCGCCTACATCGCCATCGCCGCCTCCCTCTCCCCTGGCAGCCGCTTCGAGCACATCGACCAGGCCCTCCGCGAGGTCCTCGCCATCCTCCTCGAAGGCTCTGGCGTCACCTACCTCGGCGTCGACCCGGCCCGCCTCGAGCCCATCTTCTCCGTGACCGGCGACCGCCGCGTCGAACTCGACGAGCTCGGCCGCAGCGACCGCACCCTCGTCGCCATCGGCGCGCTCACCCTCCGCGCCCTCGCGGCCGCGCACCCCACCACCGCACCGCGCGAAGCCGAAGGCGTCGCCCTCATCGACGACCTCGACGCCCACCAGCCCCTGCACCGCCAGCGCTCCCTCCCTGCCCGCTTGCGCCACGCCCTCCCGCGCGTGCAGTGGATCGTCACCACCGCCTCCCCCATGGTCACGCTCGGCTGCGAGATGCCCGACGTGATCGCCCTCCGCCGCGAGCCCAGCTCCGGCCGCGTCGAGCTCCACGAAGGCCCGGACGCCATCATCCACTGACCCCCTGGCCACTCGGCCGCCCCCCCGTTAAGGTCGCGCGCGAGATGCCGCCCTGGCTGAAACAGCTCCTCCCGATCCTCATCCTCCTCGCCGCGATCTTCTTCGTCCTCAAGCGGCTCCCGAAGGTCGACCTCGGCCACTCCGAGGCCTTCCTCCGCCGCAGGCGCTGGAACTGGCTCCCCCTCGGCCTCACGTACGCGTTCCTCTACATGGGACGCTACAACCTCTCGGCGAACATCCCCGTGCTCCAGGGCATGGAGATCCTCAGCAAAGAGGAGTTCGGCAGCATCGACGGCGTCGGCTCCGTGGCCTACGGCTTCGCCTTCCTGCTCAATGGCCCCCTCACCGACCGCTGGGGCGGCCGCGCCACCATCCTCATCGCCGCCGCCGGCTCCGCCCTGATGAACCTCCTCATGGGCGCCACCATGCAGATCGCCGGCAAGGGCGAACTCGATCACGGCACGTTCATCACCGCGCTGACGGTGCTCAACGCCGCCAACATGTACTTCCAGAGCTTCGGCGCCGTCTCCATCGTCAAGGTGAACGCCCCCTGGTTCCACGTCCGCGAGCGCGGCGTCCTCGGCGGCGTCTTCGGCATCCTCATCTCGCTCGGCCTCTACTTCGCCTACGACTGGACGCGCTTCATCGGCAAGGCCCTGCCCATCCAGTGGGCGTTCCACATCCCCGCCGCCCTCCTCGTCGGCTTCTTCATCATCGACTACTTCCTCATCCGCGACACCCCGGGTGACGCCGGCTTCCAGGACTTCGACACCGCCGACGCCTCCTCGGGCGACACCGGCCCCTCCCTCGGCGTCGTCGACGTCGCCCGGCGCATGTTCTCCCAGCCGGTCATCTGGATCATCGTCGCCATCGAGTTCTGCAGCGGCTTCCTGCGCAACGCGATCATGAAGTGGTATCTCGTCTTCGCCGACAAGACGGGCGAGAAACTCGACTTCGTCGCCTCGAACTGGGGCGTGCTCCTCTGCGTCGCCGGCATCCTCGGCGGCGTCTTCGCCGGCTTCATCTCCGACCACGTCTTCGAGTCACGCCGCGGCCCCGTCGCCACCGTCCTCTACGCCGGCCTCGTCGTCGGCGCCGCCGTGGTGAGCTTCACCCTCGGCAGCCCTGCCGTCGGCTGGACCGTGGTGTTCATGTCCCTCTGCGTCATCGGCGTCCACGGCATGCTCTCCGGCACCGCGAGCATGGACTTCGGCGGCAAGAAGAACGCTGGCGTCGCCACCGGCATCATCGACGGCTTCGTGTACCTCGGCACCGGCGCCCAGGCCTTCCTCTACGGCCGCATCCTCCCCTCGGGCGACGCCGCGAAGGACCCGCAGAACTGGTCCCAGTGGCCCCTCGCCATGCTTCCCGTCGCCATCCTCGGCCTCGTCCTCGCGACCCGCGTGTGGAACGCCAGGCCCCAGCGCGCCGCCCCCGCCCACTGATCGTCCGCTGCGCACGGCCCGCGCAGATCGACCCCACCCCGCCCCCGAGATTCCCTCCTCGCAGCGACGAGCGCGCACAGATCGCGCCCGCACGCACCACCCCTCGACGGCACACCCCCTGCAATGCCTGCGACCCAGGAGGGTTTCCCCGATGGGTATTCTGAAGTGGGCTCTGATCTTCGCTGTGGCTGCGCTGGTCGCGGCGGTCTTCGGCTTCGGCGGCATGGCCGAGGGCTTCGCCGACATCGCGCAGTTCCTGTTCGTCGCGTTCGTGGTCGTCGCCGTGATCATCGGCGTGCTCGGTCTCCGCGCCATCAAGCGGGTCACCTGAGCCGCGTCCCACGCGACGGCCTCGGCCCCCCGGGCGCCTCGGTCCTCCATGGACTGCGGCGCCCGGCGGCTCCTTGGCTCAGCCGGTCGGGAACGGATTCCGCTCGGCGAAGCCCCGCTGATGCCAGTACGGATACGCCGACGTCACCTGGCTGGCGGCGTCGAGCCGGGCCACCTGCTCTGCCGACAGGTTCCAGCCCACCGCGCCGAGGTTCTGGCGAAGCTGCTCTTCGTTGCGCGCCCCGATCACCAGCGTCGAGACCGTCGGCCGCTGGAGCAACCAGTTGAGCGCGATCTGCGGGAGCGTCTTCCCCGTCTCGGCAGCGACGGCGTCGAGCGCGTCCACCACCGTGTAGAGGTACTCCTCCGGGATCGGCGGACCCATGTCGACGTTGGCCTTGCTCAGCAACCGCGTCCCCTCCGGCACCGGCTGACCCCGGCGGAACTTCCCCGTGAGCCGCGCCCACCCGAGCGGACTCCACACCACCGCCCCGACCTTCTGGTCGAGTCCCAGCGGCATCAGCTCCCACTCGTAGTCGCGGCCCACCAGCGAGTAGTACGCCTGGTGCGCCACGTAGCGCGAAAGCCCGTACTTCTCCGAGATCGCCAGCGACTTCATCAGGTGCCACCCCGAGAAGTTCGACGCCCCGATGTAGCGAATCTTCCCCGCACGCACGAGATCGTCGAGCGTCCCCAGCGCCTCCTCGATCGGCGTGTGCGCGTCGAAGCCGTGGAGCTGGTAGAGGTCGATGTAGTCGGTCCCCAGCCGCCGCAAACTCGCCTCCACGCTGCGGACGAGGTGAAAGCGGGACGACCCCACGTCGTTCGGTCCCTCGCCGTGGCGGAACGTCCCCTTCGTCGAGATGAGCACCTTGTCCCGGCGCCCGGCGATCGCCTTGCCGAGGATCTCCTCGGCCAGCCCGTTCGAGTAGATGTCCGCGCTGTCGAACATCGTCAGCCCCGCGTCGAGGCACACGTCCACGAGCCGCGTGGCTTCCTCCACCCCGCTCGTGCCCCAGGCCTTGAAGAACTCGTTCCCTCCACCGAACGTCCCCGTCCCGAAGGTCAGCACCGGGACCTTGAAGCCTGATCCGCCGAGGTATCTGTAGTCCATGACCGCTCTCCTTGCTGGCCACCGCTGCGACGCCGGCGACCGCTGCTCGCCCCCGCACGTCACGCCTCCACGAGGCCCTGCGCACGCAAGCACAGACCCCTCACGGCGACGCCGCGCCCTGCGGGCAGCACGCCTCGCAGCATTTTGAACCAGTCGGTCCGGAATTACCCCCGGGGAGCGATTCCGTCAAGGAGCCCCCGGCGTTTGCCCGTGCGACGCGCGCCCATCGCGCGCGGCGGTTCAGCCAGTCGGAGACGGATACAGCTCCGGAAAGACGCGCGAATGCCAGTACGGGTACACGGGTGTCACCTGGCTGGCGGCGTCGAGCCGGGCCACCTGCTCTGCCGAGAGGTTCCAGCCCACCGCGCCCAGGTTCTGGCGGAGCTGCTCTTCGTTGCGCGCCCCGATCACCAGCGTCGAGACCGTCGGCCGCTGGAGCAACCAGTTGAGCGCGGTCTGCGGGAGCGTCTTCCCCGTCTCGGCAGCGACGGCGTCGAGCGCGTCCACCACCGTGTAGAGGTACTCCTCCGGGACCGGCGGACCCAGGTCGGCGTTGGACTTGCTCAGCATCCGCGTCCCCTCCGGCACCGGCTGGCCCCGACGAAACTTCCCCGTGAGGCGCGCCCACCCGAGCGGGCTCCACACCACCGCCCCGACCTTCTGGTCGAGCCCCAGCGGCATCAGCTCCCACTCGTAGTCGCGGCCCACCAGCGAGTAGTACGCCTGGTGTGCCACGTAGCGCGCGAGCCCGTATTTCTCCGAGATCGCCAGCGACTTCATCAGGTGCCACCCCGAGAAATTCGACGCACCGATGTAGCGAATCTTCCCCGCGCGCACGAGATCATCGAGCGTCCCCAGCGCCTCTTCGATCGGCGTGAACGCGTCGAAGCCGTGGAGCTGGTAGAGGTCGATGTGGTCGGTCCCCAGCCGCCGCAAGCTCGCCTCCACGCTGCGGACGAGATGAAAGCGGGACGACCCCACGTCGTTCGGCCCTGTGCCGTTACGAAAGGTCCCCTTCGTCGAGAGGAGCACCTCGCCCCGACGCCCGGCGATCGCCTTGCCCAGGATCTCCTCGGCCAGCCCGCTCGAGTAGACGTCGGCGGTGTCGAACATCGTCAGCCCCGCGTCGAGGCACACATCCACGAGCCGCGTGGCTTCCTCCACCCCACTCGTACCCCAGGCCTTGAAGAATTCGTTCCCTCCTCCGAACGTCCCTGTCCCGAAGGTCAACACCGGGACCTTGAAGCCTGATCCGCCGAGGTATCTGTAGTCCATGACCACTCTCCTTGCTGGCCGCGGCTCCGGCGCCTGCGACCGCTCTTCGCCTCCTCTCAGCGTGCCTGCGCGAGCCCCTGCGCGCACCTGCACCGAGCGCTCCCCACGACGCCACGCCCTGCGAGGAGCGCGCCCCGCAGCAGGTCGAACCTGAGGTCCGGAACTCCCCTGGTGGACGGTTCCGTCAAGAACACCTAGCGTCTGCGCGTGGCTGGCGCTCGAACCGACGGGAAGCCCCCATCCTCCTGGGTCAGACGCCATCTGCGAGCGAAGTTCCCGCTGTTCACGGAAAGAGCACCATGACGCTATCCATGTACGAGTCGTCCGTTCCGGTCTTCCTGCGCGCCTTCGCGAACCTCTCGGCGATCCTCCGCAAAGCCGTCGACTACGCCGAGGTGGAGAAGCTCGACCCCGACACGCTGACGCAAGCGCGCCTGATCCCCGACATGGCTCCCCTCACGGCCCAGGTGCAGTTCGCCAGCGACATCGCGAAGGGGTGTGCCGCGCGTCTCGCCGGCGTGGAAGTCCCGAGCTTCGCCGACAAGGAGACCAACTTCACCGAGCTCCAGGAGCGCATCGCGAAGACGGTCGCCTTCCTGGAGTCCATCGACCCCGCCAAGTTCGAAGGCTCCGAGGAGCGCGGCATCGAGCTGAACATCGGTGGCAACCCGCTCGGCTTCGAGGGGCGCCGCTACTTGCTCGATTTCGCGCTGCCCAACTTCTATTTCCACGTCACCATGGCCTATGCCCTGCTCCGCCACAAAGGCGTGCAGATCGGCAAGCGCGACTTTCTCGGCGGCGTCTGAGGCTCGACTGAAACCAGGCCCCTCCCCGCACGCGGTCACCCCGCAATCACGAGGAAGGGCCTTCGCAGGATCATGGCCCTGAGCCGGGCCTTCGCAGGATCATGGTCCTCCCGAGGGGGCACCCTCGATCCGTGCGTTCGGCGCATTGAACGCCGTTCAGCTCACGTCACGCGGCCAGGTGCAAGGCACCCAGGTCAGCCTGCCGCGGGCGCTTCCCTTGCACAGGGAGCCTGCGGTCCTTCGGCCTCGGGCGCGTCGGCATTCTCGCGCCGCGTCTTTCGCGCCGCCGCCTCCGCGCGCAGCCGCTCCAGCACCGTGCGCAGCGGCGCCAGGAGCGAGTCCCCCTCCGCACGCCGCGCCAGATCATGCCGCCCGGCGCGGTTCGCGACGTAGCTCCGCAGCCGGCTCATCACGTCGATCCACGCCTCTTCTGCGTCGCGGCCGAGTCCCACGTGGACGCGCTTGTCCTGCCGGACGCCGGCCAGATCACGCTGCGAAGCCTCGCTCTCGGTGAGCGCCGCTTCGAGCCGGTCCAGCCAGGCCATCGGGAATTCGATGCTCGTGAGGATGCCGGCATTCACGGGGCGCCGCAGCGCTTCGAGCATGCCGCGACAGAACGCATTCTGCACTGGAATGCGCTCGTCCACGTGCGCGAGCCCCTTCGGACACGCCGCCGAATGCACCGCACGGGCGCCGACCACGTGCGCACCGCCGCGGCGATTGGCTTCCACCGAAAGGTAGCGCTCGATGTGCCTGTACCAGGTATCGACCTCGATATCGGCCAGCTCCGCGCGCCCCAGGAGCGCCTGGTGCTCCGTCCCGGCTGCGGCCTTGCCATCGACGTGACCCGCCAGCTCCGCAATCAGAGAGGCAATCACCGGAATGTAGGTGTCGAGCCCCTCCTCGGCAGGGCCATTGCTCTGCCGGGCGATCAGGTTTGCGTGAATGCTGCGCGCCACCGTCAACTTCTCAGGGCGCGAGATGTTCCTCAATTGAGTCATGGGATCCTCTCACTTCGGCAGCACTGTGCTGCCAGTGGATATACGGCCGGTATGCTCCGTTCATTCATCTTTCTCAGAATTATTTTTGGGTCTCAAATCTCACGCAACTGCAAGCATGGCCCCATCCAGACATCCGGTTACGCCGCCCATTCGCGCCAGAGCGGCCTCGAAACCATCGCGTCAGCAGTCCGGACATACGCACGCATTGGCTTGCCGCCATCGCCAGGCATCAGCCCAGGTGGCCTTCAGGCCATTCCGACAGCAGCCTGGACAGATCCCCCTCGCTGGCGCATGGCCGCGCCTCCCTCTCTGGCGGGTGGCCACTGGCAGGAATCAGCCATCTACGCCATGCCGTGAACCTGGATTTCGGTCGCCCGTGGACCGTGGTTCGCAGAAGCGCCGTGGTTGAAGCGCGTGTCCCATGACGCGCCAGTCAACCAGCGCGGCGTTGAAGCATCACCGCTCCCCCCACGGCCTTCCCTTCGGCCGCGGCGCGACCCCTGGTGACGACCCCCTGGAACGGTCCCCGCTTCCTCTACTGGTCCAGCGACACCGCCTCCGAACGGTCCCCACTTCCTCTACTGGTCCAGCGACGCCTCCTCCGAACGGTCCCCGTTCCCTTTCCTGGTGAAGTAACGACGCCCCCGAACGGTCCCCGCTCCCTCTCCTGGTCAAGTAACGACGTTCCTGGGCGGTCCCCCCTTCCTCTACTGGTGCAGCTACGGCACCTCCGAACGGTCCCCGCCTCCTTTACTGATGCAGTAACGACGCCCCGGAACGGTCCCCCCCACCTTTGCTGGTCCAGACATGACCTCTCGGAGCGTTCCGACCCCTCTCCTCCCTCCCTTTCCTGGCGGGATGGGCGGCGTGTGGGTCAGGAAGGTCGGCGCCGCGCTGGCTCAGCGGCCGACGAGCGCGCCGTGCAGATCGATCGCCTGGGTCAGCGTCGCTTGCAACGACGTGCTCGCACGCAGTGCACCACCGAGCTCCGGGGCGACGCAGCTCGCGAGCACGGCGCCGATGACGACCCGACGCTCGATGGCCTTGTCGCCATCCATCAAGGTGTCGATGGTGGCGGCGAGGTCCTCGACGAGGGCGGTCACGTCCTTCCCGAGCTGGAGGGCGCGCGGTCCGACGGAGGCTCCCAGGGTGACGAGGCGCGGCAGATCGCGGCGCAGGCCCTCGGCGACGGCGGCGAAGCGTGCGTCGGTGGCGCCGTCGCCCGTGCCGAGGCGGACGTCGACGTTCGCGGAGCAGCGGACGTCACGCAGCGCGCGAACGGCGCACTGGGTCACGCACTGCGGAGAAGCATCGGGGAGAGCGAAGTCGAGCTGGCAGGACGGGCCGCTCGACGCGAGGCCACAGTCGACGGCACTGGTGATGCCTTCTTTGCCCGTGAGGCACTCGCCAGCGCAGGAGGCGACGGCGTCCTTCGGGATGCCGCAGCTCACGTCGCTCACGGAGACGGAGAGCTGCGCGGTGCCCAGCGACTTGCGGAGCGCAGCGAGGCGCGTGGCGGCGGTGACGCACGGGTGCGGTGCCCTGCTCGCCGAGGCGCCGTTCGCCGTGGCGCTGCTACCGGAAGCCGACGCCGACGCCGTGCCCAGCTCGGCGGGAGTGGCGCCGAGGTCCACGGCGAGTGCGCTGCACGTGGCGCGCGTCTCGGTGTCGAGCGCCGTCGCCGTGCGCTCCAGCTCTCCGACGAGGCGCACCATGCGCGCGAGCCGCGCTCCCATCGCCTCGTCGACGCCGAAGGCCGTGGCGAAATCGAACGGCCCGCTGGCAGCGTCGCCCCCGAAGCTCGGACAGGTGACGGACGCCGGCTTGGTCGTCGTGGCCCCTGCGGCCGTCGCCGCAGGTTTCGCCGGGGCGCTCCCTCCACATCCGAGCACCACGGCCGCGACCAGGGGTCCCAGGAGCCCCAGGACCCGAGACGCCGAGGCAGCCTGCGGGGCGAGCCAGGACGCTGGTGAGATGCGCATAACCAGGAATTAGACCTGAACGGAATTGGCTTGCAAAGATGAAATGAATCGTCGATTCATGATGGGATCGCGATGAATCGGGTTCTCTCGTCGCTGCTTGCGTTCACCGTCATGGTCACTCCTGCGCTCGGAAGGACGCAGGGGGCCGGAAGCGCCGCGCCATCGGCGGCGACGGCACCGGGTTCCAGCGCAGCCCCCCCAGGCGCGCCAGCACCAGGACCGGCATCCCCTGCCGCGGCGCCTTCAGGGGGGTCTGCGGCGCCGTCTCCAGGAAGCCCGGCGCCGTCGTCGGGGGCCGCAGCACCGGACGCAGGCCCGACGTTCCAGGGCATCGAGACGGTCGATGGCCGCAGCTTGCCGGGCCGTGTCGTCGAGCAGAAGCCGGGCTCCTACGCCATCGTCGAGCGCGAGGGCGGGCAGAAGGAGGCGGTGGACTGGAGCCGCATCGCGCGCATCGACGGCAAGCCGCCGCCGCCCGTGGCGCCCGCTGGCGCGTCGAGCTTGATCCCGGAAGGGTTCACGCCAGCGCGGGTCTCGAAGATCGCGGAGGCGGGCGAGAAGCTCACCGACGTGCTGCCCGGCCTGTTCGCGCCGAAGGATGGATCGCAGCTCATCGGGTCGGTCAAGGGGGCGCAGGACGCCCTGGAGGCGCTGGGGCTGAAGCGCGGGGCGCCGAACGGTTTCATGATCGGCTACCCGCTGGTGATGATGCCGCTCTGCTTCGACGCGAGCCGAGGCACCATCGGGCGCGTCGACGGGACCGGGTTCCTCGGCAGCCTCTGCAACTACGTCATCGTGCCCATCTCGGTCGGGTTGCTGGTCGCGGGCCCGTTCCTCTCGCTGTGGAGCGAGGAGCAGGAACTCGCCGGGCCGACCGTCCACCACATCGAGGCGTCGGTGTACGCGCTCGACTACTCGAAGAAGTCGGCGCTCACCGGCAGCTTGAACCGCGAGCCTTCCGGCGGCTTCCTCGGCAACAACCTGGGGTACGACTTCGGGTACAGCTACATCCACCCCACGGTGGGCATCGTCGGCTACGGGCACCTCACGCTCCAGCAGACGAGCATCTCGCGGACCGACTTCCTCCAGGTCTCCAGCTCGTTCTTCAAGGCCGACGCGCAGGCGGGCTTCGACGCGATCCGCTTCCTGAGCAAGGGGAAGAAGGACAGCTACTGGTCGCAGCACACCGCGTTCTTCCGCGCGGGGCCGAGCATGTTCCACAACTGGATCCTCTCGCGTGACGTGAGCGCGCCTGGCGTCGGCGCGGCGGTGGACAACCCGCTGAACAACTCGATCGGGCTGGTGACCGGCCTGGGCTACGAGCTGGCAGCGGAGCTGGACTTCCGCTTCCCGGAGGTCTTCGGCTGGTCGCTGGGCGGGGTGCACTTCAAGTTCGAGCGTGGCTCGTACCCGGCGCTCTCGTTCCCCGACCTCAACCCACGGCAGGGGGCGTTCGTGGCGCTGATCGGGTTCGACGACCTGCGGCAAGGCGACTCGTACACCTGGCAGCGGCTGAAGCTGGAGCTGGAGCTGCCCATCAACTACTCCCGAGCGGGCGGCCTGTTTTTTGGCGGGCAGCTCGTGAGCTACGAGAACAACTTCGGCAGCGGCGTGGACAACCGCGGCCTGTCGCTGGATTATCGTCTGAGGTTCGAATGAGCGCGCAAGCGTCGATGAGGCTCCGTCTCGCGATCGTCGCCGCCGCGGCGTGGGCGCCGGCATGCTCCACGGTCGACCCCCCGACCGACTGTGGCGACCCCTCGATGTCGATCGTCACCTTCCAGGGGCGCACGTCGACGGAAGAGGACCAGATCCGGTCGTGCGTCGACATCCACGCGGCGTCACGCCGCGACGCGACGACCACCTCGGCGGGCCGCGACGAGTCGTTCGCCGCGAGCCGCCCGGAGGCCATCCCCTGGACGAACCTGACCTTCGAGGAGGCCATCGGGGCGTGCGGTCGCGCCGGGAAGTTCCTCTGCGACTCGGACGAGCTGCGCGCCCTGGCGCCCTTGAGCAGCACCTCCGCGACCGGGGTGGAGTTCGACGAGACGGCCATCACCGCGCTGTCGCCCACGAGTGACGTGACGTCGCTGCCGCACCGCTTCGATCCGCTGAACCCGTACGACATGGTCATCCGGGGCGACACGGGGAAGCCGCCGTACCCGGAGAGCACGGGGTCGGTGGCGTTCTGGACCGCGTCGCCGGTGCGCGAAGACAACGAGAAGGATCCCTCGATCCCCTTGATCCTGGGGCGCTTGAGCAAGGACACGGCGATCGGCGGGGTGCTCCGGATGTCGCCCGTCCTCGACCCAGCGTTCCGCCATCCGCTGCTCGGGTTCCGGTGCTGCATCAACGCGAAGATGCGCTCGGCCTTCGAGCCCTTGCCCGCCGATCCCAGCCGCATCCGACAGGAGGAAGACGATGTTCCGATCGCCGAGCCGTGATCGGGTCTTCCGCGGGGTGGCGCTCGGCGCACTCGCGCTCGTGGCAGGTGCCATCGCCTGCTCGTCGGTCGCCGAGTGGGAAGAGGTCCCTGGGACGCTGGAGCTGTACGCGGACCCGCTGCCGCCCACACCAGGGCAGCCGCTCACGATCGGCGTGCTCGCGAAGAACGTGGGCCCGGTCGACATCCTGCAAGGCAGCGAGCGGGTGGCGACGTTCGCGAACGTCGAGCTGGAGGAGCGGCGGAGCTTTCAGATCGTGGCGGTGTCCGCCGAGCTGCCGGTGGCCACGGCGGTCGCGTACGACTACCAGAAGCTCGTCGTGCAAGCGGCGCCGTTCACGGGCGACCTGCCCGACGCGGGGCCGCCGCCGGACTCGGGGCCGTCCTTCGAGGGCGAGAACTGCCCGGGCGTGGTCGATCTGATGGCGCACCAGTGCTCGGCCGACGGCGGAGCGCCCCTCACCGTGCGGCTGTACAACGCGCGGTCGACGCCGGTCTCGGTCTACAAGCGCCCGGTCGACATCGGGAACCCGAGCCAGTGCACGCTCGACCTCGCGGCGCTGACGTCCCCGGGCGCCATCTCGCAGTTCGAGGTCATGGCAGGCACGGTGCTCCGCGTCATCGATGACGTCTCGGTCCAGGTCGTGCGCGAGGTCGCCCTCCCGGACACGGTGCTCTGCTCGCTGGAGATCGCGCCGTGAGGTGATGGCGGAGAGGGTCGGCGCGACAGCCCGGCGCCAGGATCGGTGTTACCCTCTCCCATGACCTGGCGCTTCCTGCCCGCCGTCGATCTGGAGTCCGCTTCGCTGTCGTTCACCCTCCCGGCGCGCACGCGGTTGCAGCGCGGTGGACCCGGGGGCGTGGCGAGCGTGGTCACGTCGGACAAGAGCCAGGCGACGACGATCCGGCTCACGCTGGGGCCAACGCTGTTCCGGATGGTGTTCGAGCCGCACCTGGTCATCGACCTGCCGGCACCGCTCGGCGACATGGGCCTGCAGGGCATGGACCTCGACTTCCGCACGGGGGTGATCACGCCGAACGTGTGGCAGCTCCCGGGCTTCGGCATCCCGGTGGGGAAGGAGCAAGCGCTGGAGCAGGCGCGCGCGTGGATGCGCGACCTGCTCACGGCGACGCCGCTGCGCATCGCGCCGTACGATCCCAGCGCGGATCGGGACCTGGTGCTGTCGTTCCAGCAGGTGCTGGCGAACCTGGAGTCGGGCGGCGGGGAGAGCACGGCGCTCGCGCGGGACGTGTGCCTGTCGGCGAAGCTGACGGTGCGCGAGGAACTCGCCGCGGACGTGGGGCCTGGAGGGTTCCGCGTGCCCGCAGGGGCCGTGGTCCAGCTGAAGGTGGACTTCGCTGGCAAGCCGACCGAGGTGCAGCTCGCGCCGAAGGTGCTGCAGGCCGTGGTGGAGTGCTCGTCGGTGGTGCTGCGCAAGGACGGCGCCGATCAGGCCGAGGTGGGGCGCTTCCGGCTGCGGCCGGGGGGCGCGATCACGGTGGAGCAAGTGCGCCCGCTCGGGGAAGCGGGGCAGCTCGCCGGGCTGGAGAGCCTGGTCCGCTTGATCGGCGCGCTGTCGACGCGCGGGTCGCTGGGCCTCGATCCGGCGACGATCGGGCCGGAAGCGGTGGAGCGCCTGGTGAAGGAGGAGATCGAGGCTGCGCTCGGGCCAGCGCTGCACCTGTGGGTCGAGGAGAACGCGGCGAGCGTGGCCGGCCTCGACCTCAAGTCCGTGCTGGGGATGGCGTGACGGGGTGAGCCGCGCCATGTCCTCCGTGGAGCCCTGATCCACGGCTCGGGAGCGACGCGCCCCCCTGCGCCAGGGGCGGCGGGTTCTATGTGTTGCCACGATGGGGGAGCTCGCGCTGCGCTGGTGCAGGCGGGGCATCGTCCATCGGGTCGCTTGCCCGAGGGCTCGAAGATGAGAGCGCGATGGATCGTGATGGGAACGGTGCTGGCAGGCGCGGCGCTCGTCGGGTCTGCGTGTGATGGCGACGGGAACGATGGCTCGACCAGCGGTGGGCCGAGCCGGTCGACGACCGCAGGGCCCGCCGGAGCCGGAGGGATGACGGGTGCGGGCGGGGCGGGTGGGATGGAGCCAGGCAGCGGCGGCATGGGCGGCAGCGTGGGTCACGCCGAGACGCCGTGCGGCGGCTACTGCGCGCGCCTCTCGGCGCTCCACGTGTGCCCGAATGGCGTGCATGCGTGCCGTGACACGTGCGAAGCGGCGACCCGGCTCGCTCCCTGGTGCCAGTCCGCCGCCGACGCGCTCTACCGCTGTCTCGGCAGCGCCGCCGCGGGGAGCTTTCAGTGCAGCGAGGGGACGGTGTCCACCAACGAGGGGGTGTGCGCGGCAGAGCGGGCAGCACTCGTCGCTTGCCATTACGAGGGGCCGGCGACGGGGTTGCCGGACATGACCGAGGATTGCCAGCTCCACTGTGACGCCGCCGCGTCGCTGCCGTGCGCTGACGCTGATTGCATGCAGCATTGCCTGGAGAGCACGAGCCCGCCGGCGACCTGCAATGGCGCCAGGGCCATGCTCGTCCGCTGCTTCGCGAAGGAGCCCGCCTCGACCTATGAATGCATGGGAGGGCAGCCTCCGCAGCCGAACGGAATCGCCTGCCTGGTCCCCTCGGCGATCGCGACGGCATGCAGGGGCACGGCGCACCCGAGGGTAGAGAGCCGTTGAGCGCTCTCGGCGAGAGAGGCGTGACCGGAGCGGGTCTCCGGCGCGCGCTAGACTGGGACTGTCCATCGGGGCCGCGGCCTTCGTGCACAGGAGAGCACCATGAGCATCTATGACAGCTCGATTCCCCAGATGGCCCGCACGCTCCGGCAGGCGGGCGTGTGGCTGGACAAGGCGCAGGCCTACGCCGAGCAGAAGAGGTTCGATCCGGAGGTGCTCCTCTCGTCGCGCCTCGCGCCCGATCAGTGGTCTCTGCGGCAGCAGATCCAGGCCATCTGCCTGGGCTCGCAGCGGCTCGGCTCGCTCCTCGCGGACGCGGAGACGTCGAACCCCGACATCCTGGACGAGTCGCTGCCGGAGCTGCGCGTCCGCGTCGACCGGGCCGTCGAGCAGCTCCAGCAGCTCAGGCCGGAGCAGTTCCAGGGTGCCGAGGAGCGGGTCATTCCCCTGCCCTTCTTGCCGGGCAAGGGGCTCAAAGCGACGGACTTCGTGTTCGAATTCGCGCTGCCCAACTTCTATTTCCACGCGACGACGGCGTACGCGATCCTGCGCCACAATGGCGTCGATGTGGGCAAGACCGATTTCATCGGGGATCTGAGCCTCCGCGATCTGTGAGCCCAGGCCGCTGTGAGTCCATGGAGGCGTGGGTGCGCGAGGCGAGCGCATGACGCCACGTGCCCATTCTCGTCAGAAAGCCTCACCGGAGGACGGGCGAATTCGGTTATCCTGCAGGATGGCGCCCGAAGGCGCACGCGCGGCTCTGGGGCCGCGCTGGCATGGAGGCCTTGGAGCACATGAAGAACCTGTGGGTCGTGGGGAGTCTGGCCGTTGCGGCGCTGGCCATGGTGGGCGTCGGGTGCGGTGGTGACGAGGAGACCACCTTCGATCCCACCGGCGGCCCGGGGACGAGCACGAGTCAAGGAGGCGCAGGGGGATCCGGGGGGGATGGGACGGGGGGTGACGCGGGCGCTGGCGGCGGCACGGGAGGGGCAGGCGGAGAGGGTGGGGGGACGTCTGCCTGCGTGGGCTACTGCGAGTACCTCGATTCGCTCGAGATCTGCGACTCGGAGCCAGGCTCCTGCGTGGCGTCCTGCGAAGAGCAGGAGGGGGTCGCGCCGTGGTGCGATCCGCTCGCGGATGCGTACTACGCGTGCATGATCCAGGAGCCGGCGTCGAACTTCTCGTGCGTCGAGGGCTTCGTCGAGCATGTCGGCGACGCCTGCAATGCGGAGCGTTCGGCGTCCCAGAGCTGTATGTTCCAGGGCCCGCCGGAGGGGCTGCCCGACATGACCGCCGATTGCCAGGCGCTCTGCAACGGTGCGGCGGGGCTGCCCTGCGCGCCCGACGACTGCGTGCAGTCGTGCCTCGACGGGATCACGGCGTCCGCTGGATGTCGTGGGGCGATGGCCATCCACGTGCATTGCCTGGCCAGGGAGCCGGCAGAAGCCTTCGAATGCTCTGGTGGAGCGACCCCGCAGGTGACGTCGGCGGAGTGCGCCGCGGGCCTGTCGACCTATCAGTTCTGCATCAGCAACCTGCCCTGAAGCCTCACCGATGCCGCGTCAGCACCCTGCGCTGATGCGGCGCGATCTCGGTGAGACGCGCTGACTCGACCCACCAACGCGCGACCCCCGGCGTCACTCATCCCAGACAAGGCGAGAAGTCGGCCTGCATCGCCTCAGGTGCGCCGTCGTGTGCTGCGTGCGCTGCGTGCGCGACTCTCCCGGCGGCCGCCGTCTCCTGCTACATCGCTGTCGGTCAGGGCGTCGTCGGGCGCGCCTGACGAGGGTGCGCCGACCGCTCCACCGCAGCGGTGGATGGCCAGGAGACGCCCGGAAAGCAGCGATGAACGTCTACGAGTGTTCCGTTCCGCAGATGATCACCCTCAACCGTCAGGCGCGGGTCTGGCTGGACAAGGCGCAGGCGTACGCCGAGCAGAAGAAGTTCGACCCCGAGGTGCTGCTGAGCTCCCGGCTGGCGCCCGATCAGTGGCCGCTCCGGAAGCAGATCCAGTCCATCGCGCTCTCGCCGGCGTGGTTCTTCAGCATGGTGCTCGGGACGCCGGCGCCGTCGACGGACCTCGCCGACGAGAACCTGGAGCAGCTCCGCGCGCGCCTCGACGGCGCCTTCGAGGAGCTGAAGGCGGTGAAGCCGGAGCAGCTCGCAAACATCGAGGAGCGGCTGTGTCCGATGCCGTTCCTGCCCGGCAAGGGGATGATCGGGAGCCAGCTGGTGGCCAGCTTCGCCCTGCCCAACCTGTACTTCCACGCCACGCTTGCGTACGCGATCCTCCGGCACAACGGCGTGGAGCTGGGGAAGATGGACTTCCTCGGCGCGCTGGACCTGCGCGATGTCTGAGCGTCGCCTGGGGGTGCGAGAGCCGGAGACGGCGAGGCAGCACGCTGCTGGAAGTCTGCACTCCCGCACGATGCCGGCGTCGTGATCGTGCCAGATGCTCACGGGGGCGCACCGAAACCTCGGAGCATGGCATCCAACAGGGTCCCCACCGCTTCGCATCGCCGATGCGATCGCAGCGGTGGGACCGGACGCTTCGGCCCAGCGGGCCATGTCTTTCAGGAGGCTTGATCGATGACGATGCGATGGGTGGTGAGTGGGCTTCTGGTCGGACTGGTGACGGTCGTCGGCGTCGGCTGCGGAGACGACGATGGCGACGAGAACCCGACGGGGGGCGGCGGCGGCACGACGACGACGACCAGCACCAGCGACGGAGGATCCGGGGGCACCGGAGGCTCCGGAGGCGACGGCGGGTCGAGCAGCGGGATCGACTACCCCGACACGGTCTGTGGGCGCTTCTGTGCGCACGCGGCAGAGCTCGAGGTGTGTCCCACCGCGTCGGCGACCTGCGCGGACGAGTGCGAGGCGGGGAAGACCCTCGTCCCGTGGTGCGACGAGGTGATCGACGGGTTCTTCCAGTGTGGCACCGCGGAGCCGGCGGCGAGCTTCCAGTGTCAAGGCGGCAACCCGAGCCTCGTGGACGGGGCCTGTGAAGCCGAGCAGGAGGCGAACGCCGAGTGTCTGTTCGAGGGCCCTCCTGGAGGCTTGCCCGACATGACGGCCGACTGTGAGGCCCACTGTGCGGCGGCCGCGAATCTGCCGTGCGCCTCCGCAAGCTGCGTCCAGGAGTGTCTCGACAGCACCGCCGACGCAGAGGTCTGCAACGGAGCCCGTGCGGCCCTGATCCACTGCTTCGCGCAGCAGCCGGCGGACTCCTACCAGTGCAACGCGCAGCAGCAGCCGCAACCTTCCGGGCAGGGCTGCTTCATCAACGCGCTCCTGGTCCAGGCCTGCCTCGATCAGGCCATGAACATCGCGCCGCGCTGAGCGACGCGCCCGCGCCTCCCTCCGCGCACCCTCATCTCGGAAAGCTGAACTCGAGTCTGGCTGCCTCGTCGGACGATCGAAACCACGATCGGGGCGTGGTAGCCAGCGCGTCGGCCCCAGCGGGCCACGGCTTTCAGGGAGATGAATCGATGTCGATGCGGTGGATGGTGAGCGGGTCTCTGGTCGCGGTGGTGGCGGTCGTGAGCGTCGGGTGTGGTGACGAGGGCGGCCCGAAGAACCCGGCAATGACCGGTGGCGGAACGACGACGAGCACCGGCAGCGGCGGGATGGGTGGGGGTGGTGGCGAGGGCGGCGGTGGCGTCGTCGGCCCGGGTGCGGCCTGCGAGGACTTCTGCGATCACGCGGCAGAGCTCGGCGTTTGCCCGACGGAGTCCACGACCTGCCAGGCTCAGTGCGAGGCGTTCAGGGAGGTCGCTCCCTGGTGCAGCGCCGCAACGGACGCGGTCTACGCATGCGGCGCGTCCGCGCCCGCTTCGAGCTTCGAGTGCGAGAACGGCACGCCCTCGCTGCTCGACGAAGCATGCACGACCGAGCGAGACGCCAACCTGGAGTGCCTGTTCGAGGGTCCTTCCGAGGGGCTGCCCGACATGACGGCCGACTGTGAGACGCACTGCGCGGCTGCCGCAGACCTTCCCTGTGCTGCCCCCGACTGTGTCCAGAGCTGTCTCGCCAGCATGGCGGACGCGGCGCCGTGCAACGGGATCCAGGCGGCTCTCATTCGCTGCTACGCGCAGCAGCCAGCCGACAGCTACGAGTGCACCCAGCAGACGCCTCATCCCGGTGACGCCTGCGCGGCAGCAGCGGTCCTGGCCTTCGCCTGCCAGACGCAGAACATGAACGTCGCGCCGCGCTGAGCGACGCGCCTCGCTCACCACCACGTCTGCATGACACGGGAGTCGCTCCTTGCAGGGCGTCTCTCTCGTACGCCTTCGATCCAGCGCCTGACCACGCGACAAAACGTTGCTGCTCAAGCCAGATGGGTTCACGCCATCCGGTGATGAGGGTAACGAATCGGCAAAAGCTCGCGGCCAATACCGCGATCACCCCGTGAAAGGGCAGGAATGACGATGCGATGGACACTCGGTAGCGTGCTGACCCTCGGTGGAACTCTCGGAGCACTGACGGTGATGGGGGGGCTCGGATGCGAAGGTGACGATGGCTCCACGAACCCCACAGGGTCGGGAGCCGGCACCACGACGAGCACCACGAGCGAGGGAGGACATGGAGGGTCGGGGGGGACAGGTGGCGCGGGAGAGACTGGCGGCTCCGGTGGCGAGGGCGGCTCAGAACCTCAGTTCGTTTATCCCGACACGCTGTGTGGAGAGTTCTGCGCTTACGCCTCGACCCCCGACGCTTGCGATGAGCCCGTATCGACGCACATGTGCAACGCCATGTGCGGCTGGTACGAGCGGATCGTCCCCTGGTGTGTGCCGTTCATCGACGACTACTATCAGTGTGCCCTCAGCCAGCCAGCATCCAGTATCGAATGCGATAGCAGCCCCCGGCTGGTGTCGGGGACCGCATGCGAAGAGAAGAACCACGAGCGCTCCGCCTGTCTGGATGCCGGCCCGCCGGAAGGGCTGCCCGACATGACGGCCGATTGCCAGGCCTACTGTGCGATTGGCGACGCCCTGTCGTGCTCGCCACCCGACTGCGTTCAGGCGTGCCTCGACCGGATCGAGTTCGCCTCGCGCTGTAGAGGCGCCTGGGCAGCTCTCACCCATTGCCTCGCGCAGGAGCCGGCTTCCGACTTCTCGTGTGACGAGACGTGGCCCAGGCTCACCAACATGCGCTGCAGGGTGGCCGAGGTGCTGATCCAGTTCTGTCACTCTTCCCCCTGAGGACGCTGTCTCGAGCAGCATCCTGAACGCTCGGCACCGTGCGGGACACGCCGTACGGATACGCCGTCCTCACACGAGTCGTCACGCCGCGATCCTGCTCTGCGCCCGACGCGGCGCACCACCGAGCTGAAGCACTGCATCAGATCAAGCCCATGCCTCTGCTGCTCGGTCGAGTGGCAGAGAACAACCCGCGGTCGTTGCTGACCGCATGCTTCAGGGGGGCTTGATCTATGACGACGCGATCGTTGGTGAACGGACTTTGCGTGGTGACGGTGCTGGCGTTCGGCGTGGGGTGCGGTGAGCTCAGTGGCTCCGACAACCCGAAGGGCGGCCCAGATGGCGCGTCGAGAAACACTGGCGACGACGGCGCCATCGAAGGCGTCGGAGGGAGCGATGGGACTGGCGGCGCTGGCGTGGGCGGCTTCGAGCCGGGCAGCGGCGGCGCTGGCGTCGGAGGTTCGGCCGGCACGGGGGGCGGCATCGTCTACCCCGACACGGCGTGTGGCGCGTTCTGCGCGCAGGCGGCAGCGCTCGAGGTCTGTCCGTCGGAGTCCGAGGCGTGCGTGGACCAGTGTGAAGCCAGCAAGCTCGTCGCGCCCTGGTGCGGGGAGATGTTCGACATGCACGTCCAGTGCAGCGCTCAGCAAGCGGCGGACGGCTTCACGTGTCCGCAAGGCCATCCGCTGCCATCGACCACGGTCTGCGCCGACGAGCGCGCAGCGACCGTGAGCTGTCTGTTCGAGGGACCGGCCGGCGGGATGCCCGACCTTACAGCCGACTGCCAGGCGCAATGTGACGTCACGTCGACGCTGCCTTGCGCGTCGCCGACCTGTCTTCAGGACTGCATCGACAGCGTGGCCGAGGTGGAAGCCTGCAACGGGGCCCAGGCGACCATCGTCCACTGCTTCGCCCAGCAGCCCGCAGAGAGCTGGGCGTGCGACGAGGAGAACCAACCCGCGTTCCTTGGACAGGACTGCGCGTTCCCTGTGCTCCTGCATGGGCTCTGCGTCGAGCAGAACGCGCCGTCGCCCTTGCGCTGAACGCGCTCACCGCGGGCTCACCGCGGGCTCACCGCGGGCTCATGCGGTCGAGGCGACGACGCGCACCTCGCAGACCGGATCGCCCCGCAGCGGAGAGCGCGTCTCTTCGACGGTCAGGCGAGGGCCGCTCCGGAACAGGCCGGGATAGGTGTCGGGACGGAGCGGCTCGGCGGCCATGAAGTCGACGCGCGTGAGGAGCTGCATCAAGCCGAGCGCGGTGCCCTGGAGGAAGAGCAGGCGGCGGCGCAAGGTCGCGCCGTGGCGGATGCTGTAATAGGCGCCCTCGGCGGTGATGGGGCACTGGAGCACGAGGGAGCGCCCAGGGACGATCTCCGTCGCCGAGAGGGCCCCCCAGCCGAGGGCGCGACAGAGGCCGAGGAGCTGGTCGAGGCGCTCGTGCACGTCGGCCTTCGCCGGGCCCGCGCCGTGGGTGGGTGAGGCGAGGAGGCCGCCGAGCAGGTGGAACGCGCCGACCTGGGCGGCCTCTCTCACCAGCGCCTCCAGCACGGGGCCCAGCTCGGGGGAGCGTCGCTCCACGAGGTGGAGGGCGTCGTAGGTGATCTGCGCGGCGTAGCTGACGGGAACGAGCGCGATGTAGACGCCGCAGGTGTGGATGAGACCGCGCGCGTCGGGGGTGAGCTTGTCGAGCAAGGGGGCGGCGGGAGGGGCGCTGGGGGCGCTGGGCGGGACGCTCCAGCCGTCGGCGCCCGGGGGGGAGGTCTCGGCGGCTTCGACGAGGGCGCGGGTGATGATGGCGCCGAAGCGCGGTCGCTCGGCGCGGCGGGTGAGGGTGAAGGAGCAGATCTTGTCGCCGCGGGCGGCACAGCGGAGTTCCTCGGCCTCGAAGCGCCCCCAGTCCGAAGGGTACGCGAGGCTCGCCGCGGCCGAGCAGTAGCCGGCAGCGAAGGCGTCGACCGACACGCGCGTGGGAGCGCGACCGCCGTGGCGCTGGAGGGAGCCGGTCGCGTGGTGCAGCGCGTCCGCGTGGACGGCGCCGCCCTCGGGGCCCAGCTCGAAGCGCAGGTGGCCATGGCCCAGGGAGGCGAAGAGCGCCTCGGCGGTGGCGAGCTTGTCCTTGGGGGCGGTGACGCGGCGCTCGGTGAAGTGCGGCCCGAGCAAGGCGTGGGCAGCTTCGAAGGCGGCCTGTCGTCGCAGGGCGAGGCTCTCGCCGCCGAGGGCGTCGAGGAGGGTCTGTTCGAGGAACAGGGTGTGGTGGTGGCTCAGCGCGACGACGAGCTGGTCACCGAGGCAGAGCAGCCCGCGGGGTCGCAGCTCGAGCGCGAGATCGCCGAGCGTGTTCACAGAAGTCTCCGCAACGCGGCGCGGTCGAGGCCGAGGATTTCCTCGACGGCCGTCTCCAGGCGGGGTACTGCGTCAGGACCGAGCGACTCGGGGTGCTCCAGCGCAGCAGGCGGGACGCCGGCACGCAGGGACACGCGGAGCCGCACGACATGGGGCTCCGGGGCGAGGGCGGCCGCGAGTTCGAGCAAGCGCCGGGCGCGATCCCCTTCCCCCGGGGTGGAGCCAGGGGCGCTGCGGTCCACGAGCATGGCGGGTGCATCCACCTCGCCACGAGGGAGCTCGGGCGAGAGGGTGGTGGCCAGCCGGGCGGCGAGCAGGCGCGCCATCCCGAGGGGAAGCGCCGCGTCGAAGAGAGCGGCGACGAGGTAAGCTCGGACACGCCGAAGGAGGACGATGCAGCCCTCCGCTTCGAGGGTGACCATGGGCTCGGAGGGCTCTCGGGGGGGTCGCGACGAGAGGCCACCGAGGTGGGCCCGGGCATTGGGGAGGGGGGTTGGCTGAGTCCCGGACGACCCGGCGGTAGGGGGCGATTTCCTCGGGTAATCAGCTTCTGCTGGACTCGTGATCCGCGCCCAGGGATCAGCGGCGGCGGAAGCATGAGTCCCGGACGACCCGGCCACGGACCAGGGTTTGGAGGCGCCGGTACCCGCCTTTTCGAGCGCGGGCGCGGAGCTGCTGCGGCGCAGGCGGGCGGGCAGGGTCCGGGTCGTGTTCCGGCAGGCGTGGTAGGCGTCACGCAAGCTGACGGCGAGCTCTGCCATGGGGAGCACGGTGCCCTCCCGCACGAAGGCGGCGTGGACGTGGGCGTCACCGAGATGGATGGCGAGCAAGGCTTCGAGGCCCTGGGTGCCGTAGGCGATGCCGTCGAGGGGGATGGGCGCAGGCAGGGACAGCTCGGGCGCGGCGCTGGAGGTCATACGGACCCTCCGAGGACGTCGCCGAGTGCCTGGATGCAGGCGAGCCGGATCGCCCCCGCCTGCCGTGGGCTGAGCGGCGTGGGACAGATCATGCCGATCACGTAGCCGCTGCCACGCACCTGGAAGCCGATGAGCTGGAAGAAGGGGCCTTCGCCGAGGTGCAGCTCGAAGGCGCCCGAGGGGGCCCCCGGGAGTGACTTCGCGAGCGCCGTGGCGGCCGCAGCGATCCAGCCCGAGGCGGCCAGGCGTGTCTCGTCGTGCGCGGAGCCCGTCACGGGCAAGCCCGCGGCGTCGGCGAGGAATACGTCGGTCGCATGGGCCACCCTGGCGATCCACGCGATGACCTGCTCGCAGCGCAGGAGGGGACTCTGGATGGCAGAGAGGTCCGGCAGCGGCGCCATCTGGACGGCGGCCGTCGCGACGGGAGGGACCACGGCAGCGCGGGGATCGGGTTCTTCGCGGATCGCTCCAGGCGCAGGCGGGGGCATGGCCGCGCGCGAGGCGAGGCCGCGCGTGGAGGGGAGGCCGCGGGAAGAGGGGAGATCGGGGTCGTCCCCGCGCACCGAGGGCGGCAGGGCGCTCCTCAGGCTCGGGCCGCTGCTCATCGCGGCGGTGGAGGAGGGAGGGAGATCGCTCGGGGTGCCGAGGCGGCTCACGCCCTGGAGGGACGAGGGCGGGGTGGAGGGGGCGCGCGCGTTCGCCTCGTCGATCGAGAAGGAGACGAGCGGCACGGCGCCGAAGCGGTGAGGCTCGGGCTTCGCGGCCACGTCGGCGACCAGGGCCGTCGCGGCGATGACGGCCTGGTCGAGATCAAACGAGGAGCGGGATCGGGCCATCGTCCTCCTCCGCGGTCTTCGGCTCGATGCGGTCGAGCAAGTCGGTGGCGAGCTGATCGAACAACCGGGAGAGGGGCGGTGGGCGCTTCTGCATGAGCAGGAGCGGCGCGCCCCGCAGCGAGGCTTCGAGGAAGGTCTCGTCGCGGGGGATGATGGTGTCGAGGATGATCCCGCCCGGGAACTTGGTCCACAGCGTTTCGGCCACCTCGAGGGAGGCCGGCGTCTGCCGATCGAACATCGAGAGGATGACGCCGAGCAGGGTGAGGGAGGTGTTCTTCTCGGCGCGCACGCGGTCGACGAGGGCGAGGATCTGGCCGAGGGATCGCAGCGCCAGCGGCTCCGCCTGGAGGGGGGTGAGCACGTGCGTTCCTGCTTCGAGGGCCCTCGTCGTGACGCGGCCGAGGCCCGCGGGGCAGTCGAGCACGACGACGTCGAACTCGCCACGGAGCTGGCCGAGGATGCCGCTGAGCACCGGGCCGCGGGTGAGCGCCTCCTCGAAGCCGCCGACGGTGGCGGGATCGACGCGGCCGACGAGCAGCACCTGGAGCTGGGGATCTCGGGTCCGCTGGAGGACGTCGGGGAGCGCCTCGGCGCCCGTCATCACCTCGGCGAGGCCAGGTCGTGCGCGATCGGCGAGGCCCAGAGAGAGGCCCACGCTCCCCTGGGCGTCGAGCTCCATGATGAGCGTGCGCTGGCCGGCGCGCGCAAACGCGAGCCCCAGGTTGAGAGAGATCGTCGTCTTGCCCACCCCGCCCTTCTGGCTCGCGACCACCAGGATGTGCATGGAATCAGCGCTCAGAGCAGGGAGATCCGCTTCATGAACTCACCGCAGAGATCGCTGCTGGGATTGCGCTCGCGCTCGATCTTGAGCCCATCCCGGAAGATGCGATCCGCGCTCTCCAGGTTGCCCAGCACGACGTGGCAGATCCCGAGCATCTCGTAATCGGCCGGCTCGCTCTGGACGCTCACCAGCTCGGTGAGCGGTTGAACCGCGCTGCGGTACGCCTCCAGCATCACCTCGGAGTGCTTGGGAGGGAGGCCCTTGGCGAAGACCATGAGCCGGAGCGCCTGGCGCTGGTCCTCCAGTCGGCACTCGCTGAACCACGCGCTGGTGAACACGTCTCGATAACCGGCGAAGGCATCATCGAAGTTACCAGCACGTGCCTGCCCAACGATTGTCTTGATCGCGCTGACCAGCGTCTCTTTCGCCATGGTTGCGGCACCATACACGGGCGGGGAGCGGACGGGGAGAGGCGCCCGGATCGGTGGGGGCTCCCCTGGGCCGTGAGCGATGCCGGAAACCACGCCGCGCCCGGCTGGACGTACGCCAGCGTGGCTGCATGCAGGGCCCTCCAGGATCGGGTGGCGCAGGCCTCTTCAGGGGTCGAGGCGGGCGCACCTCGGGATCGAGGAATGGTGATCCGATCGGGGGGCAGGTCGGGTACGCTCCTTCCATGCGCTGGCGGTCTCATCTGGGCCTTCTCCCCTTCGCTCTGCTCACGGCGACACCCGGCTGCTCGGGTGACGACGACGAGAAGAAGACACCGCCTCCCTCCAATCCTTGCGAGGTCCCGGCCGTCTTCGAGGCGGGCAGCGCCGAGGGGCACGCCGATCCGCTCGGCGCAAAGGCCGCGGGGCAGGCGCGGGCGGGGCGCATCCGCGATGGCGCGAGCTTCCCGCAGCCCGCTCACGGCAGGCAGCAGATCCAGACGGGGGACATCGTCCTCATCAACGACAAGATCTCGGTGGTGATCGAGGACGCCGGGATCAGCGATGGCTACGGTCGCTACGGTGGCGAGATCATCGCCATCGACAAGGTGGGTGACGACGGCCGGCCGATGGGCGTGTCGCGCTACCTGGAGACGCTCGCGGGTCTCGGCACGGAGTCGATCCTGCCGGAAGAGGTGAGCGTGCTCAACGACGGCTCGAATGGCGAGGCCGCCGTGGTGCGCGTGAGCGGGGTGCTGTCCCCCATCCCGTTCATCAAGGACTCCCTCGGCGCGATCCTCGCGAGCTACGGGCTGCGCGCGGCGCACGATTTCATCCTCGAGCCCGGCGCCGAGCGTGTGCGCGTCGTGCTGCACGTCGTCAACGATCGCGAGCAAGAGCTGAATTTCGGCGTCGACCGCGAGGGCAGCGACGAGCTGGTGGGGTTCTTCCACGCGAGCCAGTCGCAGATGATGACCCCCGAGTTCGGCTTCCAGGATCCGGACGGGGTGGTCTCCTGGGTCGGATTCGACGGCGGCCCCTTCGGGTTCGCCTGGCGCTCGCCGCGCGGGCCGATGGACTTCGCGCTCTTCATCTCGGGCTTCGCCCTCTTCCTGGGCCCTGCGTTCGTCGCGGATGCGTGCTCGGTGACGACCGTCGAGCATGGCGAGTTCATCGCCGGGGGTCCGCACTACGACGGCCTGCGAGAAGCCATCCGTCGGGTCGACGAGGAAGCGCCCTGGCGCGAGGTGCGGGGTAAGGTGACCGATGCGGACGGCCTGCCCGTGGCTGGCGCGTGGGTCCACGCCGAGAGCGCGGGGGGCGAGTACCTGTCCCGGGTCGTCGCCGATGACGAGGGCAACTACCTGCTCCACGCGCCGCCCACGGACGATGTGGTCCTCATCCCTCAGCTCCGCGGCTACCCGCCGCACGACGGGACGGTGGTGCCGCCCGGCGAGAGCGAGGCCGTGCTCAGCTTCGAGCCGCACGGGATCATCCACGTGGTCGCCACCGACGCACCGAACGGCGAGCCGCTCCCGGTCCGGGTCCAGGTGATCCCCGCGTCGTCCCTCCCCGCGACCCCCCGCACCTACGGGGTGAAAGACGAGGTCGGGGGTCGCCTGCACCAGGACTTCGCCGTCACCGGCGAGGCGCACCTGATCGTCCCGCCCGGCCAGCACCAGGTGCTCGTCACGCGAGGCTACGAGTGGGAGCTGTTCGACATGCAGGTGACGGTCGATGCCGGTCAGACGGTCGACGTGCCCGTCGCGCTGGAGCACAGCGTCGACACGAGCGGCGTGTTCTGCGCGGACTTCCACATGCACGCCTGGTTCTCGGCCGACTCGAGCGATCCGGTCGACTACAAGGTGAAGGGGGCCATCGCCGACGGGCTCGACATCCCCGTGTCGAGCGAGCACGACTGGGTCGCCGACTTCCAGCCCGTCATCGAGCGCCTCGGGCTCACCTCATGGGCGTTCGGCGTCGCTTCCCAGGAGCTGACGACGTTCAAGTTCGGCCACTTCGGCATCCTGCCGCTGGAGCCGAAGCCGGGGCAGCTCAACAACGGCGCCGTCGACTGGATCGACCTGACGCCGCAGGAGGTGTTCGACTCGGCGCACAAGCAAGCGGAGGACCCGCTGGTGATCGTCAACCACCCGAGCGGGAGCTCCTTCAGCGGGTACTTCCGCGCGTCCTCGTACGATCGCAAGAAGGGCTCCGGGTCGCCCGACCTGTGGAGCGACCACTTCGAGGCCGTCGAGGTCTTCAACGAGTCCGACTTCGAGGACAACCGGAACGAGTCGGTCGCCGACTGGTTCTCGCTCCTCAACCACGGGCACAAGTTCTGGGCGACGGGCGCCTCGGACTCGCACGAGCAGCGCACCAACCCGAGCGGCTACCCGCGCACGTGCCTGCTCTTCGGGCACGACGACATCACCGCGCTCACGCCGAAGGCAGTCCGCGACGTGATGGCCGCGGGAGCCGCGACGGTGAGCGGTGGGCTGTTCATGACCGTCGCGGGGCCTGGCGGCGAGACGCCAGGCGAGATGGTGACCACGACGAACGGGAAGGCGACGTTCACGGTCACCGTGCAGGCCCCGAGCTGGGTCGGCGCAGACACGCTGGAGACCATCGTGAACGGCGAGACGATCTCCGTCGAGCCGCTGATGCCCATCGGCAACGGGCAGCCCGGGAAGCGGTTCATGACGCAGGTCGAGGTCAGCCGAGACGCGTCGCGCGACGTGAACTGGGTGGTGTTCCACGCGAAGGGTGACGCCGACCTCGCGCCGCTGCGCCCGGGGCGCCGGCCGTTCGCGGTCTCCAACCCCGTGTTCCTCCGGTGAGCGCGGTCCCGCAGTGACGAAGAAGAGCTGCCCCGCAGGGACGAACCATCCTGCGGGGGAGCGCTGCGCTGCAGGGATGCGTCACCCGGCAGCAGGAACGGTCAGGGCACTTTCCCGGGGAGGGGCTGCATCGCCAGGCGCGTGGTGCCCTGACAGGTGACGTTGACCGTCTGGCCCTTCGTCAACCACTCGGGGTACTTGTTCTTCCCAGGTTGCGCGAGGCGCACGAACCAGGTCCCACAGCGCACCTGGAGAGGGCCGTTCGCTTCGCCGAGGTAGCGGCCGCTGATGTAGACGCTCGCCTCCACGGGGAACGAGATGGTGAGGTAACCCGCGCCTGCGGGGAGCGTGGCGGCGTCGGGCTCCGGCGCCGCGGTGGGACGGGTCGAGACCTCCGGCACAGGCGGCGGAGGAAGGGGAACGGCCGTGGGCAAGGCCGACGTGGTGGCAGCGGCGCTGGTGCCCGGGGTGGCGCTGCCGTCCTGGGGTTGCGGTGCGCGGTAAGCGACGACGATCCACACCACGGCCACGAGGGTGGCGGTCGCGGCCGAGACGATGACCGTGCCGAAGAGCGACCGCGAGGAAGGAACGAGCGAGCGAGACTCCGTCACCTCGGTGGCCACGTTGGAAGGTGTGCCCGACGTGGGCACGCCAGAGGGGGCAGCCCCGAAGACGGGGGTTCCGCTCGGCAGCGTCGGTGGCGGACCGAAGTGGATCTGGCCTCCTGGCGCCGGGGTCATGCCGGACAGACCCGCGCTCACCTGGGATGGCGCGGGCGTCATCCCCGAGACCTGGGTGGCGATCACGACAGGAGGTGCGGGCAGCGGCGGCGGTGCGCCGAACTGGATGTGGGAGGGCGACTCGGCGGCGCCACCAGGCTTCGCCTGCGCTGGAGGTGACACCGCGGCCGACGCGGCGTCGCCGGCGGGCTCCTCGACGGCCTCGAGATCGTCGGGCGAGATCTCCGTCGCCCCGTCCTCGGTGCTCTCCGCTGGCAGCCGCGCAGCGCCCGGCACCTTGACGAAGAAGTTTTCCTTGGCCTTCACCGGGATGGTCGGCCGCCGCGCGTCCTCGCCCCCCGCGTCTTCGAGCTCGATCGTCGCATGCACCGACTGGATGCAGCGCACCAGCTCGCCCTTGCCCAGCTCGGGGCGGAGGACCCGGATCAGCGTCTTCTCGATGATCGAGCAGTCCGTCTTCCGGTCCTCCGGCTTGGGCGAGAGCGCAGCCTCGATCATCGCCATCACGGGCTGCGGCACGTCCGGTCGGAGCGTGGAGATCTGCGCTGGTCGCGAGCCGTCCACGGGCGGCCGACGCCCGGCGAGCATCGCCCAGAGCAAGAGGCCCACGGCGTAGATGTCGGCCTTGGTGGTGGCCCGCTCGCCGCGCGACTGCTCGGGCGCCATGTACCCAGGAGTCCCCTTCACCGTGCCGACCACGGTGTCGGGCGTGCGGCCGAGGATCTTGCCGAGCCCGAAGCCCGTCACCCTCACCTGCCCATCCCACCCGATGACGATGTTGCCCGGGTGGATGTTGCGGTGGATGACCGGCGCGGGCTCCCCCTCCTGATCGGTCTGCGTGTGCGCGTGCGCCAGCGCGCCCGAGACCTGCTGCATGATGTAGTAGATCGACGCGTCGCCGAGCTTCAGCCGGCGGCTCACGAGGTGCCTCAGGAACCTGTCGAGGTGCACCCCCTCCACGTGCTCGAGCACGAGGACCAGCTTCTCCTCGTGCTCGAAGAAGTCGTACATCCGCACGATGGCCGGATGGTTGAGCCGCGAGCAGATCCACGCCTCTCGGGCCAGCTCCTCGGCGAAGCGGGAGTCCCCTTCCGCCGTGTTCGGCACCAGCTTCAGCTCACAGTTGCGCTGAAAGCCCATGGGCCCGTCGAGGCGGGCGAGGTACACACTGGTCGATCCCGTTCCGCTCAAGCGCTTGAGGACCTTGTAGGTCCCAAGGGTCTCGGGAACGGGCTCCGCGGGGAACATCAGGCGTGATCCTACCGCACCGACGTTCCCTCACCCAAACTCGCGGCCTCTCTCCCTGGATCGCCCGTCATGAGATTGCCCCCCTCGCCGGGACTCGCGTAGGCTGAGGGGGCATGCGGCAGCGGGATTTCCGGCTTTCCCTGGCGGCGATCCTGGCAGGGACGACCGCCTGCTCGGCGTCGGCGCCACCCTCGGGACAACCGGCTCACACCGTCACGGTCGCGCTGCCAGAACCCGGAACCGACGAAGGAGCGGCCCCAGGGGAGGCTACGCCAACAGCGCACCAGACCATCCAGAGCCTCGGCCCCCTCTACATCGGGCAGGCCGTGGAGGAGGTCAGAAGCCTGCTCGGCCGCGAGGCCTCCCTCGTCCAGCACGACGAAGAGCGCGATCGGTGGCGTAGCAGTGGATACGACCCGGAGCGCGAGCTGGTCTTCGCCCTGGGGTTCGATGAGGTGCTCGTCTACGAGAACCCCGCCCCCGGGCTACCCCCCATCTGGAAGGTGTATGTGCACGAGGGGCAGGTCCGGATGCTCAAGGCCTCCGTCCTGCTGCACGCGATGACGGGCCTGGAGACGATCGGGTTTCCCCCGTCATGCTTTCTGACCCGCCCCGGTCACGGCGTCATCCAGACCTTCGGGCAACCCGATGTCCTCGTGCGCGACCACGGCGAACGACAGCAGACGTTCCATTATCTGGGACGTGGACTCAGCGTGATCGTGGACAAGGGGAGCATCCAGGTCTTCGACATCTTCGGCGCGCTGCCCGTCGCGAAGCGAGAGCAGGTGCGCCGGCAGATCACGCCGGCGCAGCCGTAGAAGAACCTGAGGGCGTGGGCCCGAGAGGGCCCTGCGTGGGGGTACGCAGGACTAGAGCTGGGGGGGCGGCTTGACCGCGCTCTGGACCGTCCCGCTGGAGAGCTGGTTCGTCCAGTAGATGTGGGTCTGGTCGATGGCGAGCCCCCACGGGGACTGGAGCCCTGCGGCGAAGGTGGAGACGATGCCGCTCGGTGACGCCCTCATCACGGAGCCGCTGGCCGCATTGGCCCAGTACACCCCCGTCGGGTCCGCCGCGATCATGCGAGGATTGCCCTGGCCCTGTGCCACCATCTCGACGGTCCCTCCCGTCTTGAGCACGCGCATGACGGTCCCTGTCGCGCTGGTGGTCCAGTAGGCGTAGAGCGCATCCACGGCGATCTCCCGGATCTCGCCCTGGCCGGTGGCGAGCGTCGTGGGCTGGCCTCCGGTGCCGTCTTTCAGGACGCGCTGCACCGTGCCTGAATTACGCAGCACCCAGTACGCATGGGTGTCGTCGACCGCGACCGCATTGGGCACGCCCCCGGTCGCGAGGGTCGTGAAGGGACCCGCACCCATGGAACCACGGGGCGCGCGCACCACGCCGCCGTTGCCCTCGTGGTAAGTCCAGTACACGTAGGCATCGTCGATCGTGAGCCCGAACGGGTAGCGGAGATTCTCGGCGATCGGCTCCGGGGGCGTGCTGCCGTCCACCGCGGCTTCCATGATGCTCCCGTTCTGAGCGCCCGAGATGCCGCGGTTGGCCCAGTAGACATGGGTCGCATCGGCGGCGATGCCCGACGGGTTCGACTGGCTCGTGGCCATGACCGTGATCGTGGTCCCGTCGAGCGACGATTTCACCACCGTGTTGTTGCCGAAGTTGGACCAGAAGAGCGCGTCACCCCCGACGGCGAGGTAGCTCGGCTGCGACTGACCCGTCGCGCCAGTCGCCACACCGACGCAGAGCCCGGCCTGACAGGTCCCTCCGCTGCAGTTGTTTCCGCACAGACCGCAGTGGCGCGCGTCGACCTCGGGCTGGATCTCACACCCGTTCGAGTCGTCGTTGTCGCAGTTCGCGAAGCCGGGCTCGCACGTGAGCGGCCCGCCCGCGCCAGCGCCTCCTTCGCCGCCGAGTCCCCCTTGACCGCCAGCGCCGCCGAGGCCGCCTTCTCCACCGGCGCCCCCAGCGCCACCAGCGCCTCCTCCGCCAGTCCCTGCGCCTCCCGTACCACCAGCGCCGCCCTGCGGTCCGCTCGTCGTGCCGGGGCCCGTCGAGCCATCACCGGAGCACGCAGGAACGGCCATCACCAACAGGACAGCGGCAAACAAGCAAGAGCTACGCGGGGTACCAAGCACGGAGACCTCCTATGGTGTGCAGCATACACGAACCCAGCAGCGCCTGGGTTCATCGCGCTTCGCTCACGCCCTCTCGTTTCTGGGCGTCACGTCCTCCTGCGCGACCGCCAGCGCCCCGGACGCCCGCAGCGCGGACAGAAGCATCTCCAGCAGGAAGTCGCAGATGGCGGCCAGCGGCAGCTCTCGGCGCTCGACCCAGTCGAGGCTGGTGACCTCCACGAGGCCGATCCACCCTCGCAGTGCCAGGCGCAGCGCAGGTGGATTCCCCTGCACGAAGGGAACGCCGTCCACCCCTTCGAGCAGCCGCTCCAGGTACGTCGCGCGGGTCTGCTCGATGATGGCCACCACGCCGGGATCAGAGCCGATGCCTCCCCGGAACAGCGTCGTGTAGGCCCGCGCGTGGCGGACCACGTAGTCCAGATACGCCTCGACCCCATGACGGACCCGCTCGAGCGGTGGCGCCTCCGCGCCTTCCAGGACAGTGGTCGCGAGGAGCTGCCGGGCCGCCTCGCTCAGGCAGGCGATGTAGAAGTCCCGTTTCGTCGGGAAGTAATGGTAGAGGAGCCCCTTCGACACCCCGGCCGAACGCGCGACGTCGTCGATCGACACCTCGTCGTAAGAGCGTTCGTAGAAGGCAGCCAGCCCGAGCTCGACGAGCTGCGCGCGGCGCTCGTCGAGATCCAGACGCAGCCGTGGGCCACGCGTCGAGGTGAGCTTCCCCTCGGAGGAACCGCTGCGTCGGACGGCACACATGGGAGCGCCACCCTAGTACAGCGACGGGCCGACCCGCGCCCGGACCGCTCCGAAGGCTCGAATCGTCGCCGGATCCAGAGGTCGCGCCAGCTTGTTGACCTTTGTTCAACAGCGCGCTACCCATGGGTCACGGTTATTGAACGGAGGTCAACAGTATGGCGAGCCCCCATCCCATCCGGCCACGCAAGCTCGATCTCGACTTCGGCGCGGTCCCGCGCGCCTGGTTTGCTGGCAATGCCGCGGCGACCGGCATCGCCAATGGCGTGAACCTGCTGTTCCCCATCGGCGAGCGCTTCTTCGTTCGCAGCGTGCTTCGCCACATGGACCGGCTGGATCCCGCCCTTCAGGAGCAAGTCCGCGGCTTCTTCGGGCAGGAAGGCCGTCACGCCGGCGCTCACGAACGGTTCTTCGCCGCCATGCGCAGCCATGACTACCGCTTCGATCGCTTCCTGGAGATCTTCGAGACCGTCATCCGGTACCAGGAGGAGCACCTGCCCGCCGTGCTCTCGCTGTCCGCGACGGCTGCCGCCGAGCACTACACGGCGCTGCTGGCCGAGGCCGTCCTCCGGCGCCGGGCGCTGGAGCACGCGCACCCCGCGCTGCGTGACCTCCTCCTCTGGCACGCCGCCGAGGAGATCGAGCACAAAGCCGTGGCGTTCGACGCGCTCCAGCAGGTGAACCCGAGCTACGCCGTGCGCATGGCCGGCCTCGCCCTGGCCTCCAGCATCCTCTTCAGCTTCTGGTTCGCTGCGACGGTGATGCTCTGGCACCAGGACGGCATGTCCCCCCTCGGCGCGCTCCGTGAACTCCGGAAGCTCCGGGAGCGGGCCCGCGCCGCGGGCGTGGAAGCCCACACGTCGCTGGTCCGCACGACGATGCTGCGCGGCCTGCTCCAGTACCTCAGCCCAGGCTTCCATCCCTCCGACAACGACAACGACGCGCTCGCGCAGGCGTACCTGGTGGAGGCCGGGCTCGAACCGGCGGCGTGAGCACGTCCGGGCGGCGATCTTGCGCGCCGCCCGGCGTGTTGACTTCACCAGGACCCTTCACTAGTCCGGTCGAGGTGAACCGCTCGACTGCTCCTGCTGTTGTGATGTCTGCGGGCCGTGGCCTCGTCTTCGCGGCCCTGATCGCGCTCTCGGCATGCGGCGCACCAGCCGCGGAGCCGAGCGTCCCCGAGGCGCCCACGGCGTCGACCGCGGAGGCCCCTGCGGCCGCCACGGATCCAGCCCCTGCGCCCACGCCTGCGCCCGCCGTGACCGACGACGCCCTCGGAGGCCGCCTCTACGATCGCTGGTACACGGGCAAGGACTTCGCCCCCGACAACGCGAAGACCGCCGACGCGATCGATGGGCGCGGTGGCCCCTTCGGCAACGGCTCGCTGGCGCGCGGTGATGGCGCGCCGTGGTCCAACGCCAGCGGGCACGACTACCGCCTCAAGAACCTGTTCGGCTGGGATCTCCGCGGCAGCGAAGGCATCGCCGGGCCGAAGTACCAGAACAAGAAGCAGGTGCTCGCGAAGAACCTGCTCTCCGGCAAGGAGTCGTTCGACGAGCTGCTCGCATGGCTCGACAAGGGGAGCCCCGAGACGCCGGCCTTCGGCCCGGTGCTCTCGCAGGACGAGCTGCGCTCGCTCACGGCGTTCATCGTCGGCGTCCGCGACGGCAAGCTCCCGCACCCGGACCAGATCTGGACCCTGTCGGCTTCGACGCCAGGAAACTACACGCTGAAGAGCGGCGGAGACGCCACGCGCGGCGCACAGATCATCAAGGAGCGCTGCGTGCGCTGCCACGGCGCCGACGGCACGGCGATGCTGTTCGACGACGACGAGTACTCGCTCGGGACCCACTCGCGCCAGAAGGCCTACGAGGACTGGGCCAAGATCCTGAACGGCCAGCCCGGCACCAAGATGGGCCGGCAGGTCAAGGGCGCCACGGCGCAGGAGATGGCGCAGGAGATCCTCGACATCTTCGCGGCCCTCTGCGACCGCAAGGCCTTCCCGAAGGGGAGCGCCAAGGGTGCCGACGTGGCCGACAAGGACCCGCGCTGCGGCGCCTACCTGCGCTGACCCCGAGGCGGTGAGGGGTGCTTCCTCACCGCCACGACCACATCACCGCAACAGCAGCTCCGGCCCTGGGGGACCGAGCGCCTCCACCTTCACATCCACCCACCCTGCGGCCACCCGCAGGCGCTCGGCCACCTTGGTCAACACCGACCAGGAGTTCATGCAGCGGAGCACGCACGCGGGCCCTGGCTTCGCGGCCGGCATCCCCGCATCGCCACGCTGGCAGGCGTCGATGGCGTCCCGGTAACGGACCGCAGCGCGGCTCACCGCTTCGGCTTCCTCGAACGTCTTTCCTTGCTCGTCGGGCGGCATCGTCACGCCGGCCAGCGCGCCGACCTCGACCGCCGCCTCACGGCACGCATCCCACCGCGCGTCGACCCACACGGCATCGGCGTCGCTCTCCGGCGCGATCCGCTCGTGGAACGGCCGCAGCTTCTCGAACGGCCCGTTGACGATCGCCGCCACGCTCGCATAAGCGCGCTTTCGCCGATCGATCCAGCCCTCCTTCTGGGCACAGGCCGCCACGAGACAGGCCAGGAGCCCCACGGCGAGCACTCGACCTGCACACCGTCGAAGGCGATCCCCACGGCTGCTTCCCTGCACCTTCATGGCCTCACGCTCACCCGACGGCATCTGCGCGCTCCTGTGCATCATCGTCCAGCGCGAGAAGCGCCCCGAGCGCTGCAGCGCAGACCGTCTCGGTCCTCAGCGTGAACCTCCCCAGCCTCACCCGAACGAACCCCGCGGACGAGCAGGCGTCCATCTCCTCCTCCGAAAGGCCCCCCTCTGGACCCACCAGCAAGGCGATCCCTCGACGGCCTCCCGCATCGCCCAGCATTCCGCCGAGCCATGTCCCCAGCGAGCGCTCCGCGCGAGGATCGAGACACACCGCAGCCTCCCCGTCGAGGGCCTCGAGCACCTCCGTGAGCGGCAGCGGCCCCTCGATGCGCGGCGCATCCCCCCGACCGCACTGTCTCGCCGCCTCGACCGCGACGCGACGCCACCGCCCTCCTCGGTCCCCCTGCGGTCGCGCCACGCAGCGCGCGCTCAGCGCGGCGACCACGCGCGTCGCCCCCAGCTCGGTCGCATCCCGGATCACCGCGTCCAGCTTGTCCCCCTTGCCCACGCACTGGATCAAGGTCACGGCACGCCGGGGCACGAGCGACGCGGCGCGCACGACGTCGATCCGCGCGGCGGAGGGCCCTTTTCCGGAACCGACCAGCAGCGCCTCCGCCTCCAGCGCGCGCTCCGGGTCGAAGGCCAGGAACCGCTCCCCCTCCCGCAGCCTGTGCACACGGCTCACGTACCGCGCCACCTCGGGCGACAGCGGCACGAGCCCCGGCGCAAGCGAGGTGAGCGGCACACGCAGCAAGCCCTGACGCATCCGTCGCGCCTGCTCAGCCTGCGAACGCGATGGCGACCCACGCCGTGTCGGCCGCGGCAGCGTCTCCCCGACGCCGTGTCTCCACGTGCCGGAGCCCGCGGGGCAGACCGAGGTAGCGCGCAACGATCTCGTCGTGCTCGCTCTCCAGGATCCCGGAGAGGATCAACCAGCCACCTTTCGCGACGAGCCGCACCAGATCCTCGGCCATCGGCCGCAGCACCCGCGCCTCGATGTTCGCGACGACCCACGGAAACTCACGGGTGATGTCCTCGGTCGTCGCCTCGCGCGCCTCCACCCGATCACGGAGCCCGTTCCGCTCGGCGTTCTCCTCGACCACCTCGATCACGTCGGCATCGTTGTCCACGGCGACCGCGCGGCTCGCCCCGAGCTTCAGCGCGACGAACGCGAGGATCCCGCTCCCGGTGCCGACATCGAGCAGCTCCTTGCCCGAAAGTTCGTCCGCGTGGGCGTCGAGCAGCTCGGCCACCAGCGACGTCGTCGCGTGCAGCCCCGTCCCGAAGGCGCGCCCAGGCTCCAGCCACAGGACGTGCCCATCCGCGGGAGGGGTCGGCGCCTCGACCCACGGCGGGGCCACGGTGATCCGCGGCGTCAACGCGAACGGCGCGAAGTGCTCCTTCCACGCATCACGCCACGCATCCCCCACCACCTCCTCGATCCGCGGGGTCAGCGTCGCGTCGATCTCGCGCAGCGCCTCGATCGCCGACTCCGCCTCCGCGCGCTCGGCGAAGCTCGCCACGAGCGTCACCCGTCCCGCCCCGACCCCACGGAGCAGCGTCTGATCGTCACGCTCCTCCACGCCCGACGCCCCCAGCTCGAACAAGGTCGCGGCCAGCTCGTCCGACACCTCGGCGGACACGTCCACCACCACGAACGGATAACGCGGCTCCGATTCTGCACTCATCCAGACTTCCTCATATTTTTCCGCAATACCGCCGGCGGGAGGGCACCGACACGAGCACGTCGAGCCGGGAAGCTGCAGGCGGCACCATCTCGCCTTCGCGCAGCACCATCGCCGTCAGCCTTCCCCCGTACACAGCCCCCGTATCGATGCCCGTCGCCCAGGAATGAAGCTGCGGCTCGGGCTTGGCGTTGTGCCCGAACACGAGATGCGGCGGGCCGACGTACGTCTCCCCCCACAACCGCTTCCCACCGCGTCGCTCCACCGGCTCCCCATAGCGGCCCAGGCAGCGCACGTACATCAGGGTGTGCGGATCCTGGCGCTCGATCGGGAGTCCGGGCACGACCCCCGCATGCACCACCCGGATCCCCTGCTCTGGCAGGTCGATCCAGTACGGCAGGGTCTCGAGCCAGGCCCAGTCCCGCTTGCGGAGCAGCCGCGCCGTCGCCTTCGACATCTCGCCGAGCGGCTCCCCGCTGCTGTCCCCCTTCCCTGCGTGCCACCGGAGCAGCCGATCCTCGTGGTTGCCACGCACGGAGATGGCCCCGACCTCCCGCAACAGATCGAGGGTGCCGCACGGATCCGGTCCGCGCACGATCAGATCCCCCACCATCACCAGCCGGTCCGTCGCAGCCAGACCGATGCGCTCCAGCAGCGCAGCCAGCTCGTCCCGGCAGCCGTGAACATCCCCGACGATGATGGTGCGCGGCATCTTGTGCGAAGTTGAGAGCTTACGCTCCCGGCTCTCCCGTGGATCGCTACCCCTTCCTCCGAGCGTCAGCCCGGAAAAGGGACGTCCCATCGTAGAACCATTTCGAGCAAGGCTCTACGGGGACTCGATCTTTGCCCGCTTCGGGATGACGACGATCCCGCCCTCGCTCACGTACCACTTCTTCTTGTCCTCCTCGAGGTTGAAGCCGATCTCCGTGCCCGGCGGGATTTCCACGTCCTTGTCGACGATGCAGCGCCTCAGCTTCACGTGTCGACCGATCTTCACGTCCTCGAAGAGCACGCACTCCTCGATGTGAGCGAACGAGTTCACACGAACCCTGTTCGACAGCACGCTCCGATGAATGCGCCCGCCTGAAATGATGCAACCGAGAGAGACGAGGCTCTCGGTGGCGATGCCCACGCGCGCGTTCGCCTCGTCACGGAAGACGAACTTGGCGGGTGGGTCGTGGCTGATGCCCGTCCGGATGGGCCAGTCCTTGTTGTAGAAATTGAACGCCGGCTGGATGCTCACCAGATCCATCTGGGCGGCCCAGTAGGCGTCGATGGTCCCGATGTCGCGCCAGTAACCGAGCCCCTCCTCACCAGGCACGCGGTTCTGGTGGAAGTCGTAGACGAAGACGCGGCTGCCCTTCACCAGCCGCGGGATGACATCCTTGCCGAAGTCGTGCGAGCTGGTCTCGCTGGCGGCGTCGGCTTCGAGCACGTCCAGCAGCGCGCGGGTCCGGAAGATGTAGTTGCCCATCGAGGCCAGGCACATCCCCGGGCGCCCTGGCATCTCGGGCGGGTCCTGCACCTTCTCGTGGAACGCGATGATGCGCCCCCCCTCGTCGACCTCGATCACGCCGAAGGAGCGCGCCTCCTCCTTCGAGACCGGGATGGCCGCGACCGTCACCTCTGCGTCGCGGACGAGGTGCGCCTGGAGCATCTGGCGCACATCCATCTTGTAGACATGGTCCCCGCCGAAGATGCACACGTTCTCGGGCGACTCGTCGGTGAGCACGTTCTGGGTCTGGTACACCGCGTCCGCCGAGCCCTTGAACCAGCTCTTCCCCGTGCGTTGCTGTGCCGGCACCGTCTCGATGAACGCGTCGAGGATGGATGAGAGACGCCACGAGCGCGCGATGTGCTCGTCGAGCGAGCCGCTCTTGTATTGCGTCAGCACCTTGATCCGGTGCAGCCCGGAGTTGACGAAATTCGAGAGGACGATGTCGATGATCCGGTAGCGCCCTCCGAAAGGAACGGCCGGTTTGGCGCGCTCATAGGTGAGAGGACCGAGTCGACGCCCTTCGCCACCGGCGAGGATCATCACCAGGATCTTCGTTTGGTCGTAATCCGCTCGCAGGAGGTTCTCCGGCATGGCGCCGAGAGGGTAACGCATCGAACGGCATCTCGGCGACCTGTCTGGTCGCGCTCACGCGCGATGCGTTCTGCGCTGGGGAGGCAACGGAGCTTCATGTCCGGCAATGCCCGAGTGACGCTGGTCACGGGCCAAGGCCCTCGCGTTTCGGTGCCCCAGCGCGCTCGCGATCCATGCGCATGCGCCCTCGCGTGCCCACGCACCTTCGGCGCCTTCTCCTGCCGCCGACCGCGCCTTCTCCTGCCGCCGACGCGCGGCGCTGGGACCTCGTACGCGGATGCCGCAGCGCTTCCCTCGTGGATGCCGCAGCGCTTCCGGAAGGCTGCCAGGCTCCGCCCACGATCCATCCCTCTTTACGCCCTGCACGACCCCGTGTTAGCCGTGGGCCGGGTCTCCAGCCCGTTCCTCTGCTGCTCAGGAGATGTGATGAAGCTCCGAATCGGTCGACTCCTCGCCGCCAGCGTTATCGTCGCAGGTCTGATTGGGTGCGGAGGGGATGACGAGCCGTACACCCCGAAGCCGGCCCACAGCGGCGCCAAGCCCACCCTCCCGGCGGTCCCCACGCTGCCGACCAAGAAGAAGAAGGAGGGCGACGCCTACACCGTCTGGGGTGCGACCCACGACCTTCGCAGCCGCGTCCATTTCGAGGACATCAACGGCAAGAAGATCTCCCTCGTGGGGTACATCGTGAAGACCAACTTCGACGAGGCGCCCGCCTGCTCCGTCCACAAGACGGGCAAAGCAGACCCCCCCGAGTGCAAGGCCCCCGTCCCCATGTTCGCCATCGCCGACGAGAAGGGCGAGACCAAGGACATGATCCAGGTCATGGGCTTCGCGTCGAATTTCGCCCAGCTCTACACCATCATCGAGGCGATCGATCGCTCCCCCCGTGGCAAGGAGAGCGAGGTCGCCCTCGACGACGAGTTCTGGGGCACCAAGGTCCCGAACCCCGTGCCGAACGTGGGCGCCAAGGTCAAGGTCACCGGCATCTACGGCACGACCTTCACCAAGTCGTCCAGCGGCGCCGCCGTGGACCCCAAGTACGGCATCATGACGGCCGAGTCGATCGAGTACCTCGAGCCGCCGCCCGAGAAGACCTACCTCCCCGGCATGAAGCGGAAGCCCTGATCCCGACCAGCGCGCGCGTCCCAGCGAGCGCGCGCTCCCGCACTCCCTCGCGAAAACGACCTCACGCATCCCGGGGAGTCACCCCGGAAAGCTGGCAGCGTTGCTCTCCGTGAGCTCCTGGGCGGCCTCCAGGACGGCCTCCGCGAGCAAGCGCTGCGCGCTCTCCTGAGCATCGGGAGCGCTTTCCGCGGGAGCGCTCTCCAGCCGCACGAGGGACGTCGGTCCATCCCCGGTCAGCGTGTCGAAGATGCCTGGCTCGGCGCGGTACTGGTCCTCCATCACCACGATGGCGAACGGAGGCCGCCGGAAGCCGCGCCGCAGCACGCTGGGCTCGCAGGCCTGCACGGTCACCGACAGCCGTTCGGCCACATCACGCCAGGTCGCGACGAGACCTTCCGGACAGCCCACCAGGAGCACGAGCGAATCCGCCCGGTCACTCACACCCGGGCCTGCGCTCCCCGCACCCATGGCCGACGAGGGTAGACCAGAAGGACGGAGCGCATCCAAGAGAATCGAAAGCTCGCCCATGCTCACGCGCCCGACCCCGCGCGTGTGATGCTCCAGCCGAAGCCTTCCTCCGACGAGATGAACCGGACATGACCGGCGACTTCCAGGGAGTCCACCAGCTCCTCTGCCTCGATCTCGGACAGCTCGAAGCGGTCGCAGAGGACGTCGCGAAAGCACGTCTTCCCCGGCACGTAGTCCGCATCCACGATCGGACCGAGCGCGCCGAGAAGGACCTCGGAGGCAAGCTCAGGCGTGACGACCTCCTGGACCACTTCGTCCGTGGACACGACGAACTCGTCCACGGTGTCCACCGTCTCGCTCGTCGTCTCGATCGTCTCGTCACCGAGCACGATGTTCTGGCCGCTGCTTTCGCGCATGCCTCCGCCCCTTCCTGATCCAGCGCTCCGTACCGCTCGAAACACGGAGGTGCTGAACACCTCGGTGCCCTCTGGAGCCGTCCCCGCACGAACGCAAGGGGGGGTCCTGAAGAGGAAACCTTTTTGAGGCCGTACTTCCGTCTGCCCCGGGTCCCTTTTCCGCGCTAGGACACGGAGGACCGCGTCAGCACGGCGCGGTCTCAGAAGCCTTCTCACGATGACGACGCCTCGCGAGGGCCCGCCGCCGCGCCGCGCGGCGCGGACGCCCGTCAGTGCCACACCGCTTCCTGGTCCTCGTGGGCTCCTGGAGTTCCAGCACCTCGGCCGCGTACTTCTGCACGCCGGCCTCGTCGGCGCAGCGGCCGGCCTCGCTGGTTCCTTGTTCTTCGCCGCCCTCGAACTCGGGGAGCGCTACATTCTCGAAGGCCTCACCGGCTACCGCCCCCTCCGCGCCCACGGGGAAGCCGTCCTCCCCGTCTTGCACCGGGCAGAGCTTCGCCCCTGGCTCATCTGCCTCGTCCCTGCCCTCGGCGCGCTCATCGGTGGCCTGCTCACTGCGAGGTTCGCTCCCGAGGCCCGCGGTGGAGGCGCCGACGCGCTCATCGACGCCTTCCATCAGCGCGGTGGCGTCGTCCGACGCCGGGTCCCCCTGGTCAAGGCGCTCGCCTCGTTCTTCACGCTCGCCTCGGGTGGCTCGGGCGGCCGCGAAGGCCCCACCATGCAGATCGGCGGCGGCATCGGCTCCTTGCTCGCGCGCGCCCTCCGCGTCGGCCCACGCGAGCGCCGCATCCTCCTCATCGCTGGCGCCGCCGCGGGCATGTCCGCCATGTTCCGCACGCCGCTCGGCGCCGCGCTCCTCGTCGTCGAGGTGCTCCACCGCGATGATTTCGAGTCCGACGCCCTCGTCCCGTCCATCCTCGCGAGCGTCGTCTCCTACTCCGTCTTCATCTACTTCTTCGGCGAGTCGACGCTCTTCACCCACGCCCCTCGCTACCCCTTCATTCCCTCGCACCTGCCGCTTTACGCCCTCTTCGCGGTGCTCCTCTCGGTGGTGGCGGTCGGTTATCTCACGGTGATCCACGGCACCGAGCGCGTCTTTCAGCGCATCAAGCTTCCCGTCTGGGCCAAGCCTGCGCTCGGTGGACTCGCGCTGGGGCTCCTGGTCGCCCCGATCCTCATCCTGCTCGGCGGGCGCGCGGGCCAGCCTGGTCAGGGCTTCGGCCTGCTCGGCGCTGGCTACGGCGCAGCCCAGGTCGCGATCACGGGCGCGGGCTGGCTGCCCTCCGGCTGGGATGGCGTCGAGCTGCTGCTCCTCTTGCTCGGCATGAAGATCATCGCCACCTCGCTCACCGTCGGCTCGGGTGGCAGCGCTGGAGATTTCGGCCCCTCGCTGGTGATCGGCGCCCTCGCCGGCGGCGCCTTCGGCCGCGCCGCGGAGATCCTGATCCAGGATCCCCGCATCGACCCCGGGGCCTTCGCGCTCGTGGGGATGGGCACGCTCTACGGCGGCGTCGCGCACGTCCCCATCGCGGCGCTGGTCATGGTCTGCGAGCTCGCTGGCAGCTACGACCTCCTCGTCCCCCTCATGCTCTGCGAGGGCATCGCCTTCGTCGCCCTCAGGCACCGCTCCCTCTACCGCGCTCAGGTCCCGACGCGACGCGACTCGCCAGCCCACCGCGACGACTTCATCTACGACGTGCTCCGGGGCATCCTGGTCCGGGACGTCGTCGTGACGAGCCGCCCCTTCGTCGCCTTCGACGCCCGCACCAAGGCTGCCAGCGTGATCACCCGGATCGCAGGTTGCGAGTGGCAGGACACATTTCCGGTCCTCGACGAGACAGGCAAGGTGATCGGTACCATCGACGCCGACATCCTGCGCACCGCCGCCATGAGTCCGGAGATCACCGAGGTCGCCATCGCGCACGACATGATGGAAACCCCAGCAGCGGTGGCGGACACGGAAGACCTGCATCGCGCCCTGCAAACGCTCCTCCAGCACGAGGTGCGCGAACTCGTCGTGCTCGATGCCGACGGGAAGATCGTCGGATTCCTCGACGAAGCCGACGTCGCTCGCGCCTACCACGACGCCACCGCCGGCATCCGCCGCGAGCCCTAGCTAGGCTATGGACCTGGAGCCGTTTTCGGCGCTAGCGTGACGTGCAGTGTCAACGGGGACATCGGAACCCGGCCTCTTCGCCGGATACACCGCGCTACCCGGCGCATACGACGAACTCTTCGGCCTCGACGGCGCGCCTCGCCCCGAGTTTCGCCGCGCCGTCGGCCTCCTCGCCGGGATGAGCCTCCGCGATTTCGCGCGAGCCCAGCAGCTCGCCGAGATCGCCCTCCTCAACCAGGGCGTGACGTTCTCGGTCTACGCGGACGGGCGTGGCAAGAGCCTCGGCCAGCTCGCCGACGGCAAGAGCCGCCAGCTCGAGAAGATCTTCCCCTTCTGCCTCGTCCCTCGCCTGATCTCGGCGGCGGACTGGCACCACCTCGAGCGCGGCCTCATCCAGCGCGTCCACGCGCTCAGCCTCTTCGTCGACGACGTCTACGGCGAGCAGCGCATCCTCGCAGAGGGCGTCATCCCCCGCGAGCTGGTCCTCGGTGCTGCCCACTACATCCCCTTCCTCAAGGGACTGAAGCCCCCGGGTGGCGTGCGCATCCACATCGCAGGGGTCGACCTCATCCGCGATCCCCAGGGCCGCTTCCGCGTGCTGGAGGACAACCTCCGCACCCCCTCGGGCGTCTCCTACGTCCTGGAGAACCGCCTCATCACCAAGCGCGTCGTCCCGCAGCTCCTCGACCAGTCCCGCGTCCGCCGGGTCGACGACTACCCCAACCGCCTCGCGGACACGCTGCGCTCCGTCTCTCCCTCGTTCCCGGGCACCACCTCGGCCGTGCTGCTCACCCCGGGCCCTTACAACTCCGCCTATTTCGAGCACAGCTTCCTCGCACGCTCGATGGGCGTCGAGCTCGTCCAGGCCGCGGATCTCTTCGTCGACCAGGACCAGGTCTTCGTCCAGACCACGCGCGGCCCTCGCCGCGTCCACGTCATCTACCGCCGCACCGACGAGGCCTTCCTCGATCCGGAGGTCTTCCGGCCCGACAGCATGCTCGGCGTCCCCGGCCTCATGCGCGCGTACGCCGCTGGCAACGTCGCGCTCGCCAACGCCCCGGGGAACGGCGTCGCCGACGACAAGGCCATCTACCCCTTCGTCCCGGAGATGATCCGCTACTACCTCGCCGAGGAGCCCATCCTGGAGCAGGTCCCCACCTACGTGTGCGCCCGCGACGAGGACCGACGCTACGTGCTCGACCACCTCCCCGAGCTGGTGGTGAAGGCCGTCGACGAGGCCGGAGGCTACGGCATGCTCATGGGCCCCGAGAGCACCGCCGCCGAGCGCGACGAGTTCCGCGCCCGCATCGAGCAGAGCCCGCGCCGGTACATCGCGCAGCCCCGCATCGAGCTGAGCGCCGCGCCCACCTGGGACCCGACGGGCACGGAGATCATGGCGCGGCGGGTCGACCTCCGCCCCTACGTGCTCACCGGCCGCGACGGCCCCTGGGTGCTCCCTGGCGGCCTCACCCGGGTGGCGCTCCGCCCGGGCTCATACGTCGTCAACTCCAGCCAAGGTGGCGGCTCGAAGGACACCTGGGTGCTGAAGGACGCCCCGGAACCACGCCCATGATCTCTCGCGTCGCCGATCACTGCTTCTGGTTCGGTCGCTACCTCGAACGCGCGGAGAGCACGGCCCGTGTCCTCGCCGTCACCCAGCACCACGTGCTCGACGCGGAGCTCACCCCGCCCGAGCACTGGCGCCCCTTGCTCACGGCCTCCGGCCAGGAGCCCCACTTCGTCGAGCAGTTCGGCGCGGAGGCGGTGGGGGACGGGGACGCCGTGCAGCGCTACCTGTGCTTCGACGAAGACAACACCGCCAGCATGCAGCGCGCCATCGCGGCCGCGCGCGACAATGCACGCTCCATCCGCGAGGTCATCAGCCTGGAGGTGTGGGAGACGGTCAACGAGCTGCACCTCTGGCTGGACAGGGGACAGGGCGCCACCGACTGGACGCTGAACCGGCATGGCTTCTACCGCCGCATCCGGCAAGCCGTGCAGCTCGCCCTGGGCCTCACCCAGAGCACCATGCTCCACGACACCCCCCTCGACTTCATCTGGCTCGGCGTCCTCCTCGAGCGCATGGGCCAGACGGCGCGCATCCTCGACGTGCACCACGTCGCCTTCACCCGGGCCGCCCAGGCCGCGAAGGCCGACCCGACCACGCTCGGCGCGACCCACCAGGTCATCGAGACCGCGCGCTGGCTCGCGCTCCTGCGCGCCTGCTCCGGTGGCGAGCCGTTCATGAAGGTGAACCAAGGCCGCGTCACCGGAGAGTCCGTCGCCCGCTTCCTCGCCTTCGAGCCGCGCTTCCCCCGCTCCATCCGGCACTGCGCCCACGCCGCGTACACCCGCCTCGCCGACATCCGCCCCCCCGAGAGCCAGGCCTTGCCGGGTGGCGACACCCTCGCGCAGCTCCACGGCCTCACGCTCTGGATCGCCGACAAGTCGCAGGAGCACCTCGACCTGTCTTCCCTCCACGGCATGCTGGTACGCGTCGTCGACGAGACCGCGGCCATCTGCGATGGCATCGGACGCGATCTCCTGGGCAACGTCACCCGCCCCACCCCGAGCGTCCCTCCGCCAGCCGCTGCACCACCACAGATCAGCGCCCCGGCGCGATCGACCCAGTCTCAGTCCTGACGTGACGGCGCGGGCCGGCTCCGCAGCACATCCAGGATCGCGTCGAGCCGGCTCAGCATCGCCCGGTTGATGTCCCGCTCCTCCTGCTCACGTCCCTCCGCGTTCGGCGGGGAGAGGGCCGCGGCCGAGAGCGCGGGTCCGAACGTCTGCACGAACGCGCCCACCGCTTTTCCCGCGTCCGTCACGGGGAGCCAGCCATTGAACCCCACCGCCTGGTTCGCCGTGACGAACAGCAAGGCATCCAGGAACGTCCTGCAGCGCGGGTTGTGATCCTTCTCTGCCGCGTGGAGCAGCAGCGCACCGACCAGCGACATCGCCAGCAGCGAGTCCATCGGATCATGCGTCAGGGCGCGCCGCGCGCGCAGCTTGAGATCCGCCAGCGTCGCGAGCGAGAGCTTGTCGCCGTACTCTGCGTAGAGGCCGAGCGCGAGCGGCAGGAGCGCCCGCACATCCAGCCGGCGGGATTGATCCGAGTTCATCGCCCCTCCAGATGTCTCACAAACCGTCCCGGGCCGGAACCGCGATCCCGTGGGTCACCAGGCGAGCCTCCCGCCCCGACCACACCGCAGGACGGGCTGGCCCGCTGGTCTCACGCCGCCATGCTGTGGTGCCGCGTCGAGACCAGGCCTGACGAGGAACGTCGGGCGAGGTCGCCGCCATGCTTCGCCCTGCTGGGCAAAAGCGCCCTCGTGGTAGGGTCCCCTGGTTTCAACGGAGGTTCCATGCGCCGCGTCCCGCTCCTCGCTTCCCTTGGTCTGATTGCCCTCGGCCTCCTCAGCGCACCAGGCTGCTCCGGGGACGACGATCCTGGCCCTGGGAACACGACCACCACGACCACCACGACCACCACCGAGACCCATGGAGAAGGCACGCTCCCTGGCCTCGAAGGGCAGGTCGACGTCATCGTCGACGACCGCGGCATGCCGCACATCTATGCCTCCTCGCTCCACGACGTGGCCCTCGTCGAGGGCTACCTCATGGCCCGGGATCGCTTCCCGATGATGGAGTTCATCCGCCGTAACGTCACCGGCCGGCTCGCCGAGATCGTCGGAACGCTCGCTCCCGAAGCGATCCAGGCCGACATCGCCGCGCGCGTCATGGGCTACCAGCGGGTCGCGAACCGCATCTACGACGGCCTGGAGCCCACGAGCCCCACGCGCGTCACCCTCGACGCCTTCGCCGCCGGCGTGAACATCTACATCCGGGAACTCCGCGAAGGGACCACCAAGCTCCCGGAGGGTGCAGGCCTCCTCGACCTCTTGCTCCTCCCGAACACCGAAGCGTTCACCGACTGGACCCCGCAGGACTCCGTGGCCATCGGGCGCTACCTCTCCTCGGCGCTCTCCTACGACGGCGACTACGAGATCGCGTACACCTCGGCCGCTGCCGCCGCCGCGAGCACCTTCCCCGCGGGCGATCCCCGCGCGGGCATCTTCCGCGACCTCTGGTCCATGGCCCCCGCGCGTGACGTCTTCAGCCGCGACGGCTTCCCGAACGGGAGCGGCGGCGGGAACATCCTCCCCCAGCCTGCGCCCGCGCCGCCGGCCGCGTCCCTTGGCGCCCTCCAGCGCGCCCAGGGCTTCTTCGACCTCGCCAAGCGCCACCTCGAACAGCTCGGCGACGAGAGCCGCGGCTCCAACAACTGGGTCGTCTCGGGCAGCAAGACGGCATCCGGCTACCCCCTCCTCGCCAGCGACCCGCACCTCACCCTGCCGAGCCCCCCGCTCTTCTGGTACGCGCACCTCAACACCGCGCGCGCCGGTGGCGACCTCAACGTGCAAGGCCTCTCCCTGGTCGGCGTCCCCGGCGTCATCCTCGGCTACAACGATCACATCGCCTGGGGCTCCACCACCGCGAGCCACGACGTCACCGACATCTACGAAGAGACGATCACCCCGGGCCAGAACGGCGCCCCCGACACCGTGCTGTTCAAGGGCAACCAGGTCCCCATCGAGATCGTCACCGAGACCATCAAGGTCAACGGCGCCGACGACATCGTCCTCCGCCTGGAGCACGTCCCCCACCACGGGATCATCGCCCCCCAGATCGTCAACGGCCAGGTCGTCCCCCGCACCGAGAACACCGCGCTCAGCGTCCGCTGGACCGGCGACGAGCCCTCTTACGAGATCACCGCCTTCCTCGACCTGAACTTCGCCAGGAACCTCGACGACGCCAAGGCCGCGCTCGAGCACTTCGAGGTCGGCGGCCAGAGCTTCGTCATCACCACCTCCGAGGGCGACATCTTCTGGTCCTCCCAGGCCCGTGTCCCCGTGCGCGACCCGGCGGCGATGACCTACGACCCCGTGACCCAGACCGGCCTGTCCCCGGCCATGGTCCTCCCGGGCGACGGCAGCGCCGAGTGGATTGGCACCCTCGACGGCCGCTACCTCCCGCAGGACCACAACCCGGCGCGCGGCTTCATCGCCACCGCCAACAACGACCTCGTGGGTGCCACCGCCGACGGCAACCCCTTCGACGAGCCCCACTACGTCGGCTGGGACTTCGACCTCGGCCACCGCATCGCGCGCATCACCGAGCGCCTCGAAGAGCTCACCACCGCGGGCGGCGTCACCCCCGAGGACATGATCACCCTGCAGGGTGACCACCAGTCACCCCTCGGCCGTCTCCTCGCGCCGAGCTTCGTCGACGCCATCGCGCGCGTCGCGGCCGAGCGCTCCTCGCCGGGCACCCACCCCGAGCTCTCCGCCCTCGTCGCCGAGCTCTCCAGCGCCGACCTCGACCGCCTCGACAACGCCGCAGCGCGCCTCGCCGCCTGGAGCTTCGCCGCCTCGGCGGGCGTCGACATCGGCGACGGCGCACCGCCTGCCGTCGAGGTGAACGACGCCATCGCCACCTCCCTCTTCAATGCCTCGGTCGCGCACCTCGCCCAGCTCGCCTTCGGCGACGAGGTCACCGCCATGAACGCGCGCCCTGGCAGCAACCTCATCGCCAAGACCCTCCAGTGGGCCATCCTCGACCCGCAGCGCCTCGCCACCTACGACGACGTCCTCGGCGACACCGTCCTCTGGGACGACCTCGCCACCCCCGCCGTCCAGGAGACCCGTGACGAGCGCATCGCCCGCGCCATGCTCCAGGGCATGGCCACCCTGCGCGACCTGCTCGGCGACGACATGACGGCGTGGACCTGGGGCCGACTGCACACCGTCCGCTTCACCTCGATGGTCCCCTCGATCGCCGGCTCGAGCCCCGTCGACCTCCCCCGCGCGAACGACCCCGCCTTCCCCAACGGCTACCCTCGCCACGGAGACAACTTCAACGTCGACGCCTCGAACCAGGGCATCTGGTCGACGACGAACTTCAGCTACGCCAACGGCCCCGTGCAGCGGCTCGTCGTGGAGATGACCCCGGAAGGCCCCCGCGCCTGGAACGCCATCCCAGGCGGCCAGGCCTTCGATCCGGCGAGCCCCCACCACGCCGACGAAGCCGAGCACTGGCGCCGCAACGACGCCCCCCCGCTCTACTTCAGCGACGCCGACATCGACGCGCACGTCGAGTCGCGCCTCACCTTCACCCCCTGACCCTCACGCCGCGCTCGATCCGGCGCGCGCCTTCCCGGGTGGCGCGGCGGAGGCCAACCCAGGCTTCCCGCCCGCGCCGCTCCCCTCTTGCCCCGACAGCCACCCCGCAGCCCCGCGCCCCAGACCGAGCGACGCGGGCCCGCCCAGAAGCCGCGCATGCGTCACCACCGCGCCATCGCCCACGCCAGGCGGCAAGAGCGCTGGCGTATCCGGCCCGATCGCCACCTCTCGCCACCCGGCTGCGCTCGCGGGCGACACCGCCTCCGTCACCAGCCACGGCACATCCTCCAGCCCCTCCACCCCCAGGAGCGCCGCACGCGACGCCAGGAGCGTCCCCACCCCACTCAGCACGATCGCCGGCTTGCAGGCCGCGATCATCGACACCAGCCACCGCGATGGCCCCGCCAGCGCCGAACGCCCCTCCACCTCGGACAGCGGCGCCGGCATGGCGACGACCCCTGCGTACAGACAGCCGTAGAGCGCCGGCACCAGCGCCACCCCCGTCGGGTACAGCAGCACCGCCCGTTCACCGGGCTTCACGCCCGCGCGCTGCAGCGCCGCCGCGATCGCGCGCGCCGCGCGATCCAGCTCCCCGAACGTCATCACGCCCGCTGGCATCGCCCCGGAAGGGAGCAACGCCACGTCACCCCCGAGCGCGCTGAACACCTTCTCCTCCGGCTGCTCCGTCGCCATCTTGCGAAGCAGCTCCACCAGCGTCACGGCCTCCGCGCTGTCGTGCTCGAGCGATGTCATCGTGTCCCTCCTGTCCTGCGCACACATGACGGCCCTCCCGCACGCGCTGCGCACAGGTGACCTCGATGGACGTCCGGATCGCCACCGAACATGGCCGGCTCCGAACCCGGACGAAGCGCCACGCTACCGCCGCGCATCGCGCCGGCACGCCGCCTCCTTGAAATGACCCTATGGCAAAGAGCTGGAGACGCGTCCAGCGCGCACGCTGCCCGCACGGACACCCAATGTCCCAGCCAACGAACCGCGCGGATCCGCGCGATGTCTCACCCCGTCATGCGTGCATCGACGCACGCCCCGCACCTACTCGGTCCAGAGCATCGACAGGTCCAGCTCCACGGCGTCGAACGGCGTTGCCCGCACCTGCGCCGCACCGCAGGACACCACCCGCAACCGCCACTCCCCGTCAGCGCCCATCACGAACACCTCGAGCAGGCACGCGCTCGGATCGACGAGCCAGAGGGTCTTCACGCGCTCTCGCGCATAGATCGGCATCTTCTCTGCGCGGTCACGCGCGGCAGTCCCGGGCGAGAGCACCTCGCACACCCAGTCGGGCGCCACCTGGATGAACGCCGCGCCTCCGAGCTGCGGCAACCGTTCCAGCGTCCATCCCGCCAGATCCGGCACCAGCACATCCATGTCCACCCCGTGCCCGAGCTGGAGCTGCGGCGCTTGCAGGATGCGCCACCCGCCAGGCCCCCCACGACCCCGACAGTACGCTTGCCCCAGCTCCGTCTGCAGCTCGCTCGACGCGTGGACGTGCCGCAGCCCGGGCTGCGCTCGCACATACGACGTACCGCGGATGATCTCGGCGACCTGGTGCGGCTGCATCGCCTCCAGCTCATCGCCATGTGCGTGACGCGAGAGTGTCCTGGAAGGCTCCTGCATGCGAGGGAGCGTGACACCCGCCCCCCTCGCGCTGCAAGCGCGGCCGCGCTCACCCGAACGCCAGACGAAGTCGCAGCACGGTCTCGTCTTCGCACCCTTCCGCTGCATCACCCCTTCTTCGCGACACGCGTCTTCTTCGCTCCGCGCGCCGCCGTGTCGGGCGCCGTCGACGCAGAGCGCTTCGCAGCAGACTTCTTCGTGCCGGCGGTACGCGTCGCGGCTGCCGTGCTCTTCGCAGCAGACTTCTTCACGATGGCAGGACGACCTGCTCCAGCGCGCTTCGCCCCACCTGCACTCGTCGCATCCGACGCCGCCGAACGCTTTGCAGCAGACTTCTTCACAGAGACGCCGCTCCTCGTACCCGCCCCTCTGGTCGTCGTCGCACGCTGTGCCGTCGCCGTCTTCGTCTCGGCGGAGCGCGGCGTGCTCGACGTCGTCGACTTCGCCTTCGTGGAGCGCTGCGGGCTCGCCGACTTCGCCTCGCCACGACGCCCCGTCGCCGCCTTCGCCGGTTCACGGTTCCGAGCCGTCGTGGCGCTCGGCGCCTCGTCGGTGCCGAGCTTGGCCAGCGACTTCTTCGGGGCGATCAACCGGTAGCTCTCGTGGATCAGCTCCCGCACCTCGTCCCATGACGTAATGCCGGCCGCGTCCATCGACACCCACCCCTTGTGCCCCACGTACGGCGCCTTCGTGAAGCGCGGGTCCTGGATGATGTCGAGCGCGTGCTCCATCTCCAGCTTGAACCCGATCGACACCACGCCTTTCCCTTCTCCGCAACCTGCGAAGATCTTCTCTCCGACACGAAAGTGAGGCTCTCCCCAGGTCAATGTCTCCTTCGTGTCCGGAAGCGACAGGCAGATCTCCCGCATCCTCGTCAGCACCACAGACGCTCGACCCATGATCGAAACCCTCCTCGAACGGCCGCGCAGAGCACCACGCCCCCCTCGACCCCTGCGCAGCCTGCCCGTAGCGCAGCGCAAAGACCAGCGCGCCTCCGCCGCGCTCTCTCCATGCAACCGGGAAAGCGTGGGCCGTCACCCCGAAGATGGCTCCCTCAGATCCAGAGCTGCACCTGGATCATGGCCCGATGGGTGGTCCCGGCAGGAACGCCGTCGACCGAGGCCGCGTCGAGATCCAGGAGCTGGTAGCGCCCGCCCACCTTCAGGTGGTTGCCCACCGCGTACGCGTTCACCTGCCCCTCGACGCTCTTCTCCTGCCCGTCGCTCCGCGACGCATCCGGTTCCATCCACCCGGCCCGCGCGGCCACCTCCAGCCGCTCGGGCACCACGAAGTACCCCGCCTGCCCGTACACCCCCACGCCGCGCACTGCGGCCCCCGCATCGGGCCTCGTCGTGCGCAGGTACCCTTCCCCGAAGAGCGTGAATCCTCCCCACGCCACCACCACATCCACCCCGCCCGTCAGCCGGGTCTCTGGGGACAGCGCCACCGTCGTCGTCTCTCCGGTCACCGGATCCACCTGCTGGCCCGTCGGATGCGCCCGGTCCACGATCCCGTTCAGTCCCACCGAGAACCCGAACGGCACCGGCCCCCGCAGGGACGGCGTCTCGTCGTAAGGCATCGCGCGCACCGGGCTCACCGCCACCCGCCCGATCCCCATCACCGAGGTGTCGTCGTTCCCGCCCTTGCCGATCCCGTTTCCGTTGAAGGCCCCCGCGTAATATTCGACCGCCCCCTTCCCGATCGAGCCGAGCACCATCACCCCCGTGTCACGACCCGCCCGGAAGCGCTCCTCGACGCGCGAGAAGTCCTGGAACTGGAGCAACGGCACCGGCGTGAGGAACGCGCGGCTGAAGGGCGTCAAGAACTGCCCCACCTTGATGCCGACCTCCGGCACCGGCTGCCACGTCGCCTCCAGGTCGAGCAAGCGCGCCGACGGACCCGCGAACTCGGGCTGCACCAGGAACTTCACCCGATCCTGAAAGGCGCGCGCCCGCAGGTACGGTCGGACGACCATCACGTTGAAGCCTCCCTGAGAGAGCGCTCCCCCGTTGAACGTCAGCTCTCCTCGAAACTGGGACAGCACGCCCACGTCGACGGCGAACAGGTCCTCGGCCGTCCTGAAGCCCAGCCCTTCGCTGAGCGACGCATGAAAGTTGAACTTCTCCGGCGGATGCTCGGACGCGGCTGGCGCAGGCGTGGCTGGCGCAGGCGTGGCTGGCGCAGGCGTGGCTGGCGCAGGCGTGGCTGACGCAGGCGTGGCTGACGCAGGCGTAACCGGCGCAGGCGAAGCTGGCGCAGAGACAACGTCGGGCGGGGCAGAGGCTGCTGCGGGGTCGTCCGACGAGGCCACGGCCGAGCTGGGTGACACCTCTCGAGCCTGTGCCGACGAGACGAGGGACAGCGAGAGCGCGAGCGAGATCAGGTCGCCCGCGAGCGCACGCAGAAAACGATGCATCGTGTTCTTCCGGGGGGTCGGTGGGGAGTTGACGGCCCGCACACGACGGCCGGCGAAGACCCCCGAGGGCCACCGCTCGCGCGCACGGATCGCTCCGGAACGGGGCACACCGGGCGCCCCTCACCGTTCAGTGCCCCGGAGATGGCACGACCTCCGCGCCGGTTCCCCGCTCAGGGAAAAGATCCCCGGCGACGCTCACCCAGCACTTGTGGCGCTGCCGACCCCCCAGCGCTCGCGGCGCTGCCGACTACTGCCCGTGCCGACGACGCCTTCGCCACATCAACCAGGCGGCGGCGAGCGGTGCCATCGCCCACGTCGTCGACGCCGCGCCGGCACCAGCTCGGCAGCCACATCCGCCCTCGTCGCCTGCTCCTTTCACGCCGGCCCCCTCCCCCTCTTCTTCCTCTTCCTCGCCCGGGCCTTCGCCCGGGAGGGGCGGCGGCGCGCTCCGCAGCCAGCCCACGGTGCGCTCCACCAGGGTCTCGTTGCCGGCGAGATCACGGACGCTCGCTCGGACGATCTGGGCGTCGTCGGTCAGCGGCGCGGCGAGGTCGAGATGCACCACGCCGTGCCGCTGCGCCTCCGTCGCGAGGTTGCGCTCGCATGCCCCCCCTTGGACGAGACAGACCTCGAGCGACGAGGGATCGATCCCGCTGCCGAGGTCCACCGTCCCGACGTGCAGCGCGGTCACCGTCTCCCCCGACACCGTGGCGGACAGGTGCAGCGTCGGGAACTGCGTGTCACGGGCCTCTTGCGGACCACCGGGGGAGCCGATGTCGATCCAGCGTGCGAGGAGGCCGAGCTCCTCGGGCGTGGTGTCCGTCGGGTGCGCCGCACCGAAGTCGATGTCGCGCAGATCCGCCGCATCGGAGGCGCCGTACGTGTCATCGGCTCGCTTGTCGGTGCGCCGGTTGGCCGCCTTCCAGTACAGGAGGCTCCCGAGCGCGTTGAACGCGCGCACGTAGCGGGTGAGCTGCGGGCGCCGGAACGTGATCCCGCCGCTGCCGGCGCCCGTCTCGTGCCGCAAGGCGTCCGGCACGCAGACCTGGCTCCTGTCGCCCACGAGGCAGTACCACGTCGCGCGGCTGTCCCGATCGACGCCCGGGCGATCGAGGGCGAGCCCGGCCGCCGGCGATCCACCGCCGTGACAGCTCACGCAGCGCCGCTCGAAGAGGGGCATGACGTCGCTCACGAAGTCGATGGCGAGCCCGTAGCCCTCCTCCGTGCGCGTCTGCACCTTGCCGTCGCCGTCGCGTCCAGCGAGCAGCGGCACCGTCCCCTCACCCAGCCGGTGGATCTCGTACTCGGGCGTGGCTGCGAAGCTGTTCGCGAACTCGACGCGCGCGGGCTTCGAGTGGACGTGACAGCCGCCGCAGGTCTTCTGCTCACCAGGGCGCAAGCTCTGCCACGTCTGGTCGGTGTTGAGCGTGCGCCCATCGCAGTCGATGCCTTGCATCAGGTACGGCACGTCGGCGGGGAACCGCACGAGGAAGCTCGTGTCGGGATGACCGCTCGGGTCCATGCGCGCCGTCCCGTCGGCGTTCGTGTTCCGGACCGGGAACTCCCCGAGGATTCGCACCCGCTCGCCAGCGACGTTCGAGAGTTCCCGGTAGGTGTCCTTGCTGCGGTTCGGCATCACCCCGAGGATCCGCACGCCGCACAGGTCGTCGTCGTCGTAGTCGATGGTGTCGGTCCCGTGGTTGTGGAACTGGTGCTCCCCCTGGAACCGGATCCCGCCCCGCGGATGCGTCTCGCGATCGAGGATCGACGCGGCGCCGAGCAACCCGAAGGGTGTGCCCACCTCCAGGGCGGCGTGCTGCGCTCGGACATCGGCGCGCGCGATCACCGTCGGGCGCTCGACGCCGTGGATCGCGGCGTACGGGACGAGCGCGCGCGGCTGGATCTCGTGCCACGCGCGCTCGTCGACCATCAATTCGAGATCGTTCGGGTGGGACGAGGGGATCGCCGTCGCGCGGTACAGCCCGGCGTCGCAGCCGGGCGTGTCGAGCGCGAGCGAGGTGAGCACGTTCATCGCCGTCCCGCTCCCCGAGCCGCTCGTGAGCGGCGGCCGCGGGCGACCCAGGCTGTCGAACACCGACGGGCTGGCCACCGTGCTGCACGCCCCTTTGCCCCACACGACCATCAGCCCGCCGTCGGGGAGCGCGCTCGGGTGACCGACCTTCCCCGCGAACGGCATCGGGTCCGCGTACGTCGGGACGCTGATCGCGGGCGCCGGCATCGGCTTCGCCATGCTGTCCCCGCTGGTCGTCCAGGGCGCGAAGCGCACCATGTCGCGTGGCGCGTAGACGTCACCGAAGGCCGGCGCCTCTTCTGCCGAGATCCCCTCCTGGTCCAGCGGCTCGGGCATCATGCCGAGCACCTCGCCCAGGCCGTTGTTGTTGCCGCGGTAGTAGTCCGCGAACCAGACCCGTGCGTCGCTCGTCTGCGTGACGAAGTGCGCCGCCTTATGGTCCACCCCGACGCTCGAGATGGGCTGGTGGTCACCCGCGTGCTGACCGAAGAAAGCGAACTGGTGCGACCCGTCGGGGTTCTGGGCGAACAGGTGGAAGAGGTTCCCGATCGTCGTGAACCCGCCCGGCGAACCGTTCGTGTGCCGGAAAGGCAGCCCGCCGAAGAGTTGCCAGCTCGAATGGAGCACGCGCCCGTCACGGAGCACGAACGGATGCTGCTCCTGCGCCAGCGAGTGGTGGCTCGCGATGTCGAGGTTGTTGCCGTCGAGGTCCATCGACCAGATGCGCGTCCCCGGGCTCGAGTTGGTCGTACCGAACACGAGCGTCGACGTGTGACCGTCGCGCGTCGACGTGAAGGCCAGGCGACCGTTCGGCAAGAAGGCAGGCCCGGTGTCGAAGGTGCCCGCCACGTGCGGCAGCTCCCTGACCGTACCGGACGCGACGTCGACCACGTAGAGCTGCGCCTCGGTGGTCGCGAGCAGCCGGTTGGGCAGCGAGAAGCGCGTGTTCGTGGTGTTCTCCGCGAGCGGATCCACCACCCGCGGGTGGACCAGCTCCGACCCTGGCCGCAGCTCGCCTCGGAACACCGTGAACGCCACGGTGCCCGCATCGAACGACACCGCCGGGTCCATCGCGGCACACGCCGCGGCATCCGTGGACGTCGACGAGCAGTCGTACAGGACGCGCTCGCTTCCGGCCGCGTCGTGCAGCATGAGATCACACGGCCCCGAGAACCCGCTGAGGAAGTTCGTGACGTCCGGTAGCACATCGTAGACGTCGAGCCCGGTCATCGTCCGCGTCGCCGTCCGCGTCTGCCCGTCGACCACCACGTCCATCTCGACCGTGAAGGTCTCCGTGGTGCGCGCACACCGCACGTACACGAAGGGCGTCTCGTCCGCCTGCGCGGCGGAGGTCCACAGCAAGGAGGTCCCGACGAAGGACGCGACCAGCGCGCGAGGATGGAGCGTTCGCATGGTCGGCCCATGCTACGTGTCGAGGTCACGCTTTCAAGGCTCGCTCCCGACACCGACACGCCAGAACACGACATCGAGGTCACCATTCACGACACGCCCGATGTCGCTTCGTGGAGGTACCTCGACGTCGCGACCGGGCGAGACGCCCCGCACGACCCTGGAGGCACCACGCGCACGAAAGGCGCCTGCGGTTGACAGCCCTTCACCTCGCTGCTGAGCTGCCGATGCGGACCCTGGCTCGCCCTGATTTCAGCGATGCAGAAAGAGTATCTGATCCCCACGGCCATCCTCGTGGGCTGCACCATCATCGGCGCTGGCGTCTTCTTCGGGCTGCGCAGCCAGCCTCCCTCGCCGGTCCCATCGGCCCTCCCGCAAGCTTCCGCGTCGGCACCGAGTCCGCAGACGGGGCCCGCAGCCCAGCCCCCTTCCGTGCCCGGCCTCGGCCTCGCCCCCGCGCCCGTCCCCCCCGCCGTGCGTCAGCAGGTCGTGGACGAGATGCGGAAGCAGCTCGAACGACAGCGGCCCGACCTCGTGAAGACCTGCTGGACGCCGTTCGCCCAGAAGCAGCCAGAGCCTCCGAAGGCGAAGTACCTCTTCAACAGCACCTTCGATTCGAGCGGCAAGGAGATCGCGCGGGGCATCAGCGAGGTGGAAGGCATGGAGCGACCCGAAGCCGGCCACTGCCTCCGCAGCCGACCCATGGACCTGCAGGTATCCCCCACCGGCCACTACGTCGGCGTCGAGGTGGAGTTCTTCCTGCCCTGAGCGGCGAGCGTCTCTCCGCGCGTCACCCCTCGATGACGTAGTCGAGCGTGAGCGGGACGCGGCTCCCGCTGGCCGCGAACCCTCCTTCACCCATCAGGCCTCGCAGCTCGCCCGTCGCCGAGCCCTGGACCACCAGCAGGGTGGCCTTCGCCACGCCGTCCTCGAACGTCCCGAGGTGGCGCAGCACGAAGCTGCCCGACTTGCCTCCCACGCGACCGACCACCCGCTCCAGACCGACGAACGTGGCCACGCCATCGTCGCGGTAGGTCATCAGGTACTCCAGCGTCCCCTCGCCCTCGATCTCTCCGCTGAACCTCGTCGTCGCGTTCACCCGGGCGATCTTCGGCAGGCCCTCCACGGGATGCAGCGGGGTCTCGTCCCACGACCGGATCTCGTACGTCGCGCTCGCGTGATCGCTCATCGCCATCGCCTCCTTCCACCAAGGTCAGGGTCCCCACCAGGTATGCCCCACCACGGGCTCGAAGGCGCGAGAGGGCGAGCTTCCCGACCTGCTCTTCGGGCGCAGCAGCCATGGCTCGGATGCAGCGGTCGCTGGGCTGGAATTTCACTGTGACTGGATGAGCAAGCTCGCCTTCTGGAACAGGCGTCAGCGCGCGCAGCCATCGGCAGGGTGACTTCGTCACCTGGCCGGCACGGCGAGCGCCGGGACCCGGGGCGGCCGCGGCCCGGGGCGCGGAGGCGAACGACGGGGGCAAGGCACGGGATTCCTGGGCGCGGGAGCGCGCGGACGAGGCGGGTGTCACCGATCACAGGCCTCGGTCGTCACCGACGCCCTCCGGTCGAGACACGGACCAGGTGGCGGCGGACGACGCTCCTCTACTGGGCCGGAGCGTGACCAGGTCGTGTCGACGAACGCCGGGGGGTCGTCCCGCGGGACATGGTCGCGTCGGTCACTCACGGGGCCCATGCAACGGCGAGACATGGTCGCGTCGGCCACTCACGGGGCCTGTGCAACGGCGAGACATGGTCGCGTCGGCCACTCACGGGGCCTGTGCAACGCGTCCCCGGCGGGGGATTCGGGCGAACGAGCCTCGCCAGCGTGTCCGAGAGGATGTTTGGACGGATCTGGACGACACGGAGGTGAGCAGCAAGCACTCTGGCAAACACAACGACGCCATACCGCAGGGACGAATCAGCCAGACGGGATGGCGCCAGGGGCGTTGATTACGAAGGGGACATCCAGGCGCAGGCGCTGCGCTTGCGTCAGCCTACTCGTCGAGTCCACCGCGCCCGCGTCGCTCACCGCGCTGGAGACATGGCGGGAGACGCTTCCTGCGCGTCACCGTGCGGAGCTGAAGTGGATCGTCCCCTCGGTGCGAAAGCTCGTGTTCCGACACAGGACACAGGGCGTTTTGGTGAGGAAAGCGCCGACGACCCACAACAACAGAGACTCGTCGAGCGCGTCGCCTGGCTTGCGATGGAGGACCAGCTCCGCCTCGTCGGGCTGAGCATCGACACCACGACGGACGATGCCGAGCAGCTCGTCCTCGACGTCATCGCCGGCAAGGTCGACGCCATGGGCGCGTTCGACTGGCTCGTCCCTCGGCTCGTCGCGACGCCCTGAAGGATCGCATCGCGACGCTCACTCCAGGTTGTAGTCGACGGGCAGCATCGGCGCGGGGAGCACTTCCTCGCCCAGGGCTTCGAGCAGGTTGATCTCGATGGTCCGCGCCATGGCGCTCAGCGGCAGATCGTTCGGGGCCAGGCCGAAGGGCTCCTCGATCTCGTCGCCCACGGCGTCGAGGCCGAAGAAGGTGTACGAGACCAGGCCCACGACGAGGGGGGTCATCCGGCCGATGGACTCCACCAGGCCGAACGGCAGCAGGAAGCAGTACAGGTACGCGGTCCGGTGCAGGAGGAGTGAGTAGACGAAGGGGATGGGGGTCGTCTTGATCCGCTCGCACGCCGCCTGCACGTGGGTGAAGCCGTTCAGGCGCGCGTCGAGGTGCAAAAGCAGGATCTCCGAGACCAGGCCCTCGCGCCGGCACGCGAGGAGATCGGCGCCCAGGGATGTGACCATCGCGTTGGGCACGTTCGAGGACCTCAGGAAGGCGTCGATCTCCTCGGAGGTGTGGGTCGAGGCGAGCGAGGGCTCCATGCCCTCGCGATCCTTGATTCCCCGGAGGTGGTCCTTCAAGGCGTGAACGAAGGCGATCGCCTTTCGCACGAGGCGCACCTGGCGGGCTCGCAGCACGTCGGCATCGGCGTCGAGGCTCATCAAGGTGAGCACCTCGCGCGCGAACGAGCGGCTGACGATGACCAGCTCGCCCCAGAGTTTCCGCGCCTCCCAGTAGCGGTCGTAGGCGGCGTTGTTGCGGAAACCGAGGAAGATGGCGAGGGCGAGGCCGATCAGGGTGAAGGGCGCCGGGGTGATGGAGATCGGCGTCCTCGCCGGGTCCATGGTCCAGTAGACCACGAGGCAGGAAAGCACCATCGTGGCGCCGATCTGCGGCAGGATCCTCGGGACGACCGAGCCGCGCAGGATCAAGAACAGGCGCCAGAACGAGGGCCGCTCGCGGACGATCATCGCGGCGCATGATAGTGCCACGCCGCCCTCACGAGGGGCGCCCTCACCGAACGAGAAAAATCGGGGAAGCTCACCGGCAGGTGGAAGAGCTCAGCCCTCGGCGAGGGGTGCCGAGTGGTGCTCGTGCGCGATGAGCCAGCGCCCGCGGGCTTTGACGAGGCCGAGCGTCAGCCGAACGGCGAAGTCGTTCTCGTCGCCCACCCGGACGAGCGCATGACAGAACGCCGCAGCGCCTCCGGCGGTGATGCTCAGCTCCCCGAGGGTGAAGCCACGATGAGGACCCCCGGACAGGAACGGCTCCCAGGCCGCACGGTACGCGGCGAGCCCCGTCCGCTGCAGCGGGAGTGGGACGTCGAACATCACGACGTCCATCGTGTGGTGCGCGAGCACCCCGTCCATGTCGCCGTCGCGAACGGCCTGCGCCCAGGCTTCGACGAGGTCTCGGATCGCCTTCTCGTCGGTCGATGGGGTCGTCGTGTCCTCGGCTCCGGCCTGGCTTGCAGAGGAGGCCACGGATAGCTCGCGGCCCGCCTCTCCGGAGGCGCGGGGGCCTTCCTCGGCGTGAGCGGGGTGCGGCGAGGTGGCGAGCAGCGCGTCCAGCGCGAGGTAGCTCGTCTCCAGCCCCTCCGTCATGCCCGACGAGAGCATGCCGTCGCGCTCCTCGGAGGTGTGGAACAGCGAGGTGGTCACGAGCCTCGTGCGGCCGTCACCGAGGTCCTCCAGGCGCGTGGTCTCGATGACCACATGGCCAGGCATCCCGTCCCACGAGAAGGTCTGCACGAGGGTCTCGGGAGGCGACACCTCACGGAAGCGTCCCTCGAAGCCGTGGACGCCATCGGGCGCGTGCTCGACGAAACGCCAGTGGCCTCCGCGCTCGACCTCGAAGCGCTCGACGACGAGCCGGTTCCCGCGCCCCCACCACTGCGCGACGAGCTTCGCATCGGTCAGCGCTCGCCAGACATGCTCTCTCGGCGCGTCGAAGACACGCTCGGTCCGGACCTCGCGATCGCTCGGGGTGGCGACGAGCAGGGAGGCGCCTCGATTCCTCACTCCGCTCATGACGAGGCCCCCTTGTTGCGCTCCAGGAACGCGCCGAGACGATCGAGCCGGGCTTCCAGCATCCCGCGGTAAGAGGCGATCCAGGCGGCCGCCTCGTCCAGACGGCGTGGACCGAGCTTGCATCTGCGGACGCGACCGACCTTCTCCGTCATGACCAGCTGGGCGTCCTCGAGGATGTGGACGTGTTTCTGCATGCCGGTCAGGGTCATGTCGAACGAACTGGCAAGCTCGCTGATGCTCGCCTCACCGTGGCAGAGGCGCTCGAGGATGCCTCGGCGGGTTGCGTCGGACAGGGCACCGAACGCGGTGTCGAGCGGTGAAAAACACTGAACCATATGGTTCAGCATAGGGTGATGGAGGCGGGAGCGCCATGTCGTCGCCCTCTCGTCGATGCGACGCTGAAGCGCCTTCTCACCGTTGCGCTTCCCGGTGATCTCCGCTGTTCTCGCGCCCCCATGACTGGCCCGAGCGACGACGATGCTGCACCTGTGAGCCCGGATCCTTCCGGCGCCTCGGATCACCCCCAGGAGCACGAGGGTCGGGTCGCTCGGGTCCACGTGCTCTCGCAGGAGCGCTTCGATGGCGCGTGGCTCATGGCGCCGGCCGCTGCGGCGAACTTCATGAGCATCGGCGCGGAAGAGGAGGTGAGGATGGACCAGGAGCTGTTCCTCCGCGCCTACCTGCACCGCGCGCGGCCAGAGCTGCTCTCTCGCCTGTCCTTGCCGGAGGCGACGCGGCTCGTCTCGGTGGAGGTGAGCCTCCCCATCGAGGCGCTGTCGCGCCGAGCGAAGCGTGATCCGCTGGTCGCGTTCGTGTGCGTGGTGATCCCGGCCAAGGACGGGGATGCGTGGGTGATGGTCCCCGCGGTGGGGCACACGTTCTACGTGCAGCGCGGCGAGGAGTTCGAGGAGGTGGTGCGCCACGAGGTGCGGCGACTTCTGGCGTCGCAAGAGCTGTCGGCCTGGGTGCTCCGGGGCCTCCTGCCGACCAGCGATGCAGCGCTGGACGTGATCCAGGTCCCGCTGGAGCACAAGGCGCAGACCGGCAGGGGGGCGTCACGGATGGAGGCCATCGCCCGCGAGGCGCGGCGCCGGAAGGCCATCGAGGTGCTCGAAGGGGCGTCGACGCGGTTCCAGGTGGAGGGGCGCTTCGGGCCGCCGCCGCTGGTGGGGCGGGACGCGGAGCAGTCGCGGCTCACGGCGCTGCTCTCGGGCAAGGAGCGTCTGGGGGTGCTGCTCGTGGGGCCGGAGGGGTCGGGCAAAGGGGCGCTCATGCGCGCGTACGCGCACGGCTCGGACCGGCCCGTGTTCGCGACGAGCGGCGCGCAGCTCGTGGCGGGAATGAGTGGGTTCGGAGAGTGGCAAGAGCGGGTGTTCGCGGTGATGGCGGCCGCGCAGGAGCTGGACGCGGTGCTCTACATCGATCAGCTCGAAGACCTGCTCTCGGCACACGACGAGGAGGGCGCCGTGGATCTCGGGGGAGCGCTCCGGCCGTTCGTCGACGGGAGCAAGGTGCGCCTCGTGTGCGAGGTCCGCGAGGATCGGGTCGACGCGCTGGAGTCGCGGCACTGGGCGTTCTTCGCGGCGCTCAGCCGGATCCCGGTTCCGGCGCTCTCGCCAGCGCTCACGCGAGAGGTGCTCTCGCGGCGCGTCCAGCACGACACGCGGGCCGAGCCGCTCCGGCCTCACCTCGCGACGGAGGCGATCCCGGCGCTCGTCGATCTGTGCGAGCGCTATCTCCCGTACGCCGCCTTCCCGGGCAAGGCCGTGCGGCTCTACGAGGACATGCGCGCGCTGCGCGAGAAGGAGCAAGGTCACGGAGGGACGGCGATCACGCTCGGGAAGGAGCAGCTCTACGAGACCTTCTCCATGCGCACGGGGGTGCCGGAGTTCCTGCTGCGCGAGGATCTGCCCCTGCGGGTCGAGGAGCTGGTCTCGCGCCTCGGCCGCACGGTGATCGGTCAGGAGCAGGCGGTGCGCGCGCTCGCGGAGACGATCGCGGTGGTGAAGGCGGGGCTACAGCCCGCCGGCAAGCCGCTGGCGACCTTTCTCTTCGTGGGGCCGACGGGCGTCGGGAAAACGGAGCTGGCTCGGGCGCTGGCCGAGCTGCTCTTCGGGTCGGCGGAGCGGATGGCGCGCTTCGACATGAGCGAGTTCATGACACCCGATGCCGCCGATCGGTTGATCCGGGGGACGGATCGCGACGCCGGGCTGCTCACGCGGCGGGTGCGGGAGCAGCCGTTCTGCGTGATCCTGCTCGACGAGATCGAGAAGGCCCACCCGGCGGTCTTCGATCTGTTGCTCCAGGTCTGCGGGGAGGGGCGCCTGTCGGACGCGCGCGGGCAGACGGCGTACTTCCACAACGCGATCCTGATCATGACGTCGAACCTGGGATCCGCGGAGCGGCGGACGCGGTCGGGGTTCCTCGGAGGCGAGGCGAGCTTCGGGGATCACTACACGCGGGCCGTGGAGGCGGCGTTCCGGCCGGAGATGGTGAACCGGATCGATCGGATCGTCGCGTTCCGGCCGCTGAGCCAGGCGGAGGTCGTGGAGGTGGCGCGGGTGCTCATCGAGCGCATCGCGTCGCGGCGGGGGCTGGTCGAGGCAGGGGTGGGGCTCACGTTGAGTGCACGCGCGCTGCGTCGGCTGGCGAGTGACGGGTTCTCCGAGACGTACGGCGCGCGCGCGCTGCGGCGGCACCTGGAGGAGCAGCTCGTGGCGCCCGTGGCGCGGGTGCTGTCGGGCCTCGGCGCCGGGGCGCGGGATCTGCTGGTGCAGGTGACGGAGGCCGGGGAAGAGGCGGAGAGCGAAGGAGCACTCCAGACGGAGGAAGTGGGCGTCCAGCACGGGTCGGCTGGAAGCGACGGGGAGACGGGGCATGTGGTGGCGCGCGCTGGCGCCGGGGGGCTGCTGGTGGTGGCGCGCAAGCGGAGCCGCGTGAGGCGCGCGCAGCAGGCGTTCGGCTACGACGCCGTGAGTCAGGCACGCCGCGAGGTGGAGGCGTGGATGGAGCTGGATCCCATCGTCGAGCTGAAGGATCAGATGGATTTCCTCCTGACCCAGCTCAACACGATGGGGCGCGACCAGGAGCGCGGACGCAAGCGTCGGAGTGCCGATCAAAGCAAGGCACGCGCCCGCAGCCGTCAGGAGGAGGTGGCCGAGCTGCAGGCGGAGCACCACCGGCTGCAGACGTTGTGGGAGGAACTCACGCTGCGACAGGAAGAGGTCTTTCGCGCGGAAGAGGCGGCGATGATCGCGCTCTTCGAGGGCACGCCCCTCGGCCCGATGGTCCACACCTCGCGGGAGGGACAGGCGGCCTTCCGGAAGGTGCTGCCGCACGCGCTGACCGCGCTGCTGCCCCAGCGGAACGCGATCACCCTGATCGTGGAGGAGCTGGACCCGGGGATGTTCGGGCTCTGGCTGGATCCGCTGCTGCGGGCGATGACCGCACGGGGCTGGGTCGCCGAGATTCACCTCGACGGCGACAAGGCAGGCCCTCGGGACGGTCCCTGGCCGGAAGGTCGCCGCTGGGGTCCGCCGCGTTCCATCCCCGACGCGCTGCGCGCGCTCGAGGCGCCGAAGCGGTCGTTCCGCAATGTTCTGCTCCGCTGCCGAGGAGCCTACGTGGGCGCGATGCTCGCGCTGGAGGCCGGGCTGCACCGGATCGTGCTCACCGGAGAAGCGAAGGACCGCGGCGTCGTGGGGGACGAGGAGGACCGGGCACACGTGTACGTGCACGTCGTGGCGTTCGAGACCGCCATCACCGAGGCGCAGTGGTCCCACCCGACCCTCGCGCCGCCCCCCGCGGGCACGGCGTCGGGGCGCCGGAAGGGCGGCGCCGTGCGCGAGCACGATCACGGCACCGTGGCGCTGCACATCGCGGGGCGACGAGCGCGCATCCCCGTCGAGCCCGGGCTGCGCTGGGATCAGCTCGAAGAGGTGGCGCTGGAGCACCTGCTCTTGCTGGAGCAGCCCGGGAGTGGGCTCGATCGCGACGACGTTTACTTGCTGCCAGAGCTCTCCGAGGCGTCCGACGCCGCAGAGGACGGCTAGCCATGCATTTCACGATCCCTTTGTTCGAGCGCCGCACGCCACGGACCTACCAGACGGTGACGCTGGGCCTCGGGCCGCTCACCCTCACGCGCGAGGGCGGCACCGCGCATCGCGTGCTTCGCAAGCTCGTCGAGTCGCTCCAGGAGACGTTCGAGAAGACGCCCGCCGTGGCGCTCGCCCGGATCGAGATGGCGCGTGGTCTCCGGATCGAGCGGGTGCGGCTGGAGATGGTGATCGGCGCCGAGCGGCACAAGGTGAGCGGGGTGTTCCCGGTGATCCTGGAACCCCGGTGGGCCACCGAGGAGGAGAAGATCACCCTGGCGTACCACCCGGAGCGCCAGAACGAGGCGATCCCCATCGACGAGGACGCGCCGCTCGCCGGGCAGGTGCGGGCGCTGTTCCAGCAGGCGTGGGCGGACCTCGACGCGGTCGCGCTGGAGCAGCTCCAGAGCCGCGGGACCGAGCGGATCAAGGTGATCGGCTTCTCGTGCTCGCCACGGTCCGTGCTCTCGGACCTTCCGCGCAAGCAAGGCGACGCCGTCGAGGAGCTGAGCAGGTCGAAACGCAAGCGGCGCGCGCTGAAGGTGCTCCCGAAGCTCGGCGTGAACCTGATGACCCGGGCGGCATCGGGTGATCTCGACGGGGGGGTGCCGCGCAACCCGCACCGGGATCAGCTCGCTCACCTCCTCGGCCCGGCGCGCTCGCAGTCCGTGCTCGTGGTCGGACCGCCCGGCTGTGGCAAGTCGACCTCGATCCACCGCGCCGTGCTCGATGTCCTGGAGGCAGATGGATTTTTCACCCACCGCAACCTCGATCGCGTGCGCAGCGTGTGGCAGCTCAGCGGGCGTCGGCTCATCTCCGGGATGAGTCGGCTGGGGGAGTGGGAGGAGCAGTGCATCGAGCTGCTCGAAGATGCAGAGGGGCGGGACCTCGTGCTGGTGGTCGACGACGTGCACCATTTCCCGCGGCTCGGTCAGTCGCGGCAAAGTGCGCGCTCGCTGGCCGAGTTCTTCCGCGGTCCGCTCGGGCGACGGCAGCTCACGCTGGTCGGGGAGTGCACACCGGAGGAGCTGCGCATGCTGGAGCAAGAGGCGCCTTCGTTCGCGGCGCTCTTCACCCAGATCCATCTCCCCGAGGCCACGCGCGCCGAGTCGCTCCGGCTCATGCTGCGGGAGGCACGGGCGCTGGAGCGGCGGCTTCCGGTCTCGTTCGGGCCCCACGCGCTGCGGACGATCCTCGACGTCGGTGGGTCTCTGCTCACGTCGCGGGCTCTTCCGGGCAAGGCGCTGGATCTGCTCCGCGATCTGGGCAAGGCGCCCGGGCGCGTCGACGAGAAGACCGACCTGCGACTGCTGGGAGCGCCGGAGGTGCTGAAGATGCTCTCCGCGAAGACGGGCGTCCCCGAGGTGCTCCTGCAAGAGGAGACGAGCCTCGATCCCGGCGCGGTGGAGGCACAGCTCACGGCGCAGGTGATCGGTCAGCCCGAGGCCGTGCGCGTCGCCGCCGATCTGGTGGCGCGGGTGAAGGCGGGGATGACCGACCCGCGTCGTCCGTACGGGGTGTTCCTCTTCACCGGACCGACGGGGACCGGGAAGACCGAGCTGGCGAAGTGTCTGGCCGAGCTGCTCTACGGGAGCCCGTCGCGCTTGCTCCGCTTCGACATGAGCGAGCTGAGCGGCCCGGACGCAGCAGCGCGCTTGATCGGGGATCGCTGGCAGCCGGACGGGCTTCTGACACGTCGGGTGCAAGAGCAGCCGTTCTCGTTGATCCTGCTCGACGAGATCGAAAAGGCACACCGGTCGGTGCATGCGCTGCTCCTCCAGCTCTTCGAGGACGGGCGGCTGACCGACGCCGCAGGGCGGACGGCGCGCTTCAACCACGCGGTCGTGGTGATGACGTCGAACCTGGGTGCGCGCAGCCGAGGCGCGCTCGGCTTCGGGGAGGTGGGCGCCGGGGTGCGCAGTCAGGTAGCCGGGGAGGAGCGCATGAAGGACATCGCCGCGGCCGTGCGGGCGTTCTTCGCGCCGGAGCTGTTCAACCGGATCGATCGGGTGGTGCCCTTCCATCCCCTCACCCCGGAGGTGGCGACGGCCGTGACGCGGAAGGAGCTGGGGAAGCTGCTCCGGCGGCGCGGGCTCGCCGAGCGCAACCTCTTCGTGAGCGTGGCGGCGGGCGTGGCGGAGAAGCTGTCCGAGGTGGCGTTCTCCGCGGAGGATGGGGCGCGCTCGGTGAAGCGGGCCATCGAGGACCAGATCGGGAGCTTGCTGTCCGATGCGATCAGCGGGGCGTCGCAAGCGGCGATGCAGCTCCTGCGGGTCCGGGTGCAAGGCGAGGAGTTCGCGCTGGATCGGGAGGTGCTGGAGGAGGCGCCTCCGGCGCGCGCCCGCTGGGCGATCGAGCCGCTGCTCCACGCGCCCCCGGCGACGCTCGCGCGCGAGCTGGGTGCGCTGTCGGTCCGGATGATGGAGCTTTCGGAGAGCGAGGCGCTGGCGCAGCTCTCGGCGCGCATCCAGCACCACCTGGAGGCACACCGGCAGGGGCTCGGGGCAGGTGACGTCGAGGACGAGCGCACGAGCGAGGTGGTGACGCACGCCGAGGCGGTGTTCAACTTCGACGCGATGCGCGCCGAGGTGGCGGCGTTCGGTGCCGAGGTGGAGCACTACCGCAAGCGCATCGAAGGGGATGCCGAGGCGGAGCACATGCTGCTGGAGGCACGACGCTTCGGTCAGCAGGTGCACTTCGACGACCATACGGGAACACGCATGCGCCAGATGCGTATCGTGCGTCGAAGTCTGCTCGGCCGGCTGGAGCGCGCGCCCACCCGCACGGAGATCCTGGAGCAGCTCGCCGAGGGGTTCGCGCTCCAGCAGGTGCTGCGCAAGGTGGACGCGCCAGGGCAGCACGCGGTGGTGATCGAGCTGCTGCGCGCAGGGACGATGGACGATCGACCGCGCTTCTCGGAGGGGCGGCGTGGGGGTCTGCTCGAAGCGCTGGCCCGGGCGTATGCCGATGCCCGAGGGGAGGTGGAGGGGTGGGCTGCGCTCCAGGAGGGGCAGCGGGTGAGCCGTGGCGGCGGGGTCGCGGGGCTCGCCGAGGTGCTGGGCGGGGACGCCGAGGTGCTGGTGCTGGGTGTGGTGGGTCTGTGCGTGCTCGACTTTTTCGAGCTGGAGAGCGGGACGCACGTGTGGACGTCGCTGGGGCGAGGGCCGGAGCTGGTGCGGGTGCGCGTCTTGCCCGCGTCCCCTGGCGTGACGCCGCGCTCGGTGCTGGCGGATCACCTCGCCCGGAAGGCGGCGTTCGACGAGGCGACGCGGCGCGGAGGGGAGCTGGTGGAGAGCCCCAGCGCCCTCGGGCCAGTGGTGCGCACCTTCCGCTTCGATCCGCCAGAGCGGCCCGGGAGGAACGCGACGTTCGAGGTGGAGGACTACGTCATGGGGCACGCGGACAGGATGGAGGTGCGCTCCATCGAGCAAGGGCTGGAGCCGCTGTGGCTCCTGCGTCGGACACGGGAGGAGGTGTCGTCGTGAACGCCAAGCGCTCGCTCCGGGTCTACTTCACGACGCACGCCGATGGCCGCTTCACGGGCATCCTGCTGCGCACCTGGGACTGGCTCTTCGATCGTCCTGCGCCCGCGGCCTACGGGATCTCCGAGGAGGATGTGCTCGCGCAGATCGAGGCGGAGCTGCTCACGCTGACGGTGACGGAGGAGGACGACCTGGAGCGCTACCTCTGGGACGATGCGTTCGAGACCCGGACGATCACCGTCGAGGTGCATCCGGAGACGACGGTCGACAAGCGCACGGTCATCGGCAAGCGCCGGATTCCGCTGCGGCTCACTTACCTGTGGAGCAAGCTGCGCGAGGGCGGCTTCCGGGTGATGCTGCCCCGGTTCAACTGGTGGTTCATCGTCGAGGATCTCGCGAGCGCGCCCGAGGTGCTGCGGCACCGCGTCACCAGCGCGCTGATCGGTGAGTCGCAGCAGTCGCTGTACGACTTCCGGATGGAAGGGGAGGAGTATGTCCGCGCCTGGTCGCCCCGGCTGGCCCAGGCGCAGAACCGGAGACGCGCGGCCGCGAAAGACGCTCCCGAGCACGGGCGGACGCTCCAGGCCATCAGCGAGGAGCTGGTGGAGCGCGCCACGCTGCGCAAGCTTCCCCCCGTGGTCGGGGAGTCGCCGGAGCTGGAGGCAGCGCTGCCGCTCATCGACCGCACGACGCCGACGTCCATCTTGCTCGTCGGCGGCGCCGGCGTGGGGAAGACGACGTGGGTGTACCGGCTGGCCCAGCGGCTCGCCGCGTGGCGTCGCGAGCCGGACCGCCCGCGGCCTCCGCGCATCTACAGCACGTCCGCCGATCGCATCCTCGCCGGGATGAAGTACATCGGGATGTGGCAGGAGCGGTGCCTCGCGCTGGTCGACGAGCTGTCGCACGAGGGCGACTACCTGCACGTGGGCAACCTCTTGCCCCTGCTCCGCCCGCAACCGGACGGCGCGTCCCTCGCCGACCTGTTCCTCCCCGCCCTGCGCTCCGAGGAGATCAGCCTCCTGGCGGAGTGCACCGAGGAGGAGCTGGAACTGTGCCAGCGACGCGCGGCGACGCTGGTGTCTTGCTTCCAGGTCGTGCGGCTGCGCGAACTCGCGCACGCGGCCGTGCCCGCGCTGCTCGAGGAGTACGAGGAGAAGCGTGACCTCCACGTGCGCCTGCACCCGGCCGGCAAGAAGCGGCTCGTGCAGCACCTCTCCATGTTCCGGCGCGATGTGCTCTTCCCGGGCAAGGCGCTCCGCTTTCTCGACTGGCTCTCGCAGGAGGGGGCGTCGGTGGCCGGCGGAGCGCCGCGCAAGCTCTACCCGCGGGAAGTGTCGACCGCATACGCCCGTTATTCCGGCTTGCCGCTGGAGCTGATCGCCGACGACATCCCCGCCAGCGCCACAGCGCTCTCGCAGCAGCTCCAGGAGCGGGTGATCGGACAAGACGCGGCCTGCGCGGTCGCGGCCCGGGTGCTGTCCCGCTTCAAGGCCGGGATGAACGACCCGGAACGCCCCGCCGGCACGCTGCTCTTCGTCGGTCCGACCGGGGTGGGCAAGACCGAGCTGGCCAAGCAGCTCGCCCGCACCCTCTTCGGCGACGAAGAGAGGATGATCCGGCTCGACATGAGCGAGTTCATGCTACCCGGCGCGTCGATGCGGCTCCTCGCGACCGGGCCGGGCGTGGTCAGCCTGGCGCAGCGGGTGCGACAGGAGCCCCTCAGCTTGGTCCTGTTCGACGAGCTGGAGAAGGCACACGCCGAGGTCTTCGACCTGCTGCTCGGCATCCTCGGCGAGGGGCGGCTGACCGACGACGAGGGCCGCCTCGTCGACTTCCGGATGACCGTGATCGTCATGACCTCGAACCTCGGGATCTCCGATCGCGCCGCGGTGGGCTTCGGCGAGGGGAACCCACGCGCTCCGGGAGGAGGCCGCCACGCCATCCCCGCCGCCGTACGGGAGCACTTCCGGCCCGAGTTCTTCAACCGGATCGATCACGTCGTCCCGTTCTCGGGGCTGACGCGGGAGAGCTTGTTGCGCATCGTCGACCTCGAACTCACCCGGGTGCGCGGTCGGACCGGTCTCCTGCGGCGAGGTCTCCGGCTGCAAGCGACCGCCGAGGCCCGCGCGCTCCTCGCCGACCTGGGGTTCGACGCCCGCCGAGGAGCACGGCCTCTCAAGCGGGTCCTCGAAGAGCAGGTGATCACCCCCATCGCCGCCACGATGGCCGCCGACCCCACGTACCGAGAGCGCGACGTCGTGATCCGGGTCGAGGAGGGTCGGCTCCGGGTCGGGTAGGATTGCTCACGCAGACCGCGGCCGGGAGCGCTCACGCCACATACCGCCCCGAAACCCCGTCTCGAAAGGCCATCTCGAAAGCCCTTGCCGCGCCGCGGCATTGTGTTGTCCTTCGTTCTCGAAGGGTTGAGAGCAAACTCAACCCGTGCGACCCTCGCCCCCAGCAGCCCGTCGCCAGTTCCGGCAAACCGGGCGCACTTCGTACGTTGATCAGGTCGATCGGCATGGCCAAAGAGCGTGTTTTTTCCCTCGATGCCGTCCGCACCGATGGTTGGTTCGAGCGTATCGGTGAGGGCATCGGAAGCTTCCATGCTCTCTGTGACATCGTGGGCGAGGCCTTCTTCGCGTTCTCGATGATCACCGGGGCTCGCATCACCGCGCTCACGGTGGATCGCAGAAACCCAGACAACACCCTCGTCGACTTCGTCATCGCGCCACCGGGCGAGGAGGAAGACGTGGGCGACGTCCAGCGGCTCACGCTGGTGGACTTCCGTCACCGCCTCGTCGCGGCGCTCCTCACCGAGGAAGCGATGCCCCCGGCGCCGGAGCGCGACACCGATCTGGAGGGACTCCAGCTCCACATCGGCGTCCGCTACCTGCTGCTCGCGCCGCTCTACGGCTACAGCCTGCGCAAGCTGATGGTCGAGGGTCGCACCTCGCGTCTCCTGCTCCTGCGTGACGGCATGGAGGAGACCTACGAGCTGAACGACTATCGGGCCCGCATCCGCGCGCACGTCCGCGAGGAGCTGGACCGAGCCTCCGACCGGCAGAAGTCCGCCATCGACCTCACCAAGGTGGCCGACGCCGAGGTCGCCGCCCAGCGCGGCGAGTGGGGAAAGGTCATCCAGATCCTCGGCTCCTGGCCTGCGCCGCTCGCCATCTTCCTGCGCACGCCCGAGGGGCAGATGCTCACGCCAGAGGCGCGAGGTCTCATCGCCAAGGGCCTGGGCATGCTCGGGACGTCCTGCGTCAAGCTGGGCGAGGAGCAGCAAGGGGAAGAGGTGATGCGCCTGGCCGTCCAGTACGCGCAGGATGGGGTGGCCGCCGCCGACATCTTCCGCCGGCTGGGGGAAGCGATGCTGGAGGATGGTCGACCGGGCGAGGCGCTGGGACCGCTCCGGCGCGCCGCCAACCTCGGCTCACCCCCCAAGACGATCTGGCCCCTCCTCGCCAAGGCCTTCGTCGCGCGCAAAAAATACCTGGCGGCGCTCGCGTGCATCCGGGAAGCCCGGACGGCCGGGGTCGGAGACGCGGAGCTGCGCACCGAGATCCAGGAGATCGAGGCCACCCTCGGGCCGGCACTCACAGCCTGGCGGGGGCTCATCCTGGCCTCCAGCCGTCCCTGAACGGTCGCGGCATCATTGACACCCCCCGGGGTGCCAGCTAGATCCCGGCCCCATTCACCGGAATACGCTGGATTTTTTGCCGCCCGAAGCCCAGCCGAACATCCGACCGAGATGAAGCCTTTGTCCGGGGGCGAAGCGACCTAGGTACCCGATGGCCACCTACATCCCGCTCCTGCTGCTCTTCCTCGTCGCCGCAATCATCGCCCTCGCGATGTTCGGGCTTTCTTCGTTCATCGGGCCGAAGAACCCGACGCCGGAGAAGATGATCCCCTACGAGTGCGGCAGCGAGTCGACCGGCGGGCGATTCGTCAAGCCGAGCGTCAAGTTCTACCTGACCGCGATCCTGTTCGTGGTGTTCGACCTGGAGGCCGTGCTCATCTATCCGTGGACGCTTCAGTTCCGGTCGCTCGGCTGGGTCGGGCTGGCGACCATGGGCTCGTTCATCGCGTTGCTCGTCGTCGGCCTGCTGTACGTGTGGAAGAAGGGAGCCCTCGAATGGGAGAAGTGAAAAACACCACGACCAGCGTCCGGGTCCTCGAAGGCTCCGAGACGGGGTTCGCCACGACCAGGCTCGACGCGCTGCTCGGCTGGGCGAAGAAGTACTCGCTGTTCCAGTACCCGTTCGTCACGGCCTGCTGCGGGATGGAGTTCATGGCCATGGCGAGCCCGCGCTTCGACATGGCGCGGTTCGGCGCCGAGGCGCCCCGCTTCTCGCCGCGACAGGCGGACCTGCTCTGGGTGGTGGGCACGATCAGCCAGCGCCAGGCGCCCGCGCTGCGCCGCATCTACGAGCAGATGACGGACCCGAAGTACGTGCTCGCCTTCGGCACGTGCGCGTCCTGCGGCGGCTTCTACGACAACTACACGACCGTCCCGGGGATCGACAAAGTCATCCCTTGCGATGTGTACGTGCCGGGCTGCCCGCCGCGTCCCGAGGCGGTCCTCGACGGGCTGATGCTCCTCCAGGACAAGATCGCGCGCGGTGACCGCACGCCCGCCGTGGTCAAGCCGCGCTTCGATCCCGCGAAGCATGGCGAGGAGCTGCTCCAGCTCCAGCGGAAGGGAGGAGGCTGAGCGCATGAGCAAGCAGATCCTCGACCTGCTCCAGGCCCGGTTCCCCGGCGCCATCCTGGAGACCCACTCGCAGTTCGGCGACGACACGGCGGTGGTCGATCCGGCCGCATGGCTCGATGTCGCGAAGTTCCTCCGGGAGGACCCGCGCATCGACATGGACATGTTCACCGACCTCACGGCGGTCGACTACCTGTGGCAGGGCATGGTCCCGCGCTTCGAGGTGGTCTGTCACCTCCGGTCGCTCCAGCACGGTCACCGCATCCGCATCAAGGCGCGCGTCGGTGAAGAAGACGGGTCCGGTGCCGACATCGCCTCGCTGGTGCCGGTGTGGAAGGGCGCGAACTGGTTCGAGCGCGAGACGTTCGACATGTTCGGCGTCAACTTCGTCAACCACCCGGATCTGCGCCGCATCCTGATGTACCCGGAGTTCGAGGGATACCCGCTCCGGAAGGACTACCCCGCCCAGAAGTACCAACCGCTCGTCCCGTTCCGCGACGTGCCTGGCAAGATGGCTCCCTTCGGTCCTGACGAAGGCATGAGCTTCGGTCGCCAGACGCACGATCAGCACGCCGGATACGCGAACGAAGAAGCGCCCCTGCCCCCGGAGGCCTAGCCCATGGAACCGCTGGATCTCGATATCAGTGAGGGCGAGCTCGAACTTCCGAGCGAGCCGATGCTGCTGAACATGGGGCCGTCGCATCCCGCGATGCACGGCACCGTCCGGATCGTCGTCGAGCTGTCGGGTGAGGTGATCAACAAGGCCGACGTGCAGATCGGCTACCTGCACCGTGGCTTCGAGAAGATGTGCGAGCGCGGCACCTGGACGCAGGTGTTCCCGTACGTCGACCGCTGCAACTACGTCTCGCCGATGCTGAACAACGTCGGCTTCGCGCTCGCCGTCGAGAAGATGATGGGCGTGACGGTGCCGGAGCGATGCCAGTACTACCGCGTCGCGCTCGGCGAGCTGGCGCGCATCTGCGATCACATGATCTGCAACGGCGCCATGTGCATGGAGCTCGGCGCGTTCACGCCGTTCCTCTACCTGGCCCGCGCACGCGAGGTCATCTGGGACATCTTCGAGGAAGAGACCGGGGCGCGCGTGACGCACAGCTTCGGCCGCGTCGGCGGGATGGCAGCGCCCCCCACGCCCGACTTCAAGGGGATGGTGCGCGCCGGCCTCGCCCGGGTGATGCAGTACATCAACGACTCCGAGAAGCTCGTGCTGAAGAACCGCATCTTCCTCGACCGGCTCGAGGGGGTCGGCATCATCAGCAAGGAAGACGCGCTCGCGCTCGGGTGGACGGGCCCCACGCTCCGCTCCACCGGCGCTGCTTACGACGTCCGCCGCTCGCACCCTTACCTGGTCTACGACCGCCTGGACTTCGACATCCCGGTGGGCACCACGGGCGACAACTACGATCGGTTCATGTGCCGCCTCGAGGAGATCCGGCAGTCGTACCGCATCATCGATCAGGTGCTGCAGCAGATGCCGGACGAGGGGCCGATCAACGTGGAGGATCCGCGGATCATCCTTCCACCGAAGGGTGAGGTCTACACGACCATCGAGGCGACCATCCAGCACTTCAAGATCGTGATGGAGGGCATCAAGGTGCCCGCGGGCGAGTGCTACTCGTACACCGAGGGTGGCAACGGCGAGCTCGGCTTCTACATGGTCTCCGACGGCAGCGGCACGCCGTACCGGATGCGCATCCGGCCGCCCTGCTTCGCGGTGACCCAGGGGCTGGAGCAACTGGTGACTGGGCTGATGATCCCCGACATCGTTCCGACGTTCGGCTCGTTGAACATGATCGGCGGGGAGTGCGACCACTAGGTCACGGAGTCGAAGGTTCCGATGGCGACCATCAAGATCGACGGTAGAGAGATTCCTTTCGAGCCCGGGGACACCGTGATCCGGGCAGCCCACCGGGCTGGCATCGACATTCCACACTACTGCTGGCACCCGGGACTTTCCGTCGCGGCGAACTGCCGCATGTGCCTCGTGGAGGTCCCGCCGCCGCCAGGGCGTCCGGCGATGCAGCTCGACATCCTGCGCTGGGACGCCGAGAAGCAGGACTACGTCCCCGACCGCAAGCCCAAGCTCCAGCCGGCGTGCCAGATGGCGTGCGCCCCCGGGATGGAGGTGCTCAGCGAGTCGAGCAACCACGTGACCGAGGCGCGGTCGGCGGTGCAGGAGCTGCTGCTCCTGAACCACCCCGTCGACTGTCCGATCTGCGATCAGGCAGGTGAGTGCCGGCTCCAGGATTACTGGCTGGAGCATCAGCGCACCGGCAAGCGGATGCGCCAGGAGGTGGTGCACAAGCCCAAGGCCGTCGTCTTCGGACCGACCATCGTCTACGACGCGGAGCGCTGCATCATCTGCACGCGCTGCGTGCGGTTCTCCGACGAGGTGGCGAAGGATCCGGTGCTCGACGTGCGCGAGCGCGGCAACCTGAACGAGATCATCGTCTCGCCAGGGCGGCAGCTCGACCACGACTACACGCTGATGACGGAGCACGTGTGCCCCGTCGGCGCGCTGACGTCGATCGACTTCCGGTTCAAGGCGCGCGTGTGGTTCCTCCGGAGCGCGCGCACGGTGTGCCAGGGGTGCTCGACGGGCTGCAACGCCTTCCTCGACTACGATCCGCGCAACAACACGCCGTACCGTCACCGGCCGCGCGAGAACATGGCCGTCAACACCTACTGGATGTGTGACAACGGCATGCTCTCGTACAAGCGGGCCCTCGAGGGGAGGATGCTCACCTCGCTGGTCGGCGGCGACGACGCTTCGCTGCCGGATGCCCTCGCTGCGGCGCAGGAGCAGCTCGCCGGCGTGAAGGAGAGCCCCGCCCGGGTGGCCATCGTGCTCTCGGCGCAGCACTCGACGGAAGACAACTACGCGCTCTTCCTGCTGGGTCGCACCTACATCGGCGCGGTCGACTTCTTCGTCTCGGGGCGTCCTCTCGGCAAGGAGGACCACCTCCTGATGAGCGCGGACAAGAACCCGAACACGCGCGGGGTGATGAAGATCTTCGAGGCCGCCGCCGAGACGAGCACGGGCCCGTCGAACCCGCCTCGGCCGATCGCGCAGCTCCTCGAGGGCATCGCGGCCGGCAAGTACTCGTACGTCATCGCGCTGGGCACCGATCTCGAGGTGGATGCCGCCAACGCGCAGAAGACCCTCTCTCGCCTCAAGGGGATGGTCACCATCGCCTCCCACGACGGGCCGCTCGCGAAAGCGGCACACGTCGCGCTGCCGGCGACGGTGTGGGCCGAGGCGGAAGGGTCGTACATCAACAAGAAGGGCCTCGTGCAGCGCAGCGAGCGCGCCCTCATGCCGCGCGGAGACGCTCGGCCGGCGTGGGCGCTCATCGCCGAGCTGGGTCGCAAGCTGGGCTATGCGACGGGATGGAAGACGCTCACCGAGGTGCGTCGCGCCATGCCCGCAGGGACCTGGGCCGGCTCGACGGCGCCGTCGCATGACGTCCCGGCGCCCGCCACCACCACCGAAGAGTCTGGGGCAGCGGTATGACCGGCGTAGAGATCGTCCTGGCGCTCATCAAGATCATCGTCATGATCGCGTTCTTGCTCGGGTTGGCACCCATCGCCATCTGGGCGGACCGCCGGCAGAGCGCGATGGTGCAGGGCCGCCCCGGCCCGAACCGCGCGGTATTCTTCATCCCCTCGATGGCCGCCCGCGGCATCGTCGTCGGGCCGCCGCTCCTCTTCGCCGCCATCGCTGGCTTCACGGCGACGATGACCCTCACGCCGCGCGCGGCGTACGAGGGGACGATCATCGCCATCCAGCTCGCCGTGCTGGCGGGCTGGTTCAGCCTGCTCATTCTGTGGAAGACCGTCCACGGGAGCGGCGCCATCAACCGCTTCGAGGAGCTGGTCGCGAGCGCGGAGCCGCGGAACATCTTCTACGGGGGCGTGGCCGCGCACCTCGCCGGCCTCTTCCTCGCCCGGCTCATTCCGCGTGAGTCGGCACCGCTCTCGGCGCGCGTCACGCTCGGCGTGCTGGCCGCGCTGCTCCTCGTCATCGGGTTCTACGGCGCGTCGCGCGTACCGGATGGGAAGGTGGGGGTTCGCCTCGCCGGCACCCTTCACCCGGCAGCCGACGCCCTGAAGCTGATCTTCAAGGAAGACTTCGTTCCCACCAACGCGGACAAGCTGCTGCACGCGCTGGCGCCGATCCTGGCGATCTTCCCCGCGTTCATCACGTTCGCCATCATCCCCTTCGGCGACAAGCTCTGCTTCGGGGACAACGGCGACGGCGAGTTCGGCTTCGCCGACCTGGGCCTTCTCCAGCGCAGCGTCGACCAGGGCTTCCAGTGCGCGGGCCACGTGGTGAACCTGCAGGTGGCCGACCTGAACGTCGGCATCCTCTACCTGTTCGCCATGGCGGGCACGAGCGTGGTCGGCGCGGCGATCGCAGGATGGGCGAGCGACAACAAGTTCTCGCTGCTCGGTGGCCTCCGCGCTTCGAGCCAGATGGTGAGCTACGAGGTCGCGATGGGGCTCAGCCTCGTCGGGCTGTTCATGATCTACGGCAGCCTCCAGCTCGGCCCGATGGTCGAGTGGCAGCGCGAGAACGCCTGGGGGATCTTCATCCAGCCGCTCGCATTCTTCCTGTTCCTCGCCGCGCTCAACGCGGAGCTGAAGCGCGTCCCGTTCGACGCGCCCGAGGGTGAGAGCGAGATCGTGGCCGGCTACTTCCTCGAGTACTCGGGGATGAAGTGGGGCATGTTCATGGCCGGCGAGTACGTCGAGCTGCTCGTGTCGAGCGCGCTGCTGACGACGCTGTTCCTCGGTGGCTACTCGCTCCCCTTCCTGTACCGCGACGGCATCACGGTGGCCTTCGGGGACACCACGCTGTTCCAGTACAAGATGACGCACCTGTCGGTCACGATCATCCAGGTGCTCACCTTCTTCGGGAAGACCATCGTCGTGAGCTGGGTGCAGATCTTCTTCCGGTGGACGCTGCCGCGCTTCCGGTACGACCAGATCATGCGCCTCGGCTGGACGAAGCTCCTGCCGCTCGCGATCGCCAACATGATGGTCACCGGCATCGTGGTGATCGCCATCGACTCGGCGCCGGTGGGCTTCCAGGGTGGGCTGAAGGTCGTGGGTCAGGTGACCCAGGCCCTCCTCGCCGTCGGCGGGCTCGCCGCAGTCGTCGCCCTCGTCGCAGGTCTCCTCGAGCCCGTGAAGAGAGAGCAGTTCCTCGCGTCTTCCGCAGCGCGCTTCGCGGCCGCAGCGGGAGGCTCCAAACCGTCGCCTCAGCAGACGTAAGAGAAGACCATGGCCAAGGCACCCGCCCCCAATCCCTGGACGAAGCCCCGCGGCGAGCCCATCAAGGGCAAGGCGATTCCGCGCCCGTCGCGCACTGCTGACGTGCAGTCGTACATCCCCGCGTTCCTGAAGGGGATGTCGCTCACGATGAAGCACTTCTTCAAGAACACGAAGGAGACGATGCTCGGACAGACGCCCGACCCGGTGCTGGAGAGCCTCTCCGAGGGCGTCACGACCATCAATTACCCCGAGGTGAAGCGCCCCTATCCGGATCGCTTCCGCGGGCTGCACCGGCTCACCTTGCGGCAGGACGACTCGCCCCGTTGCGTGGCGTGCCTGTGCTGCTCGACGGCGTGCCCGGCGCAGTGCATCCACATCGTGGCTGGCGAGTACCCCGAGGGAGATGCGCGCCGTGGCTACGAGCGTTACCCCACGTCGTTCGTCATCGACGAGCTCCGCTGCATCTTCTGCGGGTTCTGTGTGGAGGCGTGCCCCTGCGACGCCATCCGCATGGACACCGGGATGCACGCGACGGCGTACGACTCGCGGGAGCAGTTCATCTACAAGCGCGAGCTGTTGATGAGCTTCACCGGTCGTGATGGCTCGCGGGAGTCCGCGAACCCCCGTCACGAGCCCGGTGACCTGACCCACCCGGGCGTGACGCGCGAGCACATGTCTCACTGAGCGCAGATCACGTCCGAGCTACACGCCGGGGCATCACGGAAGCCCCGGGGGCGTCACCGAAAGTCGGTCGAGCCCCTGGATCCTCCGCGAGGTCCCGGCGCTCTTTTGTGCTCCTTCTGCTATGAAGGCCAGACCATGGCCACGAACTTCGGCGCGTATGAGGCCGTGATCGGCCTCGAGGTCCATGCCCAGCTCCTCACCCGCACGAAGGCGTTCTGCGGCTGCACGGCGAGCTTCGGCGATCCGCCGAACACGCACACGTGTCCTGTCTGCCTGGGCCTCCCCGGGGCGCTGCCCGTGCTCAATGGCGAGGCCGTGCGCATGGCAGTGGCGGCGTCGCTGGCCCTGGGCTGCACCATCCAGCAGCACAGCGTCTTCGCCCGGAAGAACTACTTCTATCCGGACCTGCCGAAGGGCTACCAGCTCAGCCAGTACGAGCTGCCGCTCGCGCTCTCCGGGTTCCTCGAGTTCGACGTGGAGGGGGAGCCCAAGCGCGGACGCATCCTCCGCGTCCACATGGAGGAGGACGCTGGCAAGAACATGCACGGACAGGGGAACGCGTCCATCGTCGACCTGAACCGCGCGGGCACGCCGCTCATCGAGATCGTGGGTGAGCCGGATCTCCGGTCGCCGGCAGAGGCGGCGGAGTACATGCGGCGGCTCCGTGACATCTTGATGTTCATCGGGGTCAACGACGGCAACCTGGAGCAAGGCAGCTTTCGCTGCGATGCAAACGTCTCGGTGCGCAAGATCGGCGAAGAGCGGCTGGGTACGCGGGTGGAGCTGAAGAACATCAACTCCTTCAAGTTCGTCGCCGATGCGATCGAGGTGGAGATCCGGAGGCAGATCACGCTGGTCGAAGGTGGAGGGCGGGTCCACCAGCAAACGCGCGGCTACAACCCGGAGCGACGCGAGACGTTCCTCTTGCGCGACAAGGAAGACGTCGCCGACTACCGCTACTTCCCCGACCCGGACTTGCCGCCTCTCGATCTCGATGAGGTGTTCATCGACGCCGTGCGCGCGGCTTTGCCCGAGCTGCCGAGCCCGAAGCGCCGCCGCTTCGTCGAGGGCATGGGTCTGTCGGCCTACGCGGCAGGCGTGATGACGGCACACCCACGCATCGCCGGCTTCTTCGAGGAGGCAGCCCTCCTTCACGGCGATCCGGTGAAGGTCGCCAATTTCGTGCAGAGCGAGGTCCTCCGCGATGCGCGCACCACCGGGCTCTCGGCGACCTTTCCGGTGACGCCGGCTCAAGTGGCGAGCCTCCTCCGGCTGGTGGACGAGGGGACCATCAGCGGCAAGCAAGCCAAGGAGGTGTTCACGGCGATGGCCGGGTCCGGGCAAGATCCCGCGGACATCGTGCGCGAGCGAGGCATGGCGGTGCTCGACGACGCGGTGGCCCTCGAAGGCATGGCGCGGGAACTCCTCGCTGCGAACCCCAAGCAGGTCGAGGCGTACAGGAGCGGGAAGACCGCGCTGCTCGGGTACTTCGTGGGCCAGATGATGAAGCGAACGGGCGGTAGTGCGAGTCCTGCCGTGGTCAACGAGGTGCTCCTGCGGCTCCTCGGGAGTCCGACGTGACACGCTGCATCGAGGGCTTTGCACCCCGCCTGCCCTGAAATACCTTACGGGAGCGCGCACCCCTGGTTCCGCACGCATGGGAACCAGGGCCGTGAAGCACGGATGACTCTTCAACTGAGGGAGCGAACATGAGCCAGGGTGGCTTCGGCGGTGGCGGAGGCTGGGGTCAGCCGCCGGGGGGTGGCTATGGGCAGCCGCCGGGGGGCACGCCTGGAGGAGGAGGCCAGCCACCGGATCAGGCAGGAGGTGGCGCCTACGGTTCGCCCCCGGGTCAACCGGCTCCGGGTGGTGCCTACGGCCCGCCCCAAGGCGGGAGCTACGGGCCGCCGCCTGGTGCTGGATACGGTCAGCCTCCCGGCGGCGCGCCCGGAGCAGGTTACGGACCTGGCGCCGAGCAGCCACCGCCAGGCGCCTGGGCTCCCGTACCAGGCCACGCGCCAGCCGGACACGGGCAGGCGCACGGTCAACCACCGGGCGGAGCGTGGGCCCCCGTCCCGGGACAACCTCCTCCTGGAGGTGGTTACGGACAGCCGCCACCCGGCGGCGCCTTCGGTCCTCCGGGCGGGGGTTTCAGTCCTCCGGGTGGAGGTTACGGTCCTCCGGGTGGAGGTTACGGGGCACCGCCGCCTCCTCCTTACGGCGGTACGCCGTCGGGATCGGGCGAGGGCGCTGGCCGTTTCATGAAGCCTGCGCTGATGGGTGGTGTGGCAGGTGGCGTGCTCTCGGCCACGCCATTCGTCGGCGGGTTTCTCGTCTGCTGCTTCTGTCTCCCCACGCTCGCGGCCGCAGCACTCGCTCTTTATCTGTACTTCAAGGAGCGCCCTCACGAGCGCATCACGCCAGCCGACGCCGCCCTCTGTGGTGGCATGACCGGCGCGGTCTCTGGAGCGGTGTCGTCGCTGCTGGGCTACCTGGTCTCGCTGGTCTTCGGCGCCACCAGCCTCGCCATGCTCGGCGGGCTGAGCAGGGACATACCGGACCTCGCCGGCGCCATGGCGAGTGGCGGCCTCATGATCTTCATCTCGCTCCCGATTTCCGCCATCGTCTACGGGCTCATGGGTGCCCTCGGTGGCTTCCTGTCCCTCCAGCTCTTCTACAAGGATCGGCTGGCCCAGTAGCCTGTCGCCCCTAGCGCGCCGCGATGCCCCTCTCTCGCCTCGTCGACGAACTCCGCTTTCCGCTCCGAACCGTGGGTTTCGCGGGCCTCACCTTCACCCATTATGGCCTGCTCGAGCTGGATTGCGCGCGCTCTCCCTCAGGCGAGCGCGAGCAGCTCCTCCACAAGTGGATGCACAGGTACGGGCAAGCCCTGGTCCAGCTCTTCGGCGTCGATGTACGGGCGGGCGGCGAGCACGTCGGCGCTGGCGCTCAATATCCCGGGACCGACGCGCGGGGACGCGGGCGGTTGTTCGTGATGAACCATCGCTCCGGGCTCGACGTTCTGGTCACCCTCGCCCACTTCGAGTGCACCATCCTCAGCCGGGCCGATCTGGCACGCTGGCCGGTGATCGGCGTCGCAGCCCGTCGGGCCGGGGTGCTCTTCGTCGATCGCGGCAGCAGGAGCAGCGGTGCCGCTTCGGTCAACGCGATGACCACCGCGCTGGAGGGTGGGCGCGCGGTGATGGTGTACCCTGAAGGGACGACGTTCGCCGGCGACGAGGTGCGGGCCTTCCGTCAGGGCGCCTTCAACGCTGCGCGGCGCGCGGAAGCCGAGGTGGTTCCGGTAGGGATCGCCTACGGCGGATCGGATGCCGCCTACATGGACGAAAGCTTCGTCGATCACATGAAGCGGGTCAGCCGGGCGCAAAAGACGCCCGTGGCCATCGAGGTCGGGGAGCCCATTCCCCCGAGCACCGACGCGGACGGGCTCCGCCTTGCGGCACACGAGCGCGTGCAGGCCCTGGTACACCGAGCTCGCGCCGCTTTGGAGGGCGTTTGACGCCTCCCGCGCTAGCATCCCTTCGGGTCCACCGTTAGCATCCGGAGTCTCGTCGAATTGCCATGGCCACCGAAGGGACGCCCTCAACACCCCCTGGGCCGCGGCAGGCTCAAGATCCCGCGCAAGCCGCGGAGATGCACAAGGACCTGATGTTCCTCGCCGACGCGAGCGAGCAGCTCACGGGTTCACTCAATCCGCAGACCCTCCTCGAGCGGCTTGCCCGCCTCTCGATCCCATACCTCGCCGACTGGTGCACCGTCGATCTCGCGAGGTCCGTCGAAGGGGGCAAAGGCGATCTCGATCGCCGTCCGGCCACGGCCGACGGTGACGACGAGAAGGGTCCTGCGGGCGCGTTCCGCCGTGTCACGGCGTCTCATGTCGATCCAGAGCAGGAGAGCCAGCTGCGCACGGCAGCGCCTCAGATCGACGGGCCTCTCGGCATCGCCAGGGTGCTTCAGCGTGGTCAGCCACAGATTCTGCACGCAGCGTCGGACACATCGACCGCAAACGTGGCCCCCTCCGAGGGCGGCTCCAGCGCCGCTTCCCAGGACGCCAGCCAGGCGGTGATGGCGGTGCCGATGGTGGCCCGAGGCAGGCGCCTCGGTGTTCTCACCTTCGGTCTCCTCGCATCGAGCCGAGCCTACACGGCCGACGATCTCGTGCTCGCTTCCGAGCTGGCGCATCGCGCGGCGCTCGCCCTCGACAACGCCTACCTCTACCGCAAGGCCGAGGAGGCCAGGAAAGCTGCCGAACGCAGCGCCGACCGGGCCGCGTGGCTCTTCGCCGTGACGGCCGCGCTCTCCGACGCGATCACACCCGCCGCGGTGCTGCGGGTGCTCGCCACCGAGATCGTCGCGGCCGCAGGGGGAGTGGCCGGGGCCGTCGCCATCCGTACGGGTTCGGGTGAGCTGGAGATCGTGCGCAACACCGGCTTCATCGAGACGGAATCCCCCTCGCTGCGCCAGTTCGAGATCGACACCCCGCTGCCGCTCGCCCGCGCCGTGCGCGACAAGCAGCCGCTGTTCCTCGAGTCGGAGTCGCAGCTCGCGGAGTTCAAGCCGCAGTTCGTGGAGGCCTGCCGCGCGGCGGGTGAACGCGCCTATGCGGCCATCCCTCTTTTCCTCGAAGGGCGCGTTCTGGGCGCCGTAGGGTTCGGCTTCACCGAGCCCCGCTCCTTCAGCGACGACGAGCGCGCGTTCATGCTCTCGCTCGTCCAGCAGGGCGCGCAGGCCCTCGAGCGGGCGCGCCTCTCTGCCTTGCAGACCGAGGAGGCGATGCACCTCTCCCACGAGGTGCTGCGCCAGATGCCCGAGGCCATCTTGATCACCGATCTCGATGGCAACATCCGTCAGTGGCTCGGTGAGGCCGAGTCGATCTTCGGCTACCTGGCGGAAGAGATCGTCGGCAAGAACATGGCCATCCTCCACCGGGAGGATGTTCGTGAGGAGGCCATTCCGCGCATCCTCCAGGCCATCGAGTCCCTGCGCACCTTCGTGGGAGAGGCCGTCTGCACGCGGCGGGATGGCTCCGAGATCCCCATCGAGATCACGGCCTACCCCGTCCACGACCAGGAGGGGCGTCCTCTCTTCCTGGTGGGCATCCACCGCGACATCACCGACCGGAAGCGCGCCGAAGAGGAGCGCGCACGGCTCATCCGGGCGCAAGCGGCGCGTGCTGAAGCGGAAGAGGCAGCGAGGCGGTTCTCGTTCCTCGCGGAGGTCTCCACGTCGCTCACGGCCTCCCTGGACTTCGCCACCACCCTGAAGACCCTGGCCCAGCTCTGCGTCCCGACCCTCGCCGACTTCTGCGTCGTCGAGGTCCCCGAAGGCGACGGAGCGCGGGTCATGGCGTCGGCGCACGTCGATCCCACGAAGGAGCCGCTGCTCGCGCATTTCTTTCCAGGTGGTCTCGATGGCGCCATCGACTCGGAGGTGCCTGGCGCGCTCGCTCCATCAGGGGGCCGCTCTTCTGGAGCGACATCCCACGGGACGGCGGGAGGGCATGGGAGCCCTGCGCTGGAGGTCAGCCCCCCTGTGCTGCGGGTCCTGAAGACCGGCCGCTCCGAGCTCTACACGAGCTTGACCGAGGCCGCGGTGATCACCTCGACGATGCGGCCCGAGCAGATCGCCGCCACCCGGCAGCTCGCTCCGTCGGCATACCTGGTCGTGGCCTTGCGGGCGCGTGGCCGCATCGTGGGCGCACTGGCCCTGGGCATGGGGGAGTCGGGGAGAGCGCTCGACGCGCCCGATGTGGCCCTCGCCGAGGAGGTCGCCTACCGCGCCGCCATCGCGCTCGACAACGCGCGGCTCTACCGTGAGCTGCAGGACGCCAACCGCCTGAAGGACGAGTTCCTCGCAACGGTCTCCTACGAGCTCCGGACACCGCTGAACGCCATCCTGGGCTGGGCGAGGATGATCCACTCCGGCTCGCTGGACGCCGCATCCGAGCAGCGCGCCGTGGCCTCCATCGAGCGCAACGCCGAGCTCCAGACGACCCTCATCGACGAGCTGCTGGACGCCTCGCGCATCGTCACCGGGACGATGAAGATCGACCGACTGGCCGTCGAGATGTCGCTTCCCATCCAGGCCGCAATCGACGCCGTGCTCCCCTCGGCTGCCGGCCGCGGCGTGGCCATCCAGATGTCGATCGATCCCACGGGCGTCTATGTGGAAGGCGATCCGGCGCGTCTTCAGCAGGTGGTGTGGCAGCTGCTGTCGAACGCGGTGAAGTTCACCCGAGCCGGCGGTGTGGTCTCGGTGCGCTTGTCCCAGGACGAGCGGCATGCCGAGATCACGGTGATCGACACCGGAGAAGGCATCGTCCCCGAGCTGTTGCCCTACGTGTTCGACCGTTTCCGACAAGGTGACAGTGCGACCGGGCGCCGCCACGGCGGGCTGGGCCTGGGGCTCTCGATCGTGAAGCACATCGTCGAGCTCCATGGCGGGACGGTGGAAGCGGCGAGCGCCGGTCATGAGCGCGGCTCCACCTTCGTGGTGAAGCTACCCCTGTCCCGCGGCGCTGCGGCCACGGCGCTGACGAGCGTGGGCGTGCCTCCCGAACCCCGGAACCTGTTCCCACGGCTGAGCGGGGTCCGGGTGCTGATCGTGGACGACGATGAGGACACCCAGGAGATGCTGGCCGCAGTTCTGCGTCGGTGTGGCGCGGATGTTCGAACGGCAGGCTCGGCCCAGGGGGCGCTCGACGTCATGCAAGTCTGGGAGCCTTCGTTGCTCGTCTCGGATATCGGGATGCCGGGCGAGGACGGCTACACGCTGATCCGACGCGTGAGAGAGATGTTGCCGCGCAAGGTGGGGCGCATCCCTGCGCTGGCACTGACGGCCTACGGCCGGGTGGAAGACCGGGTGAAGTCCCTGTCGCACGGCTTCCAGATGCACGTTCAGAAGCCGATCGAACCGATGGAGCTGGCCGCGGCGGTGAAATCGTTGACGACAGGCCCCTGGCCCTGGCCCGACGGAACCTGACGTCTCCCCGGTGGCCAGCGCCGATCCGCCTCGCCCACGCGACGGCGTGTGCCGCGCCGTCGCGCGAGTGAGATTGCGGCCGAGCGAGTGAGATTGCCGCCGAACGAGCGAGGTTTCCAGGGGACCCTATCAGGAGCGAGCAGGCGAGCGCGCAGCCGTGGTTCGGCGCCGCGGCTCGCCGCCGTCCGGCGCTGACGAACCACCTCGTCAGCGCCCGATGACCAGAACGGGCTGGCCGGTGAACAGCGCCTGCTCCGGGCCGTCGCGACGCATGGATGGAAGCTGGCGCGTGAACCCGTCGATCGCTTAGTCTTCTATGCGGAGTAGCCTGTGCCCGACGTTCCTCCCAGCCCTCCGCGCCGCCCCCCTCCGCCTCCTCGGCCCGATGGAGGGCCGCCCCCGCCGCCACGACCGGCCACCATCCCACCGCCGGCCCCGAGAACGGCTTCCACGCTTGGAATGCAGGCGGTGAAGCCGGGAGGTTCGCCTTCCACGGCCAGCATGCAGGCGCCCCAGATCACTCATCCTTCCACGACGGGGATGAGGGCGGTCCAGACGGCACCGATGCCGCCCGCGCCAGCTTTCGCCCCCTCGGCGACCGGAGCGCCGCCGCAGGTACCGACGGTGCCGCTCCCGGGCGGCGCTGCGCAGGGCGTGCGGCGACCGACGATGAGCGGATCCATCCCGCCTCCCCTGCCAACGGGGAACGGCGCCGCGCAGGGCGTGCGACGACCGACGATGAGCGGATCCATCCCGCCTCCCCTGCCAACGGGGAACGGCGCCGCGCAGGGCGTGCGACGACCGACGATGAGCGGATCCATCCCGCCTCCCCTGCCGACGAACCGCCCCGCTGCGGGCCAGCCAGCACAGATGGCGGCGCCAAAGCACATCGGCGGAATCCAGGAACTCACCACGGGGGTGCTGATCGCCGGCCGCTATCAGGTGCAGCGCCTGCTCGGGCAAGGCGGCATGGGCGCCGTGTACGGGGTCCGGCACATCAACACCAGCGAGATGCTGGCGCTCAAGCTCCTTCACCCGTCGATGTCGCAGAATGCGCAAGCGGTGGAGCGGTTCCGCACCGAGGCGCGCGCGCCGGTGCGCATCGGGAGTGAGCACGTCGTCCGGGTGGTGGACGCAGACATCAGCCAGGAGCTCGGCGTGCCGTTCCTGGTCATGGAGCATCTGAAGGGGCGAGATCTCGGGACGGAGCTGAAGCGCCGCGGCGCGCTGCCCGCAGGCGAGGTGGTTGTCTATCTTCAGCAGATCGCGCGCGCGCTCGACAAGGCCCACAATCTGGGCATCGTTCACCGCGATCTGAAGCCGGCGAACCTGTTCCTCACCTTCCGCGAGGATGGCTCCCCCTGCGTGAAGATACTGGACTTCGGCATCGCCAAGCTCGCCGATGGAGCATCCGCCGAGCTGACGCAGGACGGGACCATCTTCGGGACGCCCTGGTTCATGTCGCCAGAGCAGGCGCGCGGGCACGCGACGAAGGTAGGACCGCCCGCGGATCGCTGGGCACTGGGGCTCATCGCCTTCCGCCTGCTCACCGGCCGCAACTACTGGAAGAGCGACAGCATGGCGGCGCTGATCGGCGAGATTCTCTACGAGCCGATGCAGCCACCGAGCCAGCTCGCGCCCCACCTGGGTCCTCGGTTCGATGCATGGTTCGCGCGGGCCTGCCATCGAGAGCCGGAGCAGCGATACCAGAACGCCTCGGTGATGATGGCGGAGCTGGCCGACGCGCTCGGGGTGTCGGCCACTGGACACGCGACCCACTCCTCGTTCGGTGCCTCCTACCCCTCGATGGGAGCCTCTGCGCCCTCGCATCCAGGGCTCGTGTCGCAGCCATCTCACCCCGGGATGATGATGACGGGGCACCCGAGCCAGACGGGGATGCAGCAGGTCCTCGGGACATCACAGCCAGCTCACGGGATGGGCGGGCCGGCGCCGATGCAGCCAGGGGCCATGTCGGTCTCGCAGCCCCTGATGGGCGCCTCGCAGGCCATATCGATGGCGGGATCGCACCCGGGCATCACGGTGCAACCGGCCAGTGCTCCAGGCGCCGCCACCGCTGGACCAGGCGCGACCAACGCGCCTTTCTCCGCCACCCAGCCACCACACTCGGCGAAGTCCAAGCAGGGCGGGGTGGTGGGCCCGGTGCTCGCTGGCCTCGGCATCGCTCTGGCGCTCGCCGGCGGTGCAGCAGGGGCCTGGATGCTGTTCCGCGCCAAAACGGAAGCCCTGACCAGCACTGCAGCGGAGGCGCCCCCGGAGGGACAGTCCACCGCGGCGTCAGCATCACCCGAGAGCGCAGCCCCCGCAGGCACGGCCGCGCCAGCGCCCGAACAGGCCGCCACGGCCGAGGCAGCAGCCCCTGCCGACACCGCGACGCCGGACACGGCCCCCAGCGCCGAGCCCGAAGCGGGCCAGGTGGCAGAGGCCGAGCCTGCAGCCGAGGCGACCCACACCGCCGCGATCGCTGCCTCCCCGCCCAGCGGCGCCGCGACGAAGCCTGCATCGACCGCCGCGACGAAGAGCGGCGGCTGGCTCCCACCCGTGCCTGGAGTCCCCACGGCGCCCAAGGTAAAAGACATCGATTTCTGATGCGTACGTCCAGGATCACCTCTGCCCTCTGCGCAGCAGCGCTCACGCTCGGCGCCCTCGCCACAGCTCACGCGCAAGACGAGCTGCAAGCTCCTCAGGCATCACCCGAGGGGGGCGATTTTCCGAAGCGGGAGGCGACCCCCGAAGAGATCGACACCGCCAGGCAGACGGCTCGGGACGGCCTCGCTGCCTACAAGCTCGGCGACTACACGCGCGCCTTGAGCCTGTTCCAGAAGGCTCGTGACCTGTACCCGAGCGCTCAGATCCTCCGCATGACGGGCTACTCCCACCTCGCAGTCCAGCACTGGCCGGAAGCCGTGGAGGCGCTCGAGGGGTCACTCGCTTCGGAAGTCGGACCCTTGCCAGCGGAGGATCGGTCCGAGGTCGAAGATCAGCTCGCGAAGGCGCTCGCTCACTTCGGGGCGGTGACCATCCGCACGTCCGTCAGTGGAGCCCAGGTGATCGTGGACGACGACCCGCCGCGAACGTTGCCCCTGACCAAGCCGCTGCGGCTGCTCGAGGGCGGTCACACGGTGGTGGTGAGAGCCCCCGGCCACCTGGACGCGACCGACGACATCGTGGTGGAGGGAGGCAAAGAGCTGGAGGTGACGCTCCAGCCGAAGCGTGCAGCAGGCACGCTGGAGGCAGCCAAGCCGCCCCCTCCCGTGGAGCCACCTCCCCCCACCGGCTTTCAGGGCGTGCGCATCCTCCCCGCCCAGCGGGAGATCGGGATCGCAGCAGCCGGAACGGGGCTGGCACTCGGAGCCGCTGCGCTGGTGACGGCGCTCGCCGGCGCCGATCTGCGCCGTACCGTGGCGGCCGACGTGACGACCCACGAGCAGAATTTCGGTTCGAACTGCGCCCTGGGGGACTACCGGTTGTGCGTGTACGATCGGGCGGTGATCAACAGTGACGCCGATCGGGCCGACACGCTTCGAGACACGAGCGTCTGGCTCGGGATCTCCGGCGGTGCGCTCTTCGCCGTGGGAACGACGCTGTTCCTGCTCGCACCCGACGGACCGCTCGCGAAGAAGCCGGCGACCGTGGGCATGCGGTGCGGACCGCTGGTGGGTGGCGTGTCGTGCGCTGGCACCTTCTGAGTACGCCACGGCTCGTCCTGAGTAAGCCGCGGCTCGTCCGCGCGGCCGGGTTGCTGGTCCCTCTGGCGCTCGGATGTCTCGACATGCCGACACGCCGGCCGCAGGACGCACTGGACGTCCGCGACGTGACGGTATCCGAAGGCGTCGGCATGGAGACCGCCTGCACGCCGACCGGCGTCGAGATCTGCTTCGACGCACGGGACAACAACTGCAACGGGATCATTGACGAAGGCTGCGGCCTCCACACGGGGATCCTTCAGTTCACCATCGCCTGGGAGGCGCCGGAGGCCGACGTGGACCTGAATGTCTACGACCCCTCCGGGGAGCTCTCCCGGATCGGCGAGCCGACCTCCTCCGGTCTGGTGAAGGACCGAGACTGCCCCCGCGTGAGCGGCGAGTGTCAGGGGCAAAACGTGGAGAACGTGTTTCTGGCAGAAGGCGAGCCAGCGCGGGGTCGGTACCGGGTGGTGGTGCGGCTCGACAAGCTGAATGGCGCCACGGCCCCTGTGGCAGTTCGCCTCAGCGCGCGGGTCGGTCAGCGCGCGTTCGCCATGCTGGTCGAGCTGTCGCCAGGGGCCTCCACCGAAGAGAAAACCTTCGAATTCACGCTGTGAACCCGGGCTGCCTGCACAGCCCCCCCGGGTGAACACGGAAGGTTCAGTCGGGGGAGGCAGCGCGTTGTCCGGCACGTCGTGCGCGATCCGAGTCTCCTCCGCGCTTCCCCTGTAGGTTGACGGGCGAAGCGTTCCCGCCCTACTACACTCTGCCAGAGCCCATGAATCCCATCTGGATGGCCATTACCATCGTCGGTCTCCTCGCGTTTTTCGCGTGGAGCGCCAATCGCCGCATGAAGCTTCTCATGGTGGGCCGCCCCGAGTGGCGGTTCGACCAGATCGGAGAGCGGCTGAAGGGCGTGTGGGTCTACGCCTTCGCGCAGAAGAAGATGAGCTACTACCGGCTGGCCGGGCTCGCTCACAAGCTCATCTTCATCGGCTTCATCGTGCTGCTCCTCCGCTCCATCATCCTGTGGGGCCGCGGCTTCAGCCCATCGTTCAACATGTTCATTCTGGGGCCCGAGCCGTTGCACCTCGGCGGGCTCGAGCTGCCCCTCGGACACATCTACGAGTTCATCAAGGATGTCGTCGCCCTCCTGGTCATCACCGGAGCGCTGACCTTCATCTATCTCCGTGCCGTCAAGAAGCTGCCCCGCATGACGCTCTCGGGCGAGGGGCTGCTGATCCTCGGCATCATCATCACCATGATGCTGTCGGACATCCTCTACGACGGCGCCATGAACGTCCTGCACCACCGCTACTCCACGATGGCGTGTGCTCCAGGCGACACGGGCCTCTGCGAGAGCATCGCCACCATCGTCGCGCCTTTCTCCGGTATCCCCGCGACCCCGGAAGCGCTGCACTGGTCGCCGTTCCCGAGCCCGGCCGGGTCACTGGCCGCCGCCCTCCTCCAGGGGCTCGGGCCGCTGCCGCTGGTGATCCTGGCGCACGCGGGCTTCTGGACCCACGCGACGCTGGTGCTGGTGTTCCTGAACATCCTCCCGTACTCGAAGCACTTTCACATCATCACCTCCTTCCCGAACGTCTTCACCCGCGACCTCGCGCCGCGCGGCCGCCTGCCGAAGATGGCCGACAACGCCGACGCGCTGGGCGAGCTGGTGATGAAGGCCGCCGAGGAGCCGGAAAAGGCGGAGCCGGTGGGCATCGCGAAGATCGAGGACTTCTCCTGGAAGGCGATCCTCGACTTCTACACGTGTACCGAGTGCGGGCGTTGCTCGGACAACTGCCCGGCGCACAAGACGGGCAAGATCCTCAGCCCCAAGCAGCTCACGCTGAACCTGCGCGATCACCTCTACGGGAACGAGACCGACCTGGTCGCCGAGGCAGCGAAGAAGAGAGCCGCGAAGCAGAGCGCCACGGCCGAGGGAGAAAAGAAAGAGGGCGAGGCTTCCGAGGAGCAAAGCGAAGAGACGCAAGCCGAGGCCACCGAGACCGAGAGCAACGGGGCCGAGGGCAAGCGCTCCCTGGATCTGGTGAGCGACATCGTGCACCCCGACGTGCTCTGGGCCTGCACCACCTGCCGCGCTTGCGAGGAGCAATGCCCGGTGATGATCAGCTACGTCGACAAGATCGTGTCGATGCGGCGAAACCTGGTGCTGGTGAAGGGCGAGATCCCAAACGAACTCAACGGCCCGTTCCAGGCCATGGAAGTGAACGGCAACCCCTGGAACATGGCCAGGCTCGATCGTGCCAACTGGGCCGAGGGTCTCGACATCCCGATGATGGCCGACAAGCCCGACACCAAGGTGCTGTTCTGGGTCGGCTGTGCCGCCAGCTACGACGATCGCGCCAAGAAGATCGCGCGCGCCACGGCGCGGCTGCTCCAGATGGCAGGCATCGAGTTCGCCATCCTCGGCCAGGAAGAGACCTGCACGGGTGACCCGGCGAGACGCGCTGGCAACGAGTACCTCTTCGCCATGCTGGCCGAGCAAAACGCCACCACCTTGAACGGTTACAAGGAGCAGGGCGGCGTGAAGCAGATCATCACCACCTGCCCGCACTGCTTCAACGCGCTGGCGAGCGAGTACCCCGACTTCGGCGCGAAGTTCGAGGTCGTCCACCACACGGACTACCTGCTCAAGCTGGTGGCCGAGAAGAAGATCGCCCCGAAGAAGCGGATCGACCAGAAGGTCGTGTTCCACGACTCCTGCTACCTCGGCCGCTACAACGACATCTACGAGCAGCCGCGCGACGTGCTCCAGGCCATCCCAGGGATCGACCTGGTGGAGGTCGAGGGGTGGAGCCGCCAGAAGGGGCTGTGCTGCGGCGCAGGCGGTGCACAGTTCTGGATGGAGGAGCAGAACAAGGATCGCGTGAATGTGAAGCGCACCCTTCAGCTCCTGCAGACCGAGGCGAAGACGATCGCCACCGCCTGCCCGTTCTGCCAGACGATGATCTCCGATGGTCTCAAGGCGCACGGAAAAGAGGAGGAAGTGCGCCAGCTCGATGTCGCGGAGCTGCTCGAAGAGAGCGCCCTGGACCGACCGGTCCGCCCGACGGAGAGCGCCACGAGCGACGGCGACGCAGCAAGCGCCGCCTGACCGCTCACCTCGGTGGACCGCCCGAGGAGGTGGTCCACCGTACGGCCTGGTCGTCACGCCTCCACGAACCCTGGCAAATCGATTCCGTCGACGGAAATGTCGAGCCTGCCTCGACGCTGGGTTCTCTCGTCATACTCCAGGAAGGCCAGACCTGACGCGGTGGTACGCGCCATCCCATGCGTGCGTCCCGGCATCGCCTGAGGTAGATTCAGGAGTGTCGGTGGAGGTGAGCAGAGTGATCGAAAGCGCTGTCGGTACGACCGTGAGGAACACAGCAAAACCCGCTGTGACGAACACTCCGCGTCCCATTGCCATCGCGATCGACGCGGTGGCCGAAGCCGCTCTCCGGGCGCGCGAGACGGAGAAGGCGGCCGAGGAGCTTCGGTGTGACGCCTGCAACGAAGTGATCGAAGGCGAACCGTCGGGTCGTGGGCTCTATGTATGGGCCCGAGGCGACGAAGTGCGGCGGGAGGAACCTCCCCTCTGCGGATGCTGCGCCACCGCCATCGGCATCACCGCTCTCCAGGCGTGGAGCATCGAAGAAGAAGAAGGCTGAGCGTTCCGGCCAAATCGCGAAGTTCAGGTCTCAAGAACGTGGCCTCGCGCCCGAGCTGGTCTAACGTTCCAGCAGCGGATGCCGGGCAGCTCCTCTCCGAGTGAAGCGTCTGAAACTGGTGCGGTGCGTCAACCGGCGTACTGGCTCGTCTTCTTCGCGCTCCCCGCCGTGTTCGCGTTCGCCGGGATTCGCAGCATGGCTGCGGACGCGAGCGACGCAGGAGAGGATGGCTCCTCGCCCCTTCCATCTCCCGAGCTGCTGCCGCCCCTGGAGTCCCCTCGGTCCGAAGCGCTTCCGCATCGCAGCGCCGCGCGAGCGCCGTCGGAGCTGGTGCCTCACGCCGGCGCGAAGGAGGCGGCGCCGGCGCAGGACGAAGAGCTCCTGTGCGCATGGCCCGCTCGTGATGCAGCGGGCGAGGCGACGCCTGCTCCCTCGCTGGTGCCCTCCCCCATCGCCCCATTCCCTGCTGCTTCGGCCGCGCCTTCGAGTGCGCGCGTTGCTCCTCGCTCCAGCGGCACGATGGTCGCTCCACGGGCGCCCCTGCCAGAGCCTCTGCTGGCGCTCCAGTCCGACCCCGATCCTCCGGATTGCGAGCCGACGCCGCTCACCCCCTTCGAGCTGGCCGAGGTGTTGCGCGAGGGTCACATCCGGCACTTCGGGAAAGCCCCTCAAGCCGACCGATGGGCATGCGCCTGGGCGCACTGCGCCTTCGAGCAGAACCGCGGCGGCGCAATCTACGGCAACAACCTCGGACACCTCACGCTCCCCAGCCCGCCCCCTGGAGCACCAGCTCGCTCCCCGGGCAGGGTCTGCGTGCGACGCATGAGCGAGCGTCTGGTCAAGCGACCCGATCGATGGGCCCGCGTCGACATGCAATTCAGGGTCTTCGAGTCCCCGGCCGAAGGCGCCGAGGCGTACTGGCGCCTGCTGGCGAACAGTTACTACTCGGTGCTCGCTCGCTGTGACGTCGCCGATCCTCGCGGTGCGGCGCAGCGGCTGGCCGAGATTGGCTATTTCACCGGCCCGGAGCAGCCTTACATCGAGGGCATGGCCCGCCTGTTCTTGCGTGCCCGCGCGACGCTGATCCCGCAGGTCATGGCGAAGAGCCCGCTGCCAGCGACAGAGCCGACCAGCGGGCGTTGACGCTCACCGAATCGTCGACGCTCACCGATCAGCCGATACGCGCTGCGAACCCCGTCCTCAGAAAGCCTCTCCGATGCCGAGGTTGAACGCGAGGGGGAGGCCGACGAGCGTACCGGGGCGACCTTCGCCGGGTGGCAGATCAGAACCGCAGTACCCGATCACCTGCGCGCACGGCACGCGGAAACCGAGATCCACGCGCAAGGGGCCGATGGGAGTCGCGTACCGCAGGCCGATCCCCGTGCTCAGGTGCGGGTGGGTGAGCCGGTAGGACAGGACGGTGCTCGTGATGTCGCTCGCGTCGACGAACAAAGCCATCCCGAGATCCCCCACGATCGGCGTGCGCAGTTCCACGCTCGCTTCCCACATCGAGAGACCGCCGGTCGGCACGAGCCCGTCACTCAGCCCCGTGAGGCTCGGAACGAGCCCATGAGGCCCGACCTCGTTGTAGGTGTAGCCACGGTTGCTGTTGGGCCCGCCGCTGAAGAACGCGCGGAACTGGAGGAGCTGCAGGTCGCGCGCCTTCAGGTCTTCCGATACGTTCGGGTTGCTGATGTTCTGGCCGTAGTTGCTGGGGAACAGCATGCCGACCAGCAAGCGCAGGGCGATCGTCGTCTTCTTCGACAGCGGGATGTACGTGCGGATCTCCGGTTGGAGCCGCACGTCGTCCGCGTCCCCGTACAGGTAGCCGGCCACCTCGGCATCGAGCGTCGCCCAGAACCCCCGGTGAGGCGCGATGCGCGTCGGTTTGTTCGCCGAGTCGCGCCGTAGATCGAGGGTGACGGTCGTCTGGATCGAAGGAAGGAGCAGGCTCCTGAAGCCGGCAGGGGGAGCATCCTTGTTGTACGAGAACGGATCGTTGAACTGCAGGTTGTAGAACAGGCCGACGTTGAGGATGTCTCCGTGCAGGAAGGGACGCTCCAGACCGACCGCTCCAGCAAACTCGCGGTAGCCGACGATGTTCTCGTCCCCCTCGGTGATCACGTCCTCCTTGTTGAACTGCCCCGTGAGCAACCGATACCAGCGCGCAGAGCCACGCAGCACGGCCGTGGTCCGTGGATCGAACACGTCGGGCTGGCGGAACTCGGAGCGCAGCTGAATTTCGGGCAGCAGCCTCGTCGGCAGGCGATCGAAGAAGATCGTCGGATAGAAGACGACGCCCGGGCGCACCTCCACGTTGAGGCGCCGCAGTCCGCCAAGGAAGTTCCTGTCCTCCCACCCGGCCACGAGGTGGGCCTCCGTCCGACCACCCAGCTCTCCACCACCGCCGAGCTTCACGTTGCGCATCGTCGTGGGCTGTAGCTTGAAGGTCACCGGCACCACGGGATTCGGCGGCTCGCCCTCCGGTGATTTCTGCACCTGGATGTCGATGGCGCCGAAGACCCCGAACTCCGACAGGGACCGCTGCGCCGCGCTCAGCTTGTCACTGGAGAAGGTCTCCCCTTCCTCCATCTTCAGCGCCGCCCGGATGGGGCGCTCGGGAAGATCGCCGAGCCCTTCGATCTTGATCGGGCCGAACGTCGACCTGGGACCGAGACCGATGCGGTAGGTCACCTGCGCCTTGCGCGCGACGAGGTCCACGCAGACGAACCCATCGACCTTCCCGTACGGGAAGCCGCGCTCCGTGAGCACGTCGATGAGCATCTGCTTCGTCTCCTGGTAGTTGTCCTCCTCGAAGGGCTTGCCAGACTTGGTGTTGGCGCTGGCCTCCAGCACCTTCCCGAGCACCACGAACCCCTTCTGGATCGTCCAGTCTTCCCACTCCAGCCGCACCGGCTTGTCGCCGAGCTCCCGGTGGCATTCGGGCTTGTCCTTGTAGAGCCGAGGGCGCTGATCGAGCGGGGTCGCGATGGGACCGACGACGACGGGCTGCCCCTCCTCGACGACGATCTCCACGACGACCCGCCCGCCCTCACCGTCTTCGAGCCGGTGCACCCGGCCGGCGCGAGCACGGGCGTCGTAGTAGCCTCGGGCCTGGTAGTACCGCTCCACCCGGGCGAGGTCCCGCTCCAGCACGAAGCGGTCGAAGCGCTCGTACTTCACGCTCACCGCGTCGAGGATCCGGAGAAGAGGGACGTTCTCCAGCGCTCCGCCGAGGAGGCGCGAGGTCTCGGCCGTGGCGACAGCACCCTTGATGTCCCCTCCGCCGACCCTCCCGTTCCCTTCGACGTACACCGACTCGATGGGGCAGCCGCTGAGGTCCGGACGCGAGCACGGCGGCCGCTCCAGCGCCCGCGTACAGCCCACGCCGAAGAGAAGCAGCGCGAGCGCGCCGTACAGCGCCCCCATCAGGGGGTGGAGAGCGAGAGCAGGTCGTGTCGGCAGCGAGCGAGGATTCAACGGACCGTTTGGCTGTGGTTATCTGGCGTCGCCCCTATTTGGATGCCGGAGCATGGAAAAGAGAGCGTACGGAATGGTAGAGCCGACGCAAAAGGAAGCTGGTGACGGCATAACGTCAGCTGGCTCTCTCTACGAGAGAACCGTCCTCGCGTCTCCCAGCCTCGCTGCGACGGGCGCGTATGGGCTCGACGCCGCCGTGATCGTGCTCTCGCCGCACCTGGGATCCGTCTGGACCATCCTGGAGCCTCCCGCTGAGACCTCGTGAGATGTCCCCTTCCCGCCCCACGACGACCTGCTCACAGCGACAGAGACGCGGGGGCGCAGGCGCCGGCCGGCGTGCGCCCGATGTGCCTCACGAGGTCCACGCACAGAGGCCGACATTGCCCTGCGTGACCTTGAAGGCCCGGTGTCCTCGTAGAATCCTCGCCGCGTGGGCAGGCGGAGACCGTCAGACGCCATGAGGACGAGCGTGCTCTCGACCACCTGGCGACCCCTTCACGCGGCCCTCGCGTTGTCGCTCCTGGTCGTCCCGACCCCGGCCCGTGGGCAGACGGCGATGGAGCAGGCGGCCGCAGAGACCTTGTTTCGCGAGGCACGCGACCTCCTCCAGCAAGGAAACATCACCGAAGCCTGCCCAAAGTTCGCCGAGAGCAACCGCCTCGAACCGAAGCTCGGCACCTTGCTCAACCTCGCGAGCTGCCACGAGCAACAGGGGAAGGTCGCCTCCGCCTGGACCGAGTTCAACCAGGCGGCTGCGATCGCCGCCGCTGCGAATCAGGAAGGGCGCGCCGAGTTTGCCCGGACGCGCGCCTCCGATCTGGAAGGGAAGCTGACCCGCGTCGTGTTCCAGGCCGCGACAGGTCCCGCAGAGGGGTTGAGCATCCAGCTCGGCACGCAGCGGCTCGGCGCCGCGGCCCTCGGCTCCAAGATCCCGATCGATCCAGGCGTCTACCCCATCGAGGTCATGGCCACGGGCAAGCAGCGCTGGTCGACCCAGATCGACGTCCCCACCGAGCCCACGCTCATCGAGGTGTCCATTCCTCCGCTGGCAGACGAAGCGATGTCCGAGAAGGGCACCGAGACGAGCGGTGGCCTGTCCTCCCTCTTCACACCGGCGGGCCGCCGCACGCTCAGCCTCGTGGTGGCCGGCGTCGGGCTCGTCGGAGTGGGCGCCGGGGCTTACCTCGGCATCCGCACCTTCGTGCAGAAAGGCGTCATCGAGGATCACTGCCAGGGCCTCTTCTGCGACCAGGAAGGGCTCGAAGCCAGCCGCGATGCACGCACCTCCGCGACCCTGTCGACGATCACCTTCCTCGCGGGCGGAGCTCTCCTGGCCGGCGGCGCCGTGCTGTACCTGACCGCCCCACCCCCGAGCACGTCATCGCCACCGAAGGCCCGCACGTCGACCGCTCGCAAGCCCACGCTGTGGCTCTCCCCTGACGCCACCCCCTGGGGTGCGGCACTGAGACTGGGAGGTGCCTGGTGAGCCGCGCTCGCACGAGCAGGTGGTTCGCCCTCGCCGCCCTCGCCGTCGCGCCGCTCGGCTGTGCGCTCATCGCGGGGCTGGAGGACCACCAGCTCCGCCCAGCGGGCCCTGTGGTGATCGCCGATCAGCCAGGCGCGCTGCCGCACGCGCTCCTCGTCGACGACACGACCGCCTACTGGGTCACCGAAGCGAGTGGCCGTCGCGGCATCTGGAAGGTCGACAAGAGGGGAGGCACCACCGTGCAGCTGGCGGTGCTCCAGGATCCCGACGCCCCGACACCGGCCAGCGTCGAGATCGGCCTCGCCATGGATCTCGAGCACGTCTACTGGACCCAGTCCCAGGTGCAAGGAAACTGCGACCCGTCGTCACCCGACTACGCCCCCGACCGGATCATGGGCGTCCTCAAGGCTGGCGGCGCGCTGGGCCCCCTGGTGGAAACCTGCCCTCACTGGCAGCCCCATGGCGTCGCCGCCGACGGGCAACACGTCTTCGCCTCGTGGCGTGGCAACCATCGGATCGACCGGATCCGGAAAGGGACCCTCTCCACCAGCCCCCTCGCCGAGAATCAGTACGATCCCACCGAGATCGTCGTCGATCAGACCCACGTCTACTGGATCGTGCGCCGGGACGACAGCAGCGAGGCGTACATCCGCTCTGTGTCGAAGAACGCACCATCTACCCAGCCAGAGACCCTGTTCAGCGCCGACAGTGTCGCGGAACGCCGCCCCAACGCGATTGCCGTCGACGACACCACCCTCTTCTGGGTCGACGATGGCCGGGTCAGAGCGCTGCACAAGCCAGGGACAGCAGGTCAGGGAGGCGGGGATGGCGGGCAAGACGCCGTCGACGGCATCCGGGACATCGCCAGCGCCCGCGGCGTGTTCCCTGCCATCGCCATCGACCGCGACCACGTCTACTGGACCGAGGCGACCGAGGGGAGAATCCTTCGCGCCCCCAAGCGAGGGGTCCTGGTCGAGCCCGAGGTCCTCGCCGAAGGTCAGAGCGATCCAGAGGCCATCGCCGTGGACGACGAAGCCATCTACTGGACGAACTTCGTGGGTGGTCAGCTCGTCCGGATGAACAAACCACGCCCTTGAACCCAGCGCCCTCAGGGAGCGAGCCGACCCAGGCGTCTCTTGACGCGCTCACGGCGGTCACCCACCGTGCGCCCATGTCGCTTCAGCTTCCCCTCTTCCGCATCACGGCCATCGCCGCGATCACGTCGGGTCTCACGGGCTGCATCTTCCTCATGCCGCCGCCCTCCAGCGGCCCGATCGAGCAGGATCCCTCCGCCACTGAGCCCCATGGCAGCGACCCGGGCAGCGCACCGAGCCACGCCGCGTCGCCCTCCTTCGGCGACACGACCGCTGGAGCAGCAAAGCCGAGCGCACCTCCGCCCGAGCCCCCCAAGCGGATCCCCACCACCGTCCAGATCCGGAGTGAATGCTCCAAGACGGTCCCCGTCTTCTACGGTGAGAAGCCCAAATACGGCAGCGGAACCCGCTCCACTGTCAGCGGCAACTCGATCAGCTCCTGGTCGCGCAAGGCCGACGGCACCCTGGTGGTGTGGATCATCGACGACAAGGAGAATGGCCTCGCCAGCGCCCGCGTCACCCCCGACACGCAGCGCGTCGTCGTCGACCGGAGCTGCACCAGCCTCCGAGCCGAGTGATCCTCGCCGCGACGTTCGGACAGATCTCCTGGACGAGCTGACATGGAGCGCCACGAGCGCCGGATGCATCCTCCTCACCGAACGGAGAAAGGAGCGATGCACACCATGACGACCAGCCGATCGACGCGCGAGCGTGAGCCCCACGAGCGCCCCAGGGGGGCGACGACGCGATGACGTCCTCCTCTGGATCCCTCCCCCAACGTGACAGGGGCCGCGAGGACATCCGCGTCCTCGTGACCGGCGCCTCGGGAAATACTGGCCGGCAGATCGCGAGACGCCTGGTGGACCTCGGCCTGCGCGTACGCACGGCGACGCGTTCGCACGAGGCCCCAGGCGCCGCTCCGGAGCACGTACGCTTCGAGTGGACCGACCCTTCCAGCCACGACGAGGCGCTCCGCGGCGCCGACCGGATCTACCTCGTCGCCCCCGCCTACGTCGACGATCCCTCGACGATCATGCTCCCCTTCCTGGCGCGTGCGCTCGATCTCGGCGTCCAGCGCTTCGTCCTGCTCAGCGCTTCTGTGATCCCCGAAGGGGCTCCTGGCCTCGGCCTCGTCCATCGCTTCATGCGCGAACGCGCGCCGGAGTGGACCGTGCTCCAACCTTCCTGGTTCATGCAGAACTTCCTCACCGAGAAGCATCACCACGGCGCCGGCCTCCTGCGCGAGGGAAGGATCGCGACGGCCACAGGGGACGGTCGGGTCGGGTTCGTCGATACGGTGGACATCGCAGAGGTCGCAGTCCGGGCGCTCTGCGACGCGCAATCCCACGACACGGTCCACGTCATCACCGGACCCGAGGCGCTGAGCTACGGCGAGATCGCCAGCATCCTGTCTCGCGTGACGGGTCGTCCCATGCGTCACGAAGCGATCGACATCGCCGACTCCTGCCGCCGCATGGTCGCAAGTGGAATGCCGGAGCGCTACGCGCAGTTCCTCGCCCACCTGGAAGATCTCATCCGGCAAGGCGCCGAGGACCGCGTGACCTCCACGGTCCTGAACGTCACGGGTCGCCCGCCAAAGACCTTCGAGGAGGTTGCTCGAACGCACCTTCGAGCGGAAACGGCGAACTCTACGACCCCACCATGAGCCGACCAGCGCAACGGCTGGTGCGCGCCGGACCGGAGCCCGCAGAGGAGCCCTCCGGTCCGCGCGTTCACGCCGCAATCCCGCTCAGCGGAGACACAGGCACGTCGTGCAGCCACTCCACCTGCAATAGCCGGAACCGGGGCCGTCACACCGGGCATCGCAGTCGCTGTCCTTCACGCACTGCCAGCACGACTCCGGCTCCGCTTCGGGCGTCGTCAGCGGTCCCTCGGCCGCCACGGCGGGAGTGCCCGTCGTGCTCGCCCACAGGCCCATCCCGGCCATCAACAGCATCGAAGCCAGCACCCGGTGCGTCGTCTTCTTCTTCATTCCATGCTCCTTTCGTTCCGCATCCACGGAGAGGCTCCGAAGCCCCGTCCCCGAAGCGCGTGCGAGGACTATAGACGCTCATCACGATTCAACCACCCGCCTCTCGGTGCTCCGATGCGATCGAGAGACGATGAGTTTCAATGCTATTTTCCGCTCTGAATCCTGCACGGGAAGCCTCTTGGAATTCTCCCGTGCTGGTGACATGCATTCGTGACGCTCACACCGCATCCATTGCCATCACGATGCGGGGACGGTGCCTTTTTCGAGCCATGGCACCGGCGACACCTTGCACGGATTGCCGGAAATCGAGGCATCGGTGGAACTGCATGGAGAGCGCTTGCAGCGCCGGGCCAAAGCAGGTGATGACCCGATGACACGCGGGCCACGGTCGCCGCGCACAGAGGACACCATGTCGGCAAACGGGCTCTGGTCGAAGCGCAAGGCGCACAAAGCACGACGCATGGAGCGCGCTGCGACCTGGATCAGGGACCGTCGGATCGCCACCGGCGACATCGTCGCAGCACTCGAAGCCCTCCTGGAGCCAGGAGATCGGGTAGCGCTCGAAGGCAACAACCAGAAGCAGGCCGACTTCCTCTCGCGCGCCCTCGCGCGTGTCGATCCTGCACGCGTGCACGCTCTCCACCTGCTCATCTCCAGCATCAGCCGGCCGGAGCACCTCACGCTCTTCGAGGAGGGCATCGCCCGCAAGGTCGACTTCGCCTTCGCCGGACCGCAAAGCCTGCGCGTGGCGCAGCTCCTGGAAGACGGCAAGCTGGAGATTGGCGCGATCTACACCTACATCGAGCTCTATGCCCGGATGTTCGTGGACCTCACCCCGCACATCGCGCTGGTCTGCGCGGCACAGGCCGACGCCAGTGGCAATCTGTACACGGGCCCGAACACCGAGGATACGCCGACCATCGTCGAGGCGACGGCATTCCGCCAGGGCATCGTCATCGCCCAGGTGAACGAGATCGTGGACGCGCTGCCCCGCGTCGACATCCCCAGCTCCTGGGTCGATCTCGTCGTCGTCGCCGATCGCCCCTTCGCGGTCGAGCCCCTCTTCACCCGCGACCCACGGCACATCCACGAGCTGCAGGTGCTCACGGCCATGATGGTCATCCGGGGCATCTACGAGCGACACGGCGTGACCTCGCTCAACCACGGCATTGGCTTCGACACCGCGGCGATCGAGCTGCTCCTGCCCACCTACGGGGAACGTCTCGGCCTGCGCGGCAAGATCTGCCGCAACTGGGCGCTCAATCCCCATCCCACCCTCATCCCCGCCATCGAGAGCGGCTGGGTCGAGAGCGTTCACTGCTTCGGCTCCGAGGTCGGCATGGAGGACTATGTTCGCGCTCGCCCCGATGTCTTCTTCACCGGCGCGGACGGCAGCCTCCGCTCGAACCGCGTCCTCTGTCAGCTCGCCGGCCAGTACGGTGTCGACCTCTTCGTCGGTTCCACCCTCCAGCTCGACGCCGACGCCAACTCGTCCACCGTCACCCTCGGCCGACTCGCCGGCTTCGGCGGCGCCCCCAACATGGGCCACGACCCGCGCGGACGCCGACACAGCACACCAGCCTGGCTCGAACTCGCCACCGCCAGCGGCCCGCTCGTCCGCGGCCACAAGCTCGTCGTCCAGCTCGTCGAGACCTTCCACAAGGGCGGCGAGCCCGCGATCGTCGAGTCCCTCGATGCCATCGAGGTGGGCAAGAAGAGCGGCATGCCCATCGCCCCGGTCATGATCTACGGCGATGACGTCAGCCACGTGGTGACGGAAGAGGGCATCGCTTACCTCTTCAAGGCCGAGGGCGCCGAGGAACGACGCGCGGCCCTCGCCGCGATCGCCGGCGCCACCCCCATCGGCCTGCGCGCCGATCCCGCCAGGACGGCCACGCTCCGCGCCCGCGGGGTCGTCGCGTTTCCGGAAGATCTCGGCGTCGCCCGCCTGGAAGCCAGCCGCTCGCTGCTCGCGGCCCGGAACATCGAAGACCTGGTCGCCTGGTCGGGCGGGCTCTACAAACCACCTCCCCGCTTCAAGAGCTGGTAGCCGTCTCATGCTCGACACCTGCTCCTCCCCTTCCGTCGGACCAGCCGCCAGGCTCGACGCCCACCACCTCGGCGCCCTCGCCACGGCCACCCTGATCGCCGAAGCCGAGCTCACGCCCAAGCCGGCGCTGGTCGACCAGCGCGGCCGCGGAGCGCACACCGATCTCGATCTCGCGCTCATGGTGCGCTCGGCCTGCGCCCTCCAGCCCAGCTTCGTCGCCATGGCCAGGGCAGCCACGGGCGCGCGTCCCTCGCAGCACCTCCGCGAGCGCCTCGCGCTCCTCGGCCGGGAAGCCGAGACCACCATGCTCACCGTGACCGCTGGCGCCAACGCCCATCGCGGCGCCATCTGGGCCCTCGGCCTGCTCGTCGCCGCCGCCGCCATCACCGGCCCCGGAGCGCCCACCCACCTCGCTGGCACGGCAGGCGCCATTGCCCGCTTCCCGGATCGCGCCGCGCCCCCCTCCCCTTCACCCAGCCACGGCAGCGCCGCCCGCGCCCGCTACGGGGTCACCGGCGCCCGCGGGGAAGCCTGCGCCGGCTTCCCCCACGTCCTCGAGCACGGCCTGCCTGCACTTCGCGCCGCTCGCGCTCGTGGCCTCGACAGCACCCACGCCCGCCTCGACGCGCTGCTCACCCTCATGGCGCACCTCGACGACACCTGCCTCCTGCACCGCGGCGGCCTCCTCGCCCTCCATGCAGCCCAGCGTGGCGCGCGCGCCGTCCTCGACGCGGGCGGTACCTCCACCGACGCGGGCCTCGCCGCCCTGCACCAGCTGGATACTCACCTCCTCTCCCTCAACGCCTCCCCTGGCGGCGCTGCCGACGTCCTCGCCGCGACCCTCTTCCTCGACGCCCTCGACCCCCACGCGCACGACGAGCTCCCCCTCGACCCTCCCGCCGACGCGCGCCGACCCGCCCCTCAGGAGAGCCACCATGGAACAGCTCGCCTTTGACTACCCCGACCGCGAGCCCATCCAGCGACGTGCCCACGTCGGCGTGGTGGGCTCTGGCGACCTGGAGGTGCTCCTGGAGCCCTCGACCGACCGCGCCCTCCACGTCCGCATCCGCACCAGCGTCGACGGCTACGAAAAGGTCTGGAAGAACGTCGTCGATCGCTTCGCCAGCCGCTTCACGGGCGCTGCTCGCATCGAGATCAACGACTTCGGCGCCACCCCTGGCACGGTGATGCTCCGCCTCGAACAGGCTGCAGAGAAGATCCGCGCATGACCCCTCCCACGCCCTCGGATACTCGCCTCCCTGACGACGACGGCCCCGACATGTCCCGTCCCGACGAAGCTCGCCACGAGCCCCTCACCCCGCCACGCCCCCTCTTCCTCGCGCGCCAGAGCGTCGTCGAGATGACCGCGCGCCAGCGCGCCCACGCGCTCCTCGATCCGGGCAGCTTCCGCGAGCTACTCGACCCCTTCGAGCGCCTCGAATCCCCCTGGCTCGCCCGCCAGGGCATCGTCCCCCAGTCCGACGATGGCGTGGTCATCGCGCGCGGCACCTTCGGCGGAGAGCAGGCCGTGGTCGCCGCCATCGAGAGCGCCTTTCAAGGCGGCAGCATGGGGGAGGTCTCGGCCATGAAGATCGCTTGCGCCCTCGACCTCGCGCGTGCCGACCACGAAGCTGGCCGCCCCGTGCGCCCCATCCTCTTCCTGGAGACCGGCGGCGTCCGCCTCCAGGAGGCCAACCTCGGCCTCGGCATCATCGCCGAGATCCACGCCGCTCTCGTCGCTCTCCGCCGCCTCACCCCCGTCGTCGGCATCCTCGCCGGCCCCGTCGGCTGCTTCGGCGGCATGTCGCTCGCTGCCGCCCTGTGCAGCCACCTCATCGTCACCCGCGAGGCACGCCTCGGCATGAACGGCCCCGAGGTCATCGAGCAAGAGGCCGGCATCGACGAACTCGACGCCTCCGATCGCCGCCTCGTCTGGAGCCTTCTCGGCGGCGAGCAACGCTACGCGACCGGCCTCGCCGACGCACTCGTCGACGATGACCTCGATGCCGTGAAGCGCGCCGTTCACAAAGCCTTCGCCCATCCTCGCGGCCCCGGCCACCATCGCACCGAGCAGATCGACCTCTACCTGGAGCGCCTCGCCCCCCTCGATCCGTCCGCCGATCTCACCGGCCCTACCCTGCGCACCCTCTGGCCTCGCGAGGACGACCATGGCTGACGCACCGAGCCTCCGGGGGCGCACCTGGTTCGACGCCCTCACCCGCGAAGGCACCCCGGTCTCCACCGGCATCGCCTCGGTCCTCGTCGCCGACGCACCCCTCGGAGGAGCCACCGCGCGCGTCCTCTCCGTCGTCCCGGATCCCCAGGGCCGCTTCCCCCGCGCGCGCCACGGCGAGGTCGGCCTCGAAGAGGCCTGGACGCTCGCGCGCCACGTCCGCGCCCTCCTCGACCCCGATCGCGAAGCGGGCGCCGACCCGCGCCCCATCCTGGCCATCGTCGACGTCAGCAGCCAGGCCTACGGCCGCCGAGAAGAGCTGCTCGGCATCCACCTCGCCTGCGCCGCCGCAGCCGATGCCTACGCCTCTGCGCGCCTCGCGGGCCACCCCGTCATCGCCCTCCTCGTCGGCAAGGCCATGTCCGGGGCCTTCCTCGCCCACGGCTACCAGGCCAACCGCATCCTCGCCCTCGACGCTCCTGGCGTCCTCGTCCACGCCATGGGTCCGGAAGCTGCTGCGCGCGTCACCCGACGGTCGGTCGACGACCTGCGCCGCCTCGCAGAAGACAACCTCCCCATGGCCTACGACATCCGGAGCTACGCCCGCCTCGGCTTCCTGCACGCCCTCCTCGACGGCATCGATGCCGACGCCCCCACGCCCGACGACCTCACCCGCGTGCGCCAGGCCCTCCTCGCCGCCATCGACGACGCCCGGCAGGCCCCCCGGGATCTCTCCAGCCGCCTCGCCAGCCCCGAGGCTGCACAAGCCCGCGCCGCCTCGCTGGAGGTCCGCCGCCGCCTCACCGAGCAGTGGCATGCCCGCTGACGCGCCTCCGCGCCCGCACGACCTTCTCCACCTCACCGATCCGAGCCACCTCGTCGCACTCGGCGACATCCCCACCTGGGTCTCTCCTGCGCTCACCCGGGCCCCCTGGGTCGTCGTCCGCCGCGCGCAGCCCCTCGACGGCCTCCTCGCCGTGGGCGTACGCGGCGCCACCCGCAGCGAGCGCTTCGCTGCCTTCATCGCCCCCGATCACATCGATCGCGTCGTCTCCCCCGAAGATCTCGCCCACGCTCACCGCGCCGACTCCCCCCACGGCTCCCGCGATCTCCCCGCCTTTCGCGCCCTCGCCTGTGTCGCCCTCCTGCTCGCGCCCACTGGCATTCCCTGGGGCCCTGCGGGCAGCGTCGGCTTCGAGCTGGCGAGCGGATGGCCAGCCGTCACGCCCGGCAGCGACCTCGACCTCCTCTTGCGCCCGACGTCCATCCTCTCCCGCCACGACGCCTCCGCCCTCCTCGCTCACCTCACCGCGCACCTCACCCACATCCCGCAGCTCCCCTGCATCCAGGCGCGCCACGCCGACGCTCCAGCGCGGCCTCCCTCGCCTCCTTTGCTGCACGCCCCCCGCGCAGACGTCCCCGTCCGCATCGACGTGCAGCTGGAGACACCTCGCGGAGCCATCGCCCTCGCCGAGTACGCTTCTGCCACCGCCGAGGTCCTCGCGCGCACCCCGCTCGGCCCGCAGCTCGTCACCGACCCCTGGGCCTCGCCGCCCCTTCCCTCCTTCGGGGCCTCCCTGGGGCTCAGCGAGCCCCGGTGAACGTCGCCTTCCTCTGCCCTGGCCAGGGCGTCCAGACACCCGACATGCTCGACCGGCTCCCCGACCACCCAGCCGTCGACGACACCCTCGATCAGGCCAGCGCTCTCCTCGGACAGGACGTCCGCGCTCTCCCGCGGATCGACGCCCTCCACGCCACCACCATCCAGCTCACCACCCTCATCGCCGGCGTCGCCGCCGCACGCGCCCTCGCCGCCGAAGAGACTCATCCCGACGCCGCGGCCGGCCTCTCCATCGGCGCCTTCACCGCCGCCGTCCTCTGCGGCGCCCTCGACTTCGCCCATGCCCTCGCCGCCGTGAAGTACCGGGCCGAGCGCATGCACGCCGCCTACCCCCAAGGCTACGGCCTCGCTTCCCTCCTCGGCCTCAACGAGCCTCAGGTCGCCGCGCTCGTGCAGACCGTCTCCACCCCCGAAGTTCCCGTCTACCTGGCCATCATCAACGCCCCTCGCCAGATCGTCCTCGCCGGCGCCGTGCAAGCGCTCGACCGCGCCATCGAGCACGCCCTCGCCGCGGGGGCTCACCGCGCCGTGCGCCTCGCCGTCCCCGTCCCCTCGCACTGCCCGCTCCTCGACGACGTCGCCACCGACCTCGCGCGCTTCCTGGAGCCCCTCCCCATCACCCGCCCTCGCATCCCTTACCTCACCAACCGAGGCGGACGCGCCACACGCGACCCCGCGCTCATCCGCCACGACCTCGCCACCAACCTCGCCTTTCCCGTGCGCTGGCACGACGCCACCACCGTCCTCACCGAGCTGGGCACACGCCTCTTCGTCGAGATGCCCCCGGGCCACGTCCTGACCGACCTCGCCGCGAACGCCTTCCCCGAAGCGCGCGCCGTCGCCCTTGCCGACACCCGCCTCGCCACGGTCGTCAGACTCATCCAGCAGCGACACGCCCCTCACTGACACACCCGACCGTTGCGGTGCCCGCACCCCCGTCCCCGAACGCTGACTCTTCGCGCTCCGCTCCCTCGAAAGCAGACCGCGCGCACCGCGCCGCCCTCTGGTCAGCGACCGTAGCAGTTGCTGGCTGCGTTCACCTCTGCTCGGCAGGCCTCCCCGCAGTTCAGCTCTTGCGCCGCGTTACACGTACACTGCGCAAGCTGTTCGCGACCGCAAGCGGCCATGGCGGCGAACTCGTCTCCACATCCAGGAGCACAGGCGCAGAAACCGTCGTAAGGGCACGAAGCTGCAGCGAAGAGCTCTTCGAGCTGCTTGCACGCCTCCTCGCACGACACTTCCCCGCTGCCTCCAGCGCCGGCGTCCCCCCCTGCACCACCACCTCCGGTGACAGCCCCACCGTGTCCCCCCGCTCCCGGCGACGGCTCATTCGATTCACCGCCACACGCGACAGCAGCGACCAGCAACCCACACGACAGCATCCCTGCAAGGCGCTCAACGCTCATACCGCGCCTGCTATCAGAGTTTCCCGTACCCCGCAAAACGCCTCGCCGCACATCACGACATCACGTCCAGCACGGCCTCAGTGCATCACCACGCGCAGGTTCGACCGAGATTCGTCAGTCTCGGCGCGACACCATTGGACTCCGGACAATCTATTGGCAAAGACCACCTGACGACGGTCCTCATGGACTAGGTTGGGCACGCTGGCAGCAGCATCCGCTGAGCGCACTGCTCGCCTAGTTGATTATCACTTTCAAGGAGTCAGCCATGCCGTTCACCCTTCCCGAGCTCCCCTACGCAAAGGACGCGCTCGCGCCCCACATCTCGGCCGAGACCCTCGAGTACCACCACGGCAAGCACCATCAGGCGTACGTCACCAACCTGAACAAGTTGCTGGAAGGGAAACCCGACCACGGCTCGCTCGTGGACATCATCCTCAAGGCCGAGGGCGGCCTGTTCAACAACTCGGCCCAGGTCTGGAACCACACCTTCTACTGGCATTGCATGAAGCCCGGTGGCGGCGGTGAGCCCACGGGCGAGCTGGCCGACGCCATCAAGCGCGACTTCGGCAGCTTCGAGAAGTTCCGCGAGGAGTTCGCGAACGCGGCCACCACGCAGTTCGGCTCGGGCTGGGCCTGGCTCGTCCTCGACAAGGACAAGCTCGCCATCACCAAGACCGGCAACGCCGACCTGCCGCTGAAGCACGGCCAGAAGGCCCTGCTCACCATCGACGTGTGGGAGCACGCCTATTACATCGACTACCGGAACGCCCGCCCCAAGTACATCGACACCTTCCTCAATCACCTCGTGAACTGGGACTTCGTCACCGCGAACTTCAAGGGCGCCGACTTCAAGGGCACCTGAATCGCCGCGAGGGCGCGGGGAGCCTGACGCCCCGTCCTCCGCGCCCCCGCTTCGCCGAGAGCCACTCGCACCTTCTTCATCGCCACGCTCGCAGCCACGTTCACACACCGCCGCTGCACGCCTCCGCGCTCGCGGGAGCAGTTCAGGTGAGCTGCGTCTTCAGCAGCCACGCGGAGAGCTTCTCGTACATCGGCCGCTTCGCGTCGTCGTTGCGGAAGATCAGCCGGAACCAGTCGTCCAGCGGCTTCACGGAAGGGAAGATGCGGCGCACCGACCGCGCCGCCAGATCCTCCCGGACGAGATAGGCCGGCAAGACGGCGACCCCCGCGCCATCGAGCACCCGCTGCCGGATCGCCTCGATCCCCCCGAGGCGCACGATCTGCTTGAACCGCAGCCGATCCCCGCCTCCAGGTGCGTCACGCCAGTACCGGAAGAGCGGCAGCTCTCGACCCCCGTCGAGCAGCGTGTGCGCCTCCGCATGCGCCTCCCGGGACAGCGGCCGCTCCGCGAGCAGACGCACCGCACCGACGAACACGTACTCTTCCCGGTGCAGGCGCACCGCATCGAGCTTGGGGTCCGTGAAGCGTGACGACGTGATGGCGCAGTCGATCTCCATCGAGTGAACCCGCCGTAGAAGATCCCCTCCCGCGCCGAAGTACAGGTGCAAGTCCAGCGTCGGAAAGGCCTGCGCGATCGCGTCGAGCTGCGGGACCAGCCAGCTCATCCCCAGCTCGTGCCGCGTCCCCAGCGTGATCTCCATCGGTGGTGCCCCGATTTCACCGCGCGCCGCCCGCACACAGTCCCGGGCGGCGTCGAGGCAGCGCTCCGCAGCTGGCAGGAACGAGAGCCCCGCCTCCGTCAGCGAGACCGAGCGCGTGGAGCGCCGGAACAGGGGCGTACCGAGCCCCTCTTCCAGCTCACGGATGCGCTGACCGAGGGCCGCGGGGCTCAGCGCCACGACGCGCGCCGCGGCCCGGAAGTTGAGCAACCGGGCCGCGGCCACGAAGCAGCGCAGGCTATCGATCGAGGGCAGCATCCCACGACATTAGCCGACGCTCACGTGAGCCCGCGGCGGCGCCACGCGGTCTCGGCCGGAATCCCCAGCGCCTCCAGCCGCGGCACGATCACCTCGTTCACGGTGTCGTAGAACAGTTCCCGCGCCGCGCCGCCGTCGCACAGCCCCAGGGCAGCGGCGCCTGGAGGGAAGGGGCGCCCCTCGGGGACCAGCGACAGCTGGTGCCGCTCCTGGGCGGCGAAGGCCACCCGCAAGTACTCCCCGAGGCGCACGCGCGCCGCAGCATCCAGCCCCGGGCTCATCTCCGCGAGCCATCGCCAACCGAAGCGAGCGTGCCCCACCTCGTCGGCCAGGATCGTCGAGAGCAGACGCCGCAGATCCCCCTCGGGCATCTCCAGCCGCTCCGCGCTGATCAGCGCCACCGCCACCGTCTCCGAGAGGCAGCAGATGCTCAGCACGTTCCGCACGGCTCCCTCCAGCGGCGCGACGTCGTCGTGCTCCGGCAAAGGCGGCTCATCGACCACCTCGGCCCGCGCGTCTCCCCCGAACGCTTCCACCACGGCCCCGCAGAGGGCGCCGTGCCGTCGCTCCTCTGCCGCCATCTCCTGGCACGCCGCCCACGCCGCCTCGGCGGACTCCTGGCTCCCCAGGCGACGGAGCTGCTCCCCCAGCGCCTCGAACACGGGTGCCGACCCGTGCTCACGGATCATGCGGCCCCGCCACGTGCGCTGCACCGCGCTCCGCAGCGCCGGATCGACCTCCGCGACGGCTGGCCGGAGCGCTCGCGCTTCCTCGACCAGGTCGAGCACCCGGGTGGCCATCAGCTCACCCTCATCGCCGGCGGGACAGGCGGACCCCACGCCATGCACCCAGCGTCGAGATTCCAGTCGTGCTGCTCACAGCAGGCCCAGTAATCAGGCGACTCGGCATCGCACGTCGGAGAAGCATCCGGGGTGGACCCATCCGCCACCGAGGCGTCTTCCGGTGTGGCAGCGTCCTCGGGCGGCGTACCCGCATCGGCCACCGCCTCCTCATCCCCTTCTGCACCTTCCTCGGGCGCTTCATCCTCCAGGACCGTGACGGTCCCGCATCCCGTCACCCCGACGACGAGCGAGACCGCAGCTGCTGCTCGCAACGCACGACGACGAATTTCCAAGCGCATCGATGTACCTCCTCATGTAGCAGCGTACGTCCCGGCAGTGCGAAGAGAAGCGCGATGATCCGAACGGTATCGTAAAGCTCAGCCTTACAGTCAGCCCTGGCTCACGGCGCCATCGACATCTCGAGCACCGTGACGCGAACACGGTCGAAGGCCATCGTCCCGCGCAGAGTGAACGCCCCTCCCCAGCCTCGCATCGGTGCGCTACCACTGCACGGCCCCCCGAGATCCCCTCCCCGTGGAACGACGAATCGCCTTCCTCACCTCCGACCAGGATCCCGAGCTGACGCCAGACGATCAGCTCGCGGTCCACGCGCTCGAGCAGTTCGGCATCCGCGTCACGCCCCTGATCTGGGACACCCCCGAGGCCGCTCCCGAGCACGCTCGTCGCTTCGACGCCCTCATCCTCCGCTCTTGCTGGGACTACCACCGCAAGACACGCGCCTTCTGCGCCTGGCTCGACGAGGTCGAGCGCCATCACCTGCCGCTCCTCAACCTGCCCTCCGTCGCCCGCTGGAGCCTCGACAAGGTGTACCTCGACGCGCTCGCAACCCGAGGCGTCGCCATCCCCGCGACCCTCTGGCTCGACCCAGGGACCCCGACGCCCCTCGCCGACGTCTTGCAGCACGGCGCCTTCACCTCCGGCGAGGTGGTGATCAAGCCCTCCATCTCCATGCTCGGTGAGGACACCTTTCGCGCCTCCCGAGCCGACGCCGCACAGCACGAGCCCGCGTTCCAGGCGCTGCTCCGCGAGCGCAAGCTCATGGTCCAGGCCTTCGTCCCGGAGATCCTCGAAGGGGGCGAGCTGTCCTTCATCTTCATCGACAACCGCTTCAGCCACGCCGTGCGCAAGCGCCCCCGCACCGGAGAGTTCAGGATCCACGCCGAGTACGGTGGCAAGCGTGAGCTCACGTTCCCCTCCGACGCCCTCGTGGCGCAGGCCCAGGCCGTGATCGACGCCGCTCGCGCGCTCAGCGGAAGCGACCCCGAAGGACTGCTCTACGGCCGCGTGGACGGCATCGACGTCGCTGGCCGCCTCACCCTCGTCGAACTCGAGCTGATCGATCCCTTCCTGTTCCTCAACTACGCTCCCGGCGCTCCCGAACGCTTCGCCGCAGCGATCGCACGGCGCGTCCCTGCCCGCTCGAACGAACACGGACACGACAGGAGCGCCTGAAGCTCCGCGGCGCGACACGCCCCGGACCGCCGGTCCCCCGGCACCGCACCATCCGCCCCCCCGAAGTCGAGCCCCCCGTCGCTCAGGGGCCCCCGGGCACCGCGACCACCCGCACGTAGGCCCCGTCGGCGGGCGCATCCACGGCAGGCGCCTCCGTGCGCCCCAGCCAGACCACCGCGACCCGATCGCCGATCAGATCCACCTCGTACCGATCCTCCTCGACGAACACCCCGTCCACGGGCATCGCCGGCGCGACCACGGCCCCGGACTCCCCGTCCAGCCGCGCCATGAACAGCGGGTTCACCTCGCTGCTGCCGCTCGTGAAGAACACGAGCGGCGCGCCCTCCGCGGTGGTGATCGTCCGCGCGTGACCGGAGCGCAGACCATCGTCTCGCGACACCTGGGTCGGCTCACCGATCGCGTTCCCGTACACGTCGTACCGCGCGTGAAAGATCCTCGCCCCGCTCGCCTCGTACGCATAGCTCCAGCGCCCCTCGGACCGGAGCGAGGCCAGGTGCCCCCGCACGCAGCCCGGGACCCCGGAGACGGGTGATCGGACATCGACGCGCACCTCGCCATCACCCGGCAACAGGACCCACCAGCAGCTCGGCGTGTTGAACTCCACGCTGAACGCCGCACCAAAGGCCTGACCACTCCAGGCGACCGACATGAAGTTGCAGTCGTCCTGGCAGAACTGCCGGCTCTCCGGCGCCACACCCTCCACCGCGTCCCAGTCCTTCTCCACCACCTGCGGCGCAGGCACCCCTGGCTCGGCTTGCAGCAGCGTCCCGTAGACCCGCCCGCTCCAGGGCATCCCCCGCCCCACGAGCACGCGCATCCCCTCGACCTCCTGCGCGCTCCACGCAAACGGCGGCCCCTCTCCGGCGAGCGTCATGTACCGGAGCTCCTCCGTCATCACGAAGAGCCCCAGCCGTTCCCCTGTCGAGCCCAGCCGATGCGCCTTCAGGGCGCCCCCCTCTGCCGCGAGCGTCTCCTCCGGTCCCCGCAACCCGAACTGCGGATCGAGCCCTCGCAGCACGATCGCCTCGCCATTCTCCCCACGCGCAGCCCAGGCCACCACGAACCGCTCCCCGTGGGCCACCACCTGGGGCGTCGACAGCACATCGCTCGTCAACCGTACGGGCGGCTCCCCGCCCACGAGCACCCCCTCATCGCACGTCGTCGCGCACTGCTCCGGCGACACCTCCGCGCTCACGCAGTACCCCTTCACGCACGTCTGCTCCGCCGGGCAGTCCACACCCAAGCATGCGTCCCGCAGATCCACGCGCATCCGGAGCGCCTCTCCCGGCGAGAACCGGAGCTTTCGCCGCGCCAGGATGCAATCCGCGGGGATCGGCGTCTCCAGGCACCCCTCCACCGGCGCCGCCTCACGCCGCGTCGCCACCGCGTAGGCGAGCTGCTTGTCGTTCTGGTCCACCGGCGCGATCACCACATCGCCGACCCGACCGGCGGACAGGCATCCCCGGCTCGTCGCCGAAGGCGCTTGCTCCGCCAGGGTCGCGAGCTCGGGCGACACCGTGAGCGACACCTCCGCCTCCACCTCGCAGGCCACCTCCGTGTAGATGTCGACCGTGATCGCCGTCGGCGCCGCGCAGGCCCCCGCACCGATCAGTCCACCGAGCCCCAGCAACCCCCCCGTCGCACCCACCATCCGCACACGCCGCGCCCTCCCGACCCCCCTCCTCGGCCCCTCTTCAGCGCATCGCGCGCGCTCGTTTCTGAGCCTCCGCCTGGCCATCCGGTCAGGCTAGGGGATGCAGCATCGCCTCGACAACCCGCACGACCTAGGGCGCGCGACGGACCTGGAGCGACTCGAAGAACCGCGTCGCCCGCACGTCGCTCTGCACATCCGGCCGCTGCGACGCCACCCCGAGGGCGATCATCCGGTCCCCCTGCACCCGCACCCGGATGCAGAAATGATCGCCTTCATACCGATAGCGCCCGAGGATCTCCCAGCCGGGGATCCCCGCCACCTGCGTCGGCACGACCTGCTCGATGCCCATCGGCGTCTTGCTTCGAAACTCGCGCCCCAGAAGCTCCAGCAGCTCGCGCGGAGCCTCAGCGCCGGGCTTCGCCCAGCCCGAAGAGGGCAACTTCCCGTGGACCAGCGTGAACACCACCCCCTCCTCGCCACCGAGGATCAAGGTGTTCCCGCGGATCCACCGATCTTCGTCCTCCTCCTCGCCATGGGGCAGCAGCACCGCCGCATCGGGCACGGCCACGGTGAATCCCCCCTCCTCAAACGCTTGCACACGCCAGGGCAGCGTGAGCTGGAACGAGTCGAAGAAGCGCTCGGCCGTGTGCCGCTCGATGCGCCCGGGCGCCGCGTCGACGGTGAGCAAGTAAGCGTCACCCCCCACGGCGAACGCGCGCGCGAACACATGCTCGATCAGCCCTGACGCCCCTTGCACCCGCCCCTCGACGCCGCGCCCCGGGAAGCCCTGATGGGAGAGGTGGTCCTGCGTGGCCGTCACCTCGATGTCCGACAGCGCCATGCCCAGCAACGTGTCCGGATCGACGATCACCGCTGGCCACTCGCCCGTGAGCTTCAAGCGCCACACCGCGTAGTCGGCCGTGGTCTCGTCTCCGTCCATGAGCAGCAGCCCGTCCAGATCGATCTCGCCCCCGTGCCCAGCCACCCAGCGCTGATGCGCGACCATCGGCTCCCCTGGCATGGAGACACGGATCCCGGCACTCCCCAGCGACGCCCCTTGCCAGGCACGCGGCGCCGGCGCGCTCTGCGGCGAAGGCGCCTCGACCTGGGACGCTGCCGCAGAACACCCACCGAGGAGCACCAGCGCGACGAGCGCCCCCACCTTCCTCATCCCGTCCCTCCGATCGAGGATCCTCACGGCCGCACCGCCCCGGCGACCTTCTCCACGGTGCGCTTGCTCGTCGTGAGCGGCTTGATTCCGAGCGCCGCGAGCCCCTGCCGTCCTCCTCCGACGGCCCCCACCGCCACCACCCGGACCTCCTTCAGGCCCACCTGCGAGAGCAGCCGCTGCCGCAGCACCGGCAACGTCAAGAGCTGCGCTCCATCGTGCGTGGCGACCACCTGCTCCAGCGTCATCCCCGTGTCCCCCAGCAGCGTCAGCAAGCGCGCGAGGTCCTCGCTGGACCACAGAAAGACGGCAGCCAGCTTCATGACGTCGACACGGAGGCCCCGCAGCACATCTCCCTTCAGGATCTCGGGCTCCATCGCCTCCATCGCGGTCTGCACTGCCAGCACGAACTTCGCCGCGTTCTCGGGCTGCACACGTGCACCGATCTCGAAAAGCGGCTGCTCCGCGCGCCAGCGCACCGCCGCGAAGCGATCCGCGTACGCTCCAGGGAGCAGCCTCTCGACGAAGACCCAGGCCACCTGGGTGATCACCTCCCGCAACACCTCATCCACCGGCAGCGAGGACATGGCCGGCGTCTGGATCGGCCAGGTCAGCACCACGTCCACATCCGTGCGCCCGGGCTCTTCGATCAGGAACGTCCCCCGCGCGAGCCGCGTCGCCGCGGGCGTGGACGGCGCGGCGTGCGCCGCTCTCGACGGCGCGGCCCCTCCCGCCCCGGCGATCCTCCCCAGCAACGCCTGCACCACCGGCACCGACACGTCCCCCACGATGCCCACGCTCACCGCCTCCGGCCGGAGCTGCCCCTCGCGATGGCGCTGCACGTCCTCGAGCTTCAGCCCCCGCAGGAACGCCTCTTCCTTCTCCGCGTTCTCCCGGTAGGGATGACCCGGCGCGAACAGGCTCTCGTCGATCCGGCGCTCCATCCGACTCCGCAGGTCCGGCGCCCCCAGCGCCACGAGCCGCACGGCGCGCTTCAGCTCGAACCCCCTCGCGTCGACCTGCGCCTCCCTCGCGAGGACACCGAACAGCGCCCGCAGCACGGACTCCAGCGCGTCCGGGGCCAGCACGCACCCCAGAAACGCCCCCTCCGGGCTCGTCTCCAGCGTGGACTCGACCCCCAGGGAGCGGAGCACCGCGGCGAGCGGCAGCGTGCTCCCCGGCGCCCTCGTATCCAGGAGCAGATCCCCCGTGATCCACTCCGCGCGGTAGCTCGACGAAGGCCAGTTCACCCGGAGCGAGAGGTGCACCACCGGCACCTCGGGTCGCTCCACGACGAGCACCTCCTGCCCGCCTCCCAGGCGAAACGCGCCCACGCGAGGCGCGACGATCGGCGCGGATGCCGCGGGGAGCGGTGGCACATAGCGAAAATCCGCGTCCCCCTCGTCCCCCAGTCCTGTGGCGCTCCGGACGAGTGCAGGCGCCGCCGCAACGACCGGCGGCGCCGACACGGCACGCTCTGCACCCGCCTTCGCGCACGCACTCAGGAGCAACGCCGCGACCACCCCCCACCCAGCTCGCCTCATCGCTCAGTTCCTCCCCACGCGCGCCACGAACCCCTCGTCGAGATCCGGCCCCGACTCCAGGTCGGACGCGGACACCAGCAGCGCCACGAGGCAACGCTCGGCCGTCAGATAGCGCGCTGCGATCCGCCGCAGCGACGCCGCCGTCACCCCACGGTAGCTGTCCAGATACCCCCCCAGATGATCCGCCGGACGGCCCTGCGTCACGAACGAGACGATCTGCCAGGCGCGATGGGGCAGGACGTCTCCCTGCACCGCCGTGTAACGGAGCAGCTCGAGCCGCGTCGACTGGAGTTCCGCCTCGGCCACGTCGGTGTCCCTCAGCCGCGCCACCTCTTCTTCGAGCGCGCGCTGCACCGCCTCGACACCCAGCCCCTGCCGGGTCGTCGCGCTCACCGTGAACATGCTCCCGAGCTGCAACGACCGCTGCTGCACACCGGCCCGCCTCGACTCCAGCCCCTCGCCGAACCGCTGTCGAAGCCGCGTCTCCAGCACCCGTGCGACGGCGTCGAACACCACATCGTCCTCCGACAGAAAGGCCGCAGTCGGCCACGCCAGCACCACCGTCGGCGACTCGCCGCCTCCGAGGAGCCGTACCGGCGCCCGCGACTCTCGCGGCGCGGGTGGCACCGGCGCCCGCTGGGGTGGCCGAGGCGCCGAAGCCAGCGTGCCGAAATAGCGCTGCACCATCGCGCGGGCCTCGACCGTGGCGAAGTCCCCCGCGAGCACGAGGAAGGCATTCGCTGGGCTGAAGTAGCGCTGCAGGTGCGCGCGCACGCGCGGCTCCGGGGGTGGCACCTCCGGACGCGGCCGTGGCCCGTAGGGGTGTCCCGCGCCGAAGACCAGCGCCCGGAGTTCTCGCGAGACATCGCGATTCGCCGGATCCAGTGCCTCCTCCACGACGGCCGCGTACTCACTCTCCACGACCTTGGGCCTCACCCCGTCGAGGAAGAACCCCATGCGATCGCTCTCCAGCCAGAGCATCAGCTCGAGCTGCTCCCTGGGCACGACCTGGTGCGCATAGGAGTAGTCCGACGCGTGAACGAAGTTCACCTCCCACGGCGCCACGCCGAGCGCCTTGAGCACCGACTCGCGCTGCCCGAGCCCCACGTGCCGTGTCGACGCGTTCTCCAGCAGCCGCATCGCGAGCGCCCCCATCCCAGGCACGTCCGCCGGATCGTGCTGCTCTCCCGCCAGGTACACGACCGAGAGCACCACCACGGGCGCACGGTGGTCCTCGGCCAGGACCACGCGCAACCCGTTGGCCAGCTCGATCGTCTCCATCGGCCCCCGCCGCTGCGAGGCCCCTGCGACCTGCACGGGCGCCGCGCCCGCCTCGGCAAGCACGGTGCGATGAGCGACGAAGAGCGAGAGAAACCCCGCGAGCGCCGCAGCCTGACGAAGGTGGAAAGCCCCCATGGACCGCGATCATACGCGCCAACGCGAGATCCTGCGCCAGCAGAAGCCAGCTCCGGATCGCCCGTCGGTCGCGCGGCACCGGGATCGACCCCACCACGTCCGGAGACCTGCCCTTCCAGGCCCCTGAATGCCGCGAATTTCCGAGGGCAGCGACCACGTCCCGACCATCGATGGTGCCCCTCACCCGACCCCCCTCGCCTTCGGGCAGGGAAGCGCGGCCGGATTCCGCTATTCTGCAGACCCTGGAAGCGAGCGGCCGCCCAGCCCACCATCGAGCAGAAACATCCCCATGAGCCTCAGAGAAGCGCCTCGAACCACCCCAGCGCCCTGGAACTTCCAGCTCTCATGGCTCCACGCGGGTGTGCTCGAACTCTCCTTCCACGGGCGCCTCGGTGCCGAGGAGATCGAAGCCGCCGCGGACCAGATCGCCACCATGACCAGGAACACGCGCCTGGACAGCCTGCTCATCGACCTCGATCAGCTCGACGGGTACACCTCCCATGCAGGGTCTTCCGGCGGCCGTCTGGTCCTTCTGGCGCGGGAGCGCGGAGCCCGCGAGGTGGTGTTCGTCGCTCCCTCCGACAAGAGCCGCATGATCACGGCGAGCGTCGCCTTCGGCGTGCAGCAGTCCGTCAAGATCTTCGCGACACGCGCCGAAGCACGCCAGCACCTTCGCACCTAGACCGCTGCGCCGCGACGCCCCCCCTCACCTCGCCCGGCGCAGCCTCAAAAGCTTCCCGATCTCCAGCGCCACCCACACACCGCCATCCGGCGCGACCGTGAGGCCATGCGGCTCCGATCCCGGCGTCGGCAGCGCCACGCGCGTGATCTCGCCCTCCAGCGAGACATGCCCCACCCCGTTGGCTCCCCACTCCGTGAACCACAGCCCTCCCGCAGGATCGGCCGCGATCGCATGCGGCCTGGCCGCACGGTCCGGAAGCGGGAACTCGGTCGACTGACCGTCCACCGTGAGTCGCCCGATCTGCCCATCGCCGATCTGCACGAACCAGAGCGCCCCGTCCGACCCCACCGCCATGCCCACGGGTGCCGCCCCCTGAGCGAGCGGATGGAGCGTGGTCACCCCCTGCGCATCCATCCTCCCCACCGCATGCGCCTGGTTCAGCGTGAACCACATCGCCCCGTCGGGCCCCGCCACGATCGCGGAGGGGAAGCCCCCTTCGAGCGGCAGCGGGAACGCCGCGATCTCCCCGGCGACCGTGATGCGCCCGATCCTGTGCGTGCCCATCTCCGTGAACCACAGCGCGCCGTCGTGCCCCAGCGCGATCCCGAACGGCTGCGCCCCCGGCGTCGGCAAGGCGAACTCCGTCACCTCCCCCGCGACGCTGATCCGCCCGATGCTGTTCGCCGCCGTCTGCGTGAACCACAGCGCGCCATCTGGCCCGTTCACGAGGATCGACGGCCGCCCATCGGACCGCGGCAGCGCGAAGAGGCGGGGCTCCTCCTTTGCCGTGAAGCGCCCGATCTTGCCGTGATGGACCAGCGTGAACCACAGCGCGCCATCCGGCCCGGTGGTGATCGCGTACGGCCCTGCTTCCGGCCCGCAGACCGTGAACTCGTCCAGCTCGACCTGCACCCGCTCACCTTATCGAATCCGGAGGATCTCCCGAGCCCAAACTCACGTCCTCACCCCCGCCTCCGTCACGGGGAAGCGACAGGAGACCACCGGGCCATTTGCCATCAGCACGGGTGCGCAGATACGACTGCGCTACGACCCCGAGCACCTTGCTCCCATCGAGGAAAACGAACCCATGGTGAGATCTCCTCGCAGCCAGGGAAAAGGCAGCCGCCGGTTTCCCGGACGCCCAGGCGGCGCCCGACCCAATCCCCCTGAACAGGACTGGCGCCGGCACATGAGCCACGCCTCTGCCCATCTAGACGACCTGGGAGCCAATCGCTTCCGTCTATGGCTACGTTCCCCCTGGGGGGCCCCGGATGTCGAGTTCGCTTACAAGGTGGACCAGGCGTTCGCACAGGCGCACGTCCCGTACTTCCCCATCGCGGCTCACGCCTGGCACACCGGCCTGGAGGTCGCAGTCCCGGAGCCGTTTGCAGCTCAGGCCAGCGCCATCCAGCATCGCTTCGAAGAAGATCTGCCTCGCCCCCACACTTCCTCGCCCGGTCGAGGCTTTCGCCGTGACCTCCTCCCGCAGCGGTTGTCGAAGTCCCACGCCGACCATCCGTGGGTGTTCTGCCATTACCAGGAGAAACTCCCCGACGGTCGCCAGTACCAGGCCCTGCTCTTCCGAGACCAGAAGCGCACGACCTTCGGAAGACGAGAATGGGTCCTGCCAGCGACCGGAGGTCGCATCGGCGAGCCCGCGATGCGAAAGCTCGCATGGCGCATCGTCATGGACCCGGAGCTCCGGAACGAGCTGCTCTCCGACGACCCCTCCCTGCACGACTTCTGGCCCTGACGCCGTTCGACCTCAGTCCGAGCTCGCGTGCTCCCACCAGTGCAAGGCCACCGTCAGGAGGGTGAGCTTTCGCCGCAGCCCCTGGTCGACACGCGGCCCGCCCCGAGGATCGAACAGCTCGATCCATAGCGTCACGACGATGTCTGCCACGAGCAGCGGATCGCCCTTGGCCGAGACCCACGAGACGCGGCCGATGGGCGATCCCATCGACGGCATGATCCCATGCCGGAGCTGGAGGGTCCGATCAGGAAGGGTCAGCACGCCATGCCAGCATTCTGGCGTGGTCAACGTCTTCGTGACGGCCGCGTGCCGAGCTGGGCAGTCGACGCCCGGCGCCATCCAGAACGTCAGCGGCTCGGCCGCCCCTTCAGCCGACCAGCACCCGAAGCGGGTCCGCGGCACATCGGGCCCCGCAGGCTCGGTCGCACACGTGATGCTCGCCGAAGGCTCGCTCGCATACGCCACCTTGAAGCGGAGGTCGGCGTGGTACATGCCCATCCCGGAAATCACCGTGCCCTTCTGGACGTCGACCAGGATCTTGTCGCCACCACGAAGATCCCAGCTCACGGGCGCACTGCCGTACGGGACCCAGGGCGTCGCCTCGATCCGCTCCGGCGGCTCGGAGCGCATCTCCCAGCCGGGAGGATTGGTGATCGCACACCCGGTCAGGAATGCGAAGGCGAGGGTCCACGGACGCATGAACCCCAGCATACCCCTCGCGGCGGTGGACGTGCGAATGACGCGTGAATGACGCCGCCAGCGTCTCTGGCGTGTCCTGCCCGGAGCGTGGTGCGGTGTCTGGGAGGGACGCAGCGCGTCCGAGCGGGACGCGCCCCCCCTCTCGACGGCCTCGTTGGAGCAGCAGCAGATGACCTTCTCCTGTCGTTCTCGGCCGTGGCGATGGTCAGAAACGAACGATTCTTGCCGGCGCCCCGGTCGAGCAGCGCTCTGACCCGGACCCCGGGCATGGCTGCAACCCATTCATCAACCCTGGTCCGTGGTTTGCTCCGAGGTCGGGCATCCGGGCGACACGAGCGTCGCTTCCGCACCCTGGTGTTCGATACCCAGAGAGGAGAAGGATCATGAGCCGAGTCTCTTACAATGGGCGGTGGCAGGTGGATGCCCTGCTGTTCACCACCGTCAATCTGAACAATGGCCCTCTCAGCCAGCGTTACGGCGTATCCATGGGCGGCACCTGGGGCTATGCCCTCCTCGGGCCGGATCTGGCAATGCCGGGCGGCAGCTCCCCGGGCAATGGTCCGACGGCCGTCGGCCCTGGCTGGAACCAGCCCTGGCCACCGGACCCGAGGGGTCGGCCCAATGAAACCTTCGTCCAGGATCTCAACCAGAAGTGGATCCGAGGGCATCTGGTCAATGGTGAATGGAATGGCTCCGGCGCGAACTGGTCGAACCTGACGCCGCTCACCTCGACCGCGAACTCGAACCACAAGACCGTCGAGCAGTTCGTGAAGAACTACCTCACGGCGAGCCACCAGTACGAGAACGGCGGCTACCGAGACGACTGGTACGGTCTGGAGTACCTCGCGGAGTGCGCAGTGGCCCCCTGGTCCCATCCGACGTCGACCAACCAGACCAACCTCTACAGCTATGCCACCGAGTTCGTCCGGGTGACCGTCCGCGCCGTCTCCATCAAGAAGCCGACGAACCTCCAGAACCCCATGGTCCCTCCGTTCCTCGCGAGTCTCCCGAGAACGAGCCTGAACTCGGTCACGAGGCTGCCCTTCACCGTCGCCGTGCCACCCGTGATGGTGGGCGCGACGTGTCTACCGTCTGCCGGCAACACCCCGGGGGGCACCGTGAGCAACGCGGGGATCCCCTTGACCCTGACGCCAGCGAACGGGTTCGATCGACGGATCGAGATCCACCAGAGCTGACACAGCGCTTTCGCAGCCCTCGTGGTCTCCACGACGTGATGCACGTCGGGATGGCGTGTCCGGCGGGGCAGCGCGTGCTCTCGTGCCCTGCCTGGGCCCAGGTCATTTGAATCAACGACGCGCAGGCACGTCACGCAGGGTCATCGAGATGCGGATCCCTCGGCACCTTCCCCTCGCCCTGTCGACCCTGGCCTTCCTTGGAGCGGGGTGCGCCCAGCGGGGGGTGAAGACGGCGAACGTGATGGTCGTCCCGGTCGGCGAAACGGTGCGGATCGACCTCGGCGTCGACGACGAGCGTGACCCCCCCAGCTGCGAGATCTTCGGGCCGCAGGTGCTGGCCACCGTCGATGGCATACCGATGAAGGTGGTGGTACGCGGGGCACCAGCGAAGCCCAGGGTCATCTCTGGCATCCAGCTCGAAGCGACGGGCCAGCGTTGCAGCATCGCTTCCTTCAGGATCGAGGGACTGAAGCCGCTCGCCGACGCGGCGACCACCCAGATCGACGTGACGGACGGCGAGCGCGTCCTCGTGGTGAAGGCCATCAACGTGCGCGCCGCTCGCTGGCTGAAGGTGGAGCCCTCCTCGGTCGCGCCGGGTGAGTGGGTCACGCTCCACCTCGGTCCGGAGGGCGATCCACCGCTGACCTGGCACCCCGCGCTGGAGGTCTCCATCTACGGTCCTGAGCGACGGGTGGCGGTGGTCACGGGAAAGGACCTCCACCTTCGAGGGCGAGCGGTTTCCTTCCAGATGCCGAGCCTTCCCTCCGGCGCGTACCGGGTGGGGCCACAGTTCGGGGGTGGCAAGCGACCCGTCATCACCTGCGAGGGCGCGGCGAACTGCACGGTGGAGGTGGTCTCTGCCCCCGATCCCGTAGGCATCACCGTGCACACCAGCACGGAGATCGCCCCGAGCGCCGCCGGCCCGTGACGTGGCAGGACCCGGGCGGCAATGGGATGCGCGTGGAAGGGCTCGACGCGGCAGGCATCGCCGAGCTTTGCGAGGACCTGCCCCCCTCACTCCGACGCCGCGAAGCTCTCGCCAGCCGCCTTGCGCCTGGGGGTGAGGGTGCGCGTGCGCAGGGTCACCGGCTCGAACCCGAGATCGACGAGCGCCTTCTCGCTCCCGGCGACATTCCCCGCCGCCACCACCCGGACCTGATCCCAGCGCAACCACGCCAGCGCCCGCTCACGCAGCACCTCCGGCGTGAGTCCCTGCGCCGGATCGTGGTCGGCCAGCGTGCGTTCCAGGTTCGACGCGGGATCCTCCAGCAGGGCCAGCGTCGTTGCGAGCGCCGGGCCGTGCTTGAGAACTTCGGATGCATACTCCCCGACGTCGCGCTGCATCCGCTGCAGCACCTCCTCGGTCTGCACGGCCTTCGCCACCGACGCCATCACGCCCCGCACCGCTTTCACGAAGTCCACCACGGCGTCAGGCAGCACCCTGGCGCCCACGATGAGGAACGAATGCTCCTCACGATGAGCGTTCCCCACCATCAGCTGCGCCTTCTTCCCCTCGGACCACGGGAACACGGCATTCGAGAGAAGCTCCACGATCGCGTGTTGCCCCCCCCGCACGAGAGGCGCGGGGATCGCGGCGTACCCCTGGAGGGGCAAGACCACCGCCACGTCGGCATACGTCGCCCCGGGCTCCTCGATGAGCGCTGCACCCCGGACGAGCGGCGTGCGCGGAGCCGAGGCCTTCGGGGCCGCCGCTTTCGTTGCCGCCGTGGCGGACGCCGGCCTCCCCGCCTCGCCGAGCGACGCCAGCGTCGCTTGCACCTCCGCCGCCGAGACATCGCCCACGAGCACCAAGCGCAGCGCTTCCGGCTGGAGCTGGGCCTCGCGCACCCGCTGCACGTCGGCGAGCTTCAAGCTCCGCAGCACCGTCTCCTCCCGCGCGAGCTGCTGGTACGGATGCGTCGGCCCGAACAGGCCTTCGTCGATCAAGCGCATCATGTCGGTCGATAGCCTCTCCTGCGCCAGGTGGCCGAGCCGCTCCTTGCGCTTCTGCTCGAAGGCCTCGGGCGAGACCCGCGCCGCTGCCGAGAACGCGCCGAGGAGCGCTCGCAGCCCCTGCGCCAGCGAGTCCCTGCTCAACGTCGCGCTCACGAGCGCGACCTCGGCCTCCGCATTCACCGACGGCCTGGCTTCCAGCTCCAGCAGCTCGCTGAAGACCGTGCGCGCGCTGCCCGGACGGGTCGCCTCGAGCAGCAGGCCCCCGGTGATCAGCTCGGCCTTGTACGCGCTGGCAGGCCACTGCAGCCGGGCCATGACGTGCACGTGGGGCCCCTCGTCGCGCTCCACGACGAACACCCGATGCCCGCTGGCCGACCTGAACGCCTCCACACGCGGCGCCACCAGCGACTTCAGCGGCGGGACCGACGGCCGCGCGTCACGGGACGCACCGCCCCCCGCGACGGCCGCCTCTCCACGCACCACCCCCTGGGGCGCACTCGCGGGTGGGGAAGCCGGCAGCGCTTGCTCCGAACTCACCGAGCCGCACCCACTCAGCCCCAGTGCGACCACCATGCACAACCCCATGCGCGCCATCGCTCGATTCTCTCACGTCATCCCGCATCCCGCACCCGGCAGGGGCTTTCTCCGCGGTATCGGCGTTCCGCCGCATCCGCGCCGACACGAGGCGGGATTGGCCACGCCACCGCGAGCATGACCCTGCGAGGAGCGCATGAGGTCACCAACGCCCCGAGCCGACAGCCCCCAGGACTACTCGACGCGCAGCAGCGCCGCCCGCACCTCGGGGTGCTCGCGCAGCGCCAGCGAGCGCTTGAAGTACTCCGCGCTGCGCGCCTTCGCCCCTTCGCGCTCCTCGATCAGGCCGAGGTTGTAGAGCAGCGACGACATGGGCGCTGGCGAGTCTGCGGGCAGGTTCATCCCCATCATGCACTCATTACGTGCCCAGCGAAGGTTGCCCGCCTGGAGATTGCGCCAGCACCGGTCCGACCATTCCCAGCCACGGCGCGTATCCACGAGTCCGACGTCCTCGGGCGGCAGATCCGTGGTCTCTGCGGCGCGCCCTTGAGGAGCCGCGACGCTCGCGGGCTTGTTCGCTGGCTCCTGCTGGAACTGGAGTACGTCGCCATGCATCCACCCGGTCACCGACGCATCCGCCGCGAGCGCGACCTCGTACCAGCGGTCTGGCGTGTTCTTCCCGGGCGTCTCCTGAAAGCGCCGCGCCACGACCCGTGTCCCCGAGGGGAATTGTTTCAACACCTGGCTCCCGAACCCGGGACCATTGCGCAAGGGCGCCGACGTGTTGCCGGGGACGGGCACCACGAGCCCGGCCGACGAGACGGGTGTGGAGCCCGATGCTGCGATTCCCTTCCCGGACGCGACCTGCGGGCCGGATGTCGATGAATTCGACGCCGACCCGGAGTTCATGGATGTCGCAAACCCCCAGACGACCAGCCCCACCAGCCCCACCATCAGCGCCCCGACACCGACGACCATCCTCACTTCATAACGTGTCACCGGAGCCCCTCCTGTTCATGCCCGTCTCCGGGCGCCCCCGAGCCTGCTCTCGGACACGAAAGGCCAGCGGCAGGACACGCCCTGCCGACCCACCGTGCCTCGACGCTCGGAGCGGTGTCTGCGGGAGCTGCGTGCAACGCCTGGTCTGGACGCACGCGGCCAGCTCGCGAGCTGTCAGCGAGGCGCTCCCCTCCCACGCATCTGCCATCCCCCCCGGCATGGCTGGATGGTACGGGAGGACGGTGGCGCGCTGTCAAGCACGAGCTGGGCGGCGCTTTTCGTTCCACCGTCGGCCCCCGATGGCGCCACCCGTGATGGCCCCCCCTCGGGTCGCCACCGTGGTGTGCCGGCCGCTCAGAAGCGGGGCAGCGACAGGAGGTTGTTGGTCAATTTGCCATCGGCCTTCGTGCGAAGGTACGAGTCGTCCACGACCACGACAGGAACAATCTTCTCGCCATCCTTCACGTTGACGACGACCTTGTTCTTTTTGATCAAGTCGACCATTTCTTTCACGGTATTGCTGCCAATTTTTCCGTTCTCATCGCGCCATTTGACGTCACTGATGTGCTCGTGTTCGGTTCCCTTGGCCATGCGAACGTGGGTGATGAAAATCATGATGAGCCCATTTCCTCTGGAAAGTGAGGCCGCTGAATGCGACTTCGATACTCCGGATGGCTCCTACAACAGACATGCCAACCAGGCATGACCCTGAACACCGTAGAATCTCGACCTCTATGGTCACCCACTCGCGCCAACCATGACCGAACGACGGCCAATCGTGGCCCATGCCATGAGAGACCGAGCGCGAGGCCAGGCGTGCTGTTCAATGCGCGCTTCGGCTCCCCGGCCAAGCTGACGTGAGCACGATTCGCTGGACCCGGCACGCCGTCGCCGATCTCCTGGCCATTGGCGATGACATCGCCCGCGGCAACTCCGCAGCAGCTCGCGCCGGGGTCGAGCGTCTCGGAGCATGCGCCCAGGCCGCCGCAGAAGCACCGCGCGCAGGTCGGGTCGTGCCTGAGGTCGCGCAATGACGTCCGATCCCGAACGTCACCTCGGGCGTGACCTGGCTCTGGCTCCTCGAAAGGACCGCTGAGGGGTCCCGCCCTGCCGTCAGGTGCCCTTGCAACCCTTCCTGGCGACCAGCGCCACCGAAGCGAGTTCACCAGGGAATGCAACGACGATGGCGCGTGACGGCTGACGCCTACTCTTCCTCCTGCTCCGAGAGATCGTCGCCCTCCACGGCCTCCGTGCGTCTTTGCTCGATCCGATCGTAGACCGCGATGACGTGCTTTGCGCCGTAGTTTCCCTTCCCGAACAGGTCATCGCAGATGAAGGAAGCCAATCTCAGGACGTCGTTCACGTAGAGCGCGCCGTCCATCAGTTCCGGCTCGATGACGGTCTCGGAGGACTCCTCCATCTGTGCGACACGGGCGTGGAATCTCGAACTCTTCATACGAGGGGCGGAACTGCAGGAACCATGCTCATCGCGGCACGGCCTCTGTCGCGCTTCGCTCTTGCTCTGTGGCCATGCTTGGCCGAGCAGAGGACAGAAGTGGCCCGTATCGTGGCCACGACGTGCCGTATCGAGTGAGCGCGAGCCGGATGACGTCAATCCGTCAGTGGTCGACCTGCTCGCGCTCCCTGGCCGCGGCATTCAGGGCTCGCTGGCCGTTTGGTCCTATCCCAGGGGGATGAGACAACGAGAGCCAGAGCCCTGCTCTACGTCTCACTCCCTTCCTGCGAGGCGACACGTGATCTCTCCCAGGTTCAGCGCGACGTCCTCCAGGACGACACCGCTGTCCTCCAGGACGACATCCCACCTCCCCGAGGTCCACCTCGACGTCCTCCAGGACGACATCCTTCTCCTCCAGGTCGGCATCGCTGTCCTCCAGGACGACCCCCCATCTCTCCGAGGACTACCTCGACGTCCTGGAGGACAGCGCTTTTCTCCTCCAGGACGACATCGTTGTCCTCCAGGATGACGTGCCATCTCTCCGAGGTTCAGCACGACATCCTCCAGGACGACATCCTTCTCCTACAGGTCGGCATCGTCATCCTCCAGGAGAAGGGGTGACCTCCTCCAGGAGATGGGGGGCATCTCCTCCAGGAGATGGGGGGTATCTCCTGGAGGAGATGGGTTAACTCCTCGAAATCTCTTGGGCAGGGCACTTCAATGGCGTGGCATGACCATTGCGCTGTCATTCGGCAACCAGAGGCCGTGCCATCGCCCACGCTCCAGCACCTACCCGCTCGGTGGTGTGACTTCAGATTCTTTTGTGAGCCCAGCTCTCACCAAAATGACGGCACTACGCTGGAAAGTTGCGGCGTCTATTGACGGTTCTCACCGTCGTGGTCATCCTTTCCCGCGTACACTTCAACACTGTCGTTGAGTGTGCGCTTGAACCCACACGCGCCCTTCGGGGTGCACCTGGTCGCGTTCGATGGCGATCGCGACCGATCACAATGAGGAAACCGTCATGGCGAAGTTATCTCAGCCGTACGCCGGGCCGTTGTCGCACGACATCACTGCGCTCGCGCCCATTCTCGTCGATCTCGCTCCCGGTTCATTGCGCGGGCTGCGCGCAGAGCAGCCGGGTCTCCACGAGGTGCTCGCGGAGCTGACCAAGAGCCTCCCGATCTTCGGGGACGCAGCAGGGGTCGGTCCACAGCTTCACCAGGAGCTGACGACCTGCAACGACAATCTCGCCAGGATTCGCGCGGCGCAATCGGTGGTGGCCAAGTGGCGCGAGGTGCTCGACGAGAGCTACGCCTACTATGCCCACGAGCGTGAGGTCGTCATCGGTCAGGTCGCGGATGCCGTGAAGTCATCCGCGCGCCGGAAGGATACATCGCTGCTGGCGCCCTTCGAGAAGACGGTCGCCTACAACTCGCAGGTGGGCCTCCGGGCGGCGAAGACGCGCAAGAAGAACGCAGACGCCGCAATCGCGGACGGCGCGTCCGAGGAGTAGCGCGCACCGCGGCATTCGCGTGACGGCATGGCCGCCTGGTTGTGGCCATTCCTCACAATGAATCCGCTGTGATGGGGGCGTCGCTGGCAGCGCTGCGGCATTGAGGTGTCGTTGCCGGCGATGATTCTTCACTGCATTGGCGTCAGCCGGCGACGTTCCCCGTCCTGCCCACTTCCTGTTCCCTCCTCACCATCCCATCCCATCTCGACCGTCGCAGCACGGTTCGGTGATTCCTGTGGCCAATGGCGGCACCTCTCCCAGGGCCTGCCCTCATGGCTCCCCGGCGAATCACTCCCGCCTTCCGCGATGAGAACGCTGCCCTGAGGACGCGGCTCTCACCGCCTCCGGCGAATCACCTTCCCCGCCGGATCACCCGCCACAATTTCCGCCCCAGCACATCCGGCGTCACGGGCGCGCGCGCCACATCCGCGGCGCCAGCCGCCACCAGCGACGCCATCCGGTCCGCCCCCAGGCCCGACGCGCACACCACCGCGCGAATCCTCGGTGCGACGTTCGCCAGGTTCCGCAAGAAGGTGCAGGCCGCCTCGACGTCGGCGCCCGCATCGAGGAGCACCACGGTGCACAGGCTCTCGGCCAGCGCGATCAGGTTCGGCAGGGGGTGGGTCCGCAGGCCCTGGGCATCGAGGCCGGTGGTGCACCCCTCGTCGATCACGTGCGCGCTCGCCGGGCCCAGGCGCACCAGGGCGACGGCGCTGGTCTCGCCGGGCGCGAGCGAGCCGTCATCCGCGGCATGCACGGGTGCCGTGGAGACCCGCGGGCGCTGCCCTTCGGAGAGCGCTGCTGCACCCGACGACCCGGTGACCGGCGTCCCAGCACCTCCAGCAGGCGCGCCAGCAACCGGTGTCATCGGGCCGCCTTCCCACTTCGGCGCGCGGGCTTCGCGTGAGCCGGGGACGAGGGCCTCCTTGCGGTCGGGCAAGCGCGCGGTGGTCGCGGTGGTGGACATGGCCTCGGCGAGGCGGGCGCTGGCCTCGGCGGCGGTCTGCGGGCGGCGGTCGGGGTGCTTGGCGAGCAGGTCGAGGCGCAGTCGCTCGAGGAGCGCTGGCACCCGCTCGGCGCCGGCGGGGCGCTCCAGGGGCGGCGGGACGGTGAACAAGTGCTTGGTGAAGATCTCGACGGGGGCGCCGCTGCTGAACGGGGGCCGGCGCTGGAGGAGCACGGTCAGGATGCAGCCGATGGCGTAGAGATCCGTGCTCGGGCCGACCTGCAAGGAGCGGCACTGCTCGGGGCTCATGTACTCCGGGGTGCCGGCGATCATGTCGCGCTTGGTGAGGGTCGGGCCGTCGTCGTGCGGGTCGTCGAGGTGGGCGAGGCCGAAGTCGGTGACCTTGGCGATGCGCTGGTCGCCGATGCGGGTGAGCAGGATGTTGTCGGGCTTGAGGTCGCGGTGGACGATGCCGTGGTCGTGGGCGGCCTGGAGGGCGTCGAGGATCATCGCGAGGAGGGTCACGGCCTCGTCGAGGGGCGGTGGCTCGGGGAGCGCGCGGATCCAGGCGCCGAGGGTGCTGCCTTCGACGTACTCCATGACGAGGTAGGCGATGCCTTCGTCTTCGTCGGCGTCGAGGACCTGGACGACGTTGGGGTGGCGGAGCAAGGAGGCGGCGCGGGCTTCGCGGAGGAAGCGGCGGCGGTCCTCGGTGCTGGCCGCGAGGTGGGCGTGCATCATCTTGATGGCCACCGGGGTGCCCATGCGGAGGTGCTCGGCGCGGTAGACGCGGCCCATGCCGCCGACGCCGAGGATGTCGAGGAGGCGGTAGCGGCCGGAGAGGACACGGCCAGGGGCGGGGGGGATGGAGTCGCGCTGGTTGGAGCGGAGGGTGGCGCCGGTCGCAGGGAGTGCTTCGGGGGTGGTGGGCACCGCGGCCGGAAGCGGGAGGCGGCGCAGGACGGTCATGCCGCCGCCCGGTGCTGGGGTGGGGCCCGCAGGCGGTGGGGTCGAGGCGATGGTGGGGCCGAAGGCGTCGGTGGGGATGGCGGGGAGCGAGGGGTAGACGTCGTCGGCCTCTTGCTGCCACGCGCTGGGGAGGGCCGGGGGAGGGCCGGAGCGGCGTTGCTGGACGGGCGGTGGCAGGGGGGAGCGGAGCTGGGTGGCCTCGGGTTCGAGGGCGAGGTCGGCGTCGTGAGCGTGCTGGATCGTGGGCTCGCGCGGCGCGGGCGGCGCGGGCGGCGCGGGCGGCGCGGGCGGCGCGGGCGGCGCGGGCGGCGCGGGCGGCGGGTGGGGGCCGCGAAGGAAGGTGGCAGGCGCGGGCGGCGTGGGGCGCGGGTGAGGCGCCGGGCCGGGAGGCACCGCGAGAGGGCGCGCGGGGGCGCGCTGGAGGGTCGCAGGCGCGGGGCGGTCACCGCTGTCGGGGGGCGCGTCGTCGTCCGGCGGAGGGGTCATGGGGCGCGCTGGCGGAGGCCGAGGGTGAGCTGGCCGGTGAAGAGGCCCTGGCCTTCGTCGATTCCCTGGCCGAGGCGGACGGTGGCGCCGACGAAGGCGGGGCCGCCTGCTTCGAGGCCGAGGCCAAAGCCGACGCGCACGGCGTCGCCCTGGAGGAGGTGGGCGTCGACGGCGCTGTGGAGGCGGAGCCAGGAGATGGGCTCGTAGGTGGCGCCAGCGAGGAGGAAGCCGTGGATGGAGGGGATGGTGGCGGTGTCGTCGGTCTGGAGGCGGAGGCGGAGGCCAGCATTGGCGAGCCAGGAGAACTGGCCGAGGGCACCTGCGGCGGCGAGGGAGGGTTCGAGGCGGGTGGCCGGGCCGGCGTCGGTCAAGGGGAAGCCGACGCGCACGGCAGGGGCGAGCTCGAACGATGAGCCTTCGAGGCGGACGACGCGCATGCGGACGCCAGCCCAGCCGTTGCTGCCGAGGGTGCTGTCGCCGATGGCGGTGGAGCGGAGGGCAGCGTCGAAGCCGACGGGGCCGAAGGAGCCGGTGACGCGGGCCTGGCCCTGGCCGACCCATCCCGCGTCCGTGCGGCCGATGGCGGCGCCAGCCGCGGCGGCATTCGGAAGGGTCGGGGGGAGCCAGAGGGTGTCGAGCACGGGGGAGACGCCGAGCATGGGCATCCAGGCGCCGAGCACGGGCGGCGGGGGCTCGCGCTTCGGGACCGGGGGGGGCGGGGGCTCGGGTCGGGCCAGGGGTTCGACGTGGGTGGTGCCGAGGAGGGCACCGCGGTCGTCGATGACGTCGATGCGGACGGGCGCGGCGAGCGACGCCGGCAAGGGAAGGGTCGCCGTGAACGTGGCGACGTCGGCCGCGCGCGAGGTCGGGTCCAGCGGGAGGGTGCGCACGCCATCCGGCATGTGGACGCGAAGCTGCGGGGCGACGCGGGTGGGGACGTCGAGGCCGCTGGCGCCCGTGAGACGCACCAGGATCTGGAGGGGGACGCCTGGGGTCGCCTGGGGCGCGTCGATGGTGGCGGTGACCGGGCGATAGACGAGGCGAATGGTGGTGGGCTCGGCCGGGGAGGCGTCCGAGGCGCCGCCACGCGCGCGGAGGTGAATGACCTCAGGCTGTCGCTGTTTGAGATCGAGGCGCTCGACGAGGGGGCCATAGGGGCCATCGTCGAGCGCCATTTCGAGGGCATTCGAGGGGCCGAGGCGGAGCACGCCATACGGGCTGGCCTCGATCTGGCGGGGGCCGATCTGGCCGCCTTGCTGGGTGGCCTGGAGGAGGTGGCCGACGCGGGTGGCGGCAATGCCGAGGTATTCTTCCTGGTCAATGGCGCGGACGCGGAGGTGATAAGCGCCGAGCGGGAGGCGCTCGCCGCGGAAGGCGAGGACGTCGGCGGCGACCTCTTCGCGGGCCACGAGGTCATTGAAATCGGGGTCGCGGGCAATCTCGACGCGGTATGCGGTGGCGCGCGGGACGGGCTTCCAGGAGGCGGTGAAGACGCCGGCGTCGCCCTCGGTGAGGAAGATGTCCGGGCCCTGGCCGGTGGCCCAGGCGGGCGCAGGCGGGAGGGGGCGCGGAGGCGCGGGCGGGGTGGCGGGGGTGAAGCGGGTGCCGTGGTTGCGCGGGACCTCCACCGTGCGGCCGGAGGCGCTGACGCCGGCCTTGCCGTCGAAGACGGCGACGGTGGTGCGCTCGCCCTTGCGCTGCACGACGGTGTCGCGCGAGCTGGCGCTGATGCGTCCGCCGCCCTTGATGTCGACCTCGACCGTGGCGAGAGGGGTCCGGTCGGACGCGCGGCCCGAGGCGCCGGCGCCACCGCGGAGCGCGGAGAGGGCGGCCTTCACTTCGCCGTCTTCGAGCTCGACGGCGGCGGGCGGGGCGCGGGAGACGCGCGAGCGGCTGGCGGTGCCGTAGATGACCACCAGGGTGCGCGGGGAAAGGACGAGGCGGGTGCGATCGATGAACTCGATGTCGGCGCGGCCCGCGTCGAGGGTGTTCACGCTGGCGTTGGAGCCGAGGGGCATGCCGGGCGCCGCGGTGACCCAGGCGCCGCCTGGCGGCTTGGCCTTGACCTCGGGGTAGGCGCCCTTGATGCGGGCGTCCGGGATGCTGGTGACCGTGGCCGGCAGGACGAGCGTCAGGCCCTCGGGGAGCGGGGTCGCAGGTCCGCAGCCGATACGGTTATAACGGTGCAAGAGGGCGACGTGCTTGGCAGAGCCATAGACGACCTTGGCGATATCGTCACAGGTCTCGCCCTTCTGGACGCCCCATTGGATGACGGGTTCGGGATAACCGGCCGTGGGCTCCGCCGCAGACGCAGCGGTGGCGTGGCCCAGCAAGGCGGCAGCGGCGAGCGCAGTCGATACGCCTCTCGGTGAAGCCACGGAAGCGTGGAAACTATCGGATCGAGATGAGCATTGCAAGGCAGGGGCGGATGACCTACGAAAGAGCCATGGCGCATTGGCCGGCCCGCGTAAAATGCGTGGCAGCGTGCGCGGCAGCGATGCTCGGCGGCGCGACGGCGCACGGGCAAGAGTCCACGGCGCTCGATCGCTTCGACCCCGCTCCCGCAGGCGATGCATTCTTCACGGTGCCCTCCGCTGGGGTGCCAGGGCACCTCCAGGCCGCGGGCGCTGCAGCGATAAGCTATGCGCACCAACCGCTTTCGCTTCGACGTGAAAGCGATGAGGAAGCGCTTTCGTGGGTGAGCCGGCAGCTCGTGCTGCACGCGCTGGCGAGCGTGGAGCTGTTCGAGCGGGTGAAGGTGGATCTGGATCTGCCGTTGCTGCTCGAGCAGGGTGGGACGTCGGGTGAACTCGGCGGGCGCTCGGTGGTGGCGCCTTCAGGGGCGAGCGTGGGGGATCTGCGGGTGGGGGCGCGGGTCGCGCTGCTCGCTCAGGAGGGTGGCTATCCGGCGGCGGCGCTGCGTTTGTCGGTATGGCTCCCGACGGCCGGTGGTCGGGCATTCGCCGGCGCCGATTCTGCGCGCTTTGCTCCAGCGCTGGTGGTGGGGGGCGACCACACGCGCTGGCTGTGGTCGGTGACGGTCGGTGGGCGGCTCTCGCCGCGCTCCGAGAACAGTTTGACGGGGAGCGAGACGTTCGGGGGGGCAGCGGCCGCGCTCCGGTTCGGTGGGCTGCAGGTGGGGCCAGAGATCCTGGTGGCGGCCAGCACGGGGAGCCTGGCCGATGGGCAGGTGCGGCAAGGGTTCAGCGCAGAGGCGTTGCTGGGGGCACGCTACACGGTGGGTCCGGTGACGTTCGGCGCGGGGGGTGGACCAGGCCTGGGGCGCACACCAGGGACGCCCGCGTTCCGGGTGTTCGGCGCGATCAGCGTGGCGGGGGAGCTGCTGGGTGGCGGGAAGGCGGACGGCGCGCTGGCGCACGGGTCGGCGGGTCGACCGGAGGAGGGGAAGGGGCGCGCGGACGAGCAGCGGAAGGGGTCGACAGGCGGCGAGGGGGCCGCGAGCGCAGGGCAGGATCAGGACGGCGACGGGGTGATGGACGCGGACGACGTGTGCCCGACGCAGGTGGGCGTGGATCAGCCGCCGCGGCGGGGTTGTCCGCCCGATCAGGACGGCGATGGGATCGCGGATGCCGACGATCGCTGTCCGACGGAGGCCGGCGTGGCGAGCACGGAGGAGGCGCGCCACGGTTGTCCACCCGACAGCGATGGCGACGGGATCGTGGACGCGCTCGATGCCTGCCCCGCCGAGCGCGGCGAGGCGACGCAAGATCCGCAGACGAACGGGTGCCCGCGCGCGGTGCGGGTGGAGTCGTCGCAGATCGTGATCTTGCAGCAGGTGAACTTCGCGACGGGGAAGGCCGACATCCTGCAAGAGAGCTTCGATGTGCTGGAGCAGGTGGCGCGGGCGCTGGGGGAGCACCCGGAGATCGCGCGGGTGGCGGTGGACGGGCACACGGACGCGCAGGGGGCCGAGAAGCCGAACCTGGATCTGTCACGGCGTCGGGCGCTCTCGGTGGTGACGTGGTTGATCGAGCACGGGGTGGACGCGCGGCGGCTGGAGGCACGCGGGTTCGGGCCGAGGCGGCCCATCGCCGACAACGCGACGGCGGGAGGGCGGGCGAAGAACCGGCGGGTGGAGTTCCAGATCCGGCGGAGGACGACCGAAGGCGCCGCCGGGTGGCGTGACGGGCCCGTGGAGGACTGAAGGGCCGAGCGTGGGGCGGTGGGTGGATGCCCTGCGCCGTGCGTCGGGTCAGGAGGGGTCGGGGGCTCGCTCTCGTCGGGTCCCGCCGTCGCGGTCGTCGTCGTTGCAGGGGGCGACGTCGTCAGGGGCGAGGTTGGAGACGATGGCGACGAGCTCGGCAGGTTCGATGGGCTTCGCCATGTGGGCGTGGAAGCCGGCATCGAGGGCGCGGCGCTGGTCCTCGGCGCGGACGAAGGCGGTCATGGCGAGGGCCGGGATGTCGCGCACGGCGGCGCGCTCGTCGGCGCGGACCTCGCGGATGAGGGTGTAGCCGTCCATGCCGGGCATGCCGATGTCGCTGACGAGGACGTGCGGGGGGTCGGCGCGCAAGGCCTTGAGGGCCTCGGCGCCGGAGAGCGCCGTGGTGACGGTGGCGTTCTGCTCTTCGAGGACGCGGCGGGTCAGCTCCAGGGCGTCGGGCTCGTCGTCGACGATGAGCACCTTGACGCCTTCGAGGCTGGTGCGCTCACCGCGCGGGCGCGGGGGGCGGACGCTGTGGGGGGACGACAGGGGCGCGATGACCTCGCAGGGAAGCTCGACCTTGAAGGTGGCTCCCTGGCCGTCGCCGTTGCTCTCGGCGCGGACACGGCCGCCGTGGCGCTCGACGAGGTGCTTGACGATGGAGAGGCCGAGGCCGAGGCCGCCGTGGCGACGCGCGGTCGAGGAGTCGGCCTGGCGGAAGCGGTCGAAGATGTGAGGGAGGATCTCGGGCGCGATGCCCTGGCCGGTGTCGCGGACGAGCAGCTCGACCCAGGCGCCGGTGCGTTCGAGGACGAGGTCGACGAGTCCGCCGCGGGGCGTGAACTTGATGGCGTTGGAGACGAGGTTGACGACGACCTGCTGGAGGCGGTTGGCGTCTCCCTGGACGGGGACGTCCATGGGCTCGATGCGCGCGCGCAGGGTGATGCCCTTGGCCGCGGCGGGGGCGCGGAGGTCGTCGAGCGCGGCGTGGACGACGGCTTCGAGGTCGATGGAGAGGACTTCGACGTGGAGCTTGCCGGTGACGATGCGGCTGACGTCGAGGAGGTCGGAGACGAGCTGCGCCTGCATGCGGGCGTTGCGCTCGATGACCTCGAGGCCCTTGTCGATCTGCTCGGGGAGGCGGGTGGGGCGCCGGAGGAGTTGGGCCCAGCCGAGGATGGCGTTGAGGGGGGTGCGCAGCTCGTGGGAGACGACGGCGACGAGCTCGTCCTTGGTGCGGCTGGCGCGCTCGGCTTCGGCGCGCGCGGCGCGCTCGCTCTCGAGGAGGACCTCGCGCTCCAGCTCGCTCTGCTTCTGCTCGGTGATGTCGATGACGGTGCCGGTGGCGGTGACGGGGCGCCCGCCGTCGCCAGTGAGGACCTGGCCACGGTTGCGGATCCAGCGGACGGCGCCGTCGGGGCGGATGATGCGGTGGACGATCTCGTAGACGCCGCACTCGCGCAGGGCGCGGTCCCAGGTGGCCTGCGCGGCGGCAAGGTCGTCGGGGTGGGTGCTGGAGAAGACCTCGAAGACGGTGGAGGCGGTGTCCTCGGCGGGAAGGCCGAGGATGCGGTTGAAGCCGGCGTCGCGGTTGTCGATGCCGCGCACGAGGTCGATGCGCCAGGTGCCGAACTCGGCGGCGTCGACGGCCTCCCGGAGGCGCTCCTTGGCGTCGCGCAGCTCGGCCTCGGCTTCCTTCCAGGAGTTGATGTCGATGATGGAGCCGATGAAGCCGAGGAACTCGCCACTGGAGCCGAAGCGGGGTCGCCCGGCGTCGATGGCCCAGCGGTAGCGGCCGTCCTTGCAGCGCAGGCGGTAGTCGATGGTGAAGGGGACCCGGCGCTCGGCGGCGAGGAGGAAGGCCTCCGAGGCCTTCGCGCGCTCGTCGGGGTGGATGGCGTCCAGCCAGCCGAAGCCGAGGCCGGCGTCCTCGGTCTGGCCCGTGAACTCGTACCAGCCGCGGCTCATGTAGACGCACTTGCTGTCGGGCCGGGTGATCCAGAGCATGGCCGGCGCGTCGTCGGCGACGGCGCGGAAGTGGATCTCTCCTTGCTGATCCTCGCGCTGCTGCTGTGCGATCCGGTCTCTCTCGACGGTGACGGCGGCGTGAGCGCGGGCGGTGTCGAGGAGGACATCCACCCGGGCGTGCAGCTCGGCGGCGGACAGGGGCGCCACCACGGCGTCGTTGGCGCCAGCGCGGAGGGCCTCCAGGCGCAGCGCGTCCGCGCCCGGCGAGAGGAGGACGAGGAGGGGCAAGGTGGCGCGGTCGCGCGAGGCGCGGACGCGCTGGCAAAGGGTGACGATGGAGGGGTCGGGCGCGTCGGCGTGGACGATGAGGCGGGCGGGTGCCTCGTCCCGCTCGAGCAGCTGGAGCGCACGCCGAGCGTCGTGGAGCACCTCGAAGCCGTGCTCCGCGGTCAACAGATCACGGACGAGAAGCGCATGCTCTGGGCTGTCTACGATGAGCCACACGAAGCCCTCGTCAGTGCCTGGGTCTCGTGGTCCGACCAGGTTCAGAAGTGGCCTTGCATGACGAGCCCGGCTGTCCCGGGCCCGACGGAGGGCGCCACCCAGATCGCGCGGTCGTCTTCTCGCTTGCGGTCACGCTCGACCTGGCTGTCACGGGGCCAGATGGCGTACGCGACGGTGAGCGCCCCTGCGACCCAGGCGCCCGCAAAGCTGACGAGGCCCAGCGTCCTGAAGGTGCTCTGTTCGCTGGTGGCCACGGGCGGTGCGCCGCCCGCCGCAGCGGTGCCGGGCTTGCCGAGGGTGAGGAAGATCATCGAGCCACCGAGGAAGGCGGCCGTGATTCCGGAGCCAACGGCGATCGTCTTCCAGCTCGGTCCAGGCTCGGCGCTGTCTCCCGAAGAGGACGACGACGCGGAAGGCGAGCCGGAGACCGCGATGTCGGCGTCCACGGTCGCCGCCGTCTGCTGGGCCGACGCTTCGGCAGCGACGGCTGCGCCAGCTGCCGTGCCCTCTTCGCGGGTCGTAGCAGCGGCCGGCTCCTGCGCTGACGTGGGCGGCGGCGTCTGCGCTGGCGTCGCCACCTGCGCAGGTGGGGCCGGTTGCGCGGGCGCTGTCGGGGGCTTCTGCGCCAGCGCTCCCCCGCTCACCGTGAGTCCTGCGACCAGCGCCGCGGCGAGAAGGCCTTTCCCCGTTCGCTGCATCCGGACTCTGTAGCGAAATCGCTTGTCGATGTCGAGAATCGCCCCCTTCACGCGTGCCTCGGACAGGGGGAGATCAGCGGAGAAGGAAGAGGGGTCACCACCTGACGTCCGGGTCGTTTCCCGAGGCGGCAGTCGCTCGATCCGTTAGGTTCGGCGCATGGCGTGGCGCACCTCCCTCAGGACCAAGGCGGCCGTTCTGTTCACGGTGATGACGCTCTTGCCGGTGATCGCTGCGGTGGTGTTGCTCATCGAGATCAGCCGGCGGCCAGTGCAGACGGCAGAGGAGATGCTGCAGTCGGCGATGGTGGCCGAGGTGGAAGGCGCGGCCGCTCGCCTGGTGCGCGACGTGGAGAGCGACGCGCGGGTGGCGGCAGCCCTCTTCGCGAGCGCCGCCGACGGTGTGACGCGCGACGAGGACGCAATCACGCAGGTGCGCGCGCTGCTCGGGACGCGGGCGCTCACCGCCGCGGTGAGGCTCGAGGTCCCGGCGGCCGGGATCCACACCGTCATCCGGAAAGCGGGCGCGACGGTGGAGCCCCCGGGGAGCACACCAGCGCTCCGCGCCGAAGCCGACGAGCAGGAGGCCACGTTCGGGCTGACAGGACCCGGGCAAGGGGTGGTGGTGGTGCGGGTGCCGGCACGTGGGGCAGATCGCCCCGCCGGCTACGTGGTCGCGGCGGTGCCGCTCGACATGCTGGTGGAAGATCTGCGCGGGATCGTGGCGCGCCGGTTCGGGGAGCAGGGCGGGAGCCTGGTGGTCGCGGCCGAGGATCGGACGGCCGTGGTCGCGGTGGGGGCGGCCGGCATCACGCAGGGGAGTGACGTGGCGCGCCTGCCCATGTTCGGGACGCTCGGCACCGACGTGGCGTGGAACAAGAGCGTCGCAGCGGTCAGTCAGTACGAGATCGATGGTCGCGCCGTGGTGGGCGCAATCCAGATCATCCCGGACTTTCGCTGGGCCGTGCTGATCTGGAGGCCGCGCGCAGAAGCGTTCGCGGCGATCCTCGACATGCAGCGAGGCGGGCTCGCGGTCGCGCTGGTGGGCGCGGTCCTGGCGATCATCGTGGGCGTCTCCGTGGGTCGGCGGTTGACGCGACCCATCCTCGACCTGGTGACGCAAGCCCGGCTCATCGGCGAGCGGCGCTGGCGCGAGCTGGGCCTGGGAGCCAGTGCCGAAGCGAGCGCGCCGGAAGGATCGGGCGCGGAGAGCAACGCGAAGGACGCCGCCGAACAGGTGATGTCTGCACCGTCAGGCACCGAGACGCCAGCACGCGCGCTCGCGGACATGGGCACGTCGCGGAGGAACGACGAGCTGGGCGAGCTGGCCACGGCGATCGGTCGGATGGCGCACGACCTGGAGGCTGGCGAGGCGGAGATCAGCCGGCAGGCGCGGCTGCGAGGGGATCTGGGGCGCTTCATGGACCGAGCGATCGTGGAGGCGATCGTGCGCGGAGAGCATCCGCTGTCGCTGGGAGGACAGCGTGCGACGGTGACGGTGCTGTTCGCCGACGTGGTGGGCTTCACGCCGCTGGCGGAGGCGGGCAACGCCGAGCGGATCGTGGGGTTGCTGAACGAGCTGTTCTCCATGCTGACGGAGATCGTGTTTCGACACGGTGGCACCGTGGACAAATTCATCGGCGACTGCATCATGGCCGTCTGGGGTGCGCCGGTGCCGCAAGAGGATCACGCGGCGCGCGCGCTCGCCGCCGCGGAGGACATGATGCGCTTCCTCGAGGCCGCGAACGATGACTGGCGGCAGCGCTACGATGTGGAGATCCGCCTCGGGATCGGGATCAACTCCGGAGAGGCCATCGCCGGGAACATCGGCTCCGACAAACGGATGGAATATACCGTCATCGGCGACGTCGTGAACGTCGCGGCGCGCCTCGAGTCGATCGCCACGCCGAACCAGGTGCTCGTGGCCGAGGCGACACGGGATTACGCGAAGGACGCCTTCCCGCTGAGCTACCTGGGAGAAGAAAGCCTGACGGGGCGCAAAGGGAAAACCCGCGTGTACGCGCTCGACGCGGGCTGACGTGCGGCGGTGAGGACGCGCGCGCGGAGGTTGTACTACGATGCGCCCCATGCCGTTTTCCCGGTCCCTGGGCTCTACCGACACCGTCGCTGTCACGGAGCCCCGGATGCAACCAGAGATCCTCCGCGTGCCCCGGCTGGAGCTGTGCGTGGAGCGCGAGGGGGGTAAGCCGACCCGCCGGGCGATGGTGCTCGACAGCGATTTCGTGCGCGTGGGGGCCCACCCGAGCAACGACCTGGTGCTGTCCGATCGCCTGGTGTCCCGCTTCCACTGCATCCTGGAGCGGTCGGCGCAGGGTTTCCGGGTCACGGACGTGGGGTCACTGAACGGGATCTGGATCGGCGGCGCCCGGGTGAGGGACGCAGACATCCGGCCGGAGTGCGTGATCGAGCTGGGGGAGTCGACGATCCGGGTGCGCGATGCGAGCGCGGTGTCGGAGACGGAGCTGCCCGCGACGCTGAGCTTCGGCTCGCTCTGGGGGGCATCGCTGGCGATGCGGCGGATGTTCCACGTGCTGCAGCGGGTGGGTCAGAGTTCGTCCGATGTGCTCATCGAGGGCGAGAACGGTACGGGGAAGGAGCTGATCGCCACCGAGCTGGTGCAGCGGAGCAACCGCGCGCAGAAGCCGCTGGTGATCGTCGACTGCGGCGCGATCTCGCCGACGCTGATCGAGAGCGAGCTGTTCGGGCACGTGCGCGGCTCGTTCACGGGGGCGTCGCGCGACAGGGCGGGCGCGTTCGAGGAAGCCGACGGGGGGACGGTGTTCCTCGACGAGATCGGTGAGCTGCCGCTGGACATGCAGCCCAAGCTGCTGCGGGCCCTGGCCTCGCGCGAGGTGCGACGGGTGGGCGAGAGCCGGGCGCGCAAGGTGGACATCCGGGTGATCGCCGCGACGAACCGGCGGCTGGAGCGCGAGGTGAACAGCGGGCGGTTCCGGGAGGATCTCTACTACCGTCTGTCGGTGGTGACGGTGCGCGTGCCGCCGCTGCGCGAGCGCAAGGAAGACCTCCCCCTGCTCCTCCAGCACTTCCTGAGCGATCTCGGCGCCCCCGAGCAGATCTCGCTGTTCCCGCCGGACGTGATGGACAAGATGATGCGCTACGACTGGCCCGGGAACGTGCGCGAGCTGCGGAACCAGGTGGAACGCACCGTGGTGCTGGGCGGCGATGCGTTGCTCGCAGGGGCTGAAGCCTCGCCGACGTCGCCCGAAGGCCACCCGGGGGACGCACGGGCGGCGGAGGCCCTCGGAGCCGACATCGAGCGGCCCTTCAAGGAGGCCAAGGAGGCCATGGTCGACCGCTTCGAGCGCGAGTACCTCGTCGCGCTGCTGGCCTGGGCGAGCGGGAACGTGAGCCGCGCGGCGCGCAAGGCGGGGCTGGATCGGATGTACCTGCACCGCTTGCTCCAGCGACACGGGCTGCGGCGAGGGGCGGCGCTGGACTGAAGGCACAGCGCTTCCGTTGGCCAGCCGCGGGGGGGTTGGGCTAGCGTGCCCGCATGAGGGTGAGGCTCCCGTTCTCCGTCGCGTTGCTGGCCGCCACGCTCGTGGTGTCAGGCTGTTCCCAAGAGAAACCGTCGAGCCAGGCGGCTCCTGCGACGAGCGCGTCGGCAGCCTCGACGGCCGCATCGGCCGCATCGGCGGCATCCCCCACCTCCTCGGCGCTCACGGGGGACGCGCCCATCTTCCATCCGGAGCGGGCGAAGGAGCAGGCTCCGGAGACGTACAAGGTCAAGCTCACCACGACGAAAGGGGACGTCGTCATTCAGGTGACGCGCGCGTGGTCCCCTGGCGGCGCCGACAGGTTCTACAACCTGGTGAAGCTCGGGTTCTACGACGGGGTGCGGCTCCACCGGGCGGTGGAGGGGTTCATGGTGCAGTTCGGCGTTCACCCGAACCCGTCGGTGAACGGGGCGTGGTTCAACGCTTTCTTTCCGGACGACAAGCCGGTGAAGAGCAACAAGCGGGGGATGGTGACGTTCGCGATGGCGGGCCCCAACACGCGTACGACGCAGGTGTTCATCAACTACGCGGACAAGAACGCCCGGCTCGACAGCATGGGCTTCGCGCCGTTCGGCGAGGTGGTGGAAGGAATGAGCGTCGTCGACTCCTTCTACAAGGGGTACGGCGAGCTGGCGCCCCAGGGCAAAGGGCCGAACCCGTTCCTGATGCAGCGGGAGGGCGATGCGTACATCGAGAAGAACTTCCCGGAGCTCGACACGATCAAGTCGACCACCCTCCTCTGAGACGTGAATGAGCCGTGAAGCCATCCTGGCGACGGTGAGGTGCAACGTTCTTTCCTCGGCGTGCGTTCCAGGAGTGGAACGCAGCGTCCTGGTCGCACAGCTCACATCATGACGGGGTACTTCAGGGTCGGGCGAGCGACCCCGCTGCGGCTCCGAACAGCCCAAGGTGCTCGTCTCGCGGCGCTCCCGCGCGTCGAGAAACAGCGCATGCCGGGGACACATTGCCGGAGAATGCCCCGCCGCGAGGGTGACCCAAAAATCAAGCTCCCCGGCGCTGGTCCGCCGGAGTAGGGACGCAGGCCGCAGTATGGAGCTCAATTCCTCCCAGCGCGCGGCGGTCGAGCACGATCTGGGTCCGATGCTGGTGCTCGCCGGCGCAGGCTCCGGCAAGACCCGAGTCGTCACCGAGCGCATCGCCAGGCTCCTCCAGCGTGGCGTGTCCGCCCGCTCGATCCTGGCGATGACCTTCACCAACAAGGCATCCGCCGAGATGCACGAGCGCGTCGGAAAGCTCGTCGGCGCGAAACTCGCCCGCGAGCTGACGGTGTGCACGTTCCACCGCTTCGGGCTCGACGTCCTCGGCGCCGAGACGAAAGCGCTGGGGCTGCGGGGGAAGTCGTTCGCAATCTTCGATCAGTCGGACTGCACCGGCGTGATCCGCGAGGTGCTCCGTGAGCTGCGCTCGGGCCGCAACTACGACGTGAACGCGATCCTCGCCCGCATCTCCAACGCCAAGAACGCCTTCGTCGAGGCCGAGGCGTGGGCAGAGTCTCAGCGGAAGGGCAAGGGGCTCGACGAGTACGACGAGATCGCGATGCTCGTGTACCCGCGCTACATCGCCGCGCTGCGGGCCTTCCAGGCGTTCGATTTCGACGACCTCATCTGCGAGGTGGTGCGGCTGTGGCAGCGCCGCCCCGATGTGCTGGAGCGGTGGCGGACGCGCTACCGGTACGTGATCGTCGACGAGTACCAGGACACGAACCACGCGCAGCTCGAACTCTTGCGGCTGCTCGGGGCTCACAAGAACGTGGTGGTCGTCGGCGACGACGACCAGTCGATCTACGCCTGGCGCGGCGCGGACGTGCGCAACATCCTCGATTTCGAGGAGCACTTCACCGGCGCCAAGGTGGTGAAGCTGGAGCACAACTACAGGTCGCGCGCGCCGGTCCTCGACGTGGCGAACGCGGTGCTCGCGCGCTCGGGCGGACGGCGGCACAAGAAGTCGCTGATCGCCACCCGGATGGGCGGTGACAAGGTGCAGCTCGTGGTCTGCACCGACCCCGATGTGGAGTCGAGCTTCGTGGCGACGGAGGCCATGCGCCTCCTGGAGCGCGAGGGGGCGCGCCCCAAGGACATCGCCGTGCTCTACCGCTCGAATCTCCTCTCGGGGCCGATCGAGGCCGCGCTCAAGGAGCGGCAGATCCCGGTGCGGATGATCGGAGGGACCCAGTTCTTCGAGCGCAAGGAGGTGAAGGACCTCATTGCCTACCTGCGGGTCGCGCTGGATCCCGAAGATGAGATGTCGCTACGCCGGATCATCAACTACCCGTCGCGTGCGATCGGGGATGTGGCGGTCTCGAAGCTGGGCGCGTACGCGACGGCGCGCGAGACGAGCCTGTGGGTGGCCGTCACCAGACCCCACGCGGTGCACGAGCTGTCGACGGCGGCGATCGAGGGGTGCCGTCAGCTCGTGCGCATCATCGAGGCGACGCGTCAGCGCTTCGACCGGAAGGAGCCCAGCGCGGAGATCGCGCGGGCGCTGCTCGTCGACGCGGGCTTCAAGGAAGACATCACGGCCGGCTCCACCTCGAACAGTGTTGCCGCCCGACGGTGGGGCAACCTGGAGGGGCTGCTCAACGTGTTTGCGCGGCGCGACGATCAGGGCAAGGGAGACCGTGACCAGTTCGCGAGCTTCCTGCGGCTGCTCGCGCTGCGGCAGGACAGCGAGGAGGAAGAGGCCACCGACCGGGTGACGCTCAGCTCGATGCATGGCTCGAAGGGACTGGAGTTCCCCTACGTGTTCGTGATCGGGCTGGAGGAGGGGATCATGCCGCACCAGCGGACGCTCACCGAGCGCGCGACCGACGTGGCTCCCCCCGGTGCCGACGGCGATGTGGTCGGTCACAGCATCGAGGAAGAGCGGCGCCTGTTCTATGTGGCGGTGACGCGCGCGAAGGACCGGCTCTACATGACCTACGCGAAACACCGCGGAAGCCGTGGGAAGATGGTCGCCCGGACGCCGAGCCGGTTCCTTCTCGACGTCCCCGACGAGCTGATCGAAGAGCGCGAGGAGGAGGGTCCGCAGGCGCCGGAGCTGGACAAGACGAAGGCCGGGGCGGCAAGCGTCCTCGCGGCGCTCTCGTTCAATCCGTTCTCCGGCGGGGAAATGCCCCTGGTCCCGCGTCGGCGCCCCTGACGGCGCAACGCGCGCAGCCCCTTCAGACCCCACGCAAGCCCGGACGCCGCCCCACGCAGCGCCCGCACGCGCCCCCTCACCTCAGGCGCCTCGCCCGAGCCCCCTCACCTCACGCGCGAATGCGGGCTCGGCTCACTCGGCCGCAACAGCCCCCGCATCCACGCCGTGGACGACGTTGCCCGTGACCGCCAGCCCGGCCTTGTAGATCTCCTGGGTGCCTTTCCGGAGGACGAACTCCTGGAAGGTCTCCCCCGCGGAGCGCTGGTCCACATAGAAGCGGGCGATGGCGGCGATGAGTCCGGGCGCGTCCTCCTCGAGGATGCGGCCATCCATGCGATCACCGATCCGCGCACCGGGCCCACAGCCGCCGCCGAGCCGGAAGGAATACGCCGCACGTTCCACCCCGTCGGCTCCCTTGCTCAGCATTCCCGTCATGCCGATGTCGGCCACGTGGTGCTGACCGCAGGAGTTGGGGCAGCCGGAGATCTTGATCGAGAAGGCGCCTAGCTGCCGGATGATGTCATCCGCTTCATGCCGGCTGCTCTGCGCAACGAGGTGCTCGCGCACCTGAGCGCCCACGGACATGCTCTTCGTCACGGCCAGGGTGCAGTAATCCGCCCCGGGGCAGGCCACCACGTCCGTGATGTGATCGGCGTCCGCCTCGGCGAGGCCGATCAGACCAAGCGCGCGGTGCAGCGGGACCAGGCGCTCTTCGGGGACCCAGCGGAGCACGAAGTTCTGGGTGTTCGTGGCACGTACTTCCCCGTTGCCGTACGCACGGCAGAGCGCTGCGAGCTGACGGAGCTGCGCGCCCGTGATGTCACCGAGGGGCAGCTTGACGGTCACCACGCGGTAGCCACGCTGCTGCTGCGGGATCGTGTTGGTGCGCATCCAGCGCGCAAAGGCGGCATCGCCGAGAAGCGCCTTGTCGGGATCGAGCGGAGGGGGTGCCGCCTCGGCGTACTCCCCGAGGTACTGGCCGAGCTGTTCAGACAGCACTGCACCGCGCTCGGCCTGGATCCCGGCCAGCACCTCGTCGAGGCGACGGAAGAACTCGGCCTCGCCGACCTTGCGGATCACGAACTTGAGGCGCGCCTTCTTGCGGTTCTTTCGCTCCCCGTCCCGGAAGAACACCGCCATCACGGCCTCGCACACGGCGAGGATGTCCCGCGCTGGCACGAACTCGCGCCAGAGATGCGCGATCTCGGGTGTCGATCCCAGCCCGCCGGCCACGTACACCGCAAATCCGGGCTCCAGCTCTCCCGGCGCTTTGCTCGTCGCATCTCCTTCGGCCGAGCCCATCGTGGCGAGCAGGCCGATGTCGTTGATCATGATCTGCGCGTGGTCTCGATCGCTTCCCGAGAGACCGATCTTGAACTTTCGCGGCAGACGGAGGTTCTGCTCGTGAAAGTAGAAGTGCTGGGTGATGGCGTGCGCGTAGGGCGAGACGTCGAAGACCTCTTCTTCCACGACACCGGCCAGATGAGAGGCCGTCACGTTGCGCACCGCGTCGGCGCACGCTCCCACGCAGCTGATGCCGGCAGGGACCAGCACCCGCTGCACATCGACCGCGTCCTCCAGCTCCAGGTGATGGAGCTGGATGCACTGGCGGGTGGTCACGTGAGCGAGGCCCCGTCCCCAGCGATCCGTCACGTCGGCGAGCACGTCGAGCTGCTCGGCGGTGATGCGGCCGCCCGGGATCTTGATGCGCTGCATGTGCTTCACGTGCGCGAGCTGGGCGTACAACCCCATGCCGAGGCGCAGTGGACGGAACTGATCCGGGCTGATCTCCCCGCGCTTGAACTTGCCGATGTTCTCTTCGAGGCGGTCGATCGCGGCGTGGAAGCTCTCGGTCCGGGTCGGCATGGTGCGAAGCATATTCTTGCCTATTCCGACCGTTCAAGTGGGAGAATCGATCTACTCGCGCCAACGCCGCATTCGAGCGCCTGATTCAGCGGAGGCTCGAGCCTGAAACGGGTGGTTTTCGACGGCTGAAACGGCAGGCGCCGCCCGCCGCCCGCGTGAACGGTGCGACCGGCGCCACACGAATCAGCGCTTCACTGGATCTGGGGGATGGGTGGGGCCTGGTCGTCCGGCGTCACGCACGCCGAGAGATCGAACAGCATGAACATGAGCACTTTCTCCTGCGGAGACAGCTCCTGGGTGATGCAGCCGCTCGGGAAGGGATGGCCGATGTAGTCCCCCGAGGAGACGTGGATGTCCGTGTACACCACGCGACCGCACTGGTTCTCGGGGGCCATGGGAGAGCCATCCGGCTGCGTGAGGGGCGTGTTGAAGGTGAAGTACTGCACGCCAGCCGGCTCAGGGGCCTCGCTGAACGTCCAGCGGGTCGTCAGCTCCTCGTTCACTGCGCTGATGGTGTGCTGCGGATCTCGGATCTGCAGCTCGCCTGGCGTGTCCGACGCATCGACGCTCATCAGCCACTCCGAGAGAGCCTGCCCCTTGGGGAACGACATGTCGACGTGGCTGGTGAACGGCTCCCCTGGGTCGAGCTGGAAATCCCAGGTCGCCGTGCGCGGCCACGGATCGGGCCCCAGCTGGAGCCAGATGTTGTGCCAGTGCGAGGCAAACACGCGGCCTCCGGCAGCGGTGTAGTCCATCAACGCGCGCCGCGCGCTCTCGGGCTTGGTCTGCGCATACTGCGCTCCCTCGCAGGAGAGGATGGCCACGTCGTAGCGCATGAGGCCATCCAGCGTGTTCCAGAGGTTGGTTGCGGGCGTGAGCTCTTCACCTCCATGCAGGCCGTCGGCGAAGCGCTCCGTCCCGAGGACGCCCGTGAAGAGGTGCACCCGCCCCGCGCCGCCCTCGCTGGTGAACTCTTCGTCATCGATGCCCATCTTGCGGACGAGGCACTCCAGAGCGTCGGCGCCGCCCGTGGTCAGCGCGATGAGCGGGATGTTCCCTTCGCTCTGGTTGCGCGGGAGGTGAAGGTCGCCGTCCACCATCGGAGTGTCCACGCACGCGGCGACGGCCGGCAGAACGAACTCGCGCCGCCACTTGCCCACCTGGATGACCAGCGGGATGTTCTCGCCGACCGGAACGTCCTCCAGCACGAAGCGCCCATCCGTGCCCGTCAACGCTGCGGCCACGGGCTTGCCCGAGAGGTTCGCCGCGCACGTGTCGCAGCTCGCGCCGTCCTCGATGGGAGCGAGCGGCGCGTTCGGCACGTAGACGGTGACGTTGTAGAGCGGCACGCGCCCCGCTGGCTCGTAGACGACGCCGCTCACCGTGGTCTTCGCGCCACCCGAACACTGCACCACCTGGCACTCCAGGTTGTGGCAAGGACCAGCCCCCCCGTTGCCGCCCACCCCCATGGGGAAGAGCTGGCCACCATCACCAGCACCCCCCTGCCCAGAATTTCCGCCCACGCCCTCCGTGGTTCCAGTCTGGGACATCTCCGAGCATCCCCAGCCTGGCACCACGGCCGGCACTGCGGCAGCGGCCACGATCAAGCCCGCCCGCAAGGACCACGTCTTCATGGATGACCTCCGTACTCCTGGGACGGCGCAATGCAGCACCGCCCGAAGGCGTCACCCACCTCAGGGTACGTCAGGCCAGCCAACTCGCAAACGAGTGGCTTGCTGGACGGAATCGCTACGGGTCGGTGTCGGATGCAGCCTGAGAGGGGGGCGGCGCAACGACCGGCCGCTCTTCCAGCTCCACCTGGAACACACACGCCTTGCGGAGGAAGATCTTGTGCGTCAGCTGGTTCTTCACCACGCACGTGGGGACCGTACCGCCGACCGGATCACCCTCCTTTGACGCGAGCTGGATCTGTCCCCCGGGCAGCATGGTCGCCGTGAAGTGCGCGGCGCCGCCAGGGATCTGAGTGCAGGGCTCGACGAGCTTTCGAATCGCGTTCTCGGCCGCGCGCGCGTTGTACTGCGTGACCTGAGGGCAGGACGTCGCCACCACCGATGCGCTGACCAGCGCGAGCGGAGGCGCCGTGGGCTCAGGAGGCTTCGGTGGCTCGGCCGGCTTGGCCTTCTTGCACGATGCCAGCATCAGCAAGAGCGCCGCGAAGGCCATCGATCTGCGCGTCATGGTCTCCTTGTACCATAGCCACTGACGCCGATGGCTCGGCTCACACGCCGATCTTCTTCAACTTCCGCTGGAGAGTCCTGCGATCGATCCCCAGCAGACGCGCCGCACTCGCGACAACACCCCCAGATTGTTTCAACGCTGCCCTGATCGTTTCGCGCTCCATCTCATCCAGATTCAAGCTCGCAGACTGCTGAGAAGTCGGCCCCGACGCGCTCGATCGAGGCCGCTCTCGCAGCGCAGTCGCCTCACGCAGCAGTCGGTCTGCATCGACGGGCTTGGTGAGCAGCGTGTCCGCACCCTCTCGCACCGCAGCCACCGCAAGTGGGATGTCACCGTACCCGGTGAGCATCACGATCACTGCGTCCGGCTGGATCTGTCGAAGCCGCGCCAGCGCGCTCAGCCCGTCACCACGAGGCATGCGGTAATCGATGACGACGAGGTCTGCCGGCTCGTACTCCAGCGCAAGGATCCCCTCGTCGACGGTCGCCGCCGTCCGCGCCAGCACGCCACGCCGTCGAAGCGCGCCTTGCAGCGTCATCCGGAATGCATCGTCGTCGTCCACCACCAGCGCTGTCGCGATCCGCTGCGCCATGACTATCCCTCGTCCTCCTCCTCGTCCCGCCCGCTCACGTGAACCTCGCCCAGGCTCGGCCCTCGCCGCAAGGAAAGCGTCACCTTCGCGCCGCCTTGCTCGGTGCTCTCGGCACGCAGCACCGCGTGCATGCGGGCCGCCATGAGCGTGCTGATGTACAGGCCGAGCCCCATGCCGCCGCGCGACTCCTTCGTCGTCTGGAAGGGCTCCCCGAGCCGGTGCTCGATGGCGGCGCTGAAGCCCGGCCCGCTGTCGGCGATCGCAATCTCCACTTCGTCTCCTCGGTCCTGCACCTGCACCGAGATGCGGCGCGGCGCGTCGGACCCACTGTCGCGTGCGTCGCTATCGGACCTGCCGTCGAGCTCGGACTCCGCGGTCATCGCCTCGACCGCGTTGGTGAGCACGTTGACGAGGATCTGACGCAGCGCGGAGCGCAGAACGCGCGCATGCACCGGGCGCGGCCCTTCGAACGAGAGCGACCCACGCCACCCCAGGCGCGATAGCTCCGTGCGCGACACCTCCTCGACGAAAGACGTCAGCTCCACCGGCTCGAGGTGCTGATCGGCCCGGATCTGTCCGCGCACCAGGCTGATGATCTCGCTGGCGCGCTGCGCCTCTCCGGCCACGGTCTCGGCAAGCCGGGACGCTTCCTCGGAGCCAGCCTCGCGCGCCACGTCCACGAGATCACGGCTGGCGAGGAGGATCGTGGCCAGCGGCGTGCTCAGCTCGTGGGAGATGCCGCCCACCATCCGGCCCACCATCGCCTGACGCTCGTTCCGTACGCTCTGCTCGCGCAGCTCTTCGAGGCGACTGCCGTAGACCACGACGAAGAAGCCGAGGAACAGGACGAGGGCGGAGAGCGCGAAGAGATCGGCCAGCGACTGGAGCAGCGCTTCGCCGAGAGGCGCCGAGGCCAAGGGCAAGGGAGGTGCGGGCAGCAAGGCCGCGATCGCACACAGGGTCGCTACGCCGACCACGATGGTCGTCCTGCGGCTGCACAGCAGCCCGGAGAGCGCCATCTGGAAGGTCAGGAAGCTGGCGAAAGGATTATGGATGCCCCCGGAGAACCAGAGCATCCAGGTCAAGGCCACCACGTCGCCCATGATCTGGAGGTGCGTCAGGTCCCGCGGATCATCGCCGGCCGCCCGGGTGTCGACCGCTCTCCGCCCCAGCCAGGTCCACACCAGGTTCATCACGGCGATCCCGGTGATGCCGCCGAGCAAGGGGACGGTATCGAGGGCGGGGACGAGCGCGTTGGCCGCCGCCGTCGTGATCAGCATGCCCGCAATGGCGGCCCACCGGAGCTGGACGAGCCAGCGGTCGGCCGTCTCGTCCGAGGACGGCAGCGGCCCGGTGAGCAGCACGGCCAGGCGTCGCCGGCGAGGCGAGACCATGGCGGTACCGACCGCGGGGGAATCCATCGTCCAGCTTGGTGGGTGGGTCTGCATCCGGTGGGCTCCGGGAGGAAGGCGACAGGGGAGGTGCCGAGGCCTGGCAGGGACAAGTACCGCCGGCACGTCGCCTGCGCACGGGGAAAACCGTGGGCTTGCCCCCAGATGCGAAAAGGCGCCACCCCGGAGGATGGCGCCTTGCGCAACCGCTGAGCTGCGGTGACCTGGTTACTCGGCCGGCGGTGCCTGCAAGCCGAACGGGTCCTTCACGTCGGCCGGTCGGTCATGTTCGACCGGCTCGGCCCGACCCCGGTTCCCCGTGTCGGCCATCGTGAAGCCGATGAAGATCCCCAGGAAGATGATGGAGGACACCAGGATGATCGAGTTGAAGCGCTCGTCCCAGAGGAGGTGCATGAACAGCAGCGCCACCATGCTGGCCTTGCAGGTCGCGATGAGCATCGCGATCCACAAGTTGAAGTCACCGAAATCGATGTAGCTCGCGCCAACCGTGATCACGGTGAACACCAGGAGGGCGAGCCACGTCCCGATGTACATCTTCAGCGGGATCACGTGGGGCACGTGGTCGGGCCCACCGTGAGCGTGGTCGTGGGCGTGAGAATCTGCGTTCGTCGACATCGTACGTCTCCGTCAGCCCACCAAGTAGAGAAGCGGGAACAGGTAGATCCAGATCAGATCGACCAAGTGCCAGTAGAGCCCCACGCCCTCGACGGGCGCGTAGTACCGGCTCGAGAACTCACCCTTGAGGTTGCGCAGGAGGACCCAGGTGATGAGCCCCATCCCGATCACGACGTGAAGACCGTGGATGCCGGTCATCATGAAGTAGATCGCAAAGAAGATTCCCGCCTCCCGAGGCTCCTGGAACCCGGTGGCCGCGAAGTGCTTCCCGGGGAGCAGGCCGTCGTGGAACTTGTGCGCGTACTCGAAGTACTTGATCACGAGGAAGGTCGCGGCGAACGCCAGCGTCAGACCCAGCAGAATGGTCACCCACTTCTTGCTGGTCATCTGAGCCGCACGCACCGCGAGGGCCATCGTCAAGCTGGAGCAAATCAGGACGATGGTGTTGATGCCACCCATCACCCGATCGAGGTGATGATGCGCCTCGACGAACCCACCGAGATACCAGTTACGGAAGATGGCGAACGCGCAGAACATCCCTCCGAAGAGGAGGATCTCCGTCACCAGGAACAACCAGATGCCCATCTTGTTGGAGCTGAACTGGTGGTCCGCGCTGGCGAAGTGATGCGCGACGTGGAAGTTCGGGGACTTCTCCACGGCCTCACCGTGCGTCGGGGCTGTGGTGCTCATGTGTGATCCTTCTGGCCCTGCGCCAGCGCATAGTCGTACGCGCCATGCGTCACGGTCGGGGTGTCCTTGAAGTTCTCGGTGATCGGCGGCGAAGCCGTCTGCCACTCCAGGCTCAGGCCGCCCCAGGGGTTCGCGGGCGCCTTCTTGCCGTTCTTCAGCGAGGCGAGCAGCGCGCCGATGCCGATGGCGAAGCCGAGACCCAGCACCCAGGAGCCGACCGTCGAGAAGGCGTGCAGCGGCTGGAACTGGTCGAGGTAGTTGTAATAACGGCGCGGCATGCCCCGGCTACCCAGGAAGAACTGGGTGAAGAAGGTCATGTTGAAGCCGATGAACACCAGGACGGCGCTCAGCGCTCCCACCTTCTCCGAGTACATCTTGCCCGTCATCTTGGGCCACCAGTGGAAGAGCCCACCGAAGAACGCGACCGCCGTGCCGCCCACCATCACGTAGTGGAAGTGAGCCACGACGAAGTACGTGTCGTGCAGGTGGAGGTCGACGCCCAGCATGCCGAGGAACACGCCGGTCAGGCCGCCGATCGTGAACAGGATCAGGAAGGCCAGCGCGTAGAGCATCGGCGTGTCGAGCTTGATCGACCCGCGCCAGAGCGTGGAGGTCCAGTTGAAGACCTTGATGCCGCTGGGGATGGCCACGAGGAAGGTGAGGAACGAGAAGATCGTCCCCGCCAGCTCGCTCTGGCCCGACACGAACATGTGGTGACCCCACACGAGGAAGCCGACCAGCGCGATGGCGACGCTGGAGAACGCGATCGCCTTGTAGCCGAAGACCTTGCGCCGGGAGTGGACCGCGATGAGCTCGCTGATCACGCCGAAGCCCGGGAGGATCATGATGTAGACGGCCGGGTGGCTGTAGAACCAGAAGAAGTGCTGGTACAGGACCGGATCACCGCCGAGGGCGGGATCGAAGATGCCGATCGAGAAGGCGCGCTCGAAGATGAGAAGCACCAGCGTGATCCCGAGGACCGGCGTCGCGACGACCTGCACCAGGCTGGTCGCGTAGAGCGCCCAGCAGAGGAGCGGCATCCGGTACCAGCTCATGCCTGGTGCCCGGAGCTTGTGCATCGTGACGATGAAGTTCAGCCCCGTCAGGATGCTCGAGAAGCCCATGATGAAGGCTCCGAGCGTCACGTTGATGACCGCCGTGGTCGACACCCGGCTCGAGTAGGGCACGTAGAACGTCCACCCCGTGTCGATGCCGCCGATGACCAGAGACGAGAGCGTGATCAGCGCTCCGATCCAGAAGACGTAGAGACTGAGCAGGTTCAGCTTCGGGAAGGCGACGTCCTTCGCTCCGATCATGATCGGGAGCAAGAAGTTGCCGAGCGAAGCCGGGATCGACGGGATGATGAACAAGAACACCATCACCGCTCCGTGGAGCGTGTACGCCTGGTTGTACCCAGCCGCACTCATGATGGTTCGATCCGGCGTGAGCAGCTCCAGCCGCACCGCCAGCGCGAAGAGCCCGCCCACAAGGAACGCGAGCACGACGCTGGCCAGATACATCAGACCGATCCGCTTGTGATCGATCGTGATGAGCCAGGACATGATCCCGCTCTTCGCACGGATGTAGTCAACGCCATCGCCTGAGTCGGGCGCTGAAACGACGTGATCAACAGTAGCTGTCTGCGACATACCGCACCCTCACCAGGTTACTTCACGGTCTTGAGGTAGGCGATCAGCGCGTCGATCTCGCGATCTTTGAGGAGACCGCGATAGGTGGGCATGACGGCCGGGAAGCCCTTCACCACCTTCGCCTGGGGATTCAAGATGCTCTCGCGAATGTAGTTCTCGTCGACGGTGACCTTCGTCCCGTCGGACATTTCTTCGTTGCGGCCGAAAAGGCCCTTGAACGTCGGCCCCTGCATCGGCGTGCCATCCACCGAGTGGCAGGTGGCGCAGCTCTTCTTGGCGAACAGGAGCTTGCCCAGTTCCTCCGGGGGAAGGTCGCTCGGGCCCGACTGCTGCTCGATCCACTTCTCGAAGTCCGACTCCTCCAGCACCTTCACGGTCGCGAGCATATCGGAGTGCCCGCTACCGCAGAACTCGGTGCAGAGCAGCGCCGTATCGCCCGTCTCCGTCGCCGTGAACCAGACCGTGGTGTACAGCCCGGGGACCGCGTCCTGCTTCACGCGGAACTCGGGGATGAACAGGCTGTGAACCACGTCCTTCGAGCTCATGATGAGCTTCACGGGGCGGCCCTTGGGAACGGCCATCTCGTTCACGACGGCGGTCCCGTCGGGATAGATGAACGTCCACAGGTACATCTCCCCCGTGACCTTGATCTCGTAGGACTCCGCGGGCGCGACCGAGGCGTAGACGTAGGTACGCAGTCCCACGAAGAAGAGCCAGATGAGGATGATCAGCGGGATCACTGACCAGGCCACCTCCAGCGTCGTGTTGTGCGCAATGGGGCTCGTCTTGTCGTTCTCCGTGCGCCGGCGGTACCTCGCGACGAGGTAGATCGTCGCGCCGGTGACCAGGATGAAGAAGAAGACGCCGGTCCAGAGGGCCGCGTTGAAGCCGAAGTCGACCTTCTCGGCCAGAGTCGAGCTCTGCCGGGGGAGCCAGAAAGAGTCGATGTTGATGTGGGGTTTGTTCATGATGCCTCGCGAATCCCCGAGCGCTCCCTACGCCAGAAGCGGAGGAGCAGCCCCCCAAGCAGGAGCACTGTCACGGCCCCCCCGGCTCTCATCAGGCGCCAGGTCGCCACGACGTAGCCCCCTTCCTTGGGGTCATAGTGAAAGCAAAACAGAATCACACGATCCAGGGTCGTCCCGATCGTGCCTTGCCCGGCCTCGACGAGCGCCAAGCGGAGCGTGCTCTCCGGGAACGCGACGCCGTACAGCGTCCTGGAGAGCTTTCCTTCGGGTGTGACGACGAAGGCGCCGGCGGCGTGAGCGTACTGCTCCGTCGCCTCGTCCCACCGGTAACCAAAGCCCACGGCGTCGGCCAGCCGCCGCACGTTGGCTTCGTCTCCAACTACGAAATCGAATGCGCGATCACCCACGTCACGGCCATAGGCAGACACGTAGGTCTCGCGCTTCTGCCGCGCCAGCTCCACCGTGTCCCGAGGATCGAAGCTCACCACGAGCATCCGGTACTCTTTGCCCGCAGTCCACGCCGTCTCCTTCATCGCGTTGAGAACGCCGTTCAGGACCATCGAGCACAGCATCGGACACTGGTAGTAGGCCAGCACCACGACCACCGGCTTGCCGGGTGTCAGGTAGTCGCCGAGCCTGACCTCGCGGCCGTCTTGATCACGCATCAGGACGTCCCGGGGCAGCTCGGCTCCGGGACGATCCTCGATACCGATCCCCTCCAGCTCCTTCGGGAGCGTGTTGTCCACCGGCTTTGCGGTGATCCCACGCGCCAGGGGAGAGGTCGGCTGGGCCCCTGCCCTGGCCGCAAATGCGGCGACCGCGACGACGAGCGCCAGCGCGGTGATCAGGGGAAGGAGCCGGGGGAAATGCATCAGTAGACCTCGGGCTGCTCGGCGCGGGGCGCGACAGGAGCCGACTTCTTGACGGGAGCCTTCTTCTTCGTCGTCGCAGGCTCCGGCTTCTCGGCCTCAGCGTCCTTCTTGGCCGCCTCGCCCTTGGCGTCGGCGTCCTTCTTGGCCGCTTCGTCCTTGGCCGCCTCGTCCTTGGCCGCTCCGTCCTTCTCTGCCGCGAGCTTGGCGGCGTCGTCTTTCGCTTCGCCCTCCTTGCCCTCGCCGTCCTTGGCCGCCTCGTCCTCTTTCGCCGCGTCGCCCTGGGCGAGCGCCGTGTCGGTCTCGGGCGGCGGCACGGGGCGAGCAGCCGCCTCCCGGTAGCTCTGGAGCGTCAGCTCCATCGCGCGCGGCAGGGGGATGCGCACCACGCCATCCTTCTGGTTCACCCACTGGTAGCGCGTGAGCTTGGCCTCTTCGCTGGCCCGGAGCTCGCGCAGCGCGCTGTTCGTGGGATCGAGCACCTTCGCCTGGATCTCGTTCGTGAACTCGACCACGAACAGCTCGTAGACGGCAGCGACGATCAGCACGAGGGCGACCATCAGCCCCGCGATGTAGATCGCGATGAGCCCGTTCTTGGGACGATCCGCCTCGACCGAGACCAGATCGTGTTGCTCTGCGTGTGCCGCTTCGCTCATGGTCCGATCCTCACAGGTTCTCGACCGCTGCCGCCTCGGCGAGGCGCGGGTCTTTCAGCGGGTAGAGGTGGCCGCGCGTCGCCCGCAGAGCGATGAGCAGTGCACCGACACCGACGGGCGCCAGAAGGCCCGCCAGATCGATCCAGCTGAAGTGCGCCCCGTGGTGGTCCAGGGTCGGCATCACCAGCCAGTAGAGATCCACGTAGTGCATCACCAGCATCCAGACTGACGCCCCGGCCAGCACCGTAAAGTGCCTCTTGGCGTGGCGCGACAGCAGAACGAGGAACGGCAACACGAAGTGGCCGATGAGCAGCGTCATGCTCACCACCTTCCAGGATCCCTCCCAGCGGTGTTTGTAGAACAGCGTCTCCTCGGGGATGTTGGCGTACCAGATCAGGATGAACTGGGAGAACCCGATATAGGCCCAGAACACGATGAATCCGAAGAGCAGCTTGCCGATGTCATGGCGGTGCTCGACGTTGCTCACCTTCTGGAGAAGGCCCTCTTGCTGGAGCTTGATGTTCACCAGCGCCAGCACCGACAGCGAGCTGACCGCTGCGCCCGCGAACACGTACACGCCGAAGATCGTCGAGTACCAGTGCGGATCGAGGCTCATCAGCCAGTCGAAGCCCGCGAAGGTGATGCTCAGACCGAACAGGAGCACCGCGGGGGGCGCCATGTTCTGCATCTTCACCGTGAGCTTCTGGTTGCCGGTCTCGTCCTGCTCCGCGGAGCGCGCCGCGAACCACAGCGCGAGGCCGATCCAGATGGCGAAGTAGATCGCGGCCCGGATGTAGAAGAACGACGGGTTCAGATACCCCGCCTTCTTCTGCAGGATCTCGTCGTGCGCCGCCTCCGGCCCCATCCAGTGGTGCCAGATGTCGTGCGCAAACAGCACGATGGGGAGAAAGAGCGCCGCGCACGCGGGAAGCGCGCCGGAGATCCACTCCATGTGCCGCCGTGGTGCGACCGACCAGCCTGCCTTCGTCAGGTGCTGGATGATCACGAAGAACAGCCCGCCGAGGGCGATCGTCGTGAGCCAGAGGAAGCCGGTCAGGTACGAGAACGCGAAGCGGTGCGCGTCGGTGAAGTAGCCCGCAGCCCCGAGGACCACGCCGACCACGGCGAGGCCGATGGCCGCGTTCATCACCTTTTTCGCCCCCTCTTCGGAGAGCTTGATCGCGTCCACCTTGGCGGGGACGCCGTGTGCCTTGGCCATTACTTGGCCTCCTTCGGAGCCGCCTCGGCGGCGGGTTGCTCTTCGGGCAGGATGTTGCCCCGCTCTGCGGCGGGCACGTCCTCCAGCTTCCCGAACTGGCTGCGCTGAAGCACCCGCACCCAGGAGACGATCGCCCAGCGGTCCTCGACGGAGACCTGCTTGCGGTAGTGCGGCATGTTGCGAACGCCGTTGGTGATCACGTCGAAGATCTCGCCATCGGGCATCTCGCGAACGCGATCCGAGGCGAGGTCCACCGGCGGGGGGAAGCCCCGCTGGATCACCAGACCACGCCCACCGCCCGTCTTGTCGTGGCAGGGGGTGCAGTAGATGTTGAACCGCTCCTCGCCGCGCTTCATGAAGGCTTGATCCACGGCCACCGGCACGTTGGGAACGTGCTTGCCGTTGAGCTTGCCCCGGTAGTAGGCGTCGTCCTCGTCCAGGTGCCCCTGGGCGACGGTGCCGGCGACCAGAGGCCGCGACCCGCGCCCATCGGCAAAGACGGTCGAAGCCTCCTGCGGCTGCACCTTGGGCTGCCAGTCCATGTCACCGAAGACGTGGATCGGCGGCTTGTCGCTGGGCTGGCCACGACAGCCGGCGAGAAGAACGAGGGTCAGAGGAATCAGGAAGCGCGTCACTGGGCCACCTCCTGCACGTCGAGCGCGCCGAGCTTCTCGAGGAGACGTCGGGTGGAACCGGCGTCGTACTTCGGATCGCGTGCTTCCACGCTGATGAAGAACGCGTCGTCGGTGGCCCGAGGGAACGCGGGATGGGTCATGGTCGGATGGGAGAAGGTCGGTAGCTTCCCGAAAGCCCACACCGCGACGAAGCAGGTGAGCGCCGAGAAGAGGATGGTCAGCTCGAAGAAGATCGGGACGAAGACCTGGTACGAGAAGGGTAGCTTGCCGCTGATGCTGAGCGGGTAGTCGTACGCCTGGGTGTACCAGGCGAGGGCGATCGCGCTCGATAGACCGGTGAAGCCGCCCAGGAGCACGAACCAAGGCAGACGAGAGGCCTTGAGCCCCATCGCCTTCTCCAGGCCGTGCACCGGGAACGGCGTGTGCGCGTCGAAGTGCACGTAACCCGCGTCCCGCAGCGACTCACAGGCGTGGAACAGGTCTGCTGGGGTGGTGAAGTACCCCATCAACCCGTAGGGCGCGCCGATGATCGCGGGGGCCGCCGGGCGCGCCTCCTCATCGTCGACGTGCTTCTCCACGCTCCGCGCAGCCGGCAGCGGAGTCGCCGCGGCTGCCACCTCCTCGACGGGAGGAGCGCTCTTCTTCTTCTTCTTACCGGCCTTGTCGTCCCCGGCGCTCTTGCCTGGGCCTGCGTTGGCCTTCTTGCCCTTGGCCACAGCGTCCTCCTCGGCGGCCTCGGCCTCCTTTCGGGCGGCTTCGGCTTTCTCTTTTGCGGCGAGCTCCTCCTCGATCGCCTCGTCCGCCTTGCGCTCGGCGTCCTCCGCGCGAGCCTCGGCAGCAGCCGCCTCTTCGGGCGACGCTTCGGCCTTCTGCTCGGCCTCCGCGCGCGCCGCTGCGGCCTCTTCCTCGGCAGCGTCGGCCTTCTGCTCGGCGGCCTCGGCCTCCTTCGCAGCGACCTCGGCCTCCTTCTCGGCGACCTCCGCCTTCTGCTCGGCGGCGTCGGCGCCCTTCTCGGCCTTCACGGCCTCGTCAGCGCCCACGTCGCCCTGCTCCGGCTTGTCGGTCTCCCGCTCACTCATGGTGCCCCTCCGCAGCCTTCTCCCCGTGGCCGTGTGCGCCGTGGGGATCGGCAGCCTTGAGCACGCCCTTCACCTCACCGATCGCGATGACCGGCAGGAAGCGGCAGAACAGCAGGAACAGCGTCAGGAACAGACCGAAGGTGCCCACGAAGGTCGACATGTCGACCAGCGTCGGCCGGTAGTAGCTCCAGCTCGACGGAATGTAGTCGCGGTGGAGGCTGGTCACGATGATGACGAAGCGCTCGAACCACATACCCACGTTCACGATGATCGAGATGACGAACATCGCCGGGATGCTGGTGCGGATCTTCTTGAACCAAAAGAGCTGCGGGAAGAGCACGTTGCAGCTGACCATGGTCCAGTAGGCCCAGGCATACGGCCCGAACACACGGTTCATGAGCGCGAAGCTCTCGAACGTGTTGCCGCTGTACCAGGCCATGAAGAACTCGATCCCGTACGCGTAACCGACCATCGTGCCGGTCGCGAGGATGATCTTGTTCATGTTCTCGAGGTGCCGCATCGTGATGAGGTGCTTCAGCCCGAGCGCGCTACGGGCCACCACCATCAGCGTGACGACCATCGCGAACCCGCTGAAGATGGCGCCTGCGACGAAGTACGGCGGGAAGATCGTCGTGTGCCAGCCCGGGATGATCGAGACGGCGAAGTCGAACGACACGATCGTGTGCACGCTGAGCACCAGCGGCGTGCTCAGACCGGCGAAGATCTGGTACGCGCGCTCGTAGTGCACCCACGCGCGGTGCGAACCGCGCCAGCCCAGCGCCAGGATCCCGTAGACGATCTGCTTCGTCTTCGTCTCGGCGCGGTCGCGCAGCGTGGCGAAGTCGGGAACGAGACCGACGTACCAGAAGAGCAGCGACACCGTCGCGTACGTGGACACCGCGAAGACGTCCCACAGAAGTGGGCTCTTCATCTGTGGCCACATGCCCATCTGGTTCGGGATGGGCAACATCCAGTACGCGAACCACACGCGGCCGACGTGGAAGGCCGGGTAGATCAGCGCCGCGAGCACGGCGAAGATCGTCATGGCCTCCGCGGCGCGGTTGATGCTCGTCCTCCACTTCTGCCGGAACAGGTAGAGGATGGCGCTGATCAGCGTGCCGGCGTGACCGATACCGATCCAGAACACGAACCCGGTGATGTCCCAGGCCCAGCCGATCGTGTTGTTCATGCCCCAGACGCCGACGCCCTGGCTGACGAGCCAGCCGAGGGAGCCGCCGAGGACCATGAGAAGGCTGAGCGCGAGCGCCAGTCCGAACGGCCAGAGGCGCGGGGTCTTCCCGAGGGAGATGCCCGCAACCCGATCGGTGATCGCCTTGAACCCGAGCCCGCCGAGGACGAGAGGGTGGCGCGCGACCGGATCGTCGGTCTTGTCGTTCACGACGTGGGTGTCGCTGGCGGGTGCTGAAGTGCTCATGCGCCCTCGAGCTCCGGGTTCTTGTTACGGATCCTGGCGAGGTAGGTGATCCGGGGTTTCACGTTGATGTCTTCGAGCATCCTGTAGCCGCGGGGGCTCGCCGCCTTTTCCGACACCGCGCTCGACGCATTGTTGAGATCACCGAAGGTGATCGCCTGCGTCGGGCACGCCGCCTCGCAGGCCGTCTTGATCTTGCCGTCTTCCACGCGCGTCTTGCCGTCGCGCTTGGCCTCGATCTTCGCGCGGTTGATGCGCTGCACGCAGAACGTGCACTTCTCCATCACGCCGCGGGACCGGACGGTCACCTCGGGGTTGAACTGGAGCTGCCGATGCTCGTCGTGGTGCTTGTTGTAGTGGAAGTAGTTGAAGCGCCGGACCTTGAACGGGCAGTTGTTGGCGCAGTACCGCGTGCCGATGCAGCGGTTGTACGCCATGTCGTTCAGGCCCTCCGGGCTGTGGGTCGTCGCCGCGACGGGGCACACCTGCTCGCAGGGCGCGTTCTCGCAGTGCTGGCACAGCATCGGCTGCGTGATGGTGTTCGGCTCCTCGGGCGAGCCGTCGTAGTAGCGGTCGATCCGCAGCCAGTGCATCTCGCGGCTGCGGGTCACGCCGTCGGCGCCCACCACCGGGATGTTGTTCTCCGACTGGCAAGCCGTCACGCAGGCGCTGCAGCCGAGGCAGGCGTTGAGGTCGATGGCCATGCCCCAGGCGTGGCCTTGATCCTCGGTCGGCGTCGTCCACAGGTTGAACAGCGGCGGCTGAATCGACTGCTTCCGCGCGAACTGCGGGTCCTTCTTGTACTCGTCGTAGTTCCCCTCGCGGGCAACCGGACGACCCTCCATCGCGAAGTGTTCCTGCGTCCGCGCGAGCTGCACGAAGTTCCCCGTGCGCTGCGCCGAGATGCCACCTGCGATGTCGAACGCCGCGCTCTGACGGAGCGGAGCGGTGTCCACGCCCGTCCCTCGCGCCACGCGGAGCGCCGCCCGGCGCCCCTGCCCGAAGGTCAGCGAGATCGAGTCGTCGGCGTGCCCTGGTCCGATCGCCACCGGGATGGTGATCGAGCCACCGGCACCGTTCAGGGAGACCACGTCGCCGTCCTTGACCCCCAGCTTGTTCGCCGTGGCGATCGACAGCACCGCTGCATTCCCCCAGGTCTGCTTGAGCATCGGGTCAGGCAGCTCCTGGAGCCAGGCGTTGTTGGCGAAGCGCCCGTCGTAAGCGTGGTCGTCGTGCCGGAAGGTGATCTCCAGGCCCTCCGCCGCGGGGGGCGTGAAGCCGTTGAGCGCCGCGAGCACGCCCTCGGTGGAGGCGATTACGTTCTCAAGGGCAGCGCTGCTCTCGGCCCACAGACCGTCGTGCAGTGCTCGCCGCCAGGACTTCTCGAACTCGGCTTCGGAGGCCGTGCCTCGCGCGTTCGCGCGCACGATGTCGTACCCGCTCCGGTTGCCGCCGAGCAAAATCTCCAGAACCTCGATCTCGCTCTTGCCATCGAAGAGAGGCGCGATCAGCGGCTGCACGACGGAGGTGATTCCGTCGAGCGTCCGCGCGTCGCCCCAGGCTTCCAGGTAATGCGCGCGGTTCAGGTGCCAGGTGGTCTTCTCGCTGGTCTCGTCGAAGACCGGGGAGAGGTGCACGCTGGTCGGCACGCTGGCAATCGCGTCGGCGAACTTCGCATCCGACGGCGCATCGAAGGCGGGGTTGCCGCCGAGGATGATCAGCGTCTCCACCTCTTTCTTCGCGATCGACTGCGCGAGCTCGGTGAGCACCGACGGCCCCTCGCGCCCGTCGTCGAACGCCGCGTAGAAGCGGACGGGCTTGCCCTCGCCCACGCTCTCGAGCGCGTTGTTGATCAGGTGAGCCACCGCGTGAACGACAGGCGGCTGCCCGCGCCCGGCCACCACTGCGACCTTGCCGCGGTTCGCGACCAGCTCCTTGGCGATGGCGGTGACGTAGCGCTTCGCCTTCTCGCTCAGGCCCTGCGCCTTCGGCTCGGCCGCCGCCGCAACGCCCGTGTCCACGCCGTTCTTCGACAGCTCCGCGGCAAGCGCGAAGGTGAACGCCGGGATCTGACGGCTCTGCAGGCGCAGCCGGTGGTCTGCCGACCCGCCCGTCGTCGAAAGGCGGCTCTCGATCGCGTAGAGCCGGTTCGGCTCGACGTTCTTGTCCACGTCGCGACCCGCGACGAAGCCACGCGCCTGACGGATCGGGCTCCCCCCATCGGAGGAGAGCAGGTCGGCGTCGAGGGCGACGATCGTCTTCGCCTTGGCGAGATCGAGCGACAGCGCCAGCGACTTGCCGAAGGCGAGCCGCTCGCCCTCGCGCACGTTGTCACTGGAGAAGGGGTCGTACCGGAGCACGCGCGCCTCGGGCAGCGCCTCCAAGAGCGCCTTGAGCTGCGCCGCGACGCTGGGCGAGCGGTGCGACTCGGTGAGCACCACCAGGCCCTTGCCCTTCTTCGCCTTGTAGCGATCGCCCTCCGCGCGGAGGAAGTCGCTCGCGTCTCCCCAGTTCTTGGTCTGACCCTTCTGGCGGGGCGCGTTCGTACGATCGGGATCGTACAGGTCGAGGATCGACGCCTGCGCCCAGACGTTCGTGCCGCCGGCGCTCTCCGCGTGCTTGGGGTTGCCCTCGATCTTCGTGGGCCGGCCCTCGTGGCTCTCGACGATCAGACCGTAGGCGTTGTCCCGGAACGGCATCGTCGTCGCGAAGAAGAGCGGGTTGCCCTCGACGACCTCCTCGGGCCGTCGGGTGTAGGGGAGGATCTTTTCCTCGGGCCTGCGGCAACCAGCGAGCGTCGCCAGGGCGACGGAGGCGCCCATGATCGTGAGGAACTGACGACGGCCTTCGCCCTCGGGCGGGAGCGCAGCGCCGGGAGGGAACTCGGCCGGCAGGCTGTGCTCGAACTCGGGGGATCCAGCTTGCTCGCCGAGGCTGCGCCACCAGCGCTTGCCGGAAGGATCAGGAGCGATCGGGAGGGGGACTCGTTTCATCGGTGGCACCCGGAGCAGTGCAGCGGAGGGTTGACGGGCCTGCCGTCGGTGGTGTGCGCAACGGGGTTGCCGTGGGGCGCCGGCCCCTGGGCCGAGGCCGAACCGTGCTGCACGCCGCCGCCAGCGAGCCCTGCGGGCGCCGCTGTGACGTGCGCGAGGGCCGGCAGGTCCATGCGCGTGATGTCCTTGGGATCGCGGAGGCTGGGCCCCGGATTGCGATGGCAGTCGAGGCACCAGCTCATCGACAGCGGCTCGACCTGCCTGACTTCAGCCATCTGGTCGACGCGGCCATGACAGCTCACGCAACCGACGCCCGCCGAGAGGTGGGCGCTGTGGTCGAAGTAGACGTAGTCAGCGAGGTTGTGGACGCGCACCCAGGGGATCGGGGTGTCGTTCGCCCAGCTCTCGCGTACGGGGAGGAGCTTCGGGCTCGTCGTCCGCACCTTCGAGTGGCAGTTCATGCACGTCTCGGTGGGTGGGATGGCAGCCTCCTCCGATCGCTCGACGGTGTTGTGGCAGTACCGGCAGTCCATCCCGAGATCACCCGCATGTAGCTTGTGCGAGTAATCGACGGGCTGGTGGGGCTGGTAGCCAACCTCGACGTGCTTGTTCGTGCCGTAATACGTGAGACCAGCGGTGACGGCCGCGCCAAGCGGCAGCACCCCGAAGGCCAGGGATAGCGGGAGGACCTTGTTGGCCCAGCGTGGGAATAGGAACCGCGCCATGGGTGGAGTGGAGCGTAGTCGGGGCTAACGCTCAGGGGCGAGTTATGGCGAGAAGTAGCCCGCGACAAGGCGTCAAAATGCCGCGGAGGTGCGGCAGGTTGCCGCGGGGTGGGGTGGGGTGCCGCTACGAGAGCAGCGGAATCCCCGCAGAACTGGCGGAAGTGAGGCCCCGAGGTGATGGAGCCCGCATCCGATGAAAGTGATCGGTGAGGAGACTTATTCCCGACTCTGGGAGGCGCTCGGGGTGAGGTGGTACCGAGGCAGGCGCGCTGAGGTGAGAGAGGTCACTGAATGCGGAGGGCTGCCCAGGAGGCGTCTCCGCTGCACGTCTCGCATCCTGTCAGGCGTCGAGAACCGTTCGGGAGCGAGGTGCTCGGAAGGCCGGCGCGATCAGCGGGTCCAGGCAGGACTGTCGTTCGGTTGTCTTCCAGCGCTCGTGGTGTGCTGCGCCCAGTCGGTAACGCCGTGGGGAGCGCGTCGCGCGAGGAGCCATGCGGAGAAACGCTTGCATTTGTCGAGGTCGAGAACGCCATGGAACCTGCGGAGGCTCATGTTCTGCGCGATCAGGGCGTAACCGCTCTCTGGATCCCGGGAGAGGAAGACGTTCGCCCGGAGGTAGGCGATGTGCAGCTCGCCTCGATGGATGCTCAGCACGCCCTGCAGGGTCTGGCTCAACTTCTGCGCCGCGCCCTCGTTGTCCCGTGTGGCGGACGCGATCCTCCTGATGGAGGCGACGACGGCGTCGAAGGTCTCCGGGGTCGTGATGCCGTCGAGCAGCTCGCCAGCGGCGTCGAGAATGCCCTTCAGGTGCGTCTGCGAGATCTCGACCATCCGCGCGGACTCGCTCATCCGCAGGTAAAACGGGGCCACCTTGAGATCGACCAGGTAGTCGTTCTGAGCGAGGCCCACGGAGCGTGTGGAGGCCGGATCGTAGTCGCCGCGTTGTTGCGCGGTGCGGAGGAGGGTGGTCGCCACGGAGAACCAGTCCCCGAAGGCGCTCAGGTCACCCAGGTCGGGCAGAGGGCTCTGGTCCTGTCCGAAGACGTTGCCCGTCGCTTGCTCCACGCTGAAGGCGACGTGGTCGAGACGCGCTCCCGCTTCGTGGGAGGTGACGCGTTTCGGGCGTTTCATCGCCCAGGATGCGATCTCTGCGGCCTGCCTGGACTCACCCGTGCCCGAGGTGATGAGAACGCCACCGTCGGGGGCTTGTGCAGCAGCTCGTTCGAGGACGACGGGGGTGGAAGCTCGCGGGCTGGTCGGCAGCACGGCGCCGCGAATGTCGAACCTCATGATCCAGGGGGTTGCATGGAGCATGCCGCGATGAGCTCCGCCTCGCGTCTCGCCGCACGCGAGAACGCCGGTCGTGAACGTGTCGACAGGAGAGGCAGCGCCACGGGAAGGGCGCCCTTGAGGCTGACGGGCTTGCGTCTTTCAAGGAAACGCTGCTTCCGCGAAAGACGCAGGGTCCAGACACCCATGGATGCTGGCCCACGGTCCCACCGCCTGACGCCTCTGGAGATGCTTCATGCAGCTGGGTCACGCTGCAGGGGGCCCAGGAGCCGCGCCGCCGCCCGCGACCTGAAAGCGCGCGGGCGATGAAACCACCCGGGGATGGAAGCACTCCCCTGATGGAAGCGCCCGGGGAGCGTACGGTCTTTGCTACCGTCCAGCGCACCATGCAGCCGGTTCCGCGACCCACCCGCCACCTCGCTTCCTGCCACGCGCGCTGACCCGATGAACCGCTCCCGCCGCTTCAAGCCCCACCTGCGTGTCGAGCTCGTGGGGGATACTCAGGTCTTCCTCGTGGGCGAGCAACAGCGCTTCCTCCTGGAGGGCCGCGCTCACGCACTCATCGCGCCCCTGCTCGATGGCCGGCGCACGGGGCGACAGCTCCTCGAAGTCCTCGAAGGTCAGGCCTCGCCTCTCGACCTGTTCTATGCGCTCCTGACCATGGAGCAGAAGGGCTACCTCACCGCGGTTCCCTGCCCTCTGTCCCCCGAGGTTGCTGCCTTCTGGCAGGGCTGCGGCGTCGACGCAGCCCTCGCGGTCGATCGGCTCCAGACCACCCCTGTGACCGTGGTCTCGGCCGGCGACGAAGATCCGACACCGTTCATCCGCGCGCTCGAAGATGCCGGGGTCCGCTGCCTCGAAGACACAGGCCTCTCCCCCCTCGAAGGGGAAACGCTCCGCCACCTCGAAGGCAACGGCGTCCGCCAGCTCGGGACCCCCGAGTGCCCTCCCTGCGCCGACCCGTCACCAGGCTCTGCGCTGCGCGTGGTGGTGGCCCGCGACTACCTCGATCCCGCCCTCGCCGCTCTGAACCGACGTGCCCTCGCCGAGCGCTTCTCATGGACCGTCTTGAAGCCCTCCGGGACCAACGCCTGGCTGGGTCCCATCTTCCGCCCGGGGGAAGGCCCTTGCTGGGCCTGCCTCGCCCACCGCCTCCGCGAGAACCGCCCCGTGGAGACCTTCCTCGCGCGCCGCCTCGACCCCGGCCCTGACACGATGCCTCTTCCCCCGCCGCGCGCAGCCCTCCCCGCGAGCCTCCGCGCCGCGGCCGACTGGGCGGGACTCACCCTCGCCCGCTGGATCGTCGAGGGAGGCCACGGTCCTCTCGACACCAAGCTCCTCGCGCTGGACCTCGCCCGCCACACCGTGGAAGAGCACACCGTCGTCCGCCGGCCCCAGTGCCCTGCCTGCGGCGCCCCTGATCTCCTCGCGCGCCGCGCCGAGCAGCCCCTCACGCTGGCCTCCAGGCCCAAGCGCTTCTCCGACGACGGCGGCTACCGCATCCTGACCCCGGACGAGACCTTCGCCCGGTACGAGCACCTCATCAGCCCCCTCACGGGCGTCGTCACCAGCGTCGCTCCCCTCCCGGGCCGCGATCATCCCCTCCGCCCCGTCTTCGCCTCGACCTACTTCACCTGCCCGCCTCCCGATGCCGCCCCGAGCTTCGACGACTTCAGCCGCCCCGCGCTCGGCAAGGGCCGCACCGTCGCCCAGTCACGCGCCGGCGCCCTCTGCGAGGCCATCGAGCGCCACAGCTGCATCGCCCAGGGTGACGAACCCAGGCGCCGCGCCTGCCTCTCGGACCTCGGTGATGCGGCCCTCCCGCCCCCTGCCCTCCTCAACTTCAGCGAGACCCAGGTCCGCCACCGCGACGATCTCAACCGCGCGGCCCCCGACGCGCGCCGCCGCATCCCTCCTCCCTTTGACGCGCGCGCCACGCTCGACTGGGTCCCTGCCTGGTCCCTCACCCACGCCGCCCCCCGTTACCTCCCCGCCACCTCGTGCTACCTCCACTGGCCCGCCCCGCCCGAGGAGCGCTTCTCCACCCTCGACCCCAACGGCCATGCCGCCGGCAACTGCCTCGAAGAAGCCATCTTGCAGGCCTTCTTCGAGCTGGCCGAGCGCGATGCCGTGTCCATCTGGTGGTACAACCGCGTCCGTCGCCCTGCCGTCGATCTGGCGAGCTTCGATCAGCCCTACTTCCTCGAGCTCGTCGACCACTACCGGGCGCTCGGCTACCAGCTCTGGGTGCTCGACGTGACCAACGACCTCGGCCTCCCCGCCTTCGTCGCCCTGGCCCACGACAGCGCCTCCGATCGCACCTGCATCGGCCTCGGCTGCCACACCGAAGCGCGCCTCGGCGTACAGCGTGCCCTCACCGAACTCAACCAGATCTTCGAGCCCGACGGCACCGCGCGCGCCCCCTGGGGCGACGCTCCCCTCGACGACGATGCCTTCCTCTTCCCGGACGACCGGAAGCCACCGACCCGCCGCGAAGACCACCCGCACCGGCCCACCGACGACCTGCGCGACGACGTCCAGCACTGCCTCGCACGCGCCTCGCAGCTCGGCCTCGACGTGATCGTCCACGACCAGTCCCGGCCCGAACTCGGCCTCTGTGCCGTCAAGGTCGTCGTCCCCGGCCTCCGCCACATCTGGCCTCGCTTCGGACCCGGGCGCCTCTACGACGTCCCCGTCCGCCTGGGCTGGCTGGAGCGCCCCCGCGCCGAGGCCGAACTCAACCCCATCCCCCTCTACCTCTAGCCGCTGACCGCAACCCCACCAGCAGCAGCCTCACGAAGGAGACGCGCATGCGCGACGGCTTCTGGATCATCGACGCCGACCGGCACGTCAGCGAACCCATGGCCCTCTGGGAGGCCTACCTCCCCCCGGCCTTCAAGCACCGCGCCCCCACCCTGGAATTCCCCGCGCCCGCCGAACCGCTCGCCGAACGCCTCGCGCGCCTCGGCCCGCGCGGCCTCGTCCCCCCGCAGCCCCACCTCATGCTCGAAGGCCAGCCCGCGATGCACAAGCTCTCCGAGCGCGCGCAGATCGAGCTGGCCCTCTCCCGACAGCGCCGCGCAGGCCAGATGGAAGCGGGCGCGGCCCCCGAGGCCCAGCTCGCCTCCATGGACGCCACCGGCGTCGACGTCGCCCTGCTCTTTCCGACCTTCACCACCTACCTGCTCGGCGTCGACACCCTCGACCCCCAGCTCGCCTCCGCCCTCGCCGGCGCCTACAACGCCTGGCTCCGCGACTTCTGCCGCGCCGATCCCGCGCGCCTCCGCGGCGTCGGCCTCGTGAACCTCCACGACCCGGTGCAGATGGTCCCCGACCTCATGCGCTTCCTCGACCTCGGTTGGCGCGCCGTCGTGCTGCGCCCCAACCCCGTGAAGGGCCGCCTCCTCGGCGACCCGGCCTACGAGCCCTTCTGGGCCGCGTGCGCAGCGCACGGCGTTGGCGTCGCCCTCCACGAAGGCACCCACACCCACTTGCCCACCGCGGGCGCCGATCGCTTCGAGACGCGCTTCGCACTCCACGCCTGCTCCCACCCCATGGAGCAGATGATGGGCCTGCTCGCACTCATCGAAGGCGGCGTCCTCGAACGCCACCCCACCCTGCGCGTCGGCTTGCTCGAAGCGGGCTGCGGCTGGCTTCCCTACTGGCTCTACCGCCTCGACGAGGTCGAATACCGACACCTCGCCGGCGAGGTCGAAGCGCACGTCAAGCAACCCCCATCGGCGTACTTCCAGCGCCAGTGCTTCGCCTCCATCGATCCTGGCGAGCCCCTCCTCACCGAGACCATCCGTCACCTCGGCGCGGATCGATTCCTCTTCGGCACCGACTTCCCTCACCTCGATCACGACATCGACTGCGTGGGAAACGCCCTCTCGCTGCGAGCGACGATCGGGGATGAGGCGCTCGCGAAGATCCTATCTGGCAATGCCGCCCGACTCTTCGGGCTCAGCGTTCCGCCGCGGGAATGAGCCACGTACGCCGGAAGTGACGAGGAACGCACCTCCCGGCCCCCCCATGCGCCTCAGCGCAGCAGCCTCGTCGTCAGCAGCAGCACAGCGTGAAGGGGTGCGACCTGCCCGAGCCCGCATACGCGGCCAGGGCGATGGCCTGTTCCGCACCGGGGTCCGGCTTTGGCGGCAGGATCATCGTCAGCCTGATGGGCGGGATGTCCCAGGTCTGGGTCCGCTCGTTCCATTTGCCGACCCCCTTCGGCGCCTCCTCGACCCTCAGCAAGACGCCACCAGGGAACTGGAAGTTGAAGGCATTCCACAGCGCCAGTGTCGCGTCCTTCAGGAACTGCCCCTTGAACACGTCGTCCTTCCAGGAGCGCGCCACAGCCTTCGGCCAGACGTGGATCCACCGCACCATCTGATCCAGCGCGACGATGATGTTCTCACCCGTCGAATCGAACTGGGTCCCGTGATGGGGCTTGCCCGGCGGCGAGCCCGGCAGAAGGTGAGGTCCGATGCCCGCGATCTGCGTCTCGTAGACCGCCATCGCGAACCCCCACTGCGCCGTCTTTCCAGGTGCCTGGGGAATCGTGAGCGTCAGCTCGGTGTACGGCAGGATCCAGAAGCTCCCGCGCCAGGCATCCTTGGGCGTGCCCTCCTTCAGCGTCAGGATCACCTGGCCCCCAAGGGTGTTCTCCGGATCGAGGTACTTGCCTGGGTTGGCCATCAGATCCTTCTTGAAGGCTGGATCCGCCCAGGTCCGGGCGACCGCCTCGATCCACAGGTAGTGCCACTCCTTCAGCTCGGTCAGATCGTCGCGGTCATCACCCTTCTTGCTTCGATCGCTCATCGCTCCCTCTTTCTCGGTTGGCTCTCTCATCGCTCCACGTGGCAGCAGTGAGGCAACACCCACTCACAGGGAATCACTCACGGCATCTGCGCGATCCAGCGTCGCGCCTCCAGCATCTCGGGCGCATCGAGCCCTTCGGTGAACCCTTCCGCTGCAGGGCGAACCACATCCTCTGCCTCATCGAGCGCGCCGCGCCGTTGCAAGATCCGGGCAAGGTCGAGGCTCGCCCGAAGCGCCGGCATCCTGGCACCTTGCCGACGCGCGATCGCCAGCGCCCTCCACAGAAGACCCTCTGCCACCGCCTCGAACTCGGATCCTTTCGCCCTCAGGTAGGTCGCCTTCAGTCGGTAGATCTCCGACAGGTAGAAGACCTCGCCGCTCTGCTCCGCGCGCTTGCGGCACTCCTCGATGCACTCCAGCGCCCCGTCGAGGTTGTCCCGCGCGGCCTCTGCTTCCGCGACCAGAGCCCCCCAGTAGGTCATGCTGAGCTGCTCACCGGACGCCCGAAGCGACGAGAGGCACTGCCTCCCTTGCTCCACGTCCCCCGTCGCCCAGCAGAGCAAGAGCCCGCAGAATACCCCCACGGAGTGCAGCCCGTAGCGCTCGGAAAGGGCCTTGCCCTCCAGCGCCGCCTCGCACGCCGCCTCGCGCTCTCCCCGGTACTGGTGGATGCCCCCGAGAAACAGCAGCGCATTGCCGATGCAGATGGGGTGGTCCAGCTCCTTTGCCCAGGCCACCGCGGTCCGTGCGTGCTCGAGCGCGCCATCCGGCTGGCCCATGAACCACGACAGCAGCGCGAAGATCACGTGCGCGCACACCTTCGAGTCGATGCCGTAGGTGTCCGCGCTCTTCCGGTGGGCCACGGGATCGTAGATCGAGAGCGCCCGCTCCAGGTGGATGCGCGCTTCCTCGAAACACCCTTCGAGCCAGTGACACTGGGCGAGCAGCGGCAGGAGCGCGACCTCTTCGCCGACATTCCCGCTCCGCTCGACCCGCGTGAGCAGCCGCTCGGCGACGGTCCGTGCCGTCTCGGGCCGGTTATGCAGGTAATAGAGCAACAAGCGCCACAGGGTGGGCGCGGCATCCGCGGCGTCCCCGAGGCGGTCGACCAGCTCCAGCGTGCGCTGGGCGACACGCGCCAGACCAGAGGCACCGACCCCGCCGTGGGCGAGCAATGCGAAGGTCATGACCCCGGACAGCGACAGCTCCGTCTCGGATCGCTCCGGCTCTTCCTCGATGGCGCTCAGCCACCCCAGGGCTTCCTCGCCCACCCGGATCGCCTCCACGTAGGCCGAGCGCTGAAGCGCCGCCTGCGTCGCGCGCTGCGCATACGCGATTGCCTCGCGTTTCTGCTCGGCCGCAGCGTGGTGGTGCGACAGGAGGTCCGGACGCGCCTCGACGATCTCCGCGAACTGCGCCTCCAGCGTCCGCGCGATGTGCGCGTGGACCTTCTTGCGTGCCTCCCTCGGCAGCGACTCGTGCGCCGCGTCCCGGACGAGGGCGTGCCTGAACGCGCAGACGGGCTCCTTCAAGCGGCGCTTGCGCGCGATGATCCCCGCCCGCATGAGCGCGTCCAGATCCTCTTGCACCGTCGCCGCCCCCGCATGGCTCACCGCGCCGAGCAGCTCGATGCCGAACTCGCGCCCCAGCGCTGCCGCGAGTTGTGCCGTCTCCTTCGCGCGGCCCAGCAGATCCAGACGCGCGGTCAAGAGTGCGCGCAGCGTGCCCGGCACCTCCACCTGGGAGAGCGGGCGCGACAGCTCGTACCGCTCCGCCTGCTCCACGAGCGCGCCGGAATCCACCATCATCCGGGTCAGCTCCTCCACGAAGAGCGGCACCCCGTCGGTGCGGCCAAGCACCTGCTTCAAGACCACCTCCGGCAGGGGCTTGTCACCCAGGAGGCCTTGCACCATCGACTCGATCTGCGGCTGATCGAGGCGGTTCAGGTGAAGCTGGAGCATCCCCGTCGTGGGGAACGAGGGAGAGAACTCGGGGCGCGCGGTCAAGAGCACGCAGTAGCGCCCGGAAGGCGCCTCGTGGATGAGCTGGGTCAGGAGCTCCAGGGTCGTCGGATCGGCCCAGTGCAGATCCTCGATGGACAGGACCACCGGCCGCTCCTCGGCCATCGCAGCCAGCAGCGAAAGGATGGCGTTGTGCGTCATCTCCTTGTGCCGCTGGGGCGCGACGTTGAGCGGCCCGTGCGGCTCGACGAGCGGAACGCCGAGCAGCGGCGCGAAGAGCGGCATCGCCTCGTTCGGCGTGAGCCCATGGCGCACGAGCTGGGCTTCGAGCCGCGCCGCGCGGGCCGGGGGGGATGTTTCGAGGTCGATCTGCAGCGCTCTCCCCAGCAGCTCGACGAAGGGGAAGAGGGCGCTGTTCTGCGCATCCGGCGAGCAGCGCGCGTCGAGAAACGTGAGCGACTCGCCGAGCAACCGCTCGCGCAGCTCCCGCACGAGGCGGCTCTTGCCGATGCCCGGCTCCCCCGTGATCAAGCTGCACTGGCCACTGCCGGTACGCACCCGGCGCCAGCGCTCCAGGAGCAGATCCAGCTCCGTCCCGCGACCGATCAGCGGGGCCTTCGCTCCCTCGGGGGTCAGCGCCGAGATGACATCGGAGCGCTCCTGCGCCAGCCGGAAGACCTCGATGTGCTCGGCCAGCCCCTCGAACGAGAGCGCACCGCCGGCCTCCAGAGAGAAGCCCGTACGCAGGAGCCGCCGCGCGTCCGCCGAGACCAGTGGCCCATCGAGGCTCGCCCGCTCGGCGAGCCGCTCGGCGAGAGCGGCCGTCGCGCCCATCCCGAGACCCCCGCCGGCCGCCTCGCGCAGCCCACCGGCTACCAGGATGCCCGCGTGAACGCCGATCTTCACCTCCACGCCGACCCCGCCCACCGGTTCCGCCCGCGCGATCTCTTCCTGGATCGCCAGCGCAGCACGCGCCGCGCGGAGCGCGTCGTCCTCCGCGGCACGCGGATAGCCGAAGTAGAGGAGCAGCTTCTCGCCGAGCGCGGTGACCACGAGCCCCCGGTGGCGGCGCGCGATCTCCGCCACGGCCAGGATCGAGGCCCGGATTCGTTCGTCGAGCACCTCGCGATCGACCGGGGCTCCCCTCTCCGCCCGCGCCGCGAGCGTACAGCAGACCGCCGTCACCTGTCGCAGCTCCCCCTCGGCGCGGGACGAGCCCCACGCGGTCTCCATCATCGTGCTCTGGCCCGTCGTCGCACGGGCCGCCCCGTCGCCACGGAGCAGCGCATCGCACGAGACACCGCGCAGATCGCAGTCTTCCAGCGCTCGGAGCAGCTCCACTGCCGTCACCTCGCGCTCCGCCTCGCCCTTGCGCGTCGCGTCGCGCAAGATCTTCCCGAGCGGGTGGCCCTGGAGCGCGTAGGGGAGCGGCACGGGCTCCGGACTGAGCTGCTGGTACAAGATCTCCGCCGCCGATCGGCCCCGGTACACGGGCACCCCGGTGAGGCATTCCAGGAAGACCAGGCCCCACGAGAACAGGTCCGCGCGCGGCGAGGGGTCGTACCCACGGAGCTGCTCGGGCGCCGCGTAGCCCGGCGTGCCGACCGTCTCGTCGCTCGCCGTCAGGCGTGTGCGCACCTCGCTCTGGTCCGGATCGGCGATCACGCTGATGCCGAAGTCGAGCACCAGCGCATTCCTGCGCGCCCCCGACGGCATCACCATGATGTTGCTCGGCTTGAGATCGCGGTGGACCACGCCCGCGGCGTGCGCGCACGCGAGCGCGTCCAGCACCTGGAGCATCAGGTGCTGCGCCTCCCGGGGCGAGAGCGTCCCCTCGCGGGCGAGCAGCTCGGCGAGCGTCTCGCCCGGCGCGAAGGCGAAGACCGTGTAGAGCCCCCCTTCGCTGGTCTGCCCCGCGTCGATGAGCTGCACGGTGTTCGGGTGATGGATCTGCGCGCAGAGCTGCGCCTCGCGCAGGAAGCGCGCCACCCGCTTCTCGGGCCGGACGCTGCCGTTCTGCTCGACCAGCCGCATGATCTTCACGGCCACGGGTTGCCCCGTCGTGGCCTGCCGCGCCTTGTAGACGACCCCGAAGCCCCCCTCACCGAGCGGCGCGACGATCTCGTACCGCCCTTCGAACCGATCTCCAGGCACCAGTCTGGGGTTGCTCCGCTGCATCGCTCCTCTCAACTCAACGTCCCGGCGGCTGCTCCGCAAGTGCCTCGAGCTGCTCGGCCAGCACCATGTCAGGCTCGCCCCCCACGAGCCGCAAGAGTTCACGCACCCGCTCCAGCTCACGCCGCAGCGCCCGGTGGTGGTTGCGGTTCTTGAGGAGCTGCTGCTGCCCGAGCAGCACGAACGCCTCGTCCCGGTCCCCCCGGAGCTGCACGGCCGCGCCCATCACCATCCCCCGGAACGCCTCGCACAGCTCCAGGGGGATCGGCGTGTCACTCTGAGCGCGTCGCTCCACTTCTTGCACGAACGAGTTGGCCGCCCGCCAGAGCTGCGCGATCAGCGAGCTGCCCTCGGCCCCCCCCTCGTAGGCCAGCGCGCGCTCCACGTCACGCGCGTCGAGTACCAGCTCCCCTCCGGCGCCCACACCCCCGCTGCGGGACGACGAGAGCGCGAGCGCGTACGCGCGGCGCACGATGTTGTCGAGCTGTCGGAGGTTCCCTGGCCACGACCACGCCTGGAGGTGTCTCACCGCCTCGGGTGTCAGGCGCACCGGCGTCGTGCTGCCCGATTCCTGATGCCGTCGCTCCAGCATGTAGTCGGCCCACAGGGGCAGCTCGTCGAGCCGCTCGGCGAGCGGCGGCAGCCGCACGGGCAAAACATTGATCCGGTAGTACAGGTCCTCGCGGAAGCGCCCGGCGCGCACCGCTTCACGCAGGTCGGCGTTGGTGCCAACGATGAAGCGTACATCCGCCGCGCGCTCGCCGTGCTCGTCCCCGAGCGGGCGGAAGCGCCGCTCCTCCAGGACGCGGAGCAAGCCGGCCTGCGCCTTGAGCGACAGCTTGTCGATCTCGTCGATGAACAGCGTCCCCTGCCCTGCGCGCACGATGGCGCCGGCCGAGTCCTTCACGGCGCCCGTGAAGGCGCCGCGCTTCCACCCGAACAGCTCCGCCATCTGGAGTTCCTCGGGGACGCTGAGCAGATCGAGCGTCTCGAAGCGCTGCTCTCGCCGGCGCGACTGCTGGTGACACCACCGGGCGAGCCTCGACTTGCCGGCCCCCGTGGGCCCCCCGATGAGCACCGTCTCTTCCTGATCCGCAAAGACACGCAGCATCTCGATCAAGCCTGCCGTGGACGGGCCCACCACCGGCAGGAACTCGTCCGGCCGCACCACCTGCACCGGCCGCTGCGGCAAGGCCCCGAGGTACGGCGCCGCGACGGCGGCCAGCAAGCCGAGCGCCTCGTGGCACGCGCTCCACACGAACTCTTGCCCGATCGCCGCCTTGCAGCTCGCCTCGAGTGCGATCATGCCGTCGACCCCGCCCGCGGGCGATCGGAGCGGCACCACGTGAACGTGCGATGTCGCGCGCCCGAGCATGCGCTCCCGCGTCTCGTTGCCGAGGGGACTCTCCGCAGCGGGCAGATCCCGGCGCTCGATCGGTCCCCCGGGCAGCCAGAGACGCAAGGTGGCGAGCTGCACGTCGATGGAGACCGAGCAGCGGTGCTCCACGACCCAGCGCCACACGTTGGCTGAGGTCAGGTAGCCGAGTTCCTCGACGCGCTCGCCCCCGGGCAACTGGACACCGAACAACCGTTGGTAGCCGTCACCAGGTCGGAAGTGAACCACCCCCGACAGCAACCGTCCTCGCCCTGCATGAGGACCGGCCGCGAGCGCTGCCTCGACGCACGAGAACATGGCGCGAAGCACGCTCGTCGCGGCCTCTTCGAAGTTCATCGCGGAGATCAGGCGAGGAACCAGCGAGGTGAGAAGATCATCCGGGGACATGGCAATGACTCGGGCCCGAGACTACCCCATCCATGGCACGCTCTGTGACTCGGTGTCCTCGCGACCGCGGATGGCTCGGTGTGAGCGATGCACCGGTATGCGGTGAATGCATCCATATCGCGGCAAAGGAATCCTGAAACGCACCGCAGTCCACGTGGTCGCCACGGCCCCACGGCCTCGCCGAGTCGTGGTTCTCATCGACGGCATGAGACGCGCGCGTGGCTGCAGGGGGTAATTCGAGCCCGCGGCGGTGAACCAGGTGTCGTCGGTTTGTTTTTCGACAGGGTGACATCGTGAGCAGGACGGCATCGACGGCGCCGGGCACGGGTCGCGCCGTGAACCGGATGCCGTATGCAGGGCTTCGGGCCGTCGTTTCACGAAACACCATCTCGGAGCACACCACGGGGCGCAGGTTGCTCCGTGACCTCGATGCCGGCTGTCGACAGCAGGCGGGAAGGTGATGCGTCGACCTGGTCCGTCGGACGGCTGACGCCTCCGTGTTTCGCGAACCGATGTGGTGAACCACCGACGGGAGGGAGGATCGGAGCGCGCACAGGCCTCCGTCGACCCCTGACGACATCAAGTCACGAGCGTGCACAGGGCCCGTAGGCCGCCGACGACACCAGGTCACGCCGGGCGTCTCGCTTCGCTCCCCCGATTCACGGTCGTCGCCACGGAAGCGTGGCGAATTTCGATGTAAAAATCAGAGGTTCTAGCTCACGACGGGTTCATCGGGGCGAGCTCGACAGCGGAGGAAAAAGAGCGCGTACGTGACTCAGGATACTTTCTATTCCCGTGCCAGCCTGCTCATCCGGAAAGAGCTCGCGGATCAGGTACGTCCACGGGAGACGGAGTAGCGTCAACAAGTAATTTGAATCACATTTCACGGACGACGCATGGTCGCGGACGCCTGTGCTATTGCGATGAACCCGTCCGCGGCGGTCGACGGTCAGGGGAGCCTCCTCGCGCGCGGACATGGACATGGGCGTGGGGTCGATGTGACGCGAGCACCATGACGGGGAGCCCGGAAGAACAGCCGTCAGCGCCGCCGTCCGAGTCGCCGTCCCGACGATTCGCAGAGATCACGATGAGCCATGGACGGTTCCAGATCACCTGGGCCGCTGCGCTCTTCGGTCTGACCGTCGGCGTCCTGATGACGTACGTCCCGTACGAGTTCCAGGCGCCGGTCTTCCGACGCATCTACCCCCACATCCGGCTGATGGGGGGCACGTTCCTGATCGGCAGCGTGCTGCTCGGCGTGAACGCGCTCTACCCGAGCTGGCCACGCCCCGTCGACTGGCTGGGCAGGCTGAGCTTTCTGGCCGCCCTGTCCACGTACTGGTGGTCCGCCAGCATCATGCAGGGCGTGACCAGCGGGGCGGTGATCTACCCGGTGATGATGCTGGGGGTGCTGCTCGAAGGGAGCCGGAGTCTGCGAAAGCGAGGGTTGTTTGCGGCCTTCGTTACCGTGGTCGGGCTGGCGTTCGGCGCCCTGATGCTGTTCTCGTCGCGAAGCTTCGGCGGGGCGCTGTACGCGGCGGTGCGGCCCATCCTCGCGCCGCTCGGCGGGATGTTCCTGGTTGCCGGCGTGGGGCTCACCATGAGCCGGACCCTGGCGATCCGGCGGGCGCTCTTTGCGGTGCTGGCTGGTGGGTTCGCTATCATCGCGCTCACGCTGGCGTACGCGAACTCGTGGTCCGGGGTGGCGCTGTACGCGGTGCTCGCGCCCTCCTGCGTGGCCGCCGGGTGGCTGCCCGAGCTGCCGCGACTGACGAGCGTGCGCTGGCGTTTGCTGCGCGGGATGGTGGTCGCCGGGGTGCTGCCGCTGCTGGCGCTCGGGGCGTTCGCGTCGACGGCGGCGCACGACGCGCTGGAGCGCGAGGTATGGGCCCACGTGCGGATGGCAGCCGACGACGAGGCGGAGTGGCTCCGAGAGCAACTCGAGGACGAGCAGCGCACGATCCACGAGGGGAACTCACCACGGGAGCGGCTGATGCGCTCGCGCGCGCCGTCGTCGTCGTACCGGGTGCTGGTCATCGACGCGGGCGCAGGAAAACTGATGCAAGACACGCGCGCCGTCGGCGTGGGCGGGCCGGTACTCCTGTCGCCCGAGCTGTCGGCCGCCGTCGAGCAGGTGGGCCGCGCGGAGCGGGTGGTGCTGGAGAGCGTCATGATCGAGGCGTTCGACGCGGAGGACAAGCGCGTGCTCGCCGCCGTGGCGCGGGTGCCCGGGGTGCGCTGGGTGGTCGTGGTGACCGCCGACGTCGGCGAGACCTACGCGCCCATCACCCGGCTCAGCGCCGCGGTGGTGCTCTTCCTCGTGCTCGTGGTCACGCTGGTGCTGATCCTGTCGGGCTTCGTGGCACGCTCGGTGACGCGGCCGCTCTACAGGCTCCGCACCGCGGCGCTGGAACTCGCCGGGGGGGATCTGGACCGGCGGGTGAGCGTGAGCGGCCCGGACGAGATCGCCGACCTGAACCGCGCGTTCAACGACATGGCGGAACGCATCGCGCAGGCGCAGCGGGACCTGTCGGAGCTGAAGGACGCGATCGCCACGCGGCTCGCCGACGCGCAGGAGGCGAACCGGCTGAAGGACGAGTTCCTGAGCGTGGTGTCGCACGAGCTGCGCACGCCGCTGAACGCCATCCTCGGGTGGGCGAGGATCCTGCGCACGGGGGCGATGCCCGACGCTTCGCGGGCGAAGGCGCTGGAGACCATCGAGCGGAATGCGTCACTCCAGGCGAAGCTGGTCGAGGATCTGCTCGACGCGTCGCGGATCGTGAGCGGCAAGCTCCAGCTCGAGCTGGGCCAGGTGGATCTGGCGCGGGTGATCCAGGCGGCCGTGGACTCGGTGGCGCTCGCGGCGCAGGCGAAGGGGATCGCGCTGGAGGTCGATGCGCCGGGTCCGGCCCTGGTGCGGGGCGACGCCGGACGTCTCCAGCAGGTGGTGTGGAATCTGCTGGCCAACGCGATCAAGTTCACGCCGCGCGAGGGGCAGGTGACGGTGCGCCTGGAGAGCGGAGAGGCCGACACCTTCCGGGTGATCGTGAGCGACTCGGGGCAAGGGATCGAGGAGGACTTCCTGCCGCACGTGTTCGAGCGGTTCCGTCAGGCCGACGCGACGGTGACGCGAAAGCACGGGGGGCTGGGGCTGGGGCTCGCCATCGTGCGCCAGCTCGTGGAGGCGCACGGAGGCACGGTGCAGGCGGAGAGTGCGGGGGGCGGCCAAGGGGCGACGTTCACTGTGGAGTTGCCGCGCGCAGGTGGGCGGGTGGAGCGGCCTTCGCTGGTGGACCCGGTGGAGGAGATGCCCTCGCTCGCGGGGATGCGGGTGCTGGTGGTCGACGACGAGGTGGACGCGGCGGAGCTCGTGCAGTCGGTGCTGGCGACGGCGGGCGCTCAGGTCCGCGTCGCCCACAGCGCCGAGGGGGCGCTGGAGGTGCTCTCGGCGTGGAAGCCCGACCTTTTGATCTCGGACATCGGGATGCCGGACGTGGATGGCTACACGCTGATGCGTCAGGTGCGGGCGATGTCCCGAGAAGCGGGCGGGGCCGTTCCGGCGATCGCGCTGACGGCGTTCGCCCAGGAGGAGGATCGGGTGCGGGCGCTGTCCGCCGGCTACCAGCTTCACGTGACGAAGCCGGTCGACCCCAGGGCGCTGGCCGTGGCCGTGTCGAACCTGTCGCGCTCGTCGGGCGCGCTCCCGCAGGCCGCGGCCGGGGCACGCTGAAGAGACGCTGGGGCCGGGGAGGCCAGGGAGGCCGGGGAGTGATGGCGCGCGGGAGTCGCGTCAGGTGTCAGGGGGTCGCGTCAGGTGTCAGGGCCGCAGCTCGGGCGTGGACATGCGCAGCTCAGAAGATGTAACTGGCGCTGAGGGCGAGGGTGTAGACGAGCACGGCGGTGAGCCAGAGCGCGCTCGTGCGGCGAAACCCCTCCCGGAAGCCGTAGATGGGAGCGAGGGGGGGGACGAGGAACGCAAGGAGTCCCTGCCAGCGAGGGCGCACCCGCGCGATGAGCAGCCCGGCCAGCGCCACGTGCACGGTGAGCAGGGTAGCGAAGGAGACGATCAGGATCGCAAGGATGAGGATGTCCCTCACGTGCTGCACCGTAGCGGCCGATGTGGACCAGCGGAATGGGGAGCGGCCTTATCCCACATCCGGGGAGACCGCGTCTCATCCTGGCTTCGCTGGATGCGCTGGAGGTGGAAGGGGCGCCGTGGGGTCGGGAGGCAAGAGGCCAGGATGTCGTCGAGGAGACGACACGGCGGCTCTGTCCCGGGATGAAAACCACGCTACTCTTCCGCCCGTGCCCGTGATCCTCACGTCTTCTCGTCTGCGGTCCACACTCCGTGCCGTCGGCCAACGCCTCGCCGATGCAGTCCCTGGTGCGCGCGTGGTGCCTCTGAGCTTGCTCGCAGGTGCCGTGTGCAGCGTGGCGGTGGGGGTCGGCCTCGCCGAGGCGGTGACGGACCCGTCGGACGTGATGCCGCTGTCCGAGGTCAAGCCCGGGATGAAGGGCTACGGGCTGACGGTGTTCTCGGGGACGACGCCGGAGAAGTTCGACGTGGAGGTGATCTCGACGCTGCGGAATTTCAGACCGCGTCAAGACCTGGTGCTGATCAAGACGCCGAACCACCCGCGGCTGACGGCGGCGCGCACGGTCGCCGGGATGAGCGGGAGCCCGATCTACCTGAACGGGAAGATGATCGGGGCCTACGCTTACGGCTGGCTGTTCGGGGTGGAAGCGATCGCCGGGGTGACGCCGATCCGCTCGATGCTCGACGAACTGGCGAGGCCGGTGCCGAAGGCGTTGATCCCCGGGGCCGGCGCGCCGTTGCCCGTGGCCCGCCGTGTGGAGGCGGCGCCAGCCGAGGGGCGCTCGGAGCAGATGGCGCAGCGGTTCCAGGGGCCGGCCGAAGCGTACGATCTGAACCGCCACGCGAAGGCCGTGGCGGCGCGCGTGGCGCCCGCGCTCACACCGCCGGAGAGCACGGGGCTGAGCCGGGCGTCGACGCCGATCATGCTGGGCGGCTTCGGGGGGACGTCGCTGAAGATGGCCCATGATCTGCTGGGACCGCTGGGGCTGGATCCGCTGCAGGCGGGGGGCGGTTCGTCGATGAAGCCAGAGGCGGATGCGCCGACGAAGTACGTGGACGGTGGCGCCATCGGCGTGGAGATGGTGCGCGGGGACGTGTCGGCCATGGGGATCGGCACGGTGACGCGCGTGTCGGGGGACCGGCTGCTCGCGTTCGGGCACCCCATGCTGAACGGGGGGCTCACCAACCTGCCGACCGCGGTGGCGAAGGTTCACTGGATCCTGGCGAGCCACAACCGGAGCTTCAAGATCGGGGAGGCCGCGCGCTCGCTGGGGACCCTGGTGAACGATCGGCAGGCGGCCATCGTGGTGGACACGTCGCGCAAGGCGCCGGTGTTCCCGGTGGCGCTGAAGATCGACGGGATGCCAGGGGCGCCGCACCCGGTGTGGAACATGGAGGTGGCGCACGATCAGTTCCTCGCGCCGGCGTTCGTGTCGATGGCGCTCGGCAACGCCCTGGAAGCGACCGCGGCGGAGCGAGTCGACCTGACCTGGCGCGCAGTGAGCCGGGTGAAGATCGGGCGCTACGGGACGATCAGCCTGGTGGACTTCGGCGCCGGGAACGGCTCGCCGCTCAGCTCCGACGATTTCTCGCGCAGCCGGCTGGTGCGAGCGATGGGATCGCTGCTCAACAACCCGTGGGAGCAGGTCGTCGTGGAGCGGGTCGACACGCAGGTGAAGGTGTCGTTCGGCCGCGAGGTGGCGCAGCTGCGGGGAGCGAAGGTGCTCTCGCCGGAACTCGAGGTCGGCGAGAAGGCACGCATCCGGCTCGATCTGCAGCCGTACCAGGGGGCCCTGGAGTCGCGGGTGATCGAGGTGCCCATCCCGCCGGAGCTCGCCGGCCGCGACGTGGAGGTGGAGATCCAGCCCGGCTACGATGTGGAGCGGCCGCTGGCGACGCCCTCGAACGTGGCGGAGCTGGTGGCGATGCTGCCGAACCAGTATTTCGATGCCGAGAGCATGGTGGCCACGGTGAAGCTGCGCGAGAACGGCGCGGCGTTCCAGGGGAAGGTGGCGTCACGGCTGCCACCCGGCGCGATGGACACGCTGCGGCCGACCTCTGACTCGAGCGCGCCGGAGACCTTCGGGGCCATGGCGTACACCACGATCCCGATGCAGCGGTTCGTCGTCGGCAAGGATACCGTGACCGTGAAGGTCCGCCCCGTGCTTCGCTGAGGGACAGGGCGCGCCCGCTGCTCCATGCTGCCCGTCATCCGAGTGCCTTGATCCGAGATCGCTGTCCTACCCCGAGACTCATCACACCCAGATCCATGACCAAGATGCGTTCTTCTCTCCGGCCTCTCGTCCGCCGCGTGTCCTCTGTCGTGCTGGTCGCCGCCGCCTTGCTCGCCGCGCCGCATGCGGTGGCGGTCGGAACGCGAAACTTCACGCTGAACACGCTCGATGATCTGAAGGGTGGCGACCTGACGGGGGTCGCGCTCGACTCGAACGGGAACGTGTACGCGGGGCTGAACCTGGGCTCGACGCCGATCCCCGACGCGACGAGCGTGTGGAGCGCGGTGGTGCTGCCCGACGGGGCGGCGCTGCTCGGTACGGGCTCCGAGGGGAAGATCTACCGGGCGGTCGGCGGTCAGGTGTCGGTGGCCGCGACGACCGGGCAGATGGCGGTGAGTTCGATGGCCGTCGCCTGGAACGGGGACGTGATCGCGGGGACGTTCCCCGAGGGGAAGCTGTACCGGCTGACCGGGGGGAAGGGGTCGGGGGAGCAGGCGAAGGTGTTCGCCGAGCTGCCGGGGGCCGAGGACGTGTGGGGGCTCGCGTACGACGAGAAGGCGAAGGTGCTCTACGCGGCGACGGGCCCCGAAGGGAAGCTGTTCCGCATCGACGCGGCAGGGAAGCCGCAGGTGTACTTCGACAGCGACGAGCCGCACCTGATGAGCGTCGCGGTCGGTGACGACGGGTCGGTGTACACCGGGTCGAACGGCAAGGGGCTGCTCTACAAGCTGAACGGGCCCGGGCGGGCGTCGGTGCTCTACGACTTCGACGCCGACGACGTGAAGGCGATCGTGGTGGCGCCGACGGCACAAGGGGGCGCGGTCTACGCGATCGCGAACAAGTACAGCGAGCCGTTCGCGGCGCCGAAGCGGACGAAGACGGGGCCGCCTTCGCCGCAGCCGACGCGGTCGTCGAAGCCCGGGAAAGGGCAGCTCGTTCGCTTCACCCGGGAGGGTGTGATCGAGAAGCTGCTGAGCGACGACGACACGCACTACGTCTCGCTCGGGCTGGGAGACGACGGCGCGCCGTACGTGGGGACGGGCGCGGAGGGGCGGCTGCACACGGTGAGCGAGAACCGGGTGGAGCGGGTGGTTGCCGACACCGAGGAGCGTCAGATCGGGGCCTTCGTGCTGGCCGGGAAGCGGCGCTTCGTGGCCACGACCGATCCAGCGGTGTTCCACGAGGTGCGCGGCGTCGGCGGCGCGGATGCGGTGTGGACCAGCAAGGTGCTGGACGCAGGCCTGCGGGCGACGTTCGGGCGCTTGACGTGGCGCTCGGACGGCGCGCTTCAGCTCGAGACGCGGAGCGGCAACACCGACGCTCCCGACACGACGTGGAGCCCGTGGTCGGCGGCATTGGCAGCGCCTGGTGACGTGAAGAGCCCCCCCGCGCGGTTCGTACAGATCAGGGCGCGTTGGAACCAGGAACCGAAGGCGGTGCTGCGGGAGGTGTCGCTGTCGTTCGTCACGGACAACGCGCGCGCGGTGATCCGTTCGATCAGCGTGAAGAACCAGTCGAAGGGGACGAAGCCCGGGGTGCAGGCCTCCGGCGGGGAGGCGCCCAAGCCGTCGAGCTCCGTGCAGATCTCGTGGCAGGTGGACAACCCCGACCAGGACGAGCTGCGCTACCGGCTCTGGTACCGGATGGAGGGCCAGAAGCCGTGGCGCGCTCTGCTCAAGGCAGGCGAGAAGGTGACCCGCACGGAGCACACGTGGGACACGACCGCCATGCCCGAGGGGGAGTACCGGGTGCTGGTCGAGGCGACGGACGAGCTGTCGAATCCGCCGGATCGGGTGCAGAAGCACAGCCTGGAGTCCGGGGTCGTGCTGGTCGACAACACGCCGCCCGTGTTCAAGTCGCTGGCGCTTCAGGGCCGACGGCTGCGGGGTGAGGTGGTCGACGGGCTGGGTCCGGTCTCGCGGATCGAGGTGTCGATCGCGGGCTCGGACGAGTGGCGGCCGCTCTTCCCCAGCGACGGGGTCTTCGACGAGCCGGCAGAGGCGTTCGACGCCGATATCTCGGCCATCGTCCCGGCGGGCTCGCACCTCGTGGCGGTCCGGGCGTACGACAGTGCAGGAAACGTGGTCACCCGTGATGTGGACGCTCGGTAGCACGCGCACGCGCTGACGCACCTCGAGGCCGAGGTGAGGGTCGGGGGCGGCCGCCATGACGCCGATGTCGTGGTCGAGATGCCCCCGGACCCGCGATCCAGCGCGCCACGGCCTGCGCGTGGCCTGTTCGAGCTGGCACGGGAAGTGGATGATCCTGTGGCGGGATGCTAGCTTCTGAGAGCTTCTCTTGGGGTCGTCTGGCCATGAATACTCTTCGCGCCATCCTTGTCGGGGTCGTCGCTAGCGCGACCGCGATCGTTCCTGCCTGTTCGATGGTGGACATGAGCGGGTCCGAGAACCTGTCCGGGGGGTGGGGCGGGGCCGGGGGCTACTCGCAAGGAAGCGCTGGTGGCGATGACGCCAGCGTCAACCTGGGCAACGACGGGGAGGCTGCGCCAGACCCGTACCGTCGCTACGAGGCGCTGTGCGGTGAGGGTGAATGCGTTCCTGGTCCGCAAGAGGCGTGTAGCGTTGGTGGGGACGACGATGGGGAGGACGACGGCGGGGCCGAGGGTCTCCCGGCGGCGGCGTGTCAGCTCGTGCCAGGCGATGACGGGCATGCCACGCCAGCGTGCGGGGCGACGGGGCCATTCGCGGCCGGTGAGCCGTGTGGTTCGGCAGCGGACTGTGCGCCTGGGCTGGGCTGCGTCGCCACGGGAGAGATGGCGGGAACGTGCCGGCAGTATTGCTGCGGCCACGTCGAGGACTGCTCGGTCGGTACGCACTGCGCGCCCCAGCCCATGCAGGAGAACCGGCAGATCCAGATTCCGGTCTGCATCCCGGCGACTGGTTGCAACCTGCTGAGCAACGACTGCGGCGCGGAGCAGACCTGCGCCATCGTGCGCGCCGACGGCTCGACGAGCTGCATCCCTCGCGGTGCGGGTCAGGTTGGCGATGAGTGCCCCTGCGATGATGGGTTCGTGTGCTCCATGCTGACGAACTCGTGCAAGAAGCTGTGCCGCCTCGGCGAGAGCGCGACGGACTGCGGTCAGATGGCGCAGTGCCAGGGGGGCAGCATGGGCTTCCCGGCGGGCTTCGGGATCTGCGTCGGCGGCAATTACTGAGCGCAAGGGCCGCGCTGGCTGGCACGCTGAGGAGATGGGGTCGGCGCTCCTGGACGAGGGCCAACGCTCCTTTGTGAAGAAGTGTTGCAAGCCGCGGTGAGCGCCGGGGTCTCGGCGACGGCTGACGCGCGACGTGGCATGGTGAGGACGTGCAGCGTTCGGTCCTCTCACTCGTGATCTTCGTGCTGCTGTTCTCCGCGGTGCTCGGAGGCATGCACTACTACCTGTGGTTCCGGCTGGTGCGCACGCCGGAACTCGCGCAGCCCTTGCGCCGGGTACTGACGTGGGTCTTCGTGGCGCTCGCCACGAGCGTGCCGGTGGGGCTGATGCTGATGCAGCGGGCGCCACGGCCGATCGGGGGCGTGATCGCCGCCGTCGTCTACGGGTGGGTGGGGCTCACCATCGTGCTGTTCTTCCTGCTGGTGACGATGGAGTTCATCCGCCTCGGCGCGCACGCGGTGTCCGCACTCGGGGGGGCGCCGTTCAATCAGGAGCGCAGGACGTTCCTGGGGCGGATGCTGGCCGGTGCTGCCGGTGTGCTGGGGGTCGGGCTGGGGGCGGCCGGGCTGGCGAGCGCGCTGGGAGAGGTCGCGGTGAGGCCCGTGCAGGTGCGGCTGCGGAAGCTGCCAGGGTCGCTGTCGGGGTTCCGGATCGTTCAGCTCACCGACATTCATGTGGGGCCGACGATCGGTCGGGCATGGCTCGAGGGGATCGTGGAGCGCGTGAACGCCCTGAAGCCCGATCTGGTGGCCATCACCGGGGACCTGGTCGACGGGAAGGTGGAGGATCTGCGCGACGAGGTGGCGCCGCTCGCCAAGCTCCAGGCGAAGTACGGGGTGTTCTTCGTGACGGGGAACCACGAGTACTACTCGGGCGCAGACGAGTGGATCGCGGAGCTGGGGAGGCTCGGGGTGCGGGTGCTGCGCAACGAGCGGGTGTCCATCGGGGAAGGCGACGAGAGCTTCGATCTGGTGGGCGTGGACGACTGGACGGCGAAGCGGTTCGGCAACGGGCATGGGCCCGATCTGGAGAGGGCGCTCGCCGGGCGGGATCCGTCGCGCGAGGTGGTGCTTCTGGCGCATCAGCCGAAGCAGGTGGTGCAGGCGGCCGCGATGGGGGTGGGGCTGCAGCTGAGCGGGCACACACACGGGGGTCAGATCTTCCCGTGGGGGTACTTCGTGAGGCTGGACCAGCCGCACCTGGAGGGGCTGGAGCGGCGCGGAGAGACGCAGATCTACGTCAGCCGAGGGACGGGGTACTGGGGGCCGCCGATGCGCGTGGGCGCGCCACCGGAGATCTCGCTGGTGGAGCTGGCGCGGGAAGACACAGGGACGGCTTGAGGCGACACGGTGAAGCGCCGTGTTCCCCGAGGGGCAGTGCCACTCGGAGGGGTGAGGGCCGTGCGACGAGAGCCCGGTGCGAACTCGCGCGCTCACCCTCCAGGGAGGGCAGCGCGCGGTGCGTCGAGCGCGGTGCGAAGGGCAATGGCTCGGCGCGTCACTCGAGCGGAGCGACGTCACCGGCGCAGTTGATCACCGCGTCGGGGTAGCTGGACGGGTCCTCGATCTTCTGGAGGGTAAATGCTGAACCATCGATGTTCAGCACGGCGGTGCCGTCCAGCGCACCGCACACGAGTTCTCCCACGCAAAGTGAGCCGGTGAGGGTGACGTCCGCCGTGATCGCGCTCCCCGTGATGGCGTTGGCCTCCGCCGGGACGGGGAGCGGGGGAAAGTCGGCGACGAAGGAGCCGTCGGCGTTCACCTCGTAGGGGCCGACGTCCGTCGCGTCGCCCACGGGCGTTTTCCGGTCGGCCTTGTCGAGGGCTTGGAGCTTGAAGGAGAGGCCGAGGCCATCGCCCATGGCGGTGGTGGTCACGCCCGCGAGGAACATGACGGGCTTCTGGGGGTTCAGCTTCACGGCGAGCGTCAACAGGTGGTCGCCATCGATCTCGCCTGCCTCCGGCAACGTGCAGGCCCCGGTCGGCGTGGTGGTGGTCGTGGTCGACGAGCCATGAATCTCGACGTAGCGCTGACCGAACGCGTCAAATTCCCCTTCCGGATCGGCACACCCCGCTGCAGCACCGCAAACGATGAGGCCAGACAAGAGAAGCAGGGCGGAGCGACGGAAAACCATTTGACACCATCCGGGATGTGACAGTTCACTCGGCTTGGCCGGGGGCGCCCCGCGGCCGGGGAATCCCCCGACCTTATCACAGGCCCCCATGCTGCCGACCAGACGAGAAGGAATTCCTCCGCGCCCCTCGAAGAGGATCGACCCCCCCATGGCCCTGCTCCGCAACTGCCCCACGCTCCGCCGCGGCTCCGTACGCGCGATCCCCTTTGCCCTCGCCCTGCTCGGCACCGCGCTCTGGGCGGACTCCGCTCACGCGACGGGGTTCAGCACCGCCCGTTTCGGAGCCGAGCACGGCAATCCGGTCACGCCGAACGCAACGGCCATCTATTACAACCCGGCGAGCCTCGCGGAGACCACCGGGTACAACATCTTCGTCGATGGCAGCCTGGCGCTGCGCAGCGCCTCCTGGCTCCACGACGCGGACCCGGGCGACAGCTCCGTTGCCGGCGCGAACACGGGCTCGGCGTCGCTGTTCAACGCGGTCGCAGCACCGATGATCGGCGCCTCGGCGAAGTTCGGCGACTTCGCCATCGGCGCAGGCTTCTACGTGCCGTTCGGAGGTCAGGCGAGCTGGAACAAGAACGATGCCTTCGAGAACAACCCCGACTACGCCGGTCCCGTGGACGGAGTGCAGCGGTGGCACACCATCTCTGGTGCGATCCAGTCGATGTATTTCTCGCTCGGCGCGGCGTACAAGCTCCCCTTCGGGCTGAGCATCGGCCTCTCCGGAAACCTGATCCGTTCGAGCGCGAGCACGCTCCGAGCTCGTAATCTCGACGGCTCGAACACGCTGGCGATGGAGGGTCGCTCGCTGCTCGATGTGAGCGGCCTGCAGGCGAGCTTCGGCGCCGGCCTGATGTACGAGGCCATGAAGGACAAGCTGTGGTTCGGGGCGTCGTACCAGGCACGTCCGAACATCAACGGTCAGGTGAAACTGGATGGCACGCTGCGGAACAATTTTTCCGGCACCATGACGGAGGATGCCGTCACGCTGCACCAGGGCCTGCCGGACGTCATCCGGCTCGGCGCGCGCTTCAAGCCGACGGATTACCTGGAGCTGCGGCTCTTCGGCGATCTGACCCGCTGGAGCGCGATGAAGAGCCAGTGCATCGCCCTCGAAGGAGAGACCTGCGAGGTGAACGAGGACGGCAGCCCGGCCGAGGGCTCGACGCCGCTCGCGAATCTGCCTCGGAACTGGAGCGATGGCTTCGGGATCCGGGCTGGCCTGAGCTACTGGCCCACGGAGACCGCTGAGCTGTTCTCCGGCATCGGCTACGACTCCAACGTGGTTCCGGACGAGACACTGGAGCCCACGCTCACCGACTTCCACGACGTCTCGGTGGCCATCGGCGGCCGGTTCGCTCTCGGCAAACACCTGGCGCTCGCCGCCTCGTACACCCATTTTTTCTACGTGCAGCGAGATACCACGGGCCTGAGCACGCTGGCGGAGCAAGCCAGCCCCTCACGAGCTCCGGACTCGGGCGGTGTCTACAGCCAGACGCTCGGCGTGTTCAACGTGAACCTGAACGTGGCGTTCTGAGCCTCGGCGAGGATCCTCCTCGGCGTCGTCACTACGCCGCCCTGTCGCACCGGCGCTGGCCGTCACTCCCGGGACGGCCCCCGGAGCGATGTCTCCCCTTCCATTGACTCTTTCGCAGCCCCAGAGGCCGTACCTCGCGGCAGCATGGCTCCACGCCCCCACCCGCTGACGAGCGCGGTTCGCTCCGTCAGCGCGTGATCCCAGCGTCGTCGCTCAGGGGCGACGGACGCGTCGAAGCAGGCTGAAGATGCGCGCTCCCAGCTCGGGCGCGCGGAAAGGCTTCACGACATAGTCGTCGGCGCCGCTGGCGAAGGCCTCGACCATGTCCTGCGAGGCGGCGTTGGCCGTGAGGAAGAGGACCGGGATCTCGGAGAGGTTAGGCTCGCGGCGAAGGAGGCGGCAGAGTTCGAGGCCGCTCATCCGAGGGAGGTTCCAGTCGAGCACGACGAGATCGAAGGCCTCGTCACGCACGCGTGCCAGGGCATCCTCGGCGCTGGAAACGCTGGAGACACGAAGGGCGACCGCTTCGAGCATGACGGCGACCAGCTCCCGGATGTCGGGATCGTCGTCCACGATGAGGACGCGAGCATTCGGGGGCGGAGGGCGACTGGGACGCAATCCGGCGCCCTGAGGCCGGGGGGGAGCGCTGGAGCGGCGCGCGCTGGTGGAGCTGCCTGGAGCCGGGGTAGCTGGCTCACGAAACAGCTCTTCCGAGTCCACCTGAGAGCTCGGTCGGGGGGCCTCGGTGCGGGCGAAGTGGGCGAGGCGAAGCCAGTCCCGAGGCTCGAAATTGAGGCGCGCCCCCTCCGGTGAGATCGCCACGCGCGCAGCCGCCGAGGTGGCCCGCCCCGAGCTGCCGAGCTCGAAGATGGCGAGCACCCACTCCCCGTCGTCGACCGTGACCCCAGCAGGAACCCCTAGATCCAGCTCCGCGTCGAGCTCGGCGCCCTGGAGGACCTGCTCGAATTGCTCCAGATCGGGGAAGCGGTAAAGGACGCTTCTCACGCCGCCACGCTACACCGCCGCTAGCGCCCCGCAAGGGGTCCGACTAAGCTCCGCCCGCGATGTGTCCCCAGCGATTGTTGCCCCTGGTCGGCGCTCTGGCGCTCTTCGGGGTGGCTTGTACTCCCAAATCAGAGCCCAGCGACCACAAGCCGGCAGCGAGCCCCGAAGTCTCCTTGTCGGGCGTGGACACCTCCGCGCTCACGCCTCGTGAGCGACGAGAGTGGGCGGCCCAGGTCTCCGAGCTGCTCGCGCCGTGTCCCGACACGCCGGTGAGCATCGCCCAGTGCGTGAAGGAGCAGCGCGCTTGCAAGTCGTGCCTGCCGGCTGCGCAGTTCCTGCTGAAGCACGTGAAGGCCGGGCGCACGAAGGCGGAGCGGGAGGAAGCCTTCCACTCGCGCTTCGACGCAACCAAAACGAAGACCATCGTGACCGATGGCTCCCCGACGATCGGGCCGCCCGACGCGCCCATCACCATCGTGGAGTGGGCCGATTTCGAGTGCCCTTCTTGCCGGGTCATGATGCCGGTGCTCGATCAGGTCGAGAAGCGCTTCCGCGGCCAGGTGAAGGTCGTCTTCAAGTTCTATCCCCTCGCATCCCATCCGCACGGGGAGATCGCAGCACGCGCTGCGGTGGCCGCCATGAACCAGGACAAGTTCTGGGAAATGCACCACGTGATGTTCGAGCGTCAGGATCGGCTCGAGCAGACGGATCTGGAGCGCTATGCGCGCGATCTCGGCCTCGACCTGCCCCGGTTCAAGAAGGACCTGACGGTAGAGGAGACCACGCAGCGCATCGAGAAGGACCGGAAGCAAGCGGATGAACTGGGTCTCACGGGGACCCCGATGGTGTTCATCAACGGGCGCGAGGTGGAGCTCCAGTTCCTGAACAGCACGTACGAGGATCTCGAGGACTGGGTGAAGCTCGACCTCGAGCTGGCTGGCCAGACGGTCGCGCCGGCGCCGAAGAAGGTCGAGGCGGCGAAGGGTGAAACGCCGCCAGCCGGAAGCGCGGCCCCCGACACGGCGCCCACCACGACCCCGAGCGGCAAGCCTGCCGCAGCCGGGACCGCGTCGCCGTGAAGGTCTCCGATCCCTGTGGTTGCTTCCCGACCGGGCGTCACTACCCGGGGATTGCTCACCTCGTAAAGATCCGCGCGGTGGGCGTTGCCGCCGAGATGGATGCGTCGGCGCCCTGGATCGATCACCCGATCGCATTCATCGACGTGGAGACGACGGGTCGCGATCCGCAGAACGATCGGATCATCGAGCTGGGTATCGTGATCGGGCGCGGCGGCGTGCTCCAGGATCCGCCGTTCAACTGGCTGATCCACCCGGGTCGGCCCATCCCGCCGGAGAGCTCTGCGATTCACGGGATCACCGACGCCGACGTCGAAGGCAAGCCGTCGTTCGCCGAGGTGGCCGGCGAGATCGTCGGCGCGCTGCGGAGCGCGATCCCTGCCGCATACAACGCGAGCTTCGACCGGGCATTCGTGCTCGCCGAGCTGGAGCGCGCAGGCGTCCGTCCCTCCGATCCGCCGCCGGCGATGCGCCGAGAGGTGGACTGGATCGACCCGTTGACGTTCGCGCGTGAGGTGTACAAGTCGGAGGAGAGCCGAGCGCTGGGCGACATGGCGGCCCGGCTGGGGATCTCGCTGGAGAACGCGCACCGTGCGAAGGACGACGCGGCAGCCGCGCTGCAGGTCCTCTATGCGCTGGCCAGGGATCCTCGGGTGCCTCGGCCCTACGGCAGCTTGATCCAGGAGCAGCGTCGGCTCTCGCGTCAGCAGAACGAGGCACGCAAGCTCTGGCGACGGCCGAGCTGAGGCCGTGACCGAGGGGCCGAAGCGGAGGCTCCCGATCGTGGGCAGCGACGCGCCCAGGCGCACAGCGTCGCTCGGCGCCGGAGGAAGCCGTGGTCCCCAAACGACCGAGGGCGAAGAGGCCGAGGGGGAGGAGAGACCCCCCTGGCACTGGGCGGTGTTCGGGATGGTGGCGACGTTCGCGGTGTGGCTGCCCCTGGCCGCAGGGACGCACGCGCTGCTGCAGCGGGTGCTGCTCCTGGGGGTGGTTGGCGGAGAACTCCCCGCGCGAGCACAAGCGGTGATGGTGGGGGCGAATGCGCTGGCGTTCGCGCTGGCCGCGGCGGCGGGTGGGCTCCTGGTGGGGCGGTATGGAGGACGCGCAGGGCGTCGTGAAGCGACGGCAGGTGGCGCGCTCGCGGCGGGGATGGCGTGGACGCTGGCGGTCCTGCAAGGAGCCAGCGCGGGTGTGGTGGTCTGGGGGCTGCTGCTGGTGGTGATGGCGAGCCTGGGCGGGGGCGCGGCGCGGCTGGGTGGGTGGCTCGGGCTGCGCTGCCGGCCGCGGGGATGACACGCGGGTGGTGGGCTACTGGCTGCGCCATGAGCTGGCGAGGGGCTCAAGGCACGCGGCGGATCGGCGCGTGCGCCGCCGGGAGGGAGACGTAGAATTCACCGCTTCGGGGGTCGCGGGCGTCCGGCGCGACGTCCAGCAAGGGCCGGAGCGCGAAGGGGCGCTGTTCGAGCCGTGGATGCGGAACGACGAGTTCTGGCAGGGCGTGGATCTCTCCTTCGATCCAGAGCACGTCGAGATCCAGCGTGCGCGGTCCCCAGCGCACGGGATCGGGCCGGATGCGGCCGTGGGCGCGCTCGATGGCGAGCACGCGATCGAGGATGTCGAGGGCCGGCAGCTCGCTCGCGAGCAGCGCTGCAGCGTTGAGGTAGTCAGGCTGGGGAGGACCACCTGCAGGTGGGGTCTCGTAACGCGGCGACTCGGCGAGGACCGAGAAGGCAGGGTCCGAGCGCAAAGCGGCCATCGCCGAAGCAAGGGTGGCTGGTCGATCGCCGAGGTTCGAGCCCATGCCGAGAACGATGCGGCGTGCGCGGTTCATCGCGGCGGGACTCTATCGCGGTAGGCTCCGGCCATGGGTCCTTCTCTGGAGGCGCTGGCGGAGATCTCGCGGCGCATGCGTGCTCATGCTCGTCAGGCGACGCAGTCGGTCGCATTGCTCATTCTCGCCGCTGGCTGTGCAGGAGGGCCGTCGAGCCTCGTTCATACCGCCGCGTCCGACACGGAATCGGTCACTGCCCCCACCGGGCTTACTACGGCGGCCACGCCCGCAAAAACCGTGGATGGAGCGCTCGACCCGGAGCTCACGAGCTATCCCTACCCGTTCCCCGTTCAGTTCTTCTCGTTCACCTCGCAACGCCAAGCGTTGCGCATGGCGTACATGGATGTCGCGCCAGCGCGCCCCAATGGACGGGTGGTCTTGCTCCTGCATGGCAAGAATTTCTCGGGTGCCTACTGGGAGCCCACGATCCGCGCGCTCGGCGAGCGAGGGTTCCGGGTGGTCGTCCCCGATCAGGTTGGTTTCGGCAAGTCGTCCAAGCCCGAGGCGTACCAGTTCACCTTCCAGGCGCTCGCCGAGAACACGCGCGCCTTGCTGGACTCGCTGGGCGTCGAGCGCGTCTCCGTGATCGGCCACTCGATGGGCGGCATGCTTGCGGCGCGATGGACGCTGATGATGCCGAAGCGCACCGAGAAGCTGGTGCTGGTGAACCCGATCGGGCTGGAGGACTGGAAGCTCGTGGTGCCTTACAGGTCCGTCGACGCCTGGTACCAGCAGGAACTCGCGGCGACGCCAGAGAGCATCCGGGAGTACCAGCGGACGAGTTACTACGACGGGACGTGGAAGCCCGAGTACGAGCGGCTCATCGAGATCCAGGCGGGCTGGTCCCGCCACCCCGAGTTCAAGCGCGTGGCCTGGAATGCGGCGCTGACGTACGACATGATCTTCACTCAGCCCGTCGTGTACGAGCTGCAGCACATCGCGGTGTCGACGCTGCTGCTCATCGGTCAGCGAGACCGAACGGCGCTGGGCAAGGCCTGGGCCTCCAAGGAGGCGGCGGGCACGCTCGGGGACTATCCGGCGCTCGGCAGGAAGGCAGCGCAGGCCATCCTGGGCTCACGGCTCGTGGAGCTTGGCGGCGTGGGACACCTGCCCCAGGTGGAAGCCTTCGAAGCGTACCGGGATGCGCTCGTACCGTTTCTGGAGGCTGGAGGAACCGCCGGGAAGCGCGGACGATGAGCGGCTCAGTCCGCCATGTCGGTGGCACGGCGCCCGCTGGCCCGCCGACGCCCCTCGGGACGAGGGGGGAACGCGCGCCGATCCTCGGGGGCCCGTCTCGAGATGGGGGATCGCCGCTCGAGGCCGCTGTAGATCGAGTCCATCGTCGGGACCGCGCCAACGAAGAGCGCTCTCAGCTCCTCGAAGGTCTCCGGCATGGCGGCCATCACCGTGGCCGCGTGGGATCGGCAGAGCAGCAGCGTGCGCAGCTCGACGATCACCCGCAGTAGTCCCGACCCCGGCCGCTCCTCACCCCCGCAGACCGCGCAGCGCGTGCTCGACTCACCCATGTCGACCACCACTCACTCAACCAGGGACGACGGGCCAAGTTCTCGACGACCTGAGGGTGGCACGATCGCTCAACCGCGCACTTTTCGCACACGCTCCTCCGCCCAGGCAATTACCCGGGCAGCGTGATCCACATTCGTGAACCGGCTCAGCTCCTGAATCCCCGTCGGGCTGGTCACATTGACCTCGGTGAGGCGCTCGCCAATGACATCCAGCCCCACGAAGTGGAGCGCATCGGCACGGAGCCGTGGGGCGAGCGCACGGACCATGGCCTGCTCACGCTCCGTCAGCTCCGTGGGCACGACGCTGCCTCCGACGTGGATGTTGGAGCGAAGATCATCGCTCCGCGGCACGCGCAGGATGCTCCCGAGCGGCTCCCCGTCCAGCAGGAGGATCCGTTTGTCGCCCGCGACCACGGAAGGAAGGTATTCCTGCACCATCGCCAGACGCCGCCCTTCGCCGGTGAGCATGTCGACGATGGCCCGCCCGTTCTTGTCCCCCGGCGTCAGCCGCAGCACGCCCACCCCGCCCGCTCCGTCGAGCGGCTTCACCACCGCGCTGCCATACTGGCGCGCAAAGGCGTGGATCTCTTCCCCATCGGCCGTGACCAGCGTCCGCGGCGTCCACTCGGGAAAGTTCAGCGCGTAGAGCTTCTCGTTCGCATCCCGCAGGCTGCGCGGGTCATTCACGATGAGCGGGCATTTGCGTGCGTGGTCCAGCACCAGGGTGGCATAGAGGTAGCTGCGATCGAACGGCGGATCCTTGCGGATGAAGATGGCGTCGACGTCACCGAGGCGCACGCGCTCACGCCCCGCTCCGGCGTCGAAGGCGATGTACGGAGGCGCGCTGGAGATCGAGATCTTCTGCACGAACGCATGCGCCTCTCCGTCGCTGATGGACAGATCACGGTGAAGGCAGTGATGGCTCTCGTGCCCCCGCTCCTGAGCAGCTCGGATGAACGCGAAGGTCGTGTCTTTCTCATGGTGGACGGTGCTCAGGGGATCCATCACGAACACGAAGCGCATGGGCGTTCCTCTCAGTAATCAGGCCGTCGACGGTTCGGGGGTTGCGTCCCCCGAAGCGGAGGACGCATCCTAGCCCACGTGAACGTTCACCGCGCCCTATCTCCTCTCGCTGCCACAGCAGCGCTCGGCCTGCTCCTGGCTGCCTTCCCGGTGGGTTGTGGCGCGACGCCATCTGCACCGCCGCAGGTCGGCCCACCTGCTGAAGCGACGCCCTCCACACCCGAGGTCACCACCACGGCGACCGAGACGCCGCCTGCGGCTCCCGCGGCCCCACGTCATCGGTTCGGTGTCGCGACCGAAAGCGCATCCGCGACGCGCGTGGTCATGGACGTGCTCGGCAAGGGTGGTAACGCCGTCGATGGCGCCATCGCCGGACTGCTCGCCATCGGCGTCTCCCAGCCTGTCTCCAGCGGAATTGGAGGCGGCGGCTTCGCCCTCGTGTGGAACGCCAAGGAACGCAAAGCGACCGTGCTGGACTTCCGTGAGACAGCACCATCCGGCTTGAATCCTGCCGACTACGTCACCAGGCCACCGCCCGAAAACAAACGCGGCGTCATGGTGGGCGTCCCCGGTGAGGTCGCAGGCATCGCCGAGATGCACGCACGCTGGGGCAAGCTGGCCTTCACCGACCTCGTACGAGGCGCCGCGGACCTCGCCGACAAGGGCTTCCCGCTCAGCGCCCACCTCGCGCGCGGCCTCAAGTGGACCGAGAAGTGGGTGCTGTCCACGCCGCGCTACAGCTTCTTTCATCCCGCGGGCAAACTGGCGAGCCCCGGCGATCAGATCAGGAACCCGGCACTCGCCGCCACGCTGCGCAGGATCGGCGCCGAAGGCAAAGATGCCTTCTACCAGGGCAAGATCGCCGCCGACGTCCTCGCGACCGCGCGTGCCGGAGGCAGCCGGATGAGCGCTGCGGACATCGAGAGCTACAAAGTCATCGAGCGCGAGCCACTCACGACGACCTGGGAAGGGAACCGGATCTACACGATGCCCCCGCCCTCCTCGGGCGGCCTCATGTTGCTCGAAGCCCTCCACATGCACAGCAAGGCGGAGCTGAGCGCGCTCGGGTACGGCACCGGCGCGTACGTCCACCTCCTGGCAGAGACGCTCCGCGGCGCCATCGCCGACCGCGTCCACTACATCGGCGATCCCAGCTCCATGACCATGGATCCGATGAAGCTCGCAGCTCCGGCCCGGATGAAGGCCCGACGAGCGCGCATCAGCATGGACTCCACCATGCCACCCGCGGGTTTCCCGATCACCGAAGCCGGCACCAGCCACCTCGTCGTGATCGACGCGGAAGGCAACGTCGTCTCCGCGACGAGCACCGTGAACAACCCCTTCGGAGCGCAGCTCGTCACCGAAGGTGGCTTCGTGCTCAACGACGAGCTCAACGACTTCACCTCCGAGAAGATCGCCAAGCTCTTCAACCTGAAGACCCCCGCGAGCACGCCTCGTGCAGGAGCACGTCCCGTCTCCAGCATGACGCCGACCCTCGTGCTCCGAGACGATCAGCCCGTACTCGCGCTCGGCGGGTCCGGCGGCATGCGCATCGCCACGGGCACCACCCAGATCACCCTGGCGAACCTGGTGTTCGGTCGAGCGATCGACGAAGCCATCGCCGACTGGCGCGTCGAGACGCCGGCCATGGGCGGCCTGTGGATCGACCCCAGCGTGCCCCCCGACGTCGTGCAGGACCTCGAGAAGCGCGGCGAGAAGGTCGACACGTCGAAGCTCAACGTCAGCGCCATCCAGGGTCTCACGGTCGACTACACGAACGGCGGTCGCGTCATCCGCGCGGCAGCGGACCCGCGCAAGGGCGGGACTGGCGCTGTCGAGTAGACAGGCTCCTGAGGCACGAGACCTCCTCGTGGCCGCGCCTTCGCTGGCTCGGCTCCTGTGGGTCTCGTGCTGGAGGGGAAGAAACTCGACCGAGAGCGGCAGGACGCATGCAGCGCCTGCGCCGCGCTCTCACTGCATGGCGGCGAGAACGAGCTGCGTGCTCTCCTCGTCACTGAGATCGGTCGCCAGCGCATAGCCGACGCCGCTTCGCTCTGCGGCCACCACCGAGTACCCGCTGATGCGACCCACGTAGACGGGCCGCTCGTGGACGATGCGCGGGCGAAGAACGGGCGCCTTCTGCACCGGGACGACCTGGGAGTTGAACAGGTAGACGGTCACGCGATGGCCGCCCTGAACCGTGTACTGCAACAACGCGGCACGACGATCACGCATCGTGTGCACACGCGCTCCCTTGAAATCGACAGGGAACGGCTGGAACTGAGGTCGCCGCACGGGCACGCCAACGAACGGATCGAACCGAGGCAGATCCTCCGGGTTGGTCGTCTCCGGAGGAAGCGGCTGCGCGTGCTGCGTGACCAGATCGTTCAGGAGCGACTCCACACTCGCCGCTGCCATCACGTCGTTCTGCATGGGCGCGACGGGCAGTTCCGCCACCCCGGCTTCGGCCCTCACGCGGTGCTGCTGATAGCCAGCCAGCGCGAACGCCACGCTCGCGGCGGCAGCGAAGCCTGCCACGTAGCGCTTCTGGATCAGCTGCGGCTGCATCCCCGATACCGACGCTGCACCGGCCACGGCGGCAGCCGCTTCGCGTGCTCGCTCGCCCGCGATCGTCGTCGTCAGCCGCGCGCGAAGCGCATTCGGACAGCAGCGCGACGTCGTGCGTCGCAGGCTCACCCGCGACGCACGCGCCAGCATCACTCGTTCGAAACAGCCCGAGCACTGGCGCAGATGCCCTTCGAGATCGACGACGTGTGCCGGGTCGAGCTCCCCATCAACGTATGCTGTCAGTGCCAGGTCGAGGCGTGCGCAGTCATCCATCTGTCGTGCGGCGCTCATGCTACTCCCCGCTTGCGCTTCCTGTACGCACCCAGATCAGCAGGCGCCTCGCTCGACTTCTTCCCGTCATCCTCACCCACGATACCCAGTAGCACGGCTTGCTCGCGCAGGGTCTTCTGCAGGAGCTTGCGACCACGGTGCAATCGCGACATCACCGTCCCGATCGGGCAACCCATCGCATCCGCGATCTCTTTGTAGCTCAGCTCCTCGATGTCCGAGAGGATCACCGCCAGCCGGAACTCATCGGGCAGCTCGTCCAGGGCACGCTGCACCTCCGCCTCGATGAGCGGCGACAGCGCCTGGGTCTCCGGATCCCGCATCCCGCGCATCGTCGTTGCCCCGACCCAGCCATCGGTCAGCGGCTCCGCGTCGGGTCCTTCGAACAGGTCTCGCTCCAGACCGCCTCGACGGTACCGGTTGATGAACGTGTTCGTCAGGATCCGGAGGAGCCATGCCTTGAGGTTGGTCCCCGGCTCGAACTGCTTCCGGGCCCTCATCGCTTTCACGATGGTGTCCTGGACGAGGTCTTCGGCTTCCGTGGAGCTCTTCGTCATCCGGCAGCTCACGCTGTAAAGCGTGTCCAGATGGCCGAGCAGTTCGATTTCGAAGGCGTCTGGGCGGCTCGCCTCGCCTGTCGCCAAGGAAATATCCTGGGCGATCGAGGCGGGCTTCTTACTGAAGAAGAACGGCATGGGTCTAACCGTGGGAACAGAGACGGGCGCCGGCTTATTCCTGCGACCTTCGCTCCTGCTCGCCGGCGGTCCCTCCGTTGCTCGGCAGGCCGGCCGCGGGCTTGTCCTCCGCGTTTTCCAGCTCCTGGATGCGGCGCTCGAGGGTGTCGACCCGCTCGACCAGCTGCCGGACGCCGATTTCCAGGTCGCGGAACAGGCCGACGACGGGGAGGATCGTCCGGATCCGCTCGTCCACGGCGTGCTGCCACTGGTCGAGGGTCTGCTTGGAACTCTCCACGATGCCGCTCAAGCGGCTCTTTCCGGCCGCTTTGTCCCCTTCCGCGGTTGCGGCAGCGACGGCCGGAGCGGGGGGAACCGGGGGGAGCGGCTCGGCCGCATCCTCGGGCGATCCGGGGATTGCACCGCCAGCTTCCACGCCTCCAGGAATCAGGCGGCCGATCGGCCCTTCCCGCAGGGTGGAGAGGAACCGTTCTCCACGTTCCTGGATCAGATCACGCAGGGTCCCCAGCGGAACCGAGCGGGGCTGGGCCTTGAGATCTTCGGAAATGATCAGCGCCAGTGTGACCTCGGTTTTGTCCTCCTTGGTCGCGTTGTCGATGATCTGGACCTCTTCGCCAGCACGCACCATCTCCCCAATCTGCTGGAGGGTGACGTAGCGACTGTCCTTCGTGTCGTATAGCTTACGGTTGGAATAGCGCTTGATGATGCGTCGCGGCATCTCGCCGGCGGGTGTCTCCTTCACCGATTCCATCTCCTCTTGCGCCTCTACCGTTCAGCGCGATTGGACCATTGCGGGCATGGTCGCGCAAGTGCTCAGGTTCCTTGGTGACTCAGAACGGACGTCTTCAGGAGGGACCTGCCCCTTGCAATCACGCTGTGGACGGCCGTGGAGCCGAAATAGAGCCAGCCATTGAGTTGAGAGACGTTTCCGCTCGGTATCCCAGTGGTCGGCTCGCTCTGAACAAAGTGTCACTCGCAGTGCACCCCGGGGAACTCTGGGCCGTACTCGGTCCCAACGGGGCGGGCAAATCTACGCTGGTACGCGTCATTTCTGGCGCGCTGCGACCTACCGCCGGACAACTACTACTTCGGGGACGCCCCTTGGAGACGATGAATCGACGCCAGCTCGCCCGACGGCTGGCGATCGTCCCCCAGGCGGCCCCCCCACCTGCCCGGTTCTCGGTCCGGGAGGTGGTCATGATGGGGCGCTCCCCGCATCAGGGCGCCTGGATGCGGGCGTCCGACGAAGACCAGGACGCGACGCACCGCGCCCTCGACGCCTGCGGCCTCGTCGACCTCGCGGAGCGCCCCGTCGATCAGCTTTCGGGTGGCGAGCAGCGGCGGGTCGCCATCGCGCGGGCGCTCGCTCAGGGAGGCGAGATCCTGGTGCTGGACGAGCCGGGGGCGCACCTCGACATCCGCCACTCCATCGAGCTTTACGAAGTCATCCGGCGCGAGGTGGCCGAGCGGCGCCTGGCTTGTGTGGCCGTCCTCCACGATCTGAACGCCGCGGCCCAGTATGCCGACCGGATCGCGCTGCTCAAGGGAGGCAGCTTGCTCGCTCGCGGGACCATCGAAGAGGTGATGACGTACCAGCGCCTCAAAGACGCCTTCGAGGCCGAGCTGTACGTCGGCGTGAACGAGCTCGACCGGACGCGGTACTTCCTCCCCGTCCGCCCTCCTCCTCCTTGAGGGCGCTTTCTGGGCCCCTCGCGCCTGCCAAGAATTCGCCCGGCCGAGTGACCAGCCCTTATAAGCGCGGCATGCGCCAAGCTCCCCCCCGGAGAGCTGCCCTGTCCCTCCTGACGCTCTGCCTGATCACGCTCCTCGGTGCCCTGGGGTGCGCTGGAGATCTCGCGCCCGATCTCCTCAACGTCGTCGATGTCGTCCCGCGCATCGTGGACGCAGGCGACCGCCTCGAAATCCTCGGAAACAACCTGCCGACCGGCGAGAAGCGGGAGGCGGTGGTCGTCTTCGAGGGGGAGCTGCGTCGCGCTGGACAGCCGCCCCTGACGAGGCAGCGCATCGAGATCGATCGCGCCCAGATGACCGGGGATCGGGTCTCTCTCCGGTTCAACGAGTCGCTCCAGGGGCAGTTCTGCGGCCAGGGAGACGAAGCGATCCACACGACGTTCCGAGGCAAGGTCACCGTACGGGTCGCCTCGGTCGGGCGCGGCGCGCTGGAGGTCAAAGGGACGGTCGAAGGCGTCGAGATCGACTTCGTCCCGCCCACGCCGCGACGAGCAATCATCGACGCCCGCAACCGGGAAGGCAGCCGCGCCCTCGAGTACCTCGGGATCGCCGCCTCGAACGACACCCCTCCGGCGGGAGGCCTCCTCATCAACGCCGTCCGCCCGGGCAGCCCCGCGAACGACACGGGCCTGGTCGCCGGTGATGTGATCGTCGCCTTCGAAGGGGTGCGCGTCCTCTCCCTCGCCGACGTGATCCCGAGCGGACATGAGCGGACCCCCGAGATCGTGACGCAGCAGGGCAATGGCCCCCTCCTCAAGCGGACCATCTCCGTCGAGGCCTTCAAGCCGAGCGGTTCGAGCGACCTGCTCGGCGCCGGTATTCTTCTCGGCACCGCCGCTGGCATCATCCTCTTCTTTCTTCTCCCCACGGCGCGGATCCTCGCGTGGTTCGAGCGCCGTGTCGCCTCGCGCTTGCGCTCTGGCGGGCGGACCTTGAGCCCCTCCGACGTCATCGCGGACGCCGTGCGCGCCCTTCTCAAAGAGGACCGCACGCCGCGCGAGCGCGATCGGACGAAGCTCCGCCTCACGCCCTACCTCGTGTTCATCGGCGTGTCGGCGACGTTCGTGGTGATGCCGTTCGGGCAGTACCTCGTCGCCACCGACCTCGACATCGGCGTGCTCTTCGTCATCGCCTTGACCGCGCTGCTGATGATCGGACTGCTCACCGGCGGCGGGGCGTCGCACGCGCGCTGGTCGCCGCTGGCTGGTCTCCGCTCCGTGGGCCAGATCCTGAGCTACCAGCTCCCCGCGATCGTGGCCGTCTGCTGCGTGATCATGATGACCGGCTCGCTCCGTGTCGCCGACATCATCGGCGTCCAGGGGGGCACCGCGGGTACGCCCTTCGAGGTCGGCGGATGGCCCTGGTTCTGGTTCGTCTTCCGGAGCCCCGTCACCTTCCTCCTGTTCACGCTCTACATCGTCGCCACCCTGGCCGAGGGCAGTCGACCCCATGCATCCGTCCCCGAGGCGGAAGGGCCGACGCCTGGCGCCACCTCCCCCGCGCACAGCGGGCTCCGACAGACGCTCTTCTTCTTCGCTGAATGGGCGAACGTCCTCGTCATGTGCGGCGTCGCCAGCGCGCTCTTCCTGGGCGGCTGGCAGATCCCGGGGGTCTCGGCGGCCATCGTGGAGACGAGGCCGGGCCTCCAGGCGCTGGGGGCGCTGCTCTTCCTCGTCAAGAGCTGGACCCTCATCCTGGGCGTCGTCTGGCTCCGCTGGGTCCTGCCCCGGGTTCGCCTGGACCAGATGACGAGCCTCTGCTGGAGGTGGCTCGTCCCGCTCGCGCTCACCGCGGCGTTGCTCACCGGGCTGTGGACGGTCGCCCAGGTGCCTCAGGCAACACAGCTCGTGATCAGCGTGGTCACCTTCGCGCTCTCTTTCCTCCTCCTGGCGCACTTCACCCACCGGGTCCGGGAGACCCTGCGTTCCACACGAACGCAGCTGCATCTGAACCCCTTCCTCTGAGCCGAAACCGCGTGTCACCCCTCGCGCTCGCTGGGGTATGCTGACCGCCGTGCCGATCCCTTCGAACCCCGTTCCCGAGTTCTGCGCCGCCTGCGGCTTCCCGCTGCGCGGCCCGCGGTGCGAGGCGTGCGGGGTCCACCGCGTGGCAGCCGGCCGACGTGCAGGGATGGCGCCTGACGTCGAGTCCCCCTCCGACACGGACATCGAGACCTGGCGCACGAGAGATCCCGTCCGCTTCGTCGGCCACTGCATCGCCGCGGAGGCAGGGAACACCATCCCCACGACCTCCGCACAAGACGGCATCGGCTGGATCTTCACGCTCCGCACGATGCCGCTCTTCGTGAGCTGCGAGCCCGGTGCGGACCGCGCGAGCATCGACGTCCCGGTGACCCGCGTCCCTGAACGGCAGCGCGTCCCCCTCCTTCGCGCCGCGCTCGAACTCTCGGCGCACCACCTCCCCGCCCGGCTGTGCGTACGCGACGACCTGCTCGTGCTCCGCCGCGTGATCTATCTCTCGACGCTCACCGTCGCCAGCTTGCGCCTCGCCCTCCGGACGAGCGCCGAGCGCGCCGAGCAGCTCTCGTCCTTGCTCACCGCCTGGTTCGACGCCCGCCCCGCATTCACCGACGATCAACGCACCAGCTTGAGCTGGGCCCTCATCGGGCGCTCACGCCCCCTCAAGAGCTTCTCGATCCCACCGCCAGTCCGCTCCCTCCCACCCCTCCCCTCCCAGGGCGCACCTCCCCTCGCCCCGCTCCCGCCGCCGCCGCGCTCCGCGCGCGTGCCCCCGCCCGAGCCGAGCTGGGGAGCGCCGAAGCTCGTCGAGACGGGGGTGCGCCCATCGAGCCGCGACACCGAGAGCTTGCCGGACATCCTCTCGCCGCTCTTCGCGAGCGCTCCGGCGCCATCGAGCCCCAGAGTCTCCTCCACCATCACGCCCCCGCCGTTCCCCTCGCCCCCTGGCGCACGCCGAGCGACCCCCCTCCCCGTACCGCCGAGCGGCCCTGCAGAGCTCCGCGCGGTGTACGGCGCAGGCCTCGGCGCGCTCCCGGGCGAAGCGATCCCGGGCGCCTCCGAGCGCGCTGGCGGTGCGCGCCGCGGCGGCCTCGCCGAGGTGGCCTCCCCGCCGGTCTCGGTCCCCTTCTCCATGCGCCCCCCCGCCCCCAGCGAAAGCGAGCCCGACGCCCGCCGGGAGCGCCCCCCCGCAGAGCGCTTCTGCCAGATCCTGCGCGACGCCCAGGCGCATGCCACCGCCGTGAGCTTCCTGGAGAAGCCCGGCGTGATGCTGATCCTCATCCGCTCCACCGTGTTCCGGGCCATCCTCGAGCACGGCGAGGCACTCCCGCACGCCGTCGCGCACCTCTACCGCGCCACCGCGGCCGTGACGCGCGACCTCGCCCAGGCCGAGACTTCTGGCCGCCGCGTCAGCCCGACCTCGATGGCCGAACCCGCCTTGCACGCGATGGAACGGCTCGTCAGCAGCCGAGGCCACACCCCCGACGAAAAGCCGCTCCAGATCGAGCCCCTCACCAGCGCCACCCACGCCCGCGAGCACCTCTCGCGCTACCTGCGCGAGATCGATCGCGCCCCGGCCGACCTCCCGCTCCGCCACTTCCTCGCCCTGGGCGCCCTCTCCGAGCTGCTCGTCCGCGCCAAGCTCCCCTCGAAGACCGACCAGCGGCTCCGAGAGATCGTGGCCTACGCACACCGTGACGGACCCAAGAGCGCCTCCATCGACCTGATGATGACCGCGCTGAACAGGATCGTCTCCCAGTGACGAACGCGCTCGTCACCTCCTCCCACAGCGAACTCGCCATCATGCAAGAGCACCTTGCGCGGACCCAGCGTGCCGTCGTCACGCTCCGCGCCGACTCCCGCAGAGCCGTCGGATGGATCGCGCTCCTCAATGGTGCCGTGCTCACCAGCCGCAGCGCCATCGGCTACCCCGCCGAGATCGCCATCGAACGCGAGGACGGTCTCCCCGTCGCAGGCCGGGTCGTCTCCGTCGACGTCACCCGTGACGTCACCATCGTCGTGCCGCTCGAGGTGACCAACCTCGGTGCCCCCCTCCCGCTCCGCGGCGCCCCCGACGCACGCCTCGGCGAGCCCCTCACCGCCGTCAGCACGTCACCTGGCCACGGCCTCCAGCTCACCTCGACCCGCATCGCTCGGCTCCACCACGGCAGAGGCCCTGGCTTCGACATCGACCCGCCCGCCCCGCTCGGCGCGGCGCTGCTCGACGCCGACGGCCGTGTCGTCGGCATGGTCACCGCTGCGCCTGGCAAAAGCGCGGAAGCAAACGCCACCGGCACCTCGGCCCTCCCTGCATCGACGCTCGGCACCTTGCTCGACGCCCTGGACCGCCCCCTCACCGAGCTCCGCGATCGCGCCCCCATCTACCGCTGTCCAGCCTGCGACGACCCGTACGACATCGGCGCCGACCGCTGTGGCACCTGCGGGCGCGCCCTCCCGCACGCCTTCACCCCGAGCCTCGGCCGCGCCAGCGCCGAGCGGCTCGTACGCGATGGCCTCGCCAGCATCGGCGTCACCGCGAACCGGGTCCGCACTGGCCCGACCTCGTGGCGCTTCCCCTTGCGCCCCTTCTCGACCGCGGAGGCCTGCCACCTCGAACTCACGCTCGACGAAGAGGGCCAGCAGTTCGTGATCCGCTCCCCCCTCGTGGCCCTGCCGACGGCCAACCACGAGCCGTTCTACCGGTTCCTCTTGACCATGAACGACCAGACCACGGGCGATCTCGCCGTCTCGATCACCGGCGACCACGTCGCGATCGGCAGCGCCGAGCGCGTCGAAGGGTGCGTTCCCGACACGCTCGCTTCCCGCATCCAGGACGTCGCGCGCGCGGCGGACGAGTACCGACGCACCCTCGCCGAGACCTTCGAGGCGGCGCCTCGCTACGAGCCTGGCCTCTGACGTCTCGCCGCTTCGGACCTGACGCTCCTCGCATCGGGAGGCGGGCCAGGTCCCAGACCGCGTAGAAGCGCTTACTCGGCGTCGATCCGGTACAGCGCGCCCGCCAGATCGACCACGTAGACGTTGCCCTGGTTGTCTTCGCCGAACGACGACATCGCGACGAGCGTGTTCGCGGTGTCCAGGTTCTGCCGCAGGTCCTCGACCTGCTCCACGCTCGTCCCGCCCGTCCACACGAGCGTCGTGATCCGGTTCGTGCACCAGTCACCGAACAGATACCGCCCGTTCATGTTCGGGATGGCCGACCCACGGTAGACGTAGCCACCGACCATCGAGCAGTCGCTGAAGTTGTGGTCCACCGCGAACACCGGGCAGGTCCCGGTCGAGCAGTTCGTCCCCGTGTCTGCGACCGGCCACCCGTAGTTCCGGTGGCCCGTGTTGTGGGGCTCGATGTTGACCTCTTCGTAAGCCCCGCCCACGTCGCCCATGTACAGGTCACCCGTGCAGCGGTCGAAGCTGAACCGCCAGACGTTCCGCAGCCCGTAGCTCCACACCAGCGAGTCGGCGCCCGGCATGTTGCCCGGAGGCGCCGACGCCGGGTTGTCCACGTCGAGGCGCAGCATCTTCCCGTTCCTGCTGCTCAGGTTCTGCGCCCTCGCCTCGTCTCCCCGATCGCCCGACGAGACGTACAGATACCCGTCACGCCCGAACGCCATCATCCCACCGAAGTGATGCGCGACCGGCCCCTCGATCGAGAGCACCGTCTGCGTCGGCGCCGCCTCTGCCAGGTTGGGGTTGTTCGCGGACGTCGCGTACTCGGCGACGATGCTCCGTCCCCCGGTCTGCATGTAGAACACGAAGAAGCGTCGGTTCGTCGCATGCTCGGGATGGAAGACGAGCCCGAGGAGCCCCCACTCGTCCGCCTGGCTCATCGAAGGGATCAACGACGAGATGTCGAGGAAAGGCGTGTCCAGGAGCGTACCGTTCTCGATCACCCGGATCCGGCCCCGCTGCTCGACCACGAACAGCCGCGTGTCGTCCCCCGGTGCTGCCGTCATGTAGACGGGCCTGCTCAAGCCGCTCGTCACGATCGGCGTGAGCTGGAGCGCTGGTGCCGGTCCCGTCGGCGGCTCATGATCCTCGCAGTCCAGCGCGCCCGCACCTGCGCCGCCCGTTCCTGGCGTCGTCCCACCCTCGCCGCCGGTACCGCCGGTACCACCGGCGCCACCCGTGCTGGGCTCAGAGCCGCCACCGCTCGACGTCGTCGTCGTGCTGCTGGTGTTCGTCGTCCCCCCGTCATCACCACCGCACGCCCCCTGCAGGGCAGCGACTGAACCGATAAGAGCGACCACGCACAGGGAAGAAGTGTTTCGTTTCGACAAAAGCGCCATCCGATCAAAGTAACTCAGCGTCGCCAAGGCGCAAAGCGCCTCCCGTCACGGACGACCGCGCCCCCATCGCGTCACTTCTGCCACAGCGCCACGCAGCGTGCGCCTCACGACCCACCGCACATTCCCATCCGCCACGACGCCTTCGCCTCCCGCCACGACGCCTTCGCCTCCCGCCACGACGCCTTCGCCTCTCACCACGACGTCGTCCGCCCCCTGCGTGCGACATCGCCCCAGGAAGACCGGCGAGCCAGCGCGCCCCCACCGTCACACGCTGTCCCGAAGCGCTACACCGTCCCAAAGTGCCGCACCCCCGAGACGCCGCACCACCCGACGAGCCGCACCGCCACCCCGTCGCTGCGCCGGCTCGCAGCCCCGCACCGCTCGGAGCGTTCGTGCGCATCCCTCGCCGCACCGTGCGCACGTCCTGCCGCACCTGCTCCGCCCCTGGTCCTCCTCCCTTCGTTGCCCAGCCCGCCTCACGTTGCCGCAGTGCGCCGAGACGCTTGCCAGCAGCGCGTCGATCGTGCCAAGGGTGCCCACACCCTCAATTCCCGGAGGAACTGCATGACCAAGCCAATCCGCCGCGCGGGCGTCATCGGCGCGGGCGTCATGGGCAGCGGCATCGCCGCCCACCTCGCGAACGCTGGCGTCGAGGTGGTGCTCCTCGACATCGTCCCCCCCAACCTCAACGACTCCGAGAAGAGCGATCCTGCGGCCCGCAGCCGCTTCGCCATCGGCGGGCTCGAGAAGGCCGTCAAGGCCAGGCCTGCCGCGTTCTTCCACCCTTCCTTCGCCAAGCTGGTGCGCACGGGCAACACCGAGGATCACCTCGGCGAGCTCGCGGGCTGTGATCTCATCATCGAGGCCATCATCGAGCAGATCGAGCCGAAGCGCGCGCTCTTCGCCAAGCTCGAAGAGGTCGCGCGACCGGACGCGATCATCGCCTCGAACACCTCGGGCCTGCGCATCGAGAGCATGATGGAGGGCCGCTCCGAGGCCTTCCGCAAGCGCTTCCTCGTGATGCACTTCTTCAACCCCGTCCGGTACATGAAGCTCCTCGAGCTGGTCACCGGACCGGACACCGATCCCGCGACCGTCGAGCGCGTCCAGCGCTTCGGCGAGGACGCGCTCGGCAAGGGCATCGTCTTCGGCAAGGACACGCCGAACTTCATCGCCAACCGCATCGGCGCCCACGCGATGATGACGACCATCCACCTCATGCTCGAAGAGGGCCTCGCTCCGGAGGACGTCGACGCCATCACCGGCGTCGCCATGGCCCACCCGAAGAGCGCGAGCTTCCGCACCGCGGACATGGTCGGCCTCGACACCTTCGCCCACGTGGCCGACAACTGCCACAGCTCGCTCAAGGACGACGAGGACCGCGGCGTCTTCGAGGTGCCCGCCTACATCCGCACGATGGTCGAGCGGAAGCTGCTGGGCAACAAGACCCGCGCCGGCTTCTACCGCAAGGGCAAGGGCGGCGAGGTCGACACCTTCGACCCGAAGACCCTCGAGTACCGCGGCCGCGGCGGTGACCCCGAGGTCCGCAAGGCCGTGAAGGCCATCGAGCAGATCGAGGATCCCGCAGCGCGCGTTCGCGCCCTCGTCGCCGACCAGGGCAAGGCCGGCCGCTTCGCGTGGAAGGTCCTCTCCCGCTCCCTCGCGTACTCGGCGCGCCGCCTCGGCGAGATCGCCGACGACGTCGTCGCCATCGATGACGGCCTGCGCTGGGGCTACAACTGGGACCTCGGCCCCTTCCAGACCTGGGACGCGCTCGGCTTCGAGCAGACCGTCGATCGCATGGAGAAGGACGGCATCGCCCTCCCCGCCTCCATCAAGCGCATGCGCGAGCAAGGCGCCAAGGGCTTCTACGCCGCCGACGCCGACAAGAAGCCCGCCGACTTCGACGCCTTCCTCGCGAAGAACGCTGGCACCCGCACGAACTACAGCGCCGAAGGCGCCATCTACGACGTGCTCGCTGGCAAGCCCCGGGCCCGCGCCATCGACCCGCGCACCGCCCCCCTCGCGTGGGTCCGCCGTGGCGATGCCCCCGTGCTCAAGAACGACGGCGCCGAGGCCTGGGACCTCGGTGACGGCGTCCTCGGCGTCACGTTCAAGTCCAAGGCGAACAGCATCGACGCCGACGTCATCAACCTCCTCGGCCAGGCCGCGGACAAGGCCGAGACGTCGTTCCGCGCCATGCTCGTCACCAACCAGGGCGACCACTTCTGCGTCGGCGCCAACCTGTTCATGATCGCCATGGCGGCCACGAACAAGGACTGGGAGAACATCCGCGCCACCGTGAAGGCCTACCAGGACGCGACCCAGCGCCTGAAGTACGCCAGCGTCCCCGTCGTCGTCGCCCCCTACGGCATGACCCTCGGCGGCGGCCTCGAACTGAGCTTCGCGGGCGCCTCCATCCAGGCCGCGGCCGAGACCTACGCGGGACTCGTCGAGGTCGGCGTCGGCCTCATCCCGGGCGGCGCCGGCACGCTCAACATGCTCTGGCGCGCGTTCGAGGGCATCCCCGAGGGCGCCCAGGTGAACACGCTGGAGCTCACCGCCCAGGTGTTCAAGAACATCGCCCTCGCCAAGGTCGCCACCAGCGCCGACGAAGCCAAGGCCCTCGGTTACTTCCGCAAGACCGACGGCGTCTCCTTCGACCGCGCCCGCCACCTCGCCGAGGCCAAGGGCCGCGCCATCGGCCTCGCTGCCTCCGGCTACCACGCCCCCGCCCCGCGCGCGTACAAGCTCGCTGGCGAGAGCGGCATCGCCACCCTGGCCATGATGGTCGACACCCTCGTCGCCGGCGGTTACGCCACCGAGCACGACGCGACCATCGCCCGCAAGCTCGCCGTCGTCCTCTGCGGCGGCAAGGGCGGCGCGGCCCGCGAGGTCACCGAGACCGAGCTGCTCGAACTCGAGCGCGATGCCTTCGTCAGCCTCTGCGGCGAAGAGAAGAGCCTCGAGCGCATCAAGCACATGCTGATGACCAACAAACCCCTGCGGAACTAGGAGATGGCCATGATCGATGTCGTGATTGCTGATGCCGTCCGCTCCGCGGTCGGCCGCGCCCACAAGGGCTCTCTTGCCCAGAAGCGCCCCGACGAGCTCGCAGGCGAAGTCATCGCCGGCCTGCTCGCCCGGGTCCCCCAGGTGAAGCCCGCCGACGTCGAAGACGTCATCCTCGGCTGTGCCATGCCCGAGGGTGAGCAGGGCCTCAACGTCGCCCGCGTCGCCGGCATGCTCGGAGGCCTCCCCGAGGAGGTCCCCGCCATGACCATCAACCGCTTCTGCTCCAGCGGCATCCAGGCCCTCGCCCTCGCGGCGGGCAGCATCGCCACCGGCGCCATCGACATCTCCGTCGCTGGCGGCCTGGAGTCGATGTCCATGGTCCCCATGACCGGCAACAAGCTCAGCGCCTCCCCCGAGGCCATGGAGCGCTGCGCCGCCGTCTACACCCCCATGGGCATCACCGCCGAGAACGTCGCCAACAAGTTCCAGATCGCCCGCCAGGATCAGGACGCCTTCGCCCTTCGCAGCCACACCCGCGCTGCCGAGGCGCGCAAGGCCGGCCGCTTCGACCAGGAGATCGTCACCGTGAAGGGCATCCGCTTCGACGCGAGCGGCGAGCGGAGCACCTTCGACTTCCGCAGCGACGAGCTGATCCGCGCCGAGACCACGGCCGAGGGCCTCTCCGGCCTCAAGCCCGCCTTCTCCGCCAAGGGCAGCGTCACCGCGGGCAACAGCTCCCCCCTCTCCGACGGCGCTGCGGCCTCCCTCCTCCTCAGCCGCGCCAAGGCCGAGTCCCTGGGCATCAAGCCCCTCGGCTACTTCCGCGCCTTCGCCGTCACCGGCGTCGACCCGGCCATCATGGGCATCGGCCCCATCCCGGCCGTGCGCAAGCTCCTCGCCAAGACCGGCCTCAGCATCGCCGACATCGATCTCTTCGAGATCAACGAAGCGTTCGCCTCCCAGGCCGTCTACGTCCAGCGCACGCTGGAGATCCCCGACGAGAAGCTGAACGTCAACGGCGGCGCCATCGCCCTCGGCCACCCCCTCGGCTGCACCGGCGCCAAGCTCGTCGCGACCGCGCTCCACGAGCTCCGCCGCCGCGGCGGCCGCTACGCCATCGTCTCAATGTGCATCGGCGGCGGCATGGGCGCAGCCGGCCTCCTCGAATCCTCCCCCGCCTGACCCACCCGGGGCCCCGCCACACCGCAGGGCCCCTCCCCCTCACCCCCCTCCCGCATCCCGACGAGCCCAGCACGTCGGCGTTCTGCCTCGTGCTCGGGTCATGCCCCGCCACGCGCTCGCGCCAGAGAGCGGGCCAAACGGCCGAAAACCCGCAAATCGCACGCAAAGCCCCCCTCACCTCTTCGGGGCGACGTTTCCCTCGGAGCAACGCGCCTCCCCAACCTTCGGCGCGACGTTTCCCTCGGGGCAACGCACCTCCCCAACCTTCGGCGCGACGTTTCCCTCGGGGCAACGCACCTCCCCAGAACTTCGGCGCGATGTTTCCCTCGAGGCAACGCACCTCCCCAGAACTTCGGCGCGATGTTTCCCTCGAGGCAACGCACCTCCCCAAAACTTCGGCGCGACGTTTCCCTCGAGGCAACGCACCTCCCGAAACTTCGGGGCGGCCGCTCCCTCAGTTCAACACACGTCCCGCCACGCCGAGGCCCCCATTGGCGACCTGACGGAACCAATCGCTCACTTCATCGGGGGCATTGGCGACCTGACGGAACCAATCCCCATGCCGCCCCCACGACGACGCCTCAACCGAGCGCCCCACCCTCACGAAGACCTCGCACCCATCGGGTGGGATCACCCCTTCACGAGGGACCTCACATCGATCTCCAGGTTCTCTTCCTCTGCCACCGCGTCCATCGCCTTCCGCACCTTCCCCACCGACACCCCGGCCGGCACATCGATCCGCGCCTCCATCCGGAACAGCGGCGACCCGGTCACCGGCGCCTCGTACGCCATCGCCTCCAGCGACACGATGTTCACCCCCGTCGCCGACAGCGCCCGCGCCACCGCCCGCACGATCCCCTCGTGGTCCAGCGCCTCGGCCGTCACCAGACACGGGATCGTCGGCGCCCGCCGGTGCTCCTCGGGACTCTTCGTCCGCCGCGCGATCACCTGCAGCCCCGTCTGCTTCTCGATGTCCGCCGTGCTCGTCTCCAGCGCCGACACCTCCTCGGGCGACCCGGACACCAGCAGCAGCACGCCGAACTCACCCCCGAGCACCACCATCCGGCTGTCTTCGACGTTGCCCCCGTGCTCCGACACATAGTGGGTCAACTCGGCCACGAGCCCTGGCCGATCCGGACCAAGACACGAGAGCACCAGGAACGCTTCGGTCGCTGTCATATGGCCGAGCATCCTACGCGATCTCCACCACCTGCGCGCGACCCCCGGCAGGCCACCGTCGCGCGCCCCCTGGCTGGTCCCCGGCGCCGCGATGGCTTATAAACGCCCCATGTCCGTCCATCTCACGTCGTTCCAGGGCTCGATCCTCGATGCCGTCAAGAAGGCCATCGAGAGCAAGGTCGAAAGCTCGACTGCCGAGGTCACTGGCGGCGGCGGCCACTACAACATCGTCGTCACCTCCCCCGTCTTCGCCGGCAAGAGCATGCTCGAGAGCCAGCGCCTCGTGTACAGCGCCATCGCGCACCTCATGGCGGGCAACGACGCCCCGGTGCACGCCGTCGACAGCCTCAAGACCCGCGTTCCCTGAACCGCAGCGCCGAGAGCGCCACCTCAAGGCTCGCGTTCCCTGAGCCGCAGCGCCGAGAGCGCCACCCCCACCATCCACCCGAAGAGCCCCAGCGCGGCCACCTTCTGCAGCGCCGGCAGCAGCACGATCGTCGGCCCGCGCAGCAGCATCCCGCGCGCGTAGAGCCCCGCGTCCACCACCGCGGAGAGCAACGTCACCGCGCCCAGGCCGCGCAGCCAGGGCCACCTTCGCAGCCCGACCACCGCGCATCCAGCGGCCACGAATGCCGGCACGCACGCCGTGAACACCGCCGCCGTGTGGAGCAGACCGAAGCGCAGCGAAGGCAACAGCGGCACGGCCACGAGCCCCACCACCGACACGAGCCCCGCCCACCGCACGCCCCTGCCGAGCGACGCCGCCTCCGGGAACAGACGAGGCAGGAGCCACCAGAAGGGCACGAACGCGAAGACCAGCCCGAGCATCCCCACCTGCCCCAGCACCGCGCCGCGGTTGGACATGCCGTTCAGACCCACGGGCTGCGTGAGGTCGCAGAAGAAGTTGCGCCAGAAGTCATGCCCGGGTGCTTGCGGATCGAGCCACGTTCCCCCCGGGTACAGCGCCATCGCCGAACCGAGCAGCGCCCCCGTCCCGAGCACACCGGAAAGGAGCACCCAGGCGAGCCCTCGGGTCTGCATCACACAGCGCAGCACGCCTCACTCCGCGCATCGGCAGTTGCCTGGACGCACGCCATCGCATCTTTCCGACGTCCTCGCCCGCACAGACGCATGACAGAACGCTTCGGACAGCACACGACCTCAGGGACGTGACCCCTGTCGACGCCGAGCATGCACCGACAGCGTAGCTGAGCCCGCCCTGGCTCCGCTATCTTGCCCTTGCATGGCTGCTGATCTCCCGCTCAAGCCGTTCGGCTACACCGCACCCCAAATCCACTTCGGCGCCGGCGCTCTCTCGCGCCTCGGCAGTGCACTCCGCGGCCTCGGCGCATCGCGCGCGCTCCTGGTCTGCGACGCGCACCTCACCCAGGCCGACCTCGCCACCCTCGTCGCGGAAGCGTCGCAGGGCCGCGTCGCAGGCGTCTGGTCTCGGGTCGAGACCGATGCTCCACGCGCCAGTGTCGAAGCAGCCGCCGACGAAGCGCGACGCCTCGACGTCGACGCCGTCGTCGCCCTGGGCAGCGGCAGCGCGCTCCACACCGGCAAGGCGGCCGCCTTGCTCGCTCGACGCGGCGACACCCTCGGCCGCACCAGCGGCACGGTGCACGTCGAGGAGCGCGGCCTGCCGGTGATCGCCATCCCCACCACGGCCGGAAACGGCAGCGAGGTCTCCGGGGTCGCCGTCGTCAAGCACGCCGACCTTCGCCGCAAGCAGATCCTCGTCGGTCGCGCCTTGCAGCCCGAGGTCGTGCTGCTCGACCCCACGCTGCTCACCACCGTCGCGTCGGACCTCACCGCCGCGACGGGCGTCGACGCGCTCACCCACGCCTTCGAGGGCCTCACCAGCACGGACCGGCACCCCATCAGCACCGCCCTCGGCCTCGAGAGCGTGCACCTGCTCCGCAGCTGGCTCCCGCGCGCCGTCGCCGCCCCTCTGGACCTCGACGCGCGAGGCCACACCCTGCTCGCCTCGGCCATGGCGGGGCAGCTCGCCACCACCGCGTACGGCGGCGTCGCGCGCGCCGTCATCCACGCGCTCTCCCTCGGGTGGGACACGCGCCAGGGTCTCGCCAGCGCGGCGGTGCTCCCCTGGTCGATCCGCTTCAACGCGAGCGACGCCACCGCCGCGGCCATCTACGCGCGCACGGCGCCCACGTTCGGTGTCGCCGCCGCGTCCGACGACCGGGAAGCGGCGCGCGCGCTCGCCGACAAGCTCGAACGCTTCGCCGCAGACCTCGGCCTGCCCACGCGGCTCGGCGCGCTCGGCCTTGGCGCATCCGACCTGGAGCGTCTGAGCGAGCTCGCCTTCGCCGACGCCTCTCACGCCACGAACCCCGTCCGCCTCGAGAGCGCCCGCGGCCTCGCCGACGCGCTGAAGACCCTCGTCTGAGACGCCGCGCGCTCGAGACGGCGCGTGGTGGGGCCTCATCCGAGACGCGGCCACGCCTGACGTGCCATGACCTCTGAAGCGTTGTCACGCCGGCTCCCTCGGCACTGACGCGCCGTCACGTCCGAAGCGTTGTCACGCCGGCTCCCTCGGCACTGACGCGCCGTCACGCCCGACGGTCTGGTCACGTTTCACGCGCTGGAGCGCCGACACGCCGGGGTCCTCCTCAGCTCGCCTCCCCGCGAGATCGCCCGAAGCGCGGCCCGTTGTGCGCGCTCGCCGCGACGCACTCATCGCGGCGCGTCACAACTTCAGGTCAATCCTGAGTCATGGCTCCTGAGTCCCCCGATCAGGGAGCCCGTTCGACCTCAATAGATTTACTGCACTCCAACCCGAAGGATCTGGCGCAACCGGAGTATCCGCCCACCCCACCCGAGGAGGTCACATCACGACAACCAGCGCAGCGGACCACGAACCAGAGGACTCCTCCTCGCAGAGGGGCGTCCTCGGGGCATCCCATCCCATTGCTTATGACGGGGAGACCATGCTCGACAAGTCGCGCGTCCTCATCCTCACCATCGATGATACCGACGCCAGTCGCTACCTCATCTCCCGCATCCTGGAGACCCATGGTTACAAGAGCATCGAAGCCTGCGATGGCGCCGAAGGGCTGAAGCTCGCCGAAGAGCGCGTGCCTCACCTCGTCATCATCGACGTCAAGCTCCCCGACCAGAGCGGCTACGACGTCTGCCGGGCGCTCCGCGCGAACCCGAAGACGGCGAGCATCCCGGTCCTCATGACCTCGGCCATGTTCGTCACCAGCGGCAAGAAGGCCGAGGGGATCGAGAGCGGCGCCAACGCTTACTTCACGCAACCCTTCGAGCCGGTCGAGATGATCGCGCTCATCGAGTCGCTCCTGCGCATCCGGCACCACGAGCAGGAGGCCCGCGATCGTACCGAGCAGCTCCTCGCCGCCGACCGCAGGAAAGACGAGTTCCTGGCGATGCTCGGGCACGAGCTGCGCAACCCCCTGTCGGCGATCCTGACGGGCACACAGCTCCTCGCGCTGTGCCTCTCGCCCGGAGAGCGCGCGAGCAAGATCGCGAGCACCATCGATCGGCAAGCGCGCCACCTGACCCGGCTCGTGGACGACTTGCTCGACGTCTCGCGCATCACGCAGGGCAAGATCGAGCTTCTGAAAGAGCGCATCGATCTGGTGACGGCCATCGAGAACGCGGCGACGGCCATGCACTCGACCATCAGCAGGAACCGTCAGGAGCTGACGGTCACCGTGAAGGCACAGCCGCTCTGGATGAACGGAGACGCCACGCGGATCGAGCAGGTCCTCTGCAACCTGCTCACGAATGCCTCCAAGTACACGCCAGCGGGCGGGAGGATCTTCGTCACCGCCGATCAGCAGGGCGAGGGTGAGCAGCCGAGGGCGGTCGTCACGATCCGCGACACGGGCATCGGGATCGCCCCCGAGCACCTCCAGGCCATCTTCGATCTCTTCTTCCAGGTGGATGGTGCGAGCCTCGCGCGCTCGGCGGGCGGGCTCGGAATCGGGCTCACCATGGTCAACCGCCTGGTCGCGCTGCACGATGGCTCGGTGCTGGCGCGGAGCGAGGGGCTCGGAGCGGGCTCGGAGCTGGTGGTGGAGCTGCCCTTGCTCTCCGCGGACGCTTCGAGGCAGAGCGCTGGCGAGGGCGGCCTGGGTCGCCAGCTCCGCGAGCCGGTCCGGCCGCGCCGGGTCCTGCTCGTCGACGACAACGTCGATGCGTGCACCTTGATGCAGGCGGCGCTCCAGCTCGCCGGCTACGAGGTCGACGTGGCGCACGATGGCGAGGCGGGTCTGCAGTCGATCCGCTCGGGGAACCACGATGCGGCCATCATCGACATCGGTCTGCCCTTGCTCGATGGCTTCGAACTGGCCAGGCAGGTGCGCGCGGCGTCGAACACGGCCGCGGTGCCTGCGTCCGGGGTGAGGGCGATCTACCTCATCGCGCTCACCGGCTACGGTCGGCCCGAGGACCGCGAGCGCGCGCTCAGGGCGGGCTTCGACGAGCACCTCTCCAAGCCGGCGGATCTGGAGCGGCTGCAAGCGCTCCTGCGTGCGGTGCCACGGCGCCAGCCGTCGTCGCCCTCGCTGGGCGTTCAGCCCGCGTCGCCGCAGCAGCGGAAGCCCACCTCGTAGCCGTAGTCGCCTTCGTCGTGGAAGGTGACGGTGGGGCGGCAGCGGGCGCGGACCGGCCCCCACCAGCCGCCCTTGATGCCCGAGCGGTGGGGCGTGCGCTCGTCGGGGCGCATGACCCACTCGTTCACGTTGCCGATGAGGTCGTAGACGCCGTGGTCGGAGCGGCAGGTGGCGAGCGCGCCGGCGGGCAGGCGCTGATCGATGGCGTCGAAGGCGGCGCGGCAGGCTTCGTCCTCCATGCAGCGCTCCCACGGGGTGAACACGAAGGTGCGGGGTCGGTAGGGGCGGTCGAAGTTGCACTGCGTGGCGTCACGGGCATGGCCGTAGACGTAGGGGCGCATCGACTCGCCCTCGCAGGCGAAGTTGAACTCGGCTTCGGTGCAGAGGCGCTTGCCCGCGGAGGCGCAGAGCGAGCGCGCTTCTTCCCAGGAGGTGAGGACGCGGGGTTTGTCGCCGCGGCGGTTGGGCCACTCGTAGCGATCCATGCAGAAGCGCATGGGGCGGCGGCGGTCTTCGAAGCAGGTCACGCGCTCGGCGTAGCGGAGGCAGTGGCCGGTCTGCTTGCCGGGCGGCGCGCCGGGGATGGTCTGGTATTCCACGCAGCGCTGCTCGGGCGCGAGGCAGGCGCTGCCCGCGACGAGGGCCATGCCGGTTGCGCAGGCGGGGTCGTCGGCGTCGTCGGCGAGAGCGCTGTCGTCGGTGGGTAGCAGGGCGGGCGTCGGTTCGACGGGGGCCTCGGCCGAGGGCGCTGCGGGGTCGCGTAGAGCGGGCCGGGCTTCGGGAGACGCGGGCGCTTCTGGTGGCGCGGGCGCTTCTGGAGGTTCGACGGGCGGGGTCGCCGCCTCGGGCTCGCTCGCGATGGCTGCGGGCGGCGTGCCGCCACCGGCCGGCGCGCAGGCGCGCGCCGAGAGGGCGACGAGCAAGGGAAGGATGCACTTGTAAGGGCGAAGCGCTGGCCTGGACATGCTGGCTCGGGGACGCCGCCAGGGACTACGGGAGCAGAGGCCATGAACAGGCGGCGAAAGAACTGTTCAGCGCGGAGGAGCGTAGTGCGCGCGGTCCGAGCGAGGCAAAGAAGCCGCGCCGAACGCGCTGACGCGAGGAGACGTCGGAGCGCTCACGATGGCCTGGAGCGAGGTGGCGTCGGGCGGGTCAGGCGGGGCGGATGCGAGGTGGCGTCGGGCGGGTCACTGCTCGACGAAGATCTGCGGGGAGGCGTCGAGGGTCAGGGCGATCTTGCCGTCGACGGGGGTGTGCGTGTCGACGTCCAGTGTGCGGCTGTAGTCCCAGCGGTGTCCTGCGAAGGAGAGGGAGGTGGTCAGCGTGTAGCTCGCGCTGGCGGTTTCGCCGGCGTTGCCGGTGCGTGCCCACAGGACCAAGGCCTGACGGCCGTCGAGGATCTGGAAGGCGGCGCCGCCGACGTCGTCGGGCAAGGCGAGCGCGGCGGTCGTGGCCGGGTCGTGGCGGGCGCCGTCGAGCAAACCGCCGAGGGTGCGGTAGGCCTGGCCGCTGTCGGTGAGCTGGGCCTGGCCAGGGGTGCTCAGCGTGCCGAGGTGTCGGTAGAGGCCCATCAGACCATAGGGGTCGTTCGTGTTGTCGTCGGCGGCGCCGTCGCCGAGGACGAACCAGTCCACGCCCTCGATGCCCGCGGCCTGCGCGAAGACCATGGCCTTGAGCAGGTAGTTGCGGGCGTACTCGGCGCCGCCCGGGTTGCTACCGACGACGAGGCGAGGGGCGCCGGTCTCGGTGACGATCCAGCGCTTGCCGGTGACGTTGGCCTTGGACAGCTCGGTGGCCATCTCGTCGCGCAGGCGGAGGAAGCCCTCGGCGCCGCGGTCGGAGCTGCCCGGCGTGTAGATGGGGTAGTAGTGGAAGCTCACGACGTCGAAGTACGCGGCGCCGGTCTCGGGGTGCTCGGGGGAGACGGCGCCGCCCGCGGGGTTGTCGGTGTAGCGGAGCACGGCGGAGAGGAAGCTCGGGTAGCCGATGCCGCCGAGCGCGATCTTCGCTGCGGGGTCGGCCTTGCGCGCGGCTTCGTGGGTGACGCGGAGCATGCGCACGTAGTCGAAGATGGAGCCGTTGAAGCGCACGAGCTGCTCCTTCGTCGGCGGCTGATCCCACCAGGTCTGCGTGAACTGCCAGTCGGCGACCCAGTCGGGTTCGTTCCAGACCTCCCAGGTGTCGACCCAGGGCTTGTAGACGCTGACGGTCTCGTAGACGTACGTGGCCCAGGGGTTCGCAGGGTTGATGGTGCCGTCGGGCAAGGTGATGGGCTCGTAGAGGCCCTTCGGGATGTACTGGTCGAGCTGCCAGTCCGGGGTGCCAGCCGGGGCGGTGGAGTGCTCGGCGGTGGGGCCGATGAGGAAGGCGGCGTGGCGGCTCATGCCGATGGAGGCATAGGCCTGCATGTCGCCGACCTCGATCTCGTAACCCCAGGTGTCGAGGTGGGTCTCGGAGAGCTTGAGGCGCGCGCCGTTGGCGCCGGCGTCGCGGGCGAGTTCGGCGAAGATGGCGTCGTTCCAGCCGCTGTTGGGGTAACCGAAGTTGATGCCGTAGCGGAAGGGTCCGCCGAGGCCACTGGGGTCGCCGCCACCGTTGCCACCTTGGCCGCCTGCGCCTCCAGGGCCGCCTGCGCCGCTGGCACCCGTGCCTCCAGCGCCGCCGCTGCCGCCGCTGCCACCGTCGTCTCCGCCGCACGCTCCCGCGAGAGAAAGCAGGCCAGCCGCAAGGATCAGAGAGAGGGCGCGTCGGTGCATGTCGGGGACCTCCGATGAAGCGATGGCGGGAGTGTATCCGAGCCCCGGCTTCGAACGCCGTCGGAACCGCAGCCGTAGACGTCGTGTTCCTCGGCATGCGCCATCGGATGGGACGCCAATCTTTCGGCAGAGATGAAGAGGCTCGGGGCTGTTGCTTCGACGGTTCGCGATCGAGATGCAGGAGGAGAGGGCATGGTTCATCCTCGTCGATGGCAGACGACAAAGCACACGACCCCACGCAGGGAGGTGCCCTGGTGGGGTCGTTCGCGGCGTCGGGCGCGCCCGTGCGGTGCCCGGGGGAAGCGGCTACTTGCCGGCTTCGATCGGGGGCTTCAGGTGACCCCAGGGGCTGGGGTTGAAGACGAGCTTCGGGGTGAAGGGCGAGATCGAGAAGAGGATCGTGAACACGACGACCAGGGTCACCGCGCCGAGACCCACGAGCTTGACCGCACTCCAGCTTTTGTCCTCAAGCTCATTCGTCGCGCTCATCACATCCTCCGTGGTTCCGACCCGTCGGCGGGGCGGATGCCGTCCAGGCGGCAGACGTCACCTCTGACAAGAATCCGCGCAGGCGTCAACGTTGTGGCGGGGTTCTCGGGGATTCCAGAGCGCACGTGGCAGCGCCGACGCCCCCACCGCGTGGTCCGGGACGCGAAGTGGGGCCGTGTTGCCGAGGACAAAGCTGGAGAGTTCGGGTGCCCTGGGCCTGAGCCGTCCCCGCCCGAGTCGCGCAACCCTCGCCCGACCTGCTCTCCCGACCCTCGCGGCGTCATCGCCCCGGCGCGGCTCGTCCCGGGCCGTGAGGCTTTCCTTTTCGACGGCAACACCGTGGTCTATGCGCCCGACCGCACGGTCCTGTGGGACTCGGGCCGCATGCCGTCTGCTTCCTCAAGTCGAGCGTGCCCGCCGCCGTCTACTGGGGCGGCGACATCGCCACGGGCAGGATCCTGCACGACAGACAGGGGCCCACGCGACCGAGGCGACGCGCACGTTTCGAAGTCCGTGCGCGAGACGGCCTGACCGCACGCGCCGAGCGCAGGCGCAGTGGTCTGCGACGGTGTCCCACACGGCGTGTCGTCTTCGACGTCGACGCAGCAGCCGACGGGAAAGCGCTGGAAGGAAGAGGGGTCCGGCGCGTCGTCTGACGTTCGGTACGCACCCGATGCACGGCTCCGCCCCCTCATGCGCTGCACGAGCCCCACGCAGCCTCGCGAGCTAGGGTTGCACGGCGTCCGAGCGCCGTGGAGCCATCGCGCGCGGATGCGGACGACACACGTCACGGGGTGGCGAGATTGGCTTCGAGGAATGAGGGGGACGAGATGAGCATGCAGCTTCGCGCACGCATGGGTCGTGGTTCATGGCTGTCGATGATGCTGGGATCGGCCGTCGGGGTGTCGTGCCTGGCGGTGGATGCCGAAGAGAGCGACGTTCTTCTGGAACGTGGCGCAAACGAGGCGTCCGAGGACAGGACGCACGACCCTGGCGCAACCCGCGATGAAGCAGCGACCGCGGGTCTTCGGCTGCATTTCCGGCAGCAGGCCGTCCGCGTCCTCGGAGCGCGCGACAGCCGTGCTTTCGAGATCACGGCGGGGGGCTTCGTCTCCCGAACGCCTCGACCGGATGGCCTCCTTCGCGCCGAGGCCCACCTCCCACGCTCCGGGACGGAGGCCATCCTCGTCAGCGATCCCGAGGGCTTCGCGGTGCGGGTGCGGGCGCTCCACATGGACGGCGACGGGCGGCCCACCGATCGCGCGATCGCCTATGCACGCGCCGGCGGGACGTCGTACTGGACCGCCACGCCCGAGGGGGTGGAGGAGTGGCTGCACCTCGCTCCTGGTGTGGTGCGCTCGGGAGAGATCGTCGCGGCATGGCAGGTCGAGGGAGCTGCGGCCATGACCCTCCAGGGGAATGCCGTTCGGCTCGACGATGCCGATGGTGTGGCGCGGCTGTGGGTGTCCGCGCCGGCCGCATACGCTGCGGGTGGGAGGGAGATTCCCGCGCAGCTCGGCGTCGATGGCACGCACATCACCTTGCGTGTCGACGACGTGCGCGGTGACGAGGTGCTCATCGATCCCTCCTGGACGGCTTCAGCGCCCATGCACAAGGCGCGCGCCGAGCACACTGCAACCCTGCTGAACGACGGGCGCGTCCTCGTCGCTGGCGGAGAATCCGGAATGCGGAGCGTCGAGCTGTACAATCCGCTTTTCAACAGCTGGTCGGTCGGGGCCGACATGAACTTCGCCCACGGAGCCCAGACGGCGACATTGCTGTCCAACGGGAGGGTGCTCGTCGCTGGGGGCGGTAGCGCCGAGGTCTACGATCCTGCGACCAATACGTGGGCGATGACGGGTGCCATGGTCAAATCGCGCTCGTGCCATGGCGCAACGCTCCTGACGAACGGCAGGGTCTTCGTGGCTGGCGGCGGCGACAGTGTTCCCGAGATCTACGACCCCGCGACCAACGCCTGGACGGCAGGGGCTTCGATGGCGTTCAGCGATGCCACCATCGCGCTGCGCGTCAGTTCGGGGAAGGTGTTCGTGCTGCGGCGTAACGTGGCCCAGCTCTATGATCCGCTCACGAATAGCTGGTCTGCTCCGACGACCAGCTTGCGTGAGCACTCCGACGTCCGTGCTGCCTTGCTCTCCGACGGCCGCATTCTTGTCCTCGGGGGCGAATGGGACCTGCCCTATCCGGACGAGAAGCAGCAGGGAGAGATCTATAACCCTGCCACAAACACCTGGTCTCTCGCGTCCGGTGTCACGTTCGCGGGTGGGTTGCTCGGGGCCACGGTGATTTCCATGCCAAATGGAGCTGCTTTTGTCGCAGGTGGTTGGCGTGTGTCGCTTGCCTACGGAGGGCTCGACGTCAACAGGAAGAACATGTTCTTCCATGGGTTGACGGAACAGGTTTCCTCTCCCGTGAATCCAGGTCCGGAACGCGGGCACCATACCGCCACGTCGCTCGGTCCTTCGTCGTCGAAAGTGCTGTTCACAGGCGGCCGGTGGCTCTCTTACCTCGAGCCGCTCAGCTCGACGGTGATCTACAACAATCTCTGACGCTCAAGCATCCAGCCCACGTCCCGCCGCACGCTCGTTCAGGTGACGCGGCTCATCCCGACGCCTCGGGCAAGCGGCCCATCGCCACGAAGACCCGGTGCAGGATGGTCAGCGGATCTTCGGGGAAGCGCTCGCGGAGGAGGGCGGCCAGCTCGGCATCGAAGCGCGTGACCTCCTCGTCGGGCAAGGAGGCGCCGACGCCCTGGCTGGCGCGGATGCGGCCACGCCAGCCTTCGTGGGAGTAGGCGACGGGGTGGTCGTAGGAGAAGGTCTCGACGCCGACGAAGCCGCCTTCGTCGAGGTCGCGGGTCCAGCGGGGGTAGATGCCGGTGGTGTGGCCGAACTGGATGTGCGGCTTCGGCTGCGTCGGGTTGTGGCGCTCGATGAGGGCTTCGGTGGCCTCGACGGGGTTGCCGGGCAAGGAGAGCCAGTCGAAGGTGGCGAGGACGAGGGCGCCGCCAGGGCGCAGGACGCGCCGGGCTTCGGCGAGGGCAGCAGCGCGATCGAACCAGTGCCAGCACTGGCCGGCGGTCACGGCGTCGAAGCTCTGGTCGGGGAAGGGGAGTTCTTCGACGCGGGAGGCGACGTAGGCGACGGCGACGCCGGCTTCTTCGTCGAGGCGAGCGGCAGCGGCGAGGAGGGAGGGGGCGATGTCGACGCCGGTGACGCTGCAACCGCGGGTCGCAAAGCCGCGCGCGAGGGCCCCGGTCCCGGTGCCGAGGTCGAGGATCTTCTGGCCCAGGAGGCCGACGCGGCGGTCGGCGAGGCGGGGAAAGAGGGACGCGGGGAAGCCGACGCGGTGACGGGCGTAGTCCCTGGCGGTCCGGCCGAAATCGATGCGCATGGGGGCGTCCTAGGCGCGGCCGTAGACGGGGATGGCGGCGCCGGAGATGTCGCGGGCTTCGTCGGAGAGGAGGAAGGCGACGACGCCGGCGAGCGAGGGGATGCTGACCCAGGTGGTGACGTCGGCGCCGGGCATGGCCTGCCGGTTCGAGGGGGTGTCGATGGTGGTGGGGAGGATGGCGTTGATGCGGACGTGGTGCGGGAGCACCTCGGCGGCGGCGGCCTGGGCGAGGGCGACGACGGCGGCCTTGGTGGCGGTGTAGTCGGCCATGCCGGCGCCCAGCTCGGGGCGGAGGGAGGGGCGCGCGCCGACGACGACGATGCTGCCGCGGCGCTCGGCGACCATGCCCGGGAGCAAGGCGTGAAGGGAGGTGCGCACCGTGTCGAGGTTCTGGGCGAGGAGGGTGCGGTAGGAGGCGTCGCCCTGGGCTTCGTGGAGGGGGAAGCCGCCCGTCCAGCCGCCGGCGACGAGGGCAGCGCCCGTGGGGGTGCCGAGGCGCGAGGTGAGGTCGCGCAGGAGGGCCGTCCAGTCATCGATGGATGCGACGTCCGCCGAGAAGCCTACGCAGGCGTCGCCGAGTTCCGCTTCCAGCGCGCGGAGGCGCGCTTCGGACGAGGCCCTGGCCACGGCGGCGACGCGGTGTCCCCGCGCGACGAGCGAGCGCACCACCCCTTCGCCCAGCGCTCCAGCGGCGCCGGTGACCACGATCGTCGAGCCCTTCGTCGTCTGTGCCATGCGCTGCACGTTACCCGGAGGTGCACTCGGAGCGACGGGCTGTTTGACAGGAGAATTCAGCGGATGGTACGCCCGGCGGAGGGGATCTCGGCGTGGCCTATCGGCAGGCTCGCGACCGCCCCCAACCGAGGATGCCATGACGGTTCTCTCCCGCTCGCACTGGAGCGACTCTGGCTCGCCCGCGCTGCACTCGTCCGGGCGCATCGGGCGGGCCTTCCGTGGTCTTTCGCTCTCTCTCGCTGCAGCGCTGGTCGGTCTCGGCGCGCTGCTGGTCCCCGCCAGCGAGGCGGCGGCGCAGACCTCGCCGACCCGGGCCGGCGGGACGACGGGGAACGGGGACGGGATGGACCTCCATCTGTTCCGGCCGTCGGTCGACTCGAAGGGGTTCTTCGGGGTGAACGGCGCGGACATCCTGGGCGCCAACGACATCAGCCTGGGGCTGATCATCGACTACGGGCACGGCCTCGTGCCGCTCGCGCCGAACCCGAACGACACGGATGCGCTGATCAAGCATGCGTTCCAGGGCACGTTCCAGTTCAACTACGGGATCGCGAACTGGTTGACGGTCGGTCTGTCGGCGCCGGTGGTGCTGAGCGGCGGCGACGCGATCCAGGGGATCGGGCCGACGGGGCGGACGTACAACGACGACGACGCGGAGGCGCAGGCGCTCGGCAACCTGGCGCTGCACGTGAAGCTGCGGCTGCTCCGGCCGGCGTCGGACCCGATCGGGCTGTCGATCATCGCGCAGGCCGGCTACGGGGTGGGCGGGAGCGCGGATCTGAGCGCGGAGCCGGGGTTCTGGTACTGGCCGCAGGTGGTGATCGAGCGGCACTTCGGCTCGACGAGCATGTTCCGGATCGGGGCGAACGTGGGCTTCCGCGGGCACACGGGGGCGAACGCGGCGTTCGGACTGCGGCCCGACGGGACGCCGCAGCTCGAGAACGGGGAGCTGGAGTACGGGAACCTGGTGACGGGCGGGCTCGGAGTGAGCTTGCGGGTGCTGGGGCCGCTGGACCTCGTGGCGGAGAGCTACGGGACGTACCTGGTGGGGGGCCGGAGCGCGGCGAAGCAGCGGCTGAGCGCGGAGGCGCTGGGCGGGATCAAGCTGTTCATCGAGCGGAACAGCTTCCTGATGCTGGGCGCGGGCCTCGGGTATCTGCCGGGGTTCCAGTCGGCGGGGCTGCGCGGGACGATCGGGTTCGTGTTCGAGCCGTCGATCGGGGACCGGGACGGCGACGGGATCAAGGACGACGAGGACGACTGCCCGGACGAGCCGGAGGATTTCGACGGCTTCCAGGACACGAAGAGCGACTCGCCGCCCGGCAAATACGGGTGCCCGGATCCGGACAACGACAACGACGGCATCCCGGACATCGACGATCGCTGCCCCAACAACCCCGAGGACCGGGACGGGGACGAGGACGAGGACGGCTGCCCCGAGGGGAACGATGGCGATCGGGACGGGGACGGGATCCTCGACTCGCGCGACAAGTGCCCGGACGAGCCGGAGGATCGCGACGGGTTCGAGGACAAGGACGGCTGCCCCGATCCGGACAACGACAAGGATGGGATCCCGGACAAGGTCGATCAGTGCCCGAACGATCCGGAGGACAAGGACGGGTTCGAGGACGAGGACGGGTGCCCCGATCCGGACAACGACAACGACGGCATCCCCGACGTGAAGGATCAGTGCCCGAACGAGCCCGAGACCTTCAACGGGAAGGATGACGAAGACGGCTGCCCGGATCGGGGTGGCGTCATCGTGGAGGAGAACAACATCCTCATCCTGGAGAAGATCAACTTCGAGACGGGCAGCGCGAAGATCCTGCCGGAGTCGAACGGGATCCTCGATGCGGTGGCGACGACGCTGAAGGCGCATCCGGAGTTCACGCTGGTGGAGGTGCAGGGGCACGCCGACGAGCGCGGCAACGACCTGACGAACCTGCGGCTGACCGAGGCGCGGTCGAAGTCGGTCGTGGAGGCGCTGGTGCAGCGCGGGGTGAACCGGAACTCGCTGCGCTCGATGGGCTACGGCGAGTACTGCCCGCTCGAGGCAGCCCACAACGCGGAAGCGTGGGAGAAGAACCGGCGCGTGGAGTTCAAGGTGGTGAAGTCCGACAAGGGCGACACCGGGGTGGAGCTGGGCTGCCAGCTCGCGCGCGACAAGGGCGTCAAGCCGCCGGCTCCCTGAGCTATCCTGCGCGCATGGCGCGCTCCTGCCTCCTTCCCCTGCTCGCCGCGGCGTCCCTGTGCGCCGCGGCGGGGTGTGTCGACACCGACCCCACCGTGTTCGTGGACGCCTCGATCGTGGCGCCCGAGCTGGCCCTCGAGCGGGTGGCCCTCGGGGTCTCGTTGCAAGGGACCTTCGCGCTCGATCTTCACCTGGGGCCACGGGCCAGCGGGACGAGCGAGGTCTCGTTGAACAGCTTCTCGATCACGAACGCCGATCAGTCGACGACGCTGGTGGCGTCGCTGCCGGCGTCGCCAGCGAACCCGGTGGAGGTAGACCCTGGCGAGGACGTGCGGGTGGAGCTGAGGTTCGCAACCGATCCGGGGACGCTGTCTGCCGAGGATGCGCTCTGCACCCCGAACGGGATCCGGATCACCGGGACGATCCAGGACTCGCTGCAGGACGGTCAGACGCCGGTCGCGTCGCCCACGTTCTCGGCACGCTGCACGCCCTGAGCAGGCCAGCCGCTCTGCAAAACGTGAGCGGACTTGCGGGCGGGCTCGATGAGACGAGCGCAGCCGGAGAGAGGGACTTTTTTACAAGACGCTCGCGGAGGCGGTTCCTAGAGTCCGGCGCGTGCCGCCTTCTCCGGAAGGGGTGAGGCGAGGTCACCGGAAAGGAGCCTGTCCATGACGAGCCATGTGAGTCCCATTCCCGAGGGCTACGAGTCCGCGATCCCTTACCTGATCATGCGAGGGGCCAGCGACGCGCTCGCCTTCTATGCGAAGGCGTTCGGGGCCGTGGAGGTCATGAAGCTGGTGGGGCCAGACGGGAAGCTCGGGCACGCCGAGATGATGATCGGGCGGGCGCGGTTCAGCCTCGCCGACGAGTACCCCGAGATGAACATCGTGGGCCCGCAGTCGCTCGGGGGAACGTCGGTGAGCATCCAGGTTTACGTGGAAGACGTGGATGCGATCTGTCGTCGGGCCAAGGAGGCCGGTGCGAAGATCCTTCAGGAGCCGAAGGACGAGTTCTACGGCGACCGGACCTGCAAGGTCGAGGACCCGTTCGGGCATGTGTGGCTGTTCCAGGCGCGCAACGAGGTGATCTCCATCGAGGAGATGGACCGGCGCTTCCAGGCGCTGTTCACGTAGCCGAGGCCCTCCCCAGGGCCCTCGGAGGGACGACGCCCCCGGGCGACGGCGACTGCGTGCCATCGGGTGGCGCGACGTCCGGCGGGTGATGTCCAAGGCGTGATGTCCAGCGACGAGGGGTGAGGCCGCGAGGTGCGGCGATCGGGGGCGTTCCTGCTCTGAAGGAGCCGAGAACGCCGCGCGCGCCCTCTGGGCGGGGTGGTGATGGCTCTGGTAAAACCAGGCATGCCCTCCGCGATCCCGGAAGAAGCGCTGGAGTCACGCAAGCAGGCCGTGCAGTCGCACTGGCAGCAGGAGGCTTGCGGGACGCGCGGCGTCGCGGAGGAGGATCGCAAGGCCTTCTTCGAGCAGATCGAGCAGGAGCGCTACATGTGGGAGCCATACATCCCGCTGTTCGCGCAGTTCGAGAGCGGTCGAGGGAAGTCGGTGCTCGAAGTGGGGGTCGGAGCGGGGACCGATTTCGTCAACTGGGTGCGTCATGGCGCAGAGGCGACGGGGGTCGATCTGACCGAGCGCGGGGTGATGCTGACCCGCGAGCGGCTCTCGCTGGAGGGACTCTCGGCCACGGTGATCCAGGCCGACGCGGAGGCGCTGCCGTTCGCGGATGCGTCGTTCGACCTCGTGTACTCGTACGGCGTGTTGCACCACAGCCCGCACACGGTGCGGGCCGTCTCGGAGGTGCACCGGGTGCTGAAGCCAGGGGGGACGGCGCGGGTGATGGTCTATCACCTGCACTCCTGGGCGGTGTGGATGGTGTGGGCGATGAACTGCGCGGCGCAGGGTCGTCCGTGGAAGAGTCCGCGCTGGGCGGCGTACCATCACCTGGAGAGCCCGGGGACGAAGACGTACACGCGCGAGGAGGCGCTGACGCTGTTCTCGTCGTTCTCGAAGGTGGAGGCCAGGTCGCAGCTCTGCTCGGGGGACCTGCTGTCGTTCAGGCGAAGCGCGAAGTACTCCTCAGGGCTGCACGCGCTGGCCTGGGAGTACTACCCGCGACGGCTGGTGCAGCTCGCTGGCAATCGGTTCGGGCTGGCGTTGATGATCGAGGCGCAGAAGTAGAGTCGCCGGGTCGGAAGGAGGCGTCGCTCGGGTCACGCCAGGGAGCTGGCGGCGCCGAGGGCCTGGAGCTGGCGTGCGGAGGCGGTGCGACGCCAGGACTGTTCGAGGAGGTCGTGGAGGGTCTCGGTGGAGACGACCGCGAGGCGCACCAGCAGGCAGGGGTAGTTCCGGTAGTGGTCGGTGATGAAGAAGGTCGCCGGGTCGGCGTCGAGAAGGCCGTCGCGGGCTTCGATGTCGATCATGACCACGAGCGATTCACCATCTTCGCGCAGGCGGGCAAAGAGCTTCTTGCGGTTGCGGAAGGCGGGGGTGCCGTAGGAGACGCCTTCCTCTGCGCCAGGAAAGGCGAGGGCGATCGTGCGCACGGCCGTGAGGTCGAGGGGCTTCCTGGCGCGGCGCGGGGTCGAAGCGGCCGGGGAGCGGGTGGAGGTCGCCGCCGACTTGCTGGTGGCCTTCCTGGCCGCTCTCGGCGTGCTGACGGCTTTCGGCTTGCTGGCCGCGGCTGACTTGCTGACCGCCTTCGACGCGCTGCCGACCTGCGTCTTCCGGGTCGCCATCAGCGGGTCGTCTTGCCGAGGACCGGGGTGACGTCCATCGCGTGCAGGGCAAACGCCATGGCGTCCGCCCACATGTCGACCCGTCCCTTCACGCGGTCACCGCCGGCGTGCCCTGTTTTCGGCTCGATGCGAAGAAGCGCCGGACGGCCGCTCGTGGTGGCGGCTTGAAGGGCTGCGATGGTCTTCCAGGCGTGCAAGGGCGGGACACGGTCGTCGGCCTCGGCCGAGAGCATCATGACGGCTGGATAGGCGGTGCCTGCCTTGACGCGGTGGTACGGGGAGTAGCCGATGAGCGCCTTGAAGTGCGCCTCGTTCTCCAGCGAGCCGTACTCGGCGATCCAGGTCTTGCCGTCGCCGGACAGCGGGAAGCGGATCATGTCGAGCACGGGAACGGCGCAGAGCACGGCGCGGAACAGCTCGGGGCGCTGGGTCATGGCAGCGCCGACGAGGAGGCCGCCGTTGGAGCCACCGTCGATGACGAGGCGCTCGGGGCGGGTGTAGCCGTTCTGGATCAGGTATTCGGCGGCGGCGATGAAGTCGTCGAAGACGTTCTGCTTCTTCGTGAGCATGCCGCCCTGGTGCCAGGCTTCACCGTACTCGCCGCCGCCACGGAGGTTGGGGATGGCGATGCCGCCCCCTGCTTCGAGCCAGGCGACTTTGTCGGGCTGGAAGGAGGGGGTGAGGCTGATGTTGAAGCCGCCATACCCGTTGAGGCGGAAGGGGGTGGAGGGGTCACGCGGGGCGCCTCGGCGGCGGACGAGGAACATCGAGACCTGGGTGCCGTCGCGGGAGGGGTAGAAGACCTGCTCGACGTCGTGAGCGGCCGGGTCGAGGGGCGCTTTCACCGCGTAGAAGGGGGTGGTCTCGCCGCTGGCGACGGAGAGCTGGAGGATGATGCCGGGGGTGGTGAACGAGGTGAAGTAGACGTACGCGGTGTCGTCGTCCGGCTCGCCGGCCACGCCCCAGACCGAGCCGATGCCCGGGAGCGCGACCTTGCCCCGGCCCGTGGGCTTGCCGTCGAGGGTGCGGAGCTGGACCTCGCTCTGCGCGCGGTGGAGGTACTGGAGCGCGAGGTGGCCGCCGATCACGCGGACGCTCTCCAGGACGGCCTCCTTGTCCTCGGGGACGATCTCTTCCCAGCGAGCGCGCTCGGGGCGGGCGGGATCGATGCGGAAAACGCGGCCCTTCGGCGCGCCCTCGGTGGTCTGGAGGTAGAGGCGGTTCTTCCAGGCGACGGCGGCCATGGTGCCGTCATGGCCTTTGACGAGCGGGATCCAGGAGGCGCCGGGCTTGCTCAGATCGCTCACGTGCAGCTCGATGACGCTGGCACCGCGGATGACGGACACGATGAGCCACCTGCCGTCGCGGGAGATCTGCGTCGCGAGTTCGGTCTCGGGGTTGCCCGTGGCCTTGAAGACGACCTTGTCCTCGGAAGGCGGGGTGCCCACCTTGTGCAGCTTGACCTCGGAATGGCCGGGGAGATCGGCCGCGGGGATCTTGGGGTCGGTGGGGAGGGCGACGTAGTAGAAGGCGTCGCCTTTCGCGTTCCACTGGGGGTCGGCGTACTTGGCGCCAGGGATGACGTCGATGTCGCTGACCTTGCCGGTCGCGACGTCTTTCACGTGGAGGGTACCTGCGTCGGCGCCGTTGGGGTGGACGACGTAGGCCAGGGTCTTGCCGTCCCACGAGGGCTCCCAGATGCCGAGGGCCACGCTCCCATCGGCGCTCAGGGAGGTGCCGTCGAGCAGCGTCCGCTCCGGGTGGGGTGTACCGTCGCTGTCGGCCTTGGCTCGGGGTCGAGCGGGGCTGAGGTCAGCGTCGCGCCAGTAGATGGTCCGGTGCTCTGCGGTCGCCCCCTGGCGCGTGTGGAAGACGCGGTTGCCGCGCTTGCGCGGGGGAGAGACGCGCTCGAGGTACGAGAGGGCGCTGAGGCGCTCGCGGAGGACGCCACGGCCCGGCAGGGTGTCCAGGTGCTTGCGGGTGAGCTCGTCCTGCGCGGCGAGCCAGCCCTGGACCTCGTTCGAGGCGCCGTCCTCCAGCCAGCGGTACGGGTCACGCACCGGAACGCCGAAGAAGGTGTCGACGGTGTCGACGGTGCGGGTCGGGGGATAGGCGAGGCCGCGCGAAGCGGAGGCCTCGGTCTGCGCGGTCGCAGCAGGAGACGCGGCAACCGGGGGCTGCGGTGCGACCGCCGGGGAGGAGCAGGCGGTGAGGCAGGCGATCGAGACGGGCAGGGCGCGGGCGATCCAGGGACGGGGCGTTCGGTGCATGCGGGAGGGCTCCTGAGGTGCCCACCCTCGGGCAGGAGGAGGGGTGGCGCAAGCGCTTCGGCACCTGGGCTCCGGACGGGGGCGGGCGCGACGCCTACCGGGGAAGGGCGTCCAGCGCGGCGCGCAGCGGGGCCGCCTTCTCGGGGTCGACCATCGCGACGTAGGCGATCTTGCCGCGGATGTGCGCTTCGAAGTCGGGGCGCTGCTCGCGGTTCTGCGCTTCGAGGCCCGTGGTCTTCGCGGCGTGGAGGATGGCGCGCAGGCGCCGGAGTTCGTCGCGAGGGACGGAGAGCTTGTCGTTCACGACGATGCCGGTCACCTCTTGCCGACGCGCGGCGCGCTGGATGCGGCCCTTGCTGGGATGAAGGGTGAAGCCTTCCTCGGTGACGATGTGCCGGACGCGGGCGAGCAGCATGGGGATCCCGCTGCGCTTTCCAGGGGGTGCCGAGAAGGTGAGGTCGTCGGCGTAGCGGGTGTAGGTCCAGCCGTGCTTCGCGGCCATGCCAGCGAGGCGGCGGTCGAGCTTCCTCGCGACCTGGTTGGAGAGGGCGGGGCTGGTGCAGGCGCCCTGAGGCAGGCCGCGATCCCCGATGGCCACCCAGTAGCGCTGGCCGTCGTAGTCGACCTCGCGACGAGGGCACTCGGTGCAGAGCAGGGCGAGGATCGTGGCGACGGCCGGGGAGTAGCCGACGCGCTGGAAGACGCCGCGCGCGCGAGGGAAGGTGATGGTGGGGAAGAAGTCGCGCAGGTCGAGGTTCACGACGATGTCGCGGCCGAGGTGCTCGCGCGCGTTGGTGACGGTGGAGCGGCCCGCCACGAAGCCGTGCGCCGGGTTCTCGGTGGGGAGCTTGTCCAGGATGGAGCGGAGGATCCACGTCTGGGCCTGGGCGAGGGAAGCGTGGGGAGCGGAGAGGAGCCGCTTGCCACCGGACCGCTTGGGGACCTCGAAGTAGACGTAGTGGGGCCGCTCGACGGCGTCGCCGTGGTAGCAGAGCCAGCGCAGGCGGGGCACGGAGATGCCGAGGGCCCGTGCCACGTCGGCCGGGGTGGAGAGGAGCGGCAGGCCACGCTCGGTGAGCGCTTCGATGTGGGAGCGGCGGTCGACGAGCCGGGAGGAGACGCCGCTGCCGAGGAAGATGATGTCCTCGGCCCGACGCCGGGCCACGTCCTCGACGCGCCGTCGTCTGCGTTCGGCGGCCTCGCGCTGCTTCTGCACCTTGCGCTCGGCGCGCTCGCGCTTCATCTGCTCGAACGCGAGTTCCACGGTCTTCGCGGCCTTCGACGTGGCGAGCCGGAGCGCGTCGTGGTGCCTGAGCCACAGGTCGCCGACGCGGTGAATCTCCTGGATCTGCTCCTCGCTGAGGAGGCCACGGAGGATCAGGCCCCGGTCGATGAGGGCGGTGCGCTCGTCGCTCTGCGGGGGGATGGTGTCGACGCGGCCGATCCACGCGGTCCGATACGGGTCGATCTTGAGCGCGCGCTGGCGGAGCTCGTCCTTGCTCAATCCCAACAGGACGCCGGTCGTCGGGGGTGAGTTCGGTGGGGCTGCCTTCGCAGGCTGCTTCGTGGCGGTCGTCTTCGGCCTCGTTGGCGTCGTCGCAGGCTTCCGCGCAGGCGGGGAAGGCGTCGAGGCGCCGGAGAACTTCGCGGCCACGCTGGAGGACGCCGTGACGACGGGCTTCGTCCTGGCGCGCTGGCCATCGCCGCCGTCAGCCGGTTCGTCGCGCTGCTTCTCGCCCGCAGGTTCGTCGTTCGCTCCCACGCCCAGGAGCGATTTGATCTTGTTCCAGAAGCTCATCGCCGCCTTCGCCGATCTCGATCCCGTTCAGCACTTCCAGCCCTTCAAGGAGGCCCACCCGCCCGACGACTCGCTCGCGACCACACTCGATCACCCAGGGCGCCGTGACCCCTGCGGCAAGGGACCGCCATCGGCGGTTGACTGAGTCTTGCTGCAGGGGTCGCAAGGCGCCCAAAGCAAATCGGGGGTGGGAATGCATGGGAGAACGAACGCCACCACGGCGGAACGCCGCAGTATGTTGGGCTCGAGCGGGCGGACCTCCTTGCAGGGCTGGAAGCTAGCGACGACCGGCAGCCTAGCCGATCACCGCGAAAACCTCATCCTTTGCGACCTCCCTCCCGTCGGGCGACGACCCAGGCGAGACCCACCACGGCGGCAGGGCTGACCTGGAAACGATCGGCCACACGGCGGATCTCGGTCGCCACATCGGCGGCGATCGGCAAGGGCCGCTCCACCACGTCGTGCACGACCCGCGCGGGCATGAGACGGGCATCTCCTCCACCGCCGAGCTTCACGGCGTCGGCCCACGTGCGAGCGCCCAAGATGCGCTGGAACGAGGCCTCCCAGGTCTCGTCGAACACGTCGGCCAGCGTCTTGCGCGCAGCCCGGGCCGCGGCGCCCATGTCCTCCAGGGTCGCGCGTGGGAAGGCGACGGGCAGCAGCGGCTGTTCGCGCTTCACGGGAAGCTCGGGCGGGAGGGGCGTCCCCGAGACGTGGAGCCGCACGGCGAGCAGGTGGCGGCAGGGACCGGCGCGCAGGGCGTGCTTGTGGAAGTAGGAGCAGGAGCACTTCCCCTTCTTCAAGGCGCCGTCGCCGTCGAGCACGGCCTCGCACTGCGTCGCTTTGACGGTGGCGACCACGGCCCGCCGCGCGCCGTCGACGCGCTCGTCCCGCTGGATGCGCACGGCGTCGCGGGCGAGGACCATGCCTTCGGTGAGCTCGGGGTGTTCGGGGCCGAGCAACGCCTCCGAGAGGATGACCGGCATGACCTGGCGGTAGCGGTAACAGTGCGCGGCGTGGTCGTAGATGATCTGACCTTGCTTGGCCAGACGGTGCAGCGAGGCGAGGAGCTGGTCGCTCGGCGCATCGAGCGCCGCCGCGAGCTCTCCGAAGGACGCGCGCTGCACGGCTTCGAGCTGCACACTGGCCCGCTCGGTGAGGCGGGCGTCGGTGCGCAGGGCGCCCCCCATCAGTTCCAGGTTCGCGCCGCTGCTCCAGTCGTTGGCCGTCCAGCCGGAGAGGGCGAGCGTGAACCGCATCCCGCGCATGTGGACGATCCACAAGCTGGGCAACCCCGAGCCGAGCAGGCGCACCTCGACGCGCTCTGCCAGCGGCAGAAGACGCGCGAGGGCGAACAGGCGGCGCCTCCCCCAGACCTTGATCGAGACGGTCTGGCCGCGGCTCCTGTCCTCGGGGAGCGCGTTCGAGGGTCGCACCGGAGCAGAGCGGTACGGTCCGAGCGAGCTGCTCGGGTGAGGCGCAGGCGCGGGCGCGGTGTCCACTTCGTCCGGACAGACCACGCCACGGCACACGACGGGGATCTCCCAGGGTTCGAGGAAGATCACCGGCGCGCGCCCCGGGACCAGCTCGAAGCGCAAGCTGCGCGGGCCCGTCTTCTCCCGGTGCCGCTTCAGGTGGGACAGGATCGCGTAGACGGCCTCGACCGGCACGTCGATGCGGCGCGAGGGCAGGCACATGGCGGCCTGGATCTGGCCGAAGCCACGAAGCCAGGTGGGAGGGAGATCGATCTTCTCCTCACGGAAGCCGGCCGTGCCCTCGGTGCTCACCTCGAAGCCCGTCGGATCCACGAGCAGCCGGGTCTCGCGGTAGGTCCGCAGCGTCTGGAAGTGCTCGTACAGGCCGATCGAGTAGTCGACGTTCGTGGTACCGAGGCCTGCCTCCTGGGACCCCTCGAAGGCGTCTCGGTCCACCGAGAGGCAGCCGTAGCTCGACTCGTCCTTGGAGAAACACTCGAAGAACACCACGTCGGGCGCGACCGTGACCACGGGATCGCAAGGCACGAGGTGACGGAAGAGCCTCGGGTCGTTCAGCGCCAGCTCGCTCGCCCATTTCCTCCGGGCGCGCCAGTAGATGCCGTGCATCTTGTGGAACTCGGCCTCGAGGCCCGGTGGGATCGGTTCGCTCGCGATTTTCGAGAGTTCCTCGCGCCGGCTCGACTTGAAGAGGTCCTTCCGGAGCTGCGCCTCGTCGAGTTCTTGCTGCTGCTTCCAGGCGAGCCAGGCGCTGCGGTCCTTGGGCTGGGACTTGAGGTCGCCGATGACCACGTCGTGGAGCGCGCTCATCGCCTCGCGGAAGCTCAGCGGGTGCTTCAGGGCGCTGTCGAAGAAGACCTTGGGGCGCGCGAGGTTCGGCGCGAAGCTCAGCGCGGCTCCGCCAGCGATCTCCCGGAGCCCGCTGTGGCCGAGGTAGCGAAGTTCGACGTTCACGAGCTCAGCTCCTCGCTGAACAGTCGCAGCTCGGGGAGCTGCCGATGGATGGCCGCCCGCAGCGCGGGTGCGCGGAACGCCGTCCGCGCCACCGCGGCGAGGGCGGCGCGGCGCTCGGAAGGTCGCACGCTCCGCAGCGTCACGCCGAGCAAGGGAAGGAGTGACTCGGCCTCCTCGGGCCGCGCCACGATGCGGTCGGACAGGAGCTTCAGGGCGGCACGCTTCTCCCGTGCCCCTCGGTGCACGTTGAGCAACGTCGTCGCCCACACGTGGCGCAGGGTCTCCGGCGAGAAGGCGGCGCGGCGCACGGTCAGGTGCCCGAGCAGGAAGGTGCGGACATCGTCGTAAGGGGTCTCGGCGAGCGCCGTCCACAGGCTGGTGTCGTCGCGGAAGCGAGGGTCCGCGCCGAGCAAGGCGAGCCCCTGCTCACGGACATCGGCGTAGCCCGCGTCGATCAGGTCCCGGACGTGCGTCGAGCGCGCATGGGGGGACGACGTCAGCACCTCGAACAGCCAGCGCGCCGCCTCCTGGCGCACCCGGGGAGCACCAGCGCGGACGAGGCGCAAGACGGTCTCCAGCTCCGTCTCCGTCTTCACCTGCTTCTGCCGCGCCCAGCGAAGGCCCAGCTCCGCCACGGGTGCCGCCGGCGCGCACGCCAGCTCGACGCACTCGGTGAGGGTCAGACGCGCAGGCGACACGTAACGCTGCACCGCCTCGCTGATCGCAGCGAGGACGTCGATGTTCTCGAGCTGGAGCAGCGAGAGCCAGGCCTCGATGGACAAGGACTCGATGCCGGCCGCGCTGAGGAGGCACTCGGCCCCGAGGAGCTGCAGGTCTTCGTGAGGGCTCGCGAGGAGAGCGCGCACCTGGTCGATGGTGAGCCTCCGGAGCGCCGCGTCGTAGTCGCGCCGGAGGAGCTGAAGCGCGAAGCCTCGCACCGTGCGGCTCGGCGCCTTCGAGGCGAGGGCGAGCACGTCGTCGAACACGTCTTCCCACGCCTCCGGGATCATCGGCGCGGGCGCGAGCTGATCGATGGTGGCCTTCGGCTCGAGCTCCACCCCTCTGGGCCGTCGCGCGAGGAGCGTGGAGCCGTGGTACAGGACATGGATCAGTCCCCAGGCGTCGAGGAGCTGCTCCGCGGTCGAGAGATGCGGGTCCTCGTACAGGGACAGCGCCGCCCGGATGGCGCGGCCGTAGCGCTCCGGGTCCGTGCGGCCGATCAGGCGAAAGTAACGGGTCGCCCGCCGCCGCAGGTAGCCCCGCGTCACGATCGAGAAATGCGGCGCCTTCTTCTCGCTCGGCCACAGTCGCCCCGGCGGCTTGATCTGAGGCGTCGCTCCCGTGGACGATGCCTTGCCCCCCCTCCTGCTGCGACGACGCAGCAGCAGCGGCGGGGGACGCGCGATGAGCCGATCGAAGGCCACGAGGAAATGGCCCATCACCTCGTCGTCGCCCTGCTTCTCGGCGAGCTTGAAGAGCTGCTTCACCACGGGCCGGTGGTGCGGGCGATCGCACCCGTCGTCGATGTACCGGAGGAGCGCGCGGCGCGCGAAGGGGCGCTCGTTCGCGTACCACAGGGGCACCAGCGCCTTCAGTTGCTGCACCGCCGTGGAGGTGAGCACCTCGTCGAGGAATCGCTCGTCACCCGCCTGGTACAGGTCATCGAGCAAGAGCGACGAAGAGACCCGCGGTGCGCCCATGGGAGCGCAGATGCTACGGAGCCATCGCCAGGCGGGTCAAGGGAAGTGGCCTGCCCGCGGCGGGCTCACCTGCGCAGGGGGGTGCCAGCAGCGCAACGATGACGAGGAGGCGGTGCTGACGACTCCACGACGCGCGCCACCCCGCGGGAGAAGAGACGAGGGGAGCCTGTCTCGGTGGGAGAGGAGGGAGGGCTGGGAGAGAGAGAGTCCCGAGGGAGGCCCCGGGCGGGGCCGTTCCCTCGGGCTGAGGGACCGCAGGTCACACCCTCACGGGCGAGACCCCTTCCGACGCAGCCGCAGCGCGAGGCCGAGGAGCCCCACCAGCGTCAGCGCCGTCGCGCCACCCTGGCCATCGGCCTGGCCAGGCCGCGCCGAGCAGAGCAGGCCGTTCCCTTCCGCGTACAGGTCGTCCGAGCCGGGCTCGGCAGGGCCGCCCGGATCGGGGCTGCAGGTGCCCGCGGTGTCGTCGGTCGAGGAGCACACCTGACCCGAGGGGCAGGAGTTCCCGTTCGTGCCGCGGCAACCGTTGACGCAGGTCCCCGTGTCCTCGTCACAGATCGACCCGCTGTTCGGCCCACCGCACGCGCTGTCTTCGGTGCAGGGGGTGGGCGGGACGTTGTTGTCGTCCGAGGGATCGTTCGGATCCCGCTCGCCCGGGTCCACCTGGCCGTTCTTGTTCGTGTCTTCCTCACCGTCGATCACGCCACCGTCGTCGGTGTCCGCGTCGAGCGGGTTGGTCGTCGTCGCCCCACCATCTGCATCGGGGATGCAGGTGTTCTTGGTGGTGTCCGTCGCCGGGTTCGAGCAGTCGAGACCCATCTCCGTGCCGTCGAACAGCCCGTCGTCGTCGCTGTCCGGATCGAGCGCGTTGATCAGCCCGTCGCCGTCGTGGTCGTCGCTGAAGTTCGGCTCGTCACCATCGAGCACACCGTCGTCGTCGCTGTCGGCGTCGTTCGGGTCGGTGCCGATGAAGATCTCCAGCTGATCGCTCAGCCCATCGCCATCCGAGTCCACGACCTCATTGTCGTCGGACGGGTCGTTCGGATCGGTCTCGCCCTCGTCGATGCGGCCGTTGAGGTTCGTGTCCTCGTTGCCGTCGCTCACGCCACCGTCGTCGGTGTCGGGGTCGAGCGGGTCGGTCGTGGTCGCGCCCTGGTCCGCGTCGGGGCGGCAGTGACCGCGGCTCACGTCCGTGCCCGGACCCGAGCAGTCGAAGCCCATCTCGGTGCCGTCGAACAGCCCGTCGTTGTCGCTGTCCGGATCGAGCGCGTTGATCAGCCCGTCGCCGTCGGCGTCACCACCAGGATTGATCTCCTGGCCGTCGGGCACGCCGTCGTCGTCGCTGTCGGCGTCGAACGGATCGGTCCCGAGCTGGAGCTCCACGTCGTCGGGCAGCCCGTCGCCGTCCGAGTCCATGATGACCACGTCGTCGGCGGGGTTGTTCGGATCGGTCTCACCCGCGTCGATGCGGCCGTTCTTGTTCGCGTCCTCGACGCCATCGCGCACACCGCCGTGATCCGTGTCGGGATCGAGCGGGTTGGTCGTGGTCGCGCCCTGGTCCGCGTCGGGCACGCAGGTCCCTGCGCTGACGTCGGTGGCCGGGTTCGAACAGTCGAAGCCCATCTCCGTGCCGTCGAAGATCCCGTCGTTGTCGCTGTCGGGATCGAGCGCATTGATGATGCCGTCACCGTCGGCATCCCCACCTGGGTCGATCTCCTGGCCGTCGGGCACGCCGTCGTCGTCGCTGTCGGCGTCGTTCGGATCGGTCCCGATGGTGATCTCGATGATGTCGCTCAGGCCGTCGCCGTCGGTGTCCTGGTTGAGCACGTCGTCGGCGCCGTTACCGGCCGTCGGATCGGTCTCCCCGGCGTCGACCACGCCGTTTCGGTTCCGGTCCTCGTCGCCATCGCTGACGCTACCGCCGTCCGTGTCCGGGTTGAGCGGATCGGTCGTCGTCGCGCCCATGTCACCGTCGGGGATGCAGTGCCCCGCGCTGATGTCGGTGTCCGGGTGCGAGCAGTCGAAGCCCATCTCGGTGCCGTCGAACAGCCCGTCGTTGTCGCTGTCCGGATCGAGCGGTCCGATGAGGCCATCGCCATCGATGTCCTCGTCGAAGCTGGCCTCCATGCCGTCGGGCACACCATCGTCGTCGGTGTCGGCGTCGTTCGGATCGGTCCCGATCTGGAGCTCCAGGTCATCGGGCAACCCGTCGCCGTCGGTGTCGACGCAGAACTCCTCTGCCACGCCGTCACAGTTGTTGTCGATCCCGTCACCACAGACCTCCGGGCCCGTGGGCACGCAGGAACAGGTGTTCGTCTCGGAATCGCAGGTCGGCTCGAGCGGCGAGCACTGCATGTCGGTGATGCACTCGACGCAGATCTTGGGCGAGCCGGTCGTGTCGCAGTACGGGGTCGGCGCCGAGCAGCCGGCGTTGCTCTCGCACTGGTCGACGACGACCTCGGTGGGCGGCGAGCCGCCAGCCGGGCCGTTGCCGTCGGTGGGCGTGTCCGTGGCGGGCGCGCCTTGCTCACCCGCCGCGTTGATGATCGCCTGGTTGGCGATGGTCCCCGACGCGTTGGCGTTCACCGTGACCCGGAAGGTCACCGTGGCCGTGGCGTTGACGATCATCGTGCCACCCTGGGTGGCGTTCGCGCCCGTACCGAGACGCACGGTGAGGGTCCGCGTCCCGGCGTTGTACTCCGCCTGGTCGTCCCCGGCGGCGTCGGTCTTGGGCCCCGAGTTCGCACCCGAAGTGATCGAGAGCGAACCCGGTACGTAGGTCACACCGGCCGGAAGCGGATCGGTGAGCACGGTGTGCGTCGACGTGTCGTTGCCGGTGTTGATGACGTTGATCGTGTACTGGATCACGTCGCCCGGAAGCAGCGACCCACCGTTGACGTCCACCGCCGTCTTCACCGAGGTGGAGAAGTCCGGCTTGAAGGTGGAGATCGAGGTGACGAAGCCACCGAGGAAGTACACGTCGCCCGTGCTGGTCGCCTGGATGGGCGCCGACGACAGACCAGGGGACACCTGGGCCGTGATGTCGAGCACGTCGATGTCGAGGCCCGACAAGCTCCTCGGTCCGCCGGTGAGCTGGGGCAGATCACCGACCACCGACACCAGGTTGCCGAGGTGCGTGCGCGAGTTGTTGAAGAAGTTGTTCGCGGGGTTCTGACCGTTCGTCATCGCGACGGAGTTGAAGAAGAACTGGTCGCCCTGGATGCTGTCGTCGCCTTCGTACGCGACCACGCCGAGCTTCGCGTCGTAGCCTGCCGGAGGCACGAAGAAGCCCGAAAGCGTCGCCGACTGAGGAGCGCCGCTGCCCACCCGGTCGAGCCCGTCGAAGAGTGCGAGGTTGCGGGGCGGCTCCGAGTCGCGCTCGTAGAACACCACCATCCACCAGCCCGAGTAGTTCGTGTCGCTCGTGGCGTTGATGAAGTTGTTCGACGTCACCCCGCTCACGCGGTACGCGCCCGAGCCGTGCTCCTGGACGAGCTGCGTGACGTCGGCGACCGACTGATAGAAGAAGTCGGCGCCCTGGATGACCTGCGACGAGTGGATCGCCGTCAGGTCGACGTTGAACCCGCTCCCACCGGGCCGTGACAGCGTCGCCGTGGTGTCCGGATCGGGCCCCGGCGCCTTCGCACCCCAGTAGAGGTAAGCGTGGGACACCGTCGCGTTCGGCGGGATCGTCAGCATCGCGGTGCTGCGAGCGTTCGCCATGGCGATGGTGTTGTTCGCGACGGCGTTTCCGGGGTTCGGATCATCGACGCGCCAGAACACGTCGGGCGCCGAGTCGGAGACGCCCGTGCTCCCGCAGTTGCCGACGGTGCCGACGACGGGTGCCGGGATGCCTGCGGCACAGTCCTGCCCGAGCGTGTTCCCGATGAGGAGGAAGTCTCCTCGCTGGTCCACCTGGACGCGCAGGGACGGCGCCGCGTTGGCGACCCCTCCTGCAGCGCTCAGGAGAGCGAGCCCTAGTAGCCCGCTGGTTCCAAGATTGCGTTTCACCTATTCACCTCCTCTAAGGATCACTTCTGCGGGAGCAGGGGTTGGGGTTGGCCAGGGGGCGCCTGCGGGGCCGGCGCCTGGGCGGGAGCGGCTCCAGCCGGCTGGGTCTGAGGCGCCTGCACGTCGCCCTTCGCCTTCTTCTCGACGATCTTGAACTGCACGCGGCGGTTCTGCTGGCGGCCATCCTCGGTCGCGTTGTCGCCGATCGGCTCGTCGGGGCCGTAGCCCTTCGCCCTCAGGCGCGTTTCCTCGACACCGCGCTTCACGAGCGCCTTCTTCACCGAGTCGGAGCGGTCCTGGCTGAGCTTCACGTTGTAGGCGCGGTTTCCGCGGCTGTCCGTGTGCCCTTGGACCTCGATCACGGTGATCTCCGGATGCTCCTTCAGCACGCCGGCCACCTCGTCGAGCAGCTCGTCGCTGACCTTCTTGATCGTCGCCCGCGCGGTGTCGAACTGCACCTGCTGCAGGATCACGATCTCCTTCTCGGTCACGCGCACCGCCACCGGGCAGCCGTTCTTCGACGGATCCGGGTTCGGCTTGCCCTTCTCCTCGGGGCAGGCGTCCTTGTCGTCGCGGATGCCGTCGCCGTCGGTGTCGCCGGGGCAGCCGTTCGTTGCCGGATCGCTGGTCTTCAGGCCAGGGATGTCGACGCAGGCGTCGTCCGCGTCGGGCACGCCGTCGCCGTCCCTGTCGGGCGGCGGGCAGCCGTGCAGCTTCGGATCGTTGCTCGGCACGCCTGGCGTGTCGATGCAGGCATCGACGTCATCGAGGATGCCGTCGCCGTCCTTGTCCCCTGGCGGCGGGCAGCCGTGCTTCTTCGGATCGACGTTGTCCACGCCCGGCTCGTCGGGGCATGCGTCCTGCGCGTCGAGGATGCCATCCTTGTCGCGATCGGGCGGTGCCGGCGGGCAGCCGTTCTTCTTCGGATCCGGGTCGGCCACGCCGTAGGTGTCGGGACAGGCATCGTCCACGTCCTTGATCCCATCCTTGTCCCGGTCGTCGGTCGGGCGCTTGATCTCGGGCGCGAACGCCACCGACGCCACCGCGCGGAAATCAGGCGTACCCACGCCCGACGTGAGGCCGGGACCGGCGCCGATGCCGGCCTCGATCATCCCGGCGAAGCGGTAGCGCGCGCCGAGCAAGAGCTCGAGGTTCGTGTTCCGCTTCGTCGGACCCTCGCCTTGCAGCACGGTCGAGATCGTCGCCTCCGGCCCGATCTGGAACCGCTTCTCGTCGTCGAGCAGGAAGCCGATGCCGGCGCCGCCGTTCAGCGAGATGCCCTGCTGCACGCCCGCGTAGATCTGGCCCGGCCTGAAGTCCGCGCCGACCTGCGCCGACCACACCACCGAGCTGAAACGCCCGCCGGCGATGATCATCGGCATCCCGCGCACCGACCCCTCACCGACGAACGAGCCGGCGTCGCCGTTGCCCGTCGGCACCCACATGTAGCCGCCGATGGCGAGCTGGAATGGATCGAAGTGCTCTCCGAGGAGCCGGAGCCGCAGACCGAGCCGCAGGTCACCGATCTCGGCGCCCCCGGGCGAGTTGAACGCGAGGCCATCGGCAGCGGGGCTGTTGCCCCCCTGGTAGAGCGCGAACGGCACGTCCACGTTCAGGTTCAGCCGCTCCCAGATCACGAAGGACGCATTCAGGTGCAGGAAGAGCTGGTGGCTCACGATCCCGCCGAGGTTCTCCCCCGTGCTCTCACGTCGGAGGACCAGCGGGTTGTGCGCGTAGTCCCCCAGGATCATCAGGTTCACCCCGGGCCCACCGTCCAGGTTCGGTGAGCTCGCGTCGGGCGAGGCCACGCCGAACATCCGGTCACCGGCAGGCGCAGGATTGAAACGATTGAGCGCGACGCCGTTCCCGGCCGCCGGCGCGTCCTGAGCCGCTGCTGTCCCGCTCACCGCTGCGAGCGCGACGAGAGCAGCACCTCCACGCAGCCATCGTGCGGTCATGGATCTCATAAGCAGAATCACCTCTGTGCTTTGATGATGAGTGCCCCGATCGACGGGACAGGATTGCCCCACACTACACAGCCCGTGCCAGCGGGGCAGACGGATGGTTCCTTACGGCATACAGCCGATTTCTGACGCCACCCTCGCACAGGCCGTAAGCCACGGTCCAAAAACGAGCCGCCGCGCTGCGGCCTCGGAAGCTCACCGCGGAGCGATCCTGAGGCCTCCAGCCATCACCTCGGCGTCATCACCCGAGGCCACCACGGGACCCCAGCGCACCACGCCCTCGGGCCAGCATCTGCCCGCTGCGTCAGGCCGGGATCACGGCATTCCGTGCCCGGGGCCGAGGATCAGCCGCATCTTGGCCACCGCGTCGAAGCCCTCGACGTGCGGCGGATGATGGCACTGACTCACGCAGCTCTCCGGCTTCGGCGCGAGCACGATGAGGTCCCTCTTGTTCGGGCTCTTCGCATGCAGCGATCCCGGCCCGTGGCACTCCTCGCACTGCACGTTCTGCAGCTTCGCGTTGTGCGTCACGGTCGAGCCCCCGGGCTTGCCGTAGCCCGTCACGTGGCAGCTCACGCAGTCGAGGTTGAATTCCTTGAAGTCCTTCTCCAGCGTCGCGTACGCGTGGGCGTGGGCCGTCTTGTCCCACACCTTCCGCTCCTCGTCGTGGCACGCCGTGCAGGCCTCGATCCCGATGTACTCCGCCTGCCCCTCCGTCACCGGCTCGGGAACCCGGTCCTTGAACGCCTCCTTGTTGTGGGCGTTCACGCGCTTGTAATAGGCGAGCATCAGCTCTGCGACCGACTTCTCGCTCCCGTAGCGCTCTCGCACCTCGACCGACGAGTACCGGAAGAAGCTGCCCTTCACCGGCTTGCTCTCCGCCTCGAGCTTCTCCTTCTCGCTGCGCATCCGCGCGAGATCGGCCTTCCGCGCCGCGAGGTCCTTCGCCGATGCGCTCTTGTCGGCCTCCCACGCGTTGATGCGGTTCTCCAGCTGACGGATCCGGTTCGACAGCAGCAGCAGCTCCTCGGCCTTCGCCACACCGCCCGCATCGCCGAAGGTGATCTGCTTGTCGTCACCGCGCACGAACAGATCCACCACCGCCATGCTCTGGAGGTGGTTCGCCGACTCGGCCACCAGCGTCGTCCCGATCAGCGCTGGCGGCTTCGGTGCGTCGTTCGCGTCGCCCGCCTCCGTCGGCTTTCCGAGCACCAGCACGTGCAGCTCCGGGAGCTCGTCCACGAGCCGCAGCGCCTCACCCCGGGGCAGCGCCGCGAGCCCCACCAGGATGGTCGCCCCTTGCTGCTTCACCGCCTCCACCCCGGCCTTCATCGCGGCCAGCGCGGGGCTCGACGTCACGCCTTCCGGGTAGCTCCCGGCGCGGTCCTTGGGATCGCTCACGCCCACGATCCCCACCTTGATCCCCCCCACCTCGCGCACCATCGTGCCGGCCGCACCCGCGCTCCCTGGCACCCCCTCCAGGTTCGCCGCCAGCAGCGCCGCGCCCGACATCTCCCGGTACTTCGCCAGCGCTTTCGACCCGGCAGCCCAGTCGTTCGCGCCGGGCGCCCACGCCGCGAGCCCGATGCGCTGCGCCGCCTGGGCCAGCGCTTCCGCCTTCCACTCGTCCTGCGTCGCCGCGTCCGGCTCCAGGCGCGGCTCCATGAACAGCATCGGCCCCGCCCCCAGCACCAGGCTCTCCGGCGCGTCGGCCTTGTGCGCGTCGATGTACGCCGCGAGGTGATCCACCCCTCCGAGCTGGTCCTTCGTGCACCCGCAGGGCTCCATCGCCCCCGCGATCGTGCTCACCAGGTACAGCCGCAACGTCGGCTTCGCGTTCGCGGCGTCCGCGCTCGACGGCGGAGACGTCGTGGTCGACTGGCACCCCTGACAGGCAGCGACGCCCCCGGCCACGGCCATGGCGAGCACCAGAACGGCGGACGTCTTCGAGCCCCTCATACCGGGGCCTATAGCACACGGTCCGGGTGTCAGAAGCTCGTGGGCGCGAACGGCAGGATCGTCTTCAGATCCTGGTCGTTGAAGCGGAGCTGCAGCCCCACGAAGTAGTCGCGACGGTCGGCGTTCAGGATGTCGTCGACACCGCCGAGCAACCACAGCTTCCGGAGAAACTCGTACGACACCGCGATGCGCCAGCGCGGCGACAGCTCCTCGCCGAAGCCGAACAGGTCCTGCCGCAGCTCGAAGCGATCGTCGAGCAGGTGCAGATCCAGACCGATGCCGCCCGTCGACTCGCGGATGCCGAAGCGCCCCGTGAACGGCCCCATCCGCTTCGCGAACTGGAAGGAGAACCGGAAGGAGTTCGTCGTGATCGTCCGGATCTCCCGGTAATGCGACGGCTGGTTGGGGTTCGTCGTGTCGACGTCGATCTGCTCGAACTGCGTGAGACCACGCGGATCGTTCACCAGCTCGATGACGTAGTATTTGTCCTCGCTCGGCTGGAGCCGCAGCTCCACGTAGCTCTTGATGGTGTTCGCCAGGAAGTTGTAGTCCGTCCTGAGCCCCACGATCGTCTGCAGGCGCCCGATGCCGCCGACGAAATCACCGATCGTGTCGACGGTGTTCTCCACCTCGTTGATCAGCGCCTCGTCCTTGCTCAGACGACCGAGCGTCCCCTCACCACGATCGATGCGGGCTGCCACGTTGTCCGCGTGGCGAAGCGTCGACTCCAGGCTCGCGCTGGCGCGCTCGATGCGCTCCACCGTCTTCCGGATCTCGCCCGCCTGACGGCCCTGACCGGCTTGCAACGCCTGCCCGGCCTGCCCTGGCTGCACCGCCTGTCCAGCGACCCCCGCCTGCGCCCCTTGCCCAGCTTGCCCGGGCTGCGCCCCTTGTCCCGGCTGTGCGCCGACGCCGGTCTGCCCAGGTGCCCCGGTCTGCCCAGGTGCCCCGGGTTCTCCCGGCTGCCCGAGCTGCCCGAACTGCCCCGTCTGGGCCAGCGGGATCGGCTCCGCCGACGCCGTCATCGCGCGGACGTCGCGGGTCACCTGGTTCACGTTGTCGAGGATCTCCCGGATTCGCGGCCCCGCATCTCCGGTGATGGCGTTGATGTTGTGGATCGTCTGGGTGACGCCGGCCCGGTTGTCCCGGACCGTCTTGTTCAGCTCATCGGTGACCTCGGCCAGGTTCTTGAGGATCTCCGCGATCTGCGTCTGCCCCTGGTCCGAGCCCACCGTGTTGCGCAGCGACTCGGTCACCGACTTCACGTCCTTCAGGATGTCGGCGACCTGGTTCTGCAACGACTGGATGTTGGGCTCCTCGACGTAGAGCAGGATCCGGCCCTGGTCGGGGATCCGGTCCTTGCCCTCGGTCCCCGGCGTGAGCACGATGAACGACTCGCCGATGAGGCTCGTGGCCTTCTTGCCGATCGCGGCGTCCACGAACAGCGGCACGTCCGGGTTCATCTTGATGTCGACCCGGGCCTCGCCGTTCTGGAGCGAGATCCGATCGACCACGCCGACCTGGATGCCCGAGATCATCACCCGTGACTTCGGCGCCACGCCCGTGATGTCCGGGAACGTCGCCCAGACGCGGTAACCGCCTTCGGTACCGGCTTCCCTCGAGATGAACCGAAAGCCCCCGTAGGCCGCGCCCGCGAGGGCGATGGTCATCAACCCAACCTTCGCGGCCCTGCTGATCTCCGCCATCTTTGCGCGGCGCCACGGTAGCACAGCGGGCCCGTCGCCCATTTGTTTCTTGGTCGTCCGGCCGTCCGACCCTCGGCCCTGTGTCCGGCATGACCGGAAAGCAGCGTGCGCGTGCGAAACCTGCTACCCCGTGGACATGCGGGCGATCACCAACACGGCGCTCGTGGCGCTGAGTCTTCTGGGGATGAGCCTCATGGGGAGCGGCTGCTCCGGTCGCCAGGCCATGCGCCCCACCCCGCCGGGCGCGTCGGCCCTCGGCGTCGCCCCTTCCTGGGTCCCGTCCTTCACCCCGGCGCAGCGGGCTCTCCTCCAGCCCCCGGACACCCCCGTCCAGACCCCGGCCCGGCGCGTGTTCCCGGATCTGACCCGCTTCGGCTACGCCGGCGAGCACCGCATGGAGGAGCCCGAAGAGAGCCTGCACTTCACGCGCATGGTGGTCACCATCATCAAGGACTCGCCCCGGCTCTACGTGCTCATGGAGACCCCGCCCGAGGTCGCGAACCTCGTCGCCCAGTACGGCCCCACCGGCCCCGCCGAGGCCGACGAGTGGCAGACCCTCCAGCGCGACCCGCGCGGCATCGGCCTCCTCGCCCCCACGCCCACCGCCGCTGCGCTGCGCGCCGCCCACACCCGCGGCGAAACCCACCTCGCCCAGGGCGACATCCCCGCCGCGCGCACCGCCTTCGACGAGGCCGTCACCCACGGCCCGCAACACCCTGCCGCCCTCATCGGGCTCGGGCGCGCCCACCTCGCGGGCAATGCCCTCGACGCTGCCGAGCAAGCCTTCCAGCGCGCCGTGACCGCCGACCCCACCCTCTCGACGGCCCACACCGGCCTCGCCGAGGTCGCCGAGCGCCGCGGCGATCTCCCCCTCGCCCGCAAGCACATCGCCACCGCGCTCGCCTACCACCCCCGCTCCGCCCGCGCCTGGAGCGTCGCCTCCCGGATCACCCCGGGCGGCGCCGGACAAGGCCGCATCGACCCCTTTCCCATCTTCCTCGACGTCGACAGCGTCGGCGCCATCCACGTCGGCGCCGCCCCCAGCGGCCCTGCCCAGATCTACGCGGGCTGCCGCGCCGTCCTCCGCTACGAGCCCGACGTCCGCGCCGAGATCTTCAAGCAGCCAGCGAGCACACCGTATTACCTGAGCGTCGTCGAAGAAGTCGTCTGCCTCGAAGCTGCCATCGGCGCCTATTTCGTCGAGCAAGCCGAGGCCGACAAAGCCAACGACCCCACCACGCCCCGCTCTCCCGACCCGCTCCCCGAGCCCGACCCCCGCATCGAGACGCTGGCGCGCATGGCGCACCAGGAAGGCCTGGCCGGCTACGCGATGTTCGAGATCCTCGGCAGCCACCGCCCCGAGCGCGCGCGCGGCGCCCCCCAGGATCTACACGAGGCCGTGGTGCGCTACATCGAGCGGCACATCCTCTCCCAGGACCAGCCGCTCCCCGACGGCCTCTATCAAACGAAGCGCGCGCCGACGCCCGGGCCGACGACGCTCGCGCTCTCTTCGCCCCGCCCATGAGCCAGCGCGCCCCTCGACCGGACGAGGCGGGCGGAGCGCAGCCCCTCGGCGAGCCCTGGTCCTCGCGCGCTGCGCTGAACATCGCGCTGAACGCCACGCTGAACGCCACGCTGAACGCTGCGCTGAGTGCCGTGCTGCTCGCGGGCTGCACCGCCTCTCCCCTCCCCGCCCCCTCCGACACACCACGCCCAGCCTTTCCCACCACGCAGACGGCGCCGCGCCCGAGCGCCAGCGCGACCGCTTCGCCCACCCCTTCGCCAGGACTCACTGGCCCTCAGCCGCCCCCCTTGCCGTGGGCGCAAGCCACCGAGTCCCCGCAACCGCTCGCCGCCACCCCGGAGACCGCGACCCTCCTTTCCCTGTGCGGCACCGCGGACGCGGCGCTCACCGACGTCGCCCGCCGCAACGTCGAGCGCCAGGTCCGCGGCCTCGACATCTTCCCTTCCGACGAACTGCTCTTCACCTTCCGCGCCGCCGGCGGCCCGCATCCCTGGCCACGCGCCTGGTCCATCGACGGCGACTCGTTGACGGACGGCGAGCTGAGCGCCCGCTTCGGGGCCTGGGTCGACGGCTGGCGGACCTTCGGCCAGCGGCGCTGCGGCGTCGCCCGCGGCACCCGCGCGAACGGCTCGGAGGTCGTCTCCGTCGTCGGCGTCGACGCACTCGCCGACCTCGCCGCGCTCCCCACCACCGCCCGCCTCGGCCAGTGGCTCACCGTCGAGGGCTTCTTCCTCGTCCCCGTGCACGAGGCCCGCCTGGTGCTGCTCGGCCCGCGCGGCGCCCCCCGCTCCGTGCCTGCCACGCTCTACCAGAACCGCGTGCGCTCGAGCTTCTCCGTCGACCAGGTGGGCACCTGGCTCGTGCAGGTGCTCGCCACCGTCTCGACGGGACCGCGCCCCGTCCTGGAGGCCATGGTCCACGTCGACGCCTCGCCGCCGGTGCAGTTCCAGCGCGTCGCCGCTCCGGGTGAAGACGCCGCGCGTGGCGCCAGCGACGACGCCGACGCGATGATGCGCATGATCAACGCCGCGCGCGCCGCCGAAGGCCAGCCCCCGCTCGCGCGCGACGCCGCCCTCGATGCGCTCGCCCTCCAGCACGCCCAGGCCATGAGCGCCGCGCGCCTCGTCGGCCATGACGTCGGCCACGGCGACCCCGCGGCCCGGCTCGCCGCCGCGAACTACGCCGCCCGGATCGCGGGCGAGAACGTCGCCACCTCCGACACCCCCGAGCACGCCCACCGCGCCATCTGGGCCAGCCCCTCGCACCGGGGCAACCTGCTCATGGGCGATTACACCCGCGCCGGCGTGGGCGTCGTCCGCGATGCGCACGGTCGGGTCTGGGTGGCCGAGCTGTTCGCCGGCGGGTGATCCGGCGAAGCACCGCCCTCTCCCGGATCAGCCGCAGGAGGCGGAGCCGGCAAACGCTTGCAGGTGCCCTCGCATCCGCTTCATCGCGCGCTCCTCCACCTGCCGGATCCGCTCCTTCGACACCCCGAAGGCGGCGCCGAGCTGCGACAGCGTCTCCACCTCCTCGGACATCAGGTGCCGCTCGACGATCTGCTGCTCCCGCGGTGACAGCTCGGAGAGCGCCGTCTTCACCGCGGACTCCAGGTGCGCGCGCTCGTCGGCCTGGCAGATCTCCTCTTCGGGCGACGCCGCGCTGTCCGTCAGCACGTCCGAGAGCGGCCTGCCGTCGGCGTGCAGCGGCGAGTCGAACGGCATCTCCGGCCCCGAGAGCAGCGGGAGCAGCGCGTGGGCGCGCCGCGCGGACACCCCCGTCTTCTCGGCCAGCATCTCCGGGTCGTTCACGAACGACTGCCGGAAGTAGCGCACCGCCCGCCGCTCCTCCTTCGACGAGCCGAGCCCCACCACCCGGTGGTTCCGGAACACGTAGTCGCGGATCTCGGCGCGGACCCAGAACTTCGCGAAGGTCACCAGCCGGTGCCCGCGCTCCGGCTCGAAGCGCTCGCACGCCTTGAGCAACCCGATGTTTCCCTGTTGCACGAGGTCTTCCATCGGCGTCCCCCACCGCGCGTACTGGCGGGCGATCAACATCACATGCGGCAGGCATCCCTCGATGATGCGCCGCCCTGCCTCGCGCTCCCCAGCCTTCCAGCGCACCGAGAGCGCCCGTTCCTCTTCGGCCGTGAGGGGCTGCCGCTTGGCGAGTTCCCCCCGGTAGACCGAGAGCGTGTCGTACGATCGTGCAGCGCCCATCACTCGGCTCCTTCCATCGCCATCGACCCCGCCGGCGCCATCGACGCGCCGTCGAGCATTTCATCCAGCTCTCGCTCGCCCTTGTCCTCGGTGGCCTCGCGGCGGAAGAGCCGCCCCAGCCACTCCCCCGCGTCGTCGAACAGCGAATAGGCCACCGGCACCGCCAGGAGCGTCAGCAAGAGCGACAGGCTCTGCCCCCCCAGCACGATGGCCCCCATCGTCCGGTTCTGGCCCGACCCCACCCCGTTCGAGGCCACGAGCGGGATCATCCCGGCGACGAACGCGAGCGTGGTCATCAGGATGGGCCGCAGCCGGTCCTTGTTCGCCTCGATGATCGCCTGCAGGCGCGGCTTGCCCTCACGGCGCAGGTGGTTCGTGTGGTCGATCTGCAGGATCGCGTTCTTCTTCACCACGCCGAACAGCACCAGCAGCCCGAGCGCCGAGAACATGTTCAGCGTCTGCCCGAAGAGCAGCAGCGACAGCAGCGCGAACGGCACCGTCAGCGGCAAGCTCAGGAGGATCGTGACCGGGTGCAGCCACGACTCGAACTGCGCCGCCAGGATCAGGTACATGAAGACGAACGCCAGGCCGATGACCATCACGAACCCGGCCGCCGTGCTCGCCGTGTTCTTCGAGCGCCCCACCGCCTGTGCCGTGTAGCCGTCGGGCATCTGCTGGTCGGCGACGATCTTGTCGAGTGCCGCCTGCACTGCGCTGTCGCCCGCCCCCGGCGCCGAGTTCGCCATCACCGTGATCTGCCGCCGGCGGCCGAGACGCCCGATCTCCGCAGGGCCCGCGTCCGGCTCCATGCTCACCACGTTGGCGAGCGGCACCGAGCCGTGTTTCGACGACGGCACGTTCACGAGCGACAGCGCGTCGGCGTCCATGCGGAACGGCGCGTCGGCGCGGATCCGCACGTCGTACTCCTCGCCCCCTTCGGCGTAGGACGAGACCTTGAGCCCGCCGACGAGGAGCTGGAGCGTGCTCGCCACGTCCGCCACCTGCACGCCCAGGTCCGCCGCGCGGTCCCGGTCGATGGCCACCCGCACCTCGGGCTTGCCGTCGACGAGCGTGTTGTCCACGTCGACCGCGGCCGGCACCTCGCGCAGTGCCTCGGTGATGCGCGTCGCGTACTCCCCGAGCTTGTCGAGGTCGGGCCCCATGAGCGCCACCTGGATGCTCGCTTGCGACGTCCCGCCCACCGAGATCGCCTGCACTTCGCCCGCCGACAGGCGCAGCTCCGGCGGCTGCTTGGCGAGGATCTCCTGGCGCACCCGCTGCATCAGCGCGCTCTGGCTGTCGGGCCGCGCGCCCGGGTCGGTCAGCATCACGTAGACCTTGGCCACGTTGGTCGCGCGCTCCCCCTCGCCGACGGTGACCAGCGTCTTCGTGACCCCGGGCAGTCGGTGGATGTCCTCGGCGATGCGCTCGACGATGAGCCGCGTCGCCGTCAGGCTCGTTCCTTCCGGGGCGCGCAAGCTCACCTCGAACTGCGCCTGGTCGTCCTCCGGGAGGAAGCCCGAGGGCAGCGCCCGCGCGATCGGCACGCACGAGCCCAGGGTCACCGCGCAGGCGACCACCATCACCCAGCGGTGCCGCATCACCCAGGAGAGCAGGGTGACGTACCCCCGCTCGATGGGCTTGTAGAAGAAGTTCACCACCCGCTCCATCGCCGACGGGCCCGAAGCACCCGTGCGGTGCCCGGAGATCCAGCGCGCCGCCAGCATCGGCGTCAGCGTGAAGCTCACGAACAGCGAGACCGCGATGGAGAACGCCATGGTCAGCCCGAAGCTGCGCAGGAAGCGCCCCGCGATCCCCGGCATGAACGACACCGGGATGAACACCGCCATCAGCGAGAGCGTCGTCGCCATGACGGCGGGCCCGATCTCCTTCGTCGCCATCACCGCGGCCGGGAACGGCTTCATGCCCTTCTCGTCGATGAACCGGACGATGTTCTCCAGCACCACGATCGCGTCGTCGATGACGATGCCGACTGCCAGCGCCAGCGCCAGCAGCGTCAGGAAGTTCAGCGTGAAGCCCGCGATCCACATCACCGCGAACGTCCCCACGATGGAGATCGGGATCGCCAGCGCCGCGATGACCGTGCTCCGGAAGCTCCCCAGGAACACCAGCACCACCAGCGCCGCGAGCAGCGCCCCGAGGACCAGGTGCTCCAGCACCGCCTCGATGCCCGTCCGGATCACCTGCGAGTTGTCGCGCACCACCTCGATCGTCGTCCCGCCCGGCAGCGAGCCCTGGACCGCATCGAGGCGCGCCTTCACCGCGTCGACCACGGTGACCGTGTTCTGACCGGACTGCTTCACCACCGACAGGAGCACGGTGCGCTCCCCTTCGAGCGCCGCGTACGTCTTCTCCTCGACCCGGCCGTCCTCGACCCGCGCCACGTCCTTCACCCGGATGGCGTGCCCGTCCTGCTCCCGGAGCACGATGCGCCCCAGGTCCTCGAGCGACGTCACCCGCCCCGCCACGCGCAAGGTCAAGCTCTCCGGCCCGGTCTCGATGCTGCCGCCCGGCGTCGTCAGGTTCTGCGCCATGAGCGCCCGCTGCACGTCGGCCGCCGTCATCCCGTGCGAGCGCAGCGCCAGCGCGTCCAGCCAGAGGTTCACCTGCCGGTCCTGACCGCCAATCAACGTCACCTGACCGACGCCCTGGATGCTCTCGATCTGCCGCCGCACCTGCTTGTCGGCGATCTCCGTCGTCTCGCGGATCGGCTTGTCCGAGCGGACCGCGATGAGCAGCACCGGCGCCGCGCCGATGTCGAGCTTGCTCACCACCGGCGGATCCACCCCCTTCGGCAGCTCCGGCAGGATGGTGCTCATCTTGTCGCGCACGTCCTGGACCGCGCCGTCCGTCTCGCGCTCCAGCGTGAACACCACGACCACCTGGGAGATGCCCTGGCTCGACGTCGAGCGCAGCTCGTCGATCCCGCTGATCGTGTTGACCGCGCTCTCGATCTTGTCGGTGATGTCGGCTTCCACCTCCTCGGGGGCCGCGCCATCGAGCCGCGTCGTCACCACCACGACCGGCGCGTCGACGTTCGGGAACTGATCGAGCCCGAGACCGGCGTACCCCGCCGCCCCCAGCACCACGATCACCAGCATCAGCACCGTCGCCAGCACCGGGCGCCGGACGGAGATCTTCGTGAGCCAGCTCATGGGAGATCTCCTCAGTTCACGGCCTGACCGTTGCGAAGCCCTTCCGCTGGCTTCATCACGATCACGTCACCGCGCGACAGCCCCCGCACGATCGCCACTTCCTCGCCCTTCTCGGCCCCCGCCTGGACGATCCGCTCCTCCAGGCGCTTGTTGACCACGGCGAAGACGTGCGTCGTGTTGTCCTCTTTCTTCACGAGCGCCGACTTCGGCAGCACCGGCGAAGGCGCCTCGCCGGTCACCAGCGCGATCGTGGCGAACATGCCCGGGCGCAGCACGCCGCCCTTGTTCTCCACGATGGCTTCGGCCACGAGATCGCGCGTCGCCTCGCGCACCGCCGCGCCGACGAAGCGCACCATCCCGTCGAAGGTGCGGCCCGGGTAGGCCGGTACGGTGAACGAGAGCGTGCGGCCTTCCTCCACGGCGGCGAGGTTCGCCTCGGGCACGGTGAACTCCAGCCGGAGATCGGTGAGGCTCACCAGGGTCACCACCTTGCTGTCGGGTCGCACGTACTCGCCCGGGTTCACGTGCCGCTCGGTCACCACCCCGTCGAAGGGCGCCACGATGGTGCCGTCCACCAGCGCGATCCCCGCGCTCCGGACGCGGGCCTCGGCGACCTGGAGGGAGATCTCGGCGTTCCGGCAGGTGTCCGCCACCCGGTCCCGCTCCGCCGCGGAGATCACGTTCTGCTCGAACAGCTTCGTGTTCAGATCGCAGTCCCGCTTCGCTGCGTCGGACTGGGCGCGCGCCAGCTCCACGCTCCGGCGCACCTCGTTCATGCTGGCCGCGGCGCCGCGCACGTCGAGCGTCGCGAGCTTGTCGCCCTTCTTCACCGCCGAGCCGCGCTCGACGAACGTCGAGACGACTCGCCCCACGGTGTTCGCCGCCAGCTCCGTCTGCTGGCCCCCGCGCAGCGAGCCCGTGAGCTTCATCGAGCGGGGCATCGGCTGCTCCCGCACCTTCATCGTCTCCACGGAGATGGTCTCGGCAGGGCTTTCCGCGGGAGCCGCGGCGGTCGACTTGCAGCTCGCGGACGCGGCGAGCACCGCCAGAAACAGCGGGACACGAACGAGATGACCGTTCACGGGAGGATCCTTGTCTACGGCCAGTCCTGCGGCCGTTGCAGACCCGAGCCATCGCACCAGATTGTTGCGATACCGGAGTAGCAAGGGGCCTGGGGCATCGCAACTAAAATTTGCGATACACAACTTAACAATCTATTTACCCTGGATAAGGCTGAAACGTGCCTCCCTGAGGGGGTGCGCTTTGAATCGCATCTGAAAGTTGCGCTAGGGTACGAGGCCTGGCGTTCGGATAGGGTGAGCGGGCCGCTGGCCGGTGGGCCACGGTCGGCCGAGTCCAGGTGGTCGCGTGAGGAGCATGCCGAGCACGAAGTCGACGAGCACGAAGAAGCCGAGCACGAAGAAGCCGAGCACGCAGTCGACGGGAGCGGCGGAGAAGCCCGCGCCTCGTCGGCCCAAGGCCCCGGCGAAGCCTCCGCTCGTGCGTGGCGAGGCCATCGTGCAGCGCGTGCTCGAGGCCACGCTCCACGAGCTCGCGCAGGTGGGCTACCGCGGCTTCCGGATCGAGGAAGTGGCGGCGCGCGCCGAGGTCAACAAGACGACCGTGTACCGCCGCTGGCCGAGCCAGCGTGAGCTCATCCGCGATGCGCTCCGCGCCGCGGCGCGGGACAAGCGCGTGGCGCCGAACACGGGCTCGCTGCGCTCCGATCTCTTCGCCCTGGCGCGGACGTTCGTCGAGCAGACGAGGCACCCGCTCGGCCAGAGCTTCATTCGGATGCTGATGGCGGAGAGCGCCGACTCGGAGCTGTTCGAGATCCTGCTCTCACTCCGCGAGGAGCACGAGGCCATGCAGCAGCCCCTCATCGAGAACGCGCAAGCGCGCGGAGAACTCGCGCCGGGCGTGAATCACCTCATCATTTTCCAGGCCCTCGCCGGCGCCCTCCACCAGCGGATCTTCTTCATGCGCGAGGACGTGGACGACACCTTCCTCACCAACTTGATCGACCTCCTGCTGCTCGGCGCGCTGCACCCGTCCGCGCGACGCGCGCTCTGAGCGAGAGCGCTCTCCTGCAGCTCGACGCGCCGTCCCTGCAAGCCACGCTGAATCCACAGGCACCGCGCGCCCTGTACGGGCGACGGATGGACGCCACCCAAGGCCACGCCGGAAGCTCCGTGGGCACGCCGGAACCCGCCCGGAGCTGCACATCGAGACGCCCAGGACCGCCGTGGGAACTGCCCAGGACCGCCGTGGGAACTGCCCAGGAGCACTTTGGGAACTGCCCAGGACCGCCGTGGGAACTGCCCAGGAGCACTTTGGGAACTGCCCAGGACCGCCGTGGGAACTGCCCAGGAGCACTTTGGGAACTGCCCAGGAGCACTTTGGGAACTACCCAGGAGCACTTTGGGAACTACCCAGGAGCACTTTGGGAACTGCCCAGGAGCACTTTGGGAACTGCCCAGGAGCACTTTGGGAACTACCCAGGAGCACTTTGGGAACTACCCAGGAGCACTTTGGGAACTACCCAGGACTGTCGCAGAAGTGTGCGGGTGTAGTCGCAGCCACATCGGGAAGGCCTGAAGTACACCCTGGCTGCAAACGGCAGGGTCCCCTGTGAACCACACCACGTGGGTGGGGCGCCCCGGGTCTCCGCCGCCCACCGCTCCCCTCCCCCCGTGGGCGCCGGCCGTTTTCCGACCCCACGGAAGCGCCCGCAGGCCGTCCCCTCCCCTGGTCCCCGTCACGCCCTCCCTGGGACCGTCACGTGCCGTCATGGGCCTCCGGTCCCCCTTCATCCCCCCGGCGCATCGGACCCTCCGGCGCATCGGACCCTCCGGCGCATCGACCCCTCGGTGCATCGGACGAACGCCATGACGGCCTGCCGCGGAGGGTCAGCCGCCGACGCGCTCGCGCAGGTACTTCGCCACGATCTCGCCGAGGCCTTCGCCGTCCTTGCGGAGACGGCCGCCGCTGGAGGGGTTCATGCTGATGCCGCCGACCGAGAACCCGCTCCGTGAGTCGGTCGAGTGCGCGAGCGTGATCTCGTCGATGACCTGCCCGTTCGGAAGCGTGATGCGCAAGGTCATGTGCACCTCGCTCGGCATCGAGGCCACCACCGCATAGAAGCCCGGCTCGATGAACGTCACCACCGGCCTGATCTCGAAGGGTGCGGCGGAAGGGCCCGTGGCGAGCGCGACGTTGATCGCATCGCCCGCGGCGCCTTCGATGAGGGCACGCGCGAAGTTCTGGTTCAGGGCGTCCTTGTCGGCCTGGAAGCTCTCTTGCTGCTTGGCGTCTTTCTCGGACAGGTACTGGGCCTCGGTCTTCTCTCCGACGCGGAGGCCGCTGTACTCGATGGGCAGCACGGCGAATGAACGTTGATTGACCAGGGGGCTCGGCGTCGTCTGATGAACGACTTGCCATCGCGGCCCGCAACCCATGAGCAGGCTGGCAAAGCCGAGGGCCATCACGAAGAACACGACACGACGGACCATGGTGCATCTCCTCGGGACTCTGGAGCGCAGCGCAGCGCGCGCAGCACGCTCGTGGAACCCGCCATCGTACGGGCGCGTCGCAGGCCACCGAAGCAAAGCGCACGAAATGGACATGTCGGGACGGATCGAGATGCGACCGATCGGGAAAAATCCTGCGTCTCGCCATTCACGACGCGGTGATGACCACGTCGGCGTCCACCGGTGCAATTGACCCCTTCGGGACGAGCTGGTAGCGCGCGCCCATGTCCATGCGCTTCTCGATGCTTGCATTGCTCGCCGTCACGACCATGGCCAGCCTGGGCTGTGGCGGCGCCCAGAACGCCGAGGTGACGACCGTCGAGCCGCCGGCCCAGGCGTCGCCAGCCCTCGCGACTCCGCCGCCGGCAGCGAGCGCGCCGGTCTCGGGCGAGGCGGCGATCCAGAAGCTCGCGGAGGGGGCGCTCTCCTGTGGGCTCGTCGACGAGGAGATCGATCCCGACTGCGCCGGCCTCAAGGCGTGGCTCGACGAAGAGGCCCTCTTCGAGGACGACGAGGCGAGCGCGACGCTGCTCACGATGCTCGAGAGCAGCGAGGTGAAGCGCCGCATCCTCGCGATCGAGAAGCTGCGCACGTCCGCGATCGCGAACGACAAGGCCGCGGTCGCGCGCCTCGCTGCCGTCGCCAAGAAAGAGACCAACGTCCTCGTCGCCCGAGCCCTCGGCGGTGCCATCGCGCGGGCGGACATGAAGCAGCTCGGACTCGGTGACGACCTGCGCGCGCTCGCCAGGCACCCCGTGTCGGAGTTCCGCCAGTCGCTGGCGTTCTACCTGCTCCGGCCGAACCAGAACGACGTGACGTTGCAGGTGCTGGTGACGCTGCTTCGCGACGCGGATCCGCGGGTGCAGCGGGAAGCCATCTCGGCGCTGACGCCGACGACGGAGTCGACCGACGCGGTCTGCAAGCTGGCGCAGGACCAGCTCGACCGGTCCGACGACCTCGCAGGGGAAGCCCACAAGGCGGCCGCGACGACGCGGTGCAAGGGCATCCACGCGACGGTCGTCGACTCGCTGGTGGGAAAGACCGCCGATCCGACCAAGATCACCAATGCCGTCGGCGTCGATTACGCCCTGGCGCTGGAGCGTGCGTGCAATGCGGATGTGGGGACCGACCTGAAAAAGAAGGCCTTCGGTGTCGCCAAGAAGCTGAGCGACGCCAAGGTCCCCGACCCGAACACGCGACGGGCGTCGTTCCATGCGCTCATGCGGTGCGACCCGGCCGCAGCGACCAACGTCCTCGGCGCACTGTCGAAGGACAAGGACCCGTTCGTCGCCGATGCAGCGAAAAAGCAGCTCGACGAGCTGAAGGCGCAGAGCAACAAGTAACGTCTTCGCCGCGTGGAGGGGGGCGCCCGTGCCTTGACGCCTGCGCGGTGCCCGCGTGAGATTCCTGCATGAGCCCCGTCCCTCCCGCGCGCACGCCCGTCGCGTGGCCAGCCGGCATCGAGGTGCGCTACCTCGATGCGGCCGGGAGGCCACGCGAGGAGGGCGACGGCGCCGCGGCCAGAGACGGAGGCGTGGTGCTGCGGCTGCGCTGGTTCGGGCTCCACCACGTGCTCTTGCTCATTCTGTGCATCTGGTGGGATTCGATCCTCGTTCGCGTGCAGGTGCCCGCGCTCATCGGTGAGTATTACGGCAGGGCCGTCGAGCTGATGGGTCGTCCCGGCGGGCTGCGGTCGCTGTTCGTGCTGCTGGCGCTGCTGGCCTACGGCGCCATGTGCGTGGGCGTCAGCTATTACACCGTCGCGGGCCTGCTCAATCACACGGAGATCACCGCCACGGCGGAGAGGCTCACCATTCGCCACGGCCCCATCCCGTGGCGCGGGCGCCGCACGATCGAGGTGCGCAGGATCCGTCAGTTCCGGATCGAGCGGGTGCCGGGTCCGCGTGGAGGAAACTCGTACGACCTCCACGCCCTCCTCGTCGACGGTCCCTCGGTCGGCGTGGTCCACCGCGTCAGCAAGGCCCACGCGCGCTTTCTGGAGCACGTGCTCGGGTCGCACCTCGACCTCGCGCCCGGCATCTCCCCGGCAGACACCGATGGCATGGGCTGAGGCGCCGGAGCGACGGCCATGAGTCCCCATCGACCTGCGCCTCCGAGCCGCCCTCGCCCCGCCCGCATCGCGCTGCGCTACGTCGACGAGAACGCCTCGGCGCACACGCCGGACTACCGCACCGCGGCAGGGACGGCACCGCGTCTCGAACTGCGATGGCGCTGGGTCAACGTCTACACCTCGCTGCGGGTGGTGCTCATGAGCGGCACCCTCGGCATGGTCTTCCTGCTCCTCGGAGCGCGTCATGGCTGGTTCGAGGTGTCGTTTCACGCGCTCCTGAAGATCCTCTTCGTGGGGAGCGGGGCCTTCTACATCACCTACATCACGGTCGCCGAGATCCTGAACCACACGCAGATCACCGTCAGCCGCGACAGCCTCACCGTTCGTCATGGGCCCGTGCCCTGGAGCGGCAACTGCACGCTCGACGTGCGTCGCATCCGAGGGTTCCAGGCCGAGCACTACAAACCGCTACGAGGAAGCGCTCACTTCCGGCTCAGGGTCCTGTTCACCGACGGGCAGGACACCTTGCTCCTCGATACCTGGCTCACCGAGGAGCACGCGCTGTTTCTGCAAGAGGTCCTCAGCAAGCAGCTCGGCCTGGAGAACGCGGGGACGGTGATCACGTCGGCGTCCCCTGCCTGAGAGGGCGCCCTCGTGCGCTCCCCGCCACGGTCGATGCCGCAGCGCAGCCGCGGCCCTTCAGTAGCGCCAGCTCTTCGTGTCGGCGCCGGCGGGCGCGCGCGCGAGCCACCCTTCCACGAGCTGGGGGATGAAGCGCTCGTGGTAGCGCAGGCGGGAGTGAGCGTTGATCGTGGTGGGGTCGCCGCTCCAGCAGTGGCCGTCGGTCTCGCCGTAGGTGACCACGGCGTCGGAGGTCGGTCGCTTCGTGCTGCGCAGGAAGCGCTCGACGCGCACGACGGCGCCGTCGAGGAAGTAGTTGTCGACGCGGCCGACGTGGATGCGGAGCTTGCCCTGGAGCTTCGGTCCCAGGGTCGCCCAGTCGCGTTCGAGGAGGTGGCCGAGGTCGTAGCGGCGCCAGGCCTGGGCCACGTCGGGGTCGATGACGCCGGTGCGGCGGTCCCAGATCCTGCGGGGGTAGCCGTCGGGGCCGACGGGGGAGAAGACGGCTTCCCAGATGTCGAACTGGCCTCCGGAGCGGGCGTGGGTGCCGAGGACGAGTTCGAGGAGGTTGTCCTGCTCCATGGTGGAGACGGTGTAGCCGAGGGGGCTGCGGTTCGCGGGGCGCGGGGTCCGTCGCAAGGGGCCTTCGTTCCAGTAGGCATTGCGGTCCTCGTAGATGTTCACCGACATGTAATGGTGGAAGTCGATGGGATCGGGGCAGTTCGCGACGGCGCCGTTGTAGTCGTCGGGGTAGAAGATCTGGGCGGCGAGCGACTCCCAGCCGCCGGTGGAGCCGCCGTACAGGCCGCGTGCCCAGGGGCCGAGGCCGCGGAAGGTGCGCTCCAGGTGCGGGATCAGCTCGTGGGTGATGGCGTCGCCGTACGGGCCGACGTTCTCGGAGTTCACGGCGTAGGAGTCGTCGTAATAGGGGTTCGCGTGCTGGATCTGGACGAGGAGGACGCGGGGGAAACCAGGGCCGGTCCAGCGCTCGTAGAATGCGTGGCCTGCTTCCTGGACGGCGCGCGGGTAGCCGTTCGGTGCGCAGCGGGGGCCGTGGCCGTTGGGGCATTCGCGGGCGATTCCGTCGAGATTCACCGGGGGGAGTCCGGGCTCGGGCGGCTGTTCGCGCCAGCCGAAGAAATGCCGGTCGAAATGTGAATGAAAGACGACGAGGGGGTAGCGGGCGTTCGGGTGGGTGTCCCATCCCTCGGGCAAGAGGACCTGCGCGCCGAGGTAGGTGTCTCGTCCCCAGAAGCGAGAGAGGCGCTCGCTGCGGAGGCGGACGTGCTTGAGGTAGCGGGTGTCGTCGACGGGAGGGAGCGGGGGCAAGGCGCGGTCGAGGTCGATGGCGATGGTGCCGGGCTGGGCGGGATCGATGCGCACCTTGCGGGGGGTGCTCACGAGGTTGCCCGGGGCGAGGCTCCACTGCTGGCCTTCGCCGCGATCGGGAGGGAGCTTGACGGTGTGGCCGTCGCCGCGGTGGAAGGTGTCGTAGCGGTGGAGGAGGGCCTGCACCCAGTAGTCGCCCGGGGGCAGGTCGGTGGTCGCGGCGATGGGGTAGCCCAGGGTGCGGTGGTCGATGACGGCGGTGGCGCCCGGGGCGAGGGCGTCGACGTCGACGCCGAAGACCTGCGCGGTGCGGTCGTCGCCGGAGAGCTGGAAGCGAGGCTCTTCGCCGTCGCGGGTGCCCAGGAAGAGAAGGAGCCGTCCGTCGAGGGGGGTCTGGCTCAGCGCGGGACCGAAGCGCACGGTGAAGCGCAAGGCGGTGTCGGCTGGAGGGGGCGTGGGCGCCGCCGCGGGAGCGGGAACGGGAGCTGCCTCGGGTGTGGCCGCTCCGCACGCGATCACGAGGGAGAGCGACGCCAGGGCGAGGAAAGCGCGGAGCATGCTGGCTGTCTAGCACACGCGGCGCGCAGGGCTGCGGGCGGGGGCCGCAGCGGGGTGTTCAGCGCTGCGAGCGAGGGCCGAGGTAGATCGTCTCGTCCAGCGCTTCGGAGGGGCGTGGCTGGGCTTCTCGGCTGTCTTCGTGGGGGTCGAGGTCGCCGAGAAAGAGGCCGCTGAGCTGCTCGATGAAGAGGTCGAGGGTTTCGCGGTCGTAGAGCACGAAGGTCACCTCGCGCAGGCGGCTGCCGCCGAGGGCGAGGTGCTCCTGGAGGGCGGCGCCCATGGCGTAGGCGCTGGCCTCGGAGGTGACGCGGGCGCGGCCGGTGCCGAGCGCGGGAAGGGCGAGGGTGCGGAGGCCGAGTTCCTCGGCGAGGAGGAGGGCGCGCTGGGAGGCGCGTCCGATGCACGAGGCTTCTTTCCAGGCGCTGACGGCGTGGATGACGTAGCGGCACGCGAGCGCGCCGCCGTTCGTGGCGACGCATTCGCCGAGGGCGCGGTTGCCGCCGCGCAAGGCTTCGTCTTCGATCTCCTGGCCGCCTTTGGCGCGGAGGGCGCCGGCCACACCGTCGCGCATGCGCATCTCGTCGGTGGCGGAGTTGATGATGCCCTCGGCGCTGGCGTCGGCGATGTCGCCCTGGATGCAGCGGATGTGCACGGGGCCGAGCTGGAAGTCGCCCTGGCCGAGGTAGACGGCGGGCGGGGGCTGGGGGCGAAGGTCGCGCGAGAGGGCGGAGAGCTGGCGCAAGGGGCCGCTCACGGACTCGAAGCGCTGCGAAGGGGAGCGCTCCAGCATGCGCGCGAGGACGTGCTGGAAGTACGCTTCGTTCGGGGAGCGAGCAGCCGGGAAACGCACGGGGCTGTCGCCGACGATGTCCACGGGGTCGTTGAAGGGGGGGCTGCCGTAGTGGAGATCGTAGGCGGTGGCGCCGAGCGAGTAGACGTCGCACTGGCGGGTGGGCGGGGCGCCGCGAAGGACCTCGGGGGCGAGGTAGCGGAGGGTGCCGCCGATCTTGCGGCTGCCGCCGCGGCGGGCCTGGGCGATGCCGAAGTCGCCGAGGCGGATGCCGGTCTGGGGGGAGCCGAAGAGGTTGGAGGGCTTGATGTCGCGGTGCAGGACGCCGGTCTGGTGGGCACTGTGCAAGGCGCTGGCGACCTCGGTGATGGCGCGGCAGACGTACCAGAGGGGCAAGCTGCGGCGGAGGGCGGCGCGGCGGCGGCGCTCCAGCTCGGCGAGGTCGAGACCGTCGACGTACTCCTGCGCGAGGTAGGGGACGCGGCCGCACGAGTCCGCCTCGACGACGCCGACGTCGACCGGGCGGACGACGCGCGGGCTGGGGATGCGCGCCATGAGGCGGGCTTCGCGGCGGAGCAGGGTGAAGGCCTCCTCGGGGTCGGCGACGTCGAGCAAGGTCTTGAGCACCACGGGCGAGCTCAGCTCGCGATGCCGCGCCAGCCACACCCGGCTCATGCCCCCTTCACTGAAGGGGCCCCACACCTCGAATGCACCCCAGGAGGTGCCCGTCAGATCCATGAAGCTGCTCTGGCGCGGGAGGTTAGTCGCAGCAGCGCGGCTCCGAAAGGGTCAGCGGCGCACGGGCGGCGCGCGCACGCTTCCGGATGCGCGCGTCCGCACGTCACGATGCGCGGGTTCGCTCGTCACGCTGCGACGGTCCGCACGTCACGACGCGAGGGTTCGCTCGTCACGGGGTGAGGACGACCTTCACGCAGTTGTCCTTCTTCTTGTTGAAGAGGTCGTAGCCGATGGCCGCGTCGGAGAGGGGCATGCGGTGGGTGATGATGTCGTCGGTCCTGATCTTGCCCGCGACGATCAGCGCCATCAGCTCGTCGACGTAGTTCTGCGCGAGCGCCTGGCCCGCCCAGAGGCGCAGGCCCTTGTCGAAGATCTGTCCCACGGGGAAGTTGTCGTACGGCATGCCGTAGACGCCGACGATCGAGACCATGCCGCCACGCCGTACCGCGGAGAAGCAGGTCTCCAGGGCCTCGGTGGAGCCGAGCTGTCCGTGCACCACGTTGGCGAGCTTCTTCCACAAGCTGCGGCGCGCCTCCATGCCGACGGCGTCGATGCAGACGTCGGCGCCGCGGCCGTCGGTCATGGCGCGGATGGCCTTCACCGGGTCGTCCCGGCGGGCGTGGATCACTTCGGCGCCCGTGGCGCTGCGGGCCATCTCGACGCGGTAGTCCTCGACATCGATGCCGATGACCCGTCCCGCGCCCTTGATCCAGGCGGCCTTCATGGCCATCAGCCCCACGGGGCCGCAGCCGAAGACGGCGACGGTCTCGCCCCCCTGGAGGTGGGCCTGATCGACGGCGGTCCAGCCCGTGGGGAGGATGTCGGTGAGGAAGAGGGCCTGTTCGTCGGTCAGTTCGTCCGGGACCTTGCGGGGGCCGACGTCGGCATACGGGATGCGGACCAGCTCGGCCTGGCCGCCGTCGTAGCCACCGTAGAGGTCGGTGTACCCGAAGAGGGCGCCGCCCTTCTCGCGGAGGAGGCCACCTTCCGGTCCGTAATGCTCGCGGTTCGAACGCTCGCAGTGGGGCGGCAGGTGGGCCTTGCAGAAGAAGCAGTCGCCGCAGGCGATGGGAAACGGCACGATCACGCGGTCACCGCGCTTCAGGTTGGTGATCTGCGGTCCGACCTCCTCGACGATGCCCATGAACTCGTGCCCGAGGACCATGGGGCGGACCTGCGGGATCAAGCCGTTGTAGATGTGCAGATCGGACCCGCAGATGGCCGTCAGGGTGACGCGCACGATGGCGTCGCGCGGGTGCTCGATGCGGGGGTCGTTCACCTGGTCCACGCTGACGTGCTTCGGTCGGTGGAATACGAGCGCCTTCATGTTCCCTCCGTCTCCTTGCGTTCCGTGGTTGCCCGTCGGCAGACGGACACGCGGCCCGTGAGGCCGGTGTGGTGTGTCTCGAGAGCGATCCTGGGGCCCTTCGCGCGTTTCCGAAAGTGTCCGGAAATGTGCCAGTCCGCTTCGGACTCGTCGTCGGAGCGTGACGCGCGGTGGAGGGTATGCACGGCTCCTGCCTGATCGAGGGGGCGAGCGACATCGAGTTCAACGTCGTGGCGGAGCTGCGGTCGCTGCTGGCGCAGTGCATCCGCGCCGGGCAGCGGCAAGGCACGCAGCAGTCGTGAGGGTGGGCGCCGCGCCCGGTCGACGTCGGTGGGCCGCGGCGATGCCGGCTCCAGGGCGTGATCGCCGAGGGAAAGGCGTCTCGGGGGCACGCGGCCTGACCTGATTTCGGAGCGGCGCAACCAGTGCACGCCAGCGCGGTGGCGTGCAGCAGCGCGAGGCGCAGCGGGTCGCAGCGCGCAAGCCGGGAAAAGCGAGCGCCTCTCCGGCCGCGGATGGGGCATGTCGCTTGCTCCAGGAGGGCGCATCCCCATGCGATCCCTTCGCCCGCTCCTCGTCGTGGCGTGTGGCGTCGTCGTGCCTTTCCAGGGCGTGACGCCGGCGTACGCGCAGCTCGATCTCCACGCGCCAGCGCCCAACGTGCTGCTCCTCGTCGATACGTCGGGCTCGATGGAGCGGACGGTGGCGGGGGGCCTGCCCGTCTGCGCGCCCCTCGGTCCTTCACCGCCCGAGCAGGCGCGAAGCCGCTTCACGAACGTGGTCGAGGCGCTGACGGGCGCGGTGGCCGACTTCACCTGTCTCGCACAGGACCGCATGGAGGCGCGGTTCGTGGACGAGTACCGGTTCGGTGGGGTGGCGCCGTACGACCGGGGATACCACCTGCCGTTTCACCGCATCCTGTCGGGTGGCTGTGCGAAGGGCGCGGGCGCGTCGGGGATCGTGGAGCACGATCATGCCGGGGTGTCGACGCCCTGCGCGGCGCCGTTCGCTGCGCTGTCCAAGGGGTTCCTGGACACGGCGAGGGACGAGGTGCGCTTCGCGCTGATGACGTTCGATGCGCTGCCGGACACGGGCACGGGGTGGCTCGGTGGGCCACACGCGGCGAGCGGTGTGGCGGGGATGTGGAGCTACTTCCCGGGGTTTCAAGGCGGTGGGCAGGCGGCGCAAGGGACGCTGCCCGGCTGTCCGCCGCGCGACTTCGAGGTGGGCGCGAAGAACCCGGCCGCGCCGCCGTGGGAGGGGCCGCTGGTGCCGTTTCCTGTGTCCGACGCGCCCGTGGCGACGCTGCGCGCGCGCAATGATCGCATCCAGGAGATCTTGCTCGCGGTGCGGCCGTACGGGGCGACGCCGATGGCCGGGCTGCTCGCCGATGCGCGCGACTACCTGCTGCACGACGATTCGCTGTGGGAGGGAGAGCCGCTGGGGCCGCGAAGCGATCCGTGTGTGCAGAACGGGTCCCGGGCGATGTACGTGGTGCTGCTCTCGGACGGGGAGCCGAACCTCGATTTGCGGCCGGAGTGCGCGGCGACGTCCGGGTCGGGGCCCGGGGGCGATGGGTGCCCGTACGAGGCGCCGCACGTGATCGCCGCAGCGCTCCACGAGGCGGGGATCGAGACGTTCGCGATTGGCTACAGCCTGTCGACGCAGGCGGGCATCGACTGCAGCGCCCTCACCCCGGCGTCGTTCGCGCCAGGGGGGATCTGCCACGCGCCCGCGGGGCCCGTCGCGGCCTGCTGCGCGCTGGCGCGCATCGGCATCGCTGGGGGGACCGGGAAGGGGTACTTCCCCGACAGCGGGGCGGAGCTGTCGGCGGCGCTCGGCGAGATCCTGGGGGCGATCGCGCAGCCGACGAGCCGTACGCTGCCGGTGATGGGGGCGGCGAGCCCACTCGTTCCGGGCGCGGCGGCGGCGGCGTTCCAGATCGCGTCGTCGTTGAACCCAGGTCCCGGTCCGCGGTGGAGCGGGAACCTCGAGCGGAAGCGCCAGGTGTGCGCGCTGGAGAACGGTGCGCTCACGCCGGTGCCGCAGCCGCTCGATGCCGAGGCGGGGGATGATTTCGCGCTCAACCTGGCGAGCGCAGCGGCCGGTACGCGGCGCGTGTTCACCGCGCTCTCCGCGACGCCGGGTGGAACGTCGTCGTCGAGCCTCCGGCCGCACCTGTCGAGCGACGAGGGGCTCGGGCTCGTGGGGGCCACGGTGACGGGGGGTGGGCCCGCGCCTTCGGCGGAGTTCGTGGCCACGCTCGCGGCGTCACCTCAGGCGCTGGGTCTCGCGCCGGCGGGGGTGCTCCCGTCGCGGTGCGCGGTGCTCGGTGCGTCGACGGCCGGGGAGTGCGTGGCCCAGGTGCTGCGCTGGGAACTCGGGGAGCCGGTGCCAGGGATGAGCGCTGTCGAGACGCGGGAGGGGCGGCCGCTCGGCGCGGTCTACCATGCGACGCCGGCACTCGTGGGGCCACCCCGCGAGCTGCTCCTCGACGAGGCGTACGCGCGCTTCGCGGTGCAGCAGGAGAAGCGCCCGACGGTGCTCTATGCGGCCACCACCGACGGTCAGCTCCACGCGTTCCAGGTCGCGCCCGGGGACGCGAGCGATCCGCTCCGGGTCGATGTGCGGGAGAACAACGAGCTGTGGGCGTTCTTTCCGCCTGCCGTGCTGCCGCAGCTCCCGGCGGCGCACGGGGTGCAAGTGAACTTGCTCGACGGAGCGCCCGTGGTGAAGAACCTCCCGTTCGAGCGGACGCGCGCGCAAGCGCTGGCGGCGGCGACGACGGCCGGGGCGGCGTACCGCACGGTGCTCGTCGCCGGAGGCGGTGCAGCGGGTGGCTTTTACTACGCGCTCGATGTGACCGATCCGCGCGCGCCCGTGTTCCTGTGGCAGCTCTCGACGGACGCGGCGGGGCGGGCTCTCTTCGGCGAGGCGGTGCCACCTCCGGCCGTGGCGCTGCTGGAGATCGAGGAGGCGGGCGAGGTGCGGGAGGTGGGGGTGGCGATCCTCGCGGGCGGGTCGGCACCGCTCGGTGCTGGGGTGTGCGCGCGGCAGGCGCCGGGGGGAGCGTTGATGGATGCTGCCGGGCCGTACCAGGCGCGGGGGAGCACGCGCTGCTGGGGGGGCGCGGGCGCGGGCGAGGCGGTGGGGCCGTCGCGCTCGCTGACGGTGGTGCGGCTCGATACGGGCGCGGTGATCCGCACGTTCCGCGGTGCGCTCGTGGAGGCGCCGCCGGGGCTCGCTGGGCGGGTGACCATGGCGCCGTTCGATGCGCCGCTCACGGGCGTCCCCGTCGCGTACCCGGCGCAGCCAGGTCAGGTGGCCTCGCGCATCTACGTCGGCGATGCGGAGGGGGGGCTGTGGCGGGTCGATGTCTCGCGTCCGGATCCAGCGGCCTGGTCGGCCGCGCTCGCCTGGGACGGGTACTCGTTGCAGGGCGATGGCGCGACGATGGGGCAGCCGATCGACACGCCGCCCGTGGTCAGCACCGACCCGCGAGGAGACGTCGTGCTCCTGTTCTCGACGGGGGATCAGCAGGCGTTCACGGCGAGCGACGCGGTGGACACGCGGCTGTGGTCTCTCTCCGAGTCGTTCGAGGGCGGTCAGCCCGCGGTGCGCGCGCGCTGGGTCCGTCGGTTTCTCGCAGGTCAGCGGGTGACGGGCCCGCTCTCGCTGTTCGATGGCACCGTCTACTTCGCCACGTTCGCCCCCGAGGCGGCTGGCGCTGCGCAATGCCGTGGCGGCGCAGGCGCGCTCTGGGCGCTCGATTATCTCAGTGGCGACGCCAGGCTGCCCTCGGAAGCGGACCCGTCCGTGTTCATCGAATACGAGGAGCAGCCGCCCAACACGGTCGTCTTCGGTGTGGCCGTTACCCAGTCACTCGCTTGCCACGACACGCTCACCGTGGACACGCCGCTGGGTCCGAGTGCGGTACTCACCTCGATGTCGTCGCCGCAGTTCGAGCTGCGGTACCACACGGGATCCGCAGGCCCCGAGGACCCGCACGGAGGAAGAACGCGGAGCGCGGCGCGCCCACTGCCTCCGCTCCTGCGGGGTGCGCGGCTGCTCTCCTGGGCGAGCGTGACGGAGTGATGGAGCGACACCGTTTTCAGGGCTGTCCCCAAGGGCGGAAGGCAGCCCGTGGGCTATAGTCGACCGACGGACCCATGCCCTACAAGCCCATCGAATCCTACGGCGTCATCGGAGACATGCATTCGGTCGCGCTGGTCGGCATGGATGGCTCCATCGATTGGTGCTGTCTGCCCCACTTCGATTCACCCAGCATCTTCGCGGCCATCCTGGACGATGAAAAGGGCGGCCATTTCCAGATCGTCGCCACCCACGAGGCGTCGTTCAAGCAGATGTACCTGCCGGACACGAACGTCCTGCTCACCCGGTTCCTCGGGGCCGAGGGCGTCGGCGAGGTCTGCGATTTCATGCCCATCCACCGGGACAAGCACGGCAACCGGAACGGCATTCACCAGATCGTGCGCATCGTCCGCGCCGTCCGAGGATCGATCCATTTCCGCCTGAGTTGCCGCCCGGCGATGGACTTCGCGCGGCGCGAGCACGAGGTCGTCCTCCTCCCCGAGGGGGCCGTGTTCGACTCCGAGGGCCAGGATGTCATTCTGCTCAGCCCCGTCCCGCTCAAAGAGGATGGCAAGGGTGGCGTCACGGCCGAGTTCGTCGTCGAGGCAGGCTCGTGCGTCACCTTCGCGCTGCGGCACGCGGACGACTGGACCGCACGAAATGACCTGCTCTCGATGGCCATCGACGGCGAGGAGGCGCGGTCGCGCACCGTCCAGTTCTGGCGCGACTGGCTCAGCAAGAGCAAGTACGAGGGGCGCTGGCGCGAGATGGTCAACCGCTCCGCGCTGGTGCTCAAGCTGCTGACCTTCGAGCCGACGGGCGCGATCGTGGCGGCGCCGACCACCAGCTTGCCCGAGGAGATCGGCGGAGTCCGGAACTGGGATTACCGCTACGTCTGGATCCGCGACGCGGCGTTCACGCTCTATGCGTTCCTTCGCCTCGGCTTCACCGAGGAGGCGACGCAGTTCATGGAGTGGCTGCGGGCGCGCGTCTCCGAGCACGATGGGCCGAGCGGGCCGCTGCAGCTGATGTACGGAATCGATGGGCGGCACGAGCTGCCCGAGATCGATCTCAGCCACCTCGACGGCTACCGCGGCTCACATCCGGTGCGGGTCGGCAACCTGGCGCGCACCCAGCTCCAGCTCGACATCTACGGGGAGCTGATCGACGCCGTGTACATCTACGACCGCCACGCAAAGCGGATCTCCTATGACTTCTGGTGCGATCTGCGCCGGATGGTCTACTGGGTGATCGACAACTGGGAGCGCGAGGACGAGGGCGTGTGGGAGGTGCGCAACGGGAGGCGGCAGTTCGTCTACTCGAAGGTGCAGTGCTGGGTGGCCCTCGATCGCGCGCTGCGCATCGCGGACAGCCGCTCGTTCCCGATCGACAGGCCCCGGGTCATCGCGGCGCGCGACAAGATCTACGAGACCATCATGGCGCTGGGCTACGACAAGGAGCGGCAGACCTTCGTCCAGGTCTTCGGGGAGAACGCGCTCGACGCGAGCAACCTGATCATGCCGCTGATGCGGTTCATCGCGGCCGATGATCCGCGCATGCTCGGCACGCTCGATGAGACGCTGAAGCAGCTCGTGAGCGACAGCCTGGTGTACCGCTACGAGCTGGAGAAGGGGTCGGGGCTCGGTGACGGGCTGACCGGTAAGGAAGGCACGTTCAGCATCTGCACGTTCTGGCTCGTGGAGGCCCTCGCCCGCGCCGGTAGGCACCGGCAGGCGCGCTTCATCTTCGAGAAGATGCTCACGTACGCGAACCATCTGGGCCTGTACTCCGAGCAGATCGGGCACAGCGGCGAGGCCCTCGGCAACTTCCCCCAGGCGTTCACCCACCTCGGCCTGGTGAGCGCGGCGTTCTACCTGAACCGCGTGGTCGGCAAGGAGTAGTAATCCCTGCACCTACCTGGTGCGCCGCCAGCCCGTCCGGGGTAGATTCGGTCGGTGCGCCGTTGCGCCTTCGTTCTCGTTCTCGTCACCGCGCTCGCGTCCTGTCAGGAGAGTGTTCCCGACCGTGGCCTGCCCACCGCCACGTCCACGCCGACGTCGGCCAGCGTCGCGCTCACGGGCTCGGGAGCCGCCGTGGCTCCAGGCGCGACCACGGAGCCCGCCGTGCCGGCCGCCTCGGCCAGCGTCGGCTCGGCCTCCAGTGCAGCCGCGTCGGCCAGCGTCGGCTCGGTCTCCAGCGCGGCGGCGTCGAGCAGCGCGGCGGCGTCGAGCAGCGCGGCGGCGTCGAGCAACGCGGCGGCGTCGAGCAGCGCATCCCCCAGCGCGTCTTCGTCTGCCGGCCCCGCCGCGGAGCTCCTGGCGGAGGCGTGCGTGCTGCGCCGCGGGCCTGTGTTGCTCCCGACGACGGGCCCAGCGCTGCTTCGGCGAGGGGGCGGTGGGGCCACCGACGAGCTACGGGTGATCTTCAACCGTGACGGGTCGGGGCACGAGACCAGCCCGATGTTCCCGCAGCTCTCCCCGGCGCCGCCGAGGAGTGCCACCACGCCGGTCGCCCTGCCTCCGCTGACGGGCCCAGCGCCGCCCGCCACGCCACCGCCTGCCCTCGACCGTGCGAACTGGCCTGCTTGCACTGCGGCCGGTGGCTCCCTGTATTGCATGGATCTCCAGGGCGCCATCCGACGCGGGCCGCTCGCTGGAGGTGAGCGCAAGCCGATCGCGACCGGCCGCCGCGGGACCACGCTCGCCGCCGCGCCGCTGCCCGAGGACCACACGGTCGTCGCCTTCCTCGCGGATCGGAAGACCACGGAGGGCGTGGTCACGCAGGCGTTCATCGCGCTGGACGACAGCCCGGCCGTGCCGCTCTCGGAGGACGGCGCCGGGGCGACGTTCGTCACGCTGATGCCCTGGAAGGATGGGGCGCTCGCCATGTACATCGATGCGCGCGCGGCGCTGACGCCGGTCCACGCGCGCATGCTGCGCCGCACGGCGCAAGGGCAGCTCGCGCTCGGTCCGGACGCCGTGATCTTCGTGGGTGGCGGCTTCGAGGCGCGCATGGCGGGGGCGCTCACGCAGACCGAGGCTGGCTCGGTGTTCGCCCTGATTCCGACATCGCACAGCGACTCTGGGTTCGGGATGGCGGCGATTCGCTTGAGCGATCCCCCCCGCATCGACGAGCCGGTGGTCTGGTCGATGTACCCGAACGGCCTCAGTCCGGCGCCGATCACGGCCACGCGCGGGCGTGGGCCGCCGCGGGTGGTGCGGGCTCGGCCGAGCGCTCCGGAGCCGGGGGCGAAGGCGGTGCTCGAGCTGGGCCATCTCCTCGAAGACGGGAGCTTCGCCGCGCATTGCATCGCGGCGAAGGCGGGGTCGTTCACGCATGTCGCGATGGAGCCCGAGCACGACGGCAGCGTGTGGCTGACCTACACGACGAGCGATGGGACCTGGCTCGAACAGCGCGGTGGTTCGATGCCCAGATCCGGGGGTCCAGCGCGGCGTGTCGAGTGAGTCGAGGCGCGCGGAGAGGCTCCGCGTTCACTTACTTGTGGTAGGCGTGGAACGATTGCCCAGCTCGGCCCGTCTACCACGATCAACAGACCATCCACATCATCCGACCGATATCCACTACCAGGAGGTTTCATGCCGAGAGTCAACGTGCGCGGCTGCGAGCTTTATTACGAGGACTCCGCGGCCAGGGGGCAAGCCGTCGTCTTCGTTCACGGGGTCTGGATGAGCGGCCGCTTCTTTCAACCACAATTTCTCGCGCTCGGAGAACAGTTCCGGATCGTCGTTCCCGATCTCCGCGGTCACGGGCGCTCTGCACAGGTCCCCGTGGGCCACACGGTCCCGACCTATGCGCGCGATCTGCGCGGTCTCCTCGAAACGCTGAAGCTCGACGACGTCGTGCTCGTGGGCTGGTCGATGGGCTGCATGGTCATCTGGGACTACATTCAGCAGTTCGGGACGCAGGGGATTCGCGGCACGGTGCTCGTCGATCAATCTCCCTGCGACTTCAAGAGCGACGACTGGCCTTTCGGGGCCTTCGATCTGCCGCAACTGACAGCCATCATGGACCTGGTGCAGACCAACCGGGATGCCTTCGTCCACGACTTCATCTCGCTCATGGGGGCGGAGGAGCCGAACGACGAGCAGCGGCAATGGTTCTTCGACGAGATCACCCGCCCCTCCGAGGCGATCGCGAGCGCCATCCTGTTCGATCAGACGATGCGCGACTACCGCCCGATGCTGGAGCACATCAATGTGCCCACGCTGGTGGGGTGCGGCCGCAAGGACAAGCTGGTCCCGACGGCCGCGAGCGAGCACGTCGCCCGGCAGATCCCAGGCGCGAGGCACGTGATCTTCGATAACAGCGGGCATTGCCCCTTCCTCGACGAGCCCGAGCGCGTCAACGAGGAGCTCGCGCGTTTCATTCAATCGTTGCAATAGGCTCGGGCGGCACTCTCTTCGACCTGCCCACGGACGCCCGCACGGGGCGAGACGCAGCGCGACGATGCGAGACCAGGGTGGCGCACCGACGTCACCGGGCGGGTCGTCGTGACAGGGTCCGAGCGCGCCGGTATGCTGGGGCCATGGCCTGGATTCCGACGACGGACATCGCCGATGCGCAAGGGGAGCTGCTCGAGACGTACCGGGCGCTGATGTCGCGTCCTCTTCCAGCGGTGTACCAGCCGATGCATGGCGGGGCTCCGGGCATCATCCGCGCGCACAGCCTCGACCCCGCGCTGATGCGGGCGGTGTTCGGGGCCTCGGGGGCGCTGCACAAGGGGCCGCTGCCGTCGGCGGAGTACGAGCTCGTCGCCGCGGTGACCTCGCGCGCGGGGCAGTGCCTCTACTGAACGACCGCTCACGCAGAGTTTCTGCGTGCAATCTCCGGTGACGACGCTGTGGCCACGCAGGTGCTGCGTGATCCGAGGCGGCTCGTCCTCTCCGCGCGGTGGCAAGCGCTGGCCGAGCTGGCGACGCAGCTCGCCGAGGCGCCGTGGTCGGTGGACGACGCGCGGTTCGCTGGGGTCATGGCTGCAGGGCTGTCGGTCGGCGAGATTGCGCATGCGGTGGCCATCGTGGGGATGTTCAGCCATTTCACGCGGGCCGCGGACGCGACGGGCATTGCGCCGGACTATGCGTCACCGCTCCCGCGTCTCGAGGTGGACGAGAACCGGGTGCCCGCGCCGAGGCCGGCGCTCGATGGACGTCCAGCGCGCGCGGCCCGGGCGCCGCTCGCTCGGGTGTTGCCAGACATCGCCGCCGCCTTCAGCCGGTGGCGCGAGCAGGTGTTCGTGGCCGCGGGGGCCTTGACGGAGGGCGACCGGGCCGTCCTCGCGCAGGCGGTCGCGCGGGCCCTCGGCGATGCCGTTCCCGGTGATGCCGTTCCCGGTGATGCTGCGAGCGTGGGCGCGCTGGGTGGCTCACCCTCTCACCGCGAGGTCGCGCTCGCCGCCTTTGCGGAGAAACTCACCGTGGCGCCGTGGCGGATGCGGGAGGCTGACCTCGAGGTGCTGCGCGGGCTCGGGCTCGACGATCGGGCGATCCTGCACGCCATCGCGGTCGTGGGCTTTCAGAACCAGGACTCGCGGGTCCGGCTCGCGCTCGGGTGACGCGAGCTCGGGGATGGGCCTGGCGCGCGCTCCGGTGTGCACCAGGCCCATCATCGCCTGTCGGATCGGGCTACTTCGCCGAGCAGGTGGCGATCTCGGTCCCGCAGGCCGTCATCGGGTTCTTGCCGCTCATCAGGCTGAGCAGAATGCAGCGCGACACGTCCGAGACCTCCTTCGAGACGTCGGGGGAGGCGTCGACGATGCAGCCTTGAAATGCGAGGTCGCCCTCCGTCGCGTTGGAGAACGCGCCCTCGATGCAGTCGAGCGTCTGCGCGCAGGTTGCCGTCCCATCGCCGATCCACTCGGCGCCGATGCCGACCGTCTCACCAGGACGCTCGGGATCGGCGGAGCAGTTCGAGGTCGCGATGTCGGCCGGGTAGTACGAGCCGATGAGCATGCACATCTCGTCCGTCGAGCGAGGTCCCTGGTAGACGGTGTGCTGGCCCGGGTTCTGGTAGTCGCAGGCGTAATCGAGCGTGTCTCCCGCCTTCAGCTCGAAGCCTCCTTCGAACGATTTCACCGGGACGTCCTCCCAGCGCTCGCTCTCGTAGAAGGGCTGCCCGGTGGAGGTCTGGGCGAAGTAGCCGACGCCGCGGGCGTGCATGTGCGACTGGACGTTGGCGATGGTGATGTCCCGGCGCACGGGGCAGCGCATGCGCGCGCGGCGCTGCGACTGCGCGTCCACCTTGATGAAGGCGTTGTAGAGGAACAGGATGTCGCCCTCTTCCTCCACCTGCTCTTCGGGGATCGTGTACAGGTTGACGGCCAGTTCGGGCTCCAGCACGTCACCCGAGGCGTTGATGTAGTGCGCGTTCATCAGGAGCACCGCGCCTGGCCGGATGCGCATGGCCACGTGCGAGGGGAAGGCCACGATCGAGCTGCCTTCACCGTTCTGAGATCCTCCGACCAGCTTGGTGACGGACCAGCCGTTCGTCGCGCCGTCGGAGCAGTCGAAGACGCCACTCGTATCGATCGGGGTGCCGTCATCCTTGGCCGTCGGGATCTCGTCGTAGGACGTTTCGTAGAGGAGCACGTGGTGGCTTCCGGCAGAGAAGCGCACTTCGTCGCGGTTGACGTAGAGGCCCTCGGGGGGGGCCTTCATGAACTGACAGTGCTCGGCTTCGACGCCAGGATCGAGGCGGGTGACCATCGAGAACTGGGCGCCTGCGGTGGGCTTCGGCAAGAGCCCTTCGTCGGGGTTCGAAGGTTCGCCTTCGTCGGCGCTGGCACAGCCGAAGAGCCCCATGACGAGCGCCAGGCCGGCAAGATGGAGGTTGGTTCGCATGGGCGCAACGATGGGCCCGCTGGGAGAGGAGTCAAGGCTGCGGCACGGCTCCACCGCCGTGCGCGACGACGTTTGAAGGTGCGCTGACATGTCGCATTCCAGCGCGCTTCGGTCACGTCGGGCTCATCCCGTCGACCGTTGCCGGGGGTCCGAGAAGCAAGGGCGGACTCCCGAGGATCGGTGGAGATGTCAGGATCACGAGGTTCAGCGCCGAGGGACGGACGGTGCCTGGCAGGCGCTCACGTCAGATCGGCTTGACCGTCTTTCCAGCGACGGCGAGCTCCACATTGGCGAGGAACCTGCCGCCGTAGCCGTGTTCACTGGCGCGCTGCCAGAGGATCTGCCCCGTCGAGATCGAGCAGGCCATGACGCCACCGCCGTGGAACAGGATCACCTGGCCGCCATCGACGAGCGTCGTGGCCGAGAAGCTGCCATGAGGCTGGTCCATGTCCAGCGTCTGCATCCAGAGAGGGTGGCCCGATCGGTAGTCGAGCGCCGTGATCTGCGCATACATGGCTTTGTTGCGAAGCATGCCGCGGTCGCGCAGCTGAGCGGTCACCACGAACACCCGCTCTACGGGCGTCAGCTCCACCGCGATCCGGGCGTAGGCTGGGCACGGCGAAGCGCTGTGGGGGGGCTCCGCGTTCGTCTGGAAGCGCCAGGCCGTCTGGCCCGTGGTGCGATCGTAAGCGACGATGAGGCCGTCGAACGCCGTCACGATCAAGGGCCCCGAGGAGTACGCCGCGTGCTGCATGGAGCCGGACCCTAGTACAGCGTGAGGGACCAGCAAACGATGCGCGCCGGGGCGTCATCCTCGCGGTGCGGCCGTTCTCGGAGGCGTGGCGCCGTGCGCTGTCGGGCTGCATGCAGCCGTCGACCGGCAGCGGCGAAGCTCAGGGCTTGGTGTAGAGGGCGCTGCGCAAGCCGAGGTAGAACCCCGGTTGCCGCACCGAGCCGCTCCACGTGTAGTCGATGTACGCCCAGGGCCCCATCGACAGCTTCCACAGGCGGATGCCCTCGTAGAACGCGCCGACGCCGATGCGTGACGAGCCGCCGCCGTCGATGAGCTTGCTCTCGCTGTCGGCGGTGGTGGTGGAGGAGATGGCGAAGCCGGTGTCGAGGTTCAGGCCGATGTCGCGCCAGATGCCGCCCAGCCAGTACATGGGGAACACGTCGGTGTGGAACATGAAGCCCTGGGTGGAGGTGTGGTGGTCGCCCGCGATCATGGCCGACAGGGAGCCGCCGAGGCCGAAGACCAACCAGTCGGTCAGGGCAGCGCCGATCCAGAGCGAGCCACCTCCGCCGATGCCGACGCCGGTCTCGGTGTAGTAGCGCTCGTAGCCGATCTTGAGGGCGTCGTTGGGGAACCCGGCCGAGTGGCCGAGCATGACGCCGCCTGCGATGCCTGCGGTGAAGCCGTAGCGTCGCTCTCGGGGCTCGTTCTCCCAGGGCTTCGGGGCGTCGGGAGCGGGAGGGGGTGTCACAGGCTCCTCGGCCACGGCGCTGGAGGCGGCAGGCATGGTGCTGGAGGAGCTGGACGCGGCAGTCGGCGGTCTGGAGGCGGCAGGCGTGGATGCAAGGGGCGCCACTGCCGCGGGGGACGATGCGGCCGAGGTGGGTGATGCAGGGGGCGCCGCCACCGCGTCGGGCGCAGCATCCGCCGGGGGCGTGGAAGGGGGCGCGGCCGGCGCGGCTGGCGCCGTTGGCGCAGACGCTGGTGACGAGGGGCGCTCGTCGACAGGCGCGGCCGAGGAAGCTGGCCGGGGCGCCGTGGGCTGGGCTGCAGGGGAGACCGGCTGTGCCCAAGCCCCGGCAGGGTCGAAGAGCATGGCGAGCAGCGGGACGGCCACGAGGGGCCTCGGGCCGTGGTTCATCGGCCGGGCCGACCGGGGCTGACCCTTCCGGGAGAAGCGAAGAGACGTCGCCATGGCGGGAGCTTCCTTATACGATCGGGCGCGTGTCGGGCACGGCGATCGTCTTTCCTCCGATCCGCGCCTCGCGGGATTTCATCGATTACCCCTACTTCGCCGACCTGGGCGCGGTGCAGGCGGCAGCGGTGATCCGCGCCATCGAGGGGGGAGTCACGCTGGTGGACGCGCTCGCCCTGCCTGGCGCGACGCTGGCGCCGCTCACGGACGATCAGGTGCGTCTCGGTGTGACCCCCGAGGCGGTGGTCGCTGCGCTGCCAGCGTCGGTCTCGGCCTTCGTCGTGGCGCTGACGCCGTTTCATCGCCCCCCGACCCGGGATCCGATGCTGGCCGGTGTGCTCGCGCCGCTGCGCGCAGCACACCCCGAGGCGCCCATCGTGCTCGCGGATCTGTACCAGAGCGGGCAGCACGTGGTCGATGCGGCTTCCGAGGCGATCCTCGAAGCGTACCCCGAAGTGGACGTACTGCTGCGGTACGAGGCGGAGCAGAGCTTGCCGGTGCTGCTGGCCGAGCTGCGCGAGCAGGGTCGACCGGCCCGGCCCTGTGCACGGATCGGGGTGGAGCCGACGCCCCTCGACGCGCTGCCTCTGCCGGCCTGGGATCTCGTGGACGTCGAGGCGTACTTCCGGTTTCACGAGGCGGTCGTGGAGGGGCTGGGGCGGCCGCGGTGGGCCTTCCCCATCGATGGGGCGAGCATGCCGCTGCTCACCACCCGGGGCTGCCCGTACCGCTGCGTGCACTGCTCGTCGAACCCGACGTCGCGGCGCAACGGGGAGCAGATCGCACCGAAGACGCAGCGGCGTTACTCGCCAGCGTACCTGGATCGGTTGCTCGGTGAGCTCAAGCTCCGGGGGGCGCGGCGCGTTCATCTGCTCGACGAGCTGGTCAATGTGAACGAGGCGCACTTCGACGCGGTCCTCGCGCTGCTCGGCAAGCATGATCTCCGGTTCGAGGTGCCGAATGGGATGCGGGCGGACTACGTGCTGCCACGCCACCTCGAGGCGATGCGGGGTCGCCTGACCACGCTGAGCATCAGCGCCGAGAGCGGGGTGCAGCAGGTGCTGGACCGGGTCGTGGACAAGCAGCTCGACCTGGCGGAGATCACGCGGGTGGGCCACCAGGCCTCGCAGGCGGGCGTGGACACGCTGGTGCACTTCATGATCGGGCTCCCCGGCGAGACACGGCGCGACATCAACGGGACGCTCGATTTCGCCTTGCGCTTGCATGAAGAGACGGGGGCCTGGCCCAGCGTACAGTTCGCGACGCCGCTGCCAGGGACGCGCCTCGCGCGGATGACGGAGCCCAGCGGGAGCGCGGAGGCGCAGCGCGCGGCAGGTGCGCCGGAGAGGCCGAAGCCTCGGACGCTGCCGGTCATCGAGGACTACGGGCCCTATTTCCAGAAGGCGCCGTCGATCGAGACGTCGGACTTCTCGCTGGAGGATTTGCGGCGGTTCAAGTGGACCTTCGATCAGCGGCTGGCCGCAGGTCAGGGGCCGAAGAAGGTGATCATGAACGTCACCTACCGCTGCAACAACCGCTGTACGTTCTGTGCGACCGGGACGCGGACGCAGTTCGACGGCAACGTGGAACGGCAGCGAGAGCTGCTGGTGAAGTACCGGAAGCTCGGTGTGCGCCTGCTCGATTTCGATGGGGGTGAGCCGACGTTGAACCCGAACCTGCTCGGGCTGATCCGGTTCGCTCGCCGCCTCGGCTACGAGAAGGTGAACGTCACCACGAACGCGCGCATGACGAGCTACGACGAGTTCGCGCGCAAGCTGACGCACTCCGGGGTGACGTCGGTGCTGGTGTCGATTCATGGGCCGGACGCACAGACCCACGCGCAGAACGTCGGGGTGGCAGAGGCGTTCGAGCAGACCTGCGAAGGGGCGAGGGCCCTGGTGCGGCACGCGCCGGCAGGGGTGGAGCTGGGCGCGAACATCACCCTGACGAAGTCGAACCACAGGAAGCTGTGGGGGGTGGCAGAGCTGGTGCTGTCGTTGGGGCTGCCGTGGCTGAACGTGCAGTTCTTGACCCCCTTCGGGCGCGCCACGAGCTCCGTCGCGCCGGACACGGCGGAGGCGGCGCGCGAGACGATGCGGGTGATCGATGCCTTCAAGGACCGGATGAAGATCCAGGTGATCAACCTGCCGTTCTGCTTCATGCCCGGGTACGAGGATCACCTGACGGGAGATCTGCTGAAGCTCGAGCGGCACATGCTCTTCGTGAACAACGACGAGGTGAACCTGTTCGAGTACCTGCGCGAGCGGCGGGTGAAGAAGGAGGTGTGCGGGGGTTGTCCCCACGCCATCTTCTGCGGGGGGTTCTACGAGCTGGAAGACGCCCCCGAGCCGAAGTGGTTGATCCGACCCGAGGATCTGCTGCGGCCCGTCGCCGGGGAGGTGCCACGGCCGACGGTGGAAGGGCTGGTCCGGTAGTCACGAGCCGTCCGGGCTGGGGATCGAACGTCGCCCCGACCCACCCGGTCTCTGCTTCGTGTCGTTCTTGACGGGCGACGAGGTCCGATCGACGGAGAATGGACCGACGTCCCATGCAGATCCGCGACATACTCAGCCAGCTCGAAGCCATCGCCCCCCTTCGCTACGCGGAGACCTGGGACAACGTGGGTCTCCTGGTCGGTGATCCGCACCAGAAGGTCGCCGGCGCGCTGCTCTGCATCGACTACACGCCGGCGGTCGCGCGGGAAGCACGGGAGTTCGGGTGCGATCTGGTCATCGCGTACCACCCGCCGATCTTCGAGGCGCTCAAGCGGGTGACCGCGCCCAGTCCGATCTTCGAGGCCATCCGGGATGGCATCTCGATCTACGCGCCACACACCGCGCTCGACGTCGCGCCAGGGGGCACGAACGACGTACTCGCCGATGTGCTCGGACTCGTGCAGCGAGAGCCACTCCAGCGGGCGGAGAGGCGCCCGTCGCAGCACAAGCTGGTGACGTTCGTGCCGGAGGAGCACACGGAGGCGGTGGCAGCCGCGCTGTTCGCGGCCGGGGCGGGGCGCATCGGGGAGTACACGGAGGCGAGCTTCCGGTCGCAAGGGACGGGTACGTTCCTCGGGGGGCCCGGAACGAACCCGGCCGTCGGGGAGGCAGGCAGGCGGGAGGCGGTCCCGGAGGTGCGCCTGGAGGTGGTGGTTCCCGTCGCGCGCGCGCTCGCGGTGGTGACGGCGCTCCGGGCAGCTCACCCCTACGAGGAGCCCGCGTTCGATCTGGTGACCCTGGCGCCCGAACCGGCGACGGTCGGACTCGGTCGCATCGGGAAGCTGGCCGCGCCCACCCCGCTCGGGACGCTGCTCGCGCGCATCAAGGAGGGCCTCGGCATCACCTCGCTGCTGGTGTCGACCCCCGAGGGAGCCGGGGACGAGGTGCTCATCACGCGGGCCGCGGCGTGCGCAGGCGCTTGCGGAAAGCTGTTCGAGCAAGCCATCGCGCAGGGGGCCGGTCTGTACCTGACCGGCGAGATGCGACACCACGATGCCCTCAAGGCAGCGCAGGCGGGGATGACGGTGGTCTGTGCGCTGCATTCGAACAGCGAACGCGCCACGTTGCAGCGGGTCAAAGCCCGTCTCGGCGAGGCGCTGCCAGGGCTCCCGGTCCGCCTGAGCGCGCGTGACCGGGACCCGTTCACGGTCCGGTAGCGCCGGGGTCAGCACGGCCATCGGGGGCGCTGCGGCGAACTTACGTGCGGCGATGAGGCCTGAGCGCCTCATGCTCAGCTGGCTGGCGTCGATCCTGCTTGGTGCAGGGCATGCGCTGTTTTCTCGCGGTGGGAGTGCTGGCCGCATCGGCGTTGCTCGCTGCCTGCGAGCAAGAAGACGATGCATCCGGTGGGGTCGACGGGAGCACCGTGGCGGAGGGCTCGGGGGACGGCTCGACGCCGGATGAGTCCGTCGTGTTCCAGCCGAGAGGGGGCATCACGACCAGACGCCCGGTCGATCGATCGCCTCCCGTCGATCCTGATCTCCAGGGTTTCATCGCAGCGCCGCCCATCCATGCCCTGGACCTGTCGGGACTCCAGCCCCGAGAGCCGTTCACTTACGTCGAGATGCGTCAGGTGATCGGGCGCAGCACGCCACAGGTGCAAAGCTCGGCCGGTACGAAGTGTGGCGAATCGCGCTACAGGGCACGCTGTATCGCTCAGTTCGATGCGCTGCTGCCCCGCGCTGACCTCGGTGGCTTCAACAGGAGCTGCATGCCCATCGGTTGCTCCTCGTACCTCGCCGTCAACCGGGGCGAGTCGAACTTCGTCCTCGCCGCCGACTGGCAGCTGATCCGCGAGTTCGGGGAGGTGGACTCGACCGAGGAGGCGTTGCTGCTGGTGAGTTCGGCAGGCTACCGCTGGGACGGCCAGGGCGATGTGATGCGCGGAGGAATTCGAGAGGTCGTGGATGGGTACGAAGTGATCGCACTCCGGTACACAAGCACCTGTGCGCCGATCGTCGAGGAGCGCTCGAAGCTCTTCGTGTCGCGCGATGGGAGCATCTCGACGCTGGATGTCGAAGAGATCAGTCGTATCCCGAACCTCTGCATCTGATCCGCTCGCTCGCAGGCGAAAGCGGGTACCGTGAGGCGAAGGCCACACGCGATGCACTGGACCATCCGCTCCGCTCGATACGGTGATCTCGACAGACTGCCCGAGGTGGAACGAGACGCAGGGGCCAGGTTTCGTGACGTCGGGTTGCCACGCATTGCCGAGGCTGCACCGACGCCGATCGCACAGCTCGAACGGGCCAGAGGAACGGGGTTGCTCTGGATTGCAGCGGACGAGAGCGACATGCCCGTCGGCTTCGTCATGAGCAGCCGTGTCCCTTCATGGATCTACCTGGCAGAGATCGCGGTGATCACGAGGGCGAGCGGGCACGGCATCGGCCGCTCCCTCATCGATGAGGTGAAGGCCACCGCCACCAGGGAAGGGTTGCTCGGGGTCGTGCTGCGCACCTATGCGCAGGTTCCCTGGAACGCGCCCTACTATGTGCGGCTCGGCTTCGAGGAACTCGCCGAGGCGTTGGTCCCCGAAGCGCTCATCGACATCCCGCAGCGGGAGCCGGAGCTGGGCCTGGATCCGAAGGCGCGGCTGTTCATGGCCTGGCGTGCTTCGAAGTGACGCGGGCGCCTTGCTGACGGGAGGCCGCTCTCGCGGTTCAGGTCGATCTTCTGCACGCGGGTAGTCCCCCGAAAGCGAACGGGCGTGATCCCGAGGATCACGCCCGCGCAGTTCAGGAACGGCTCAGGGGAAGAGGATCAGTTCGACTCTTCGAACTCGGCGTCGATGACGCCCTCTTTGCCGCCCTTGCCACCCTGCGGTGCCTGACCGCCGTCGCCCCCTTCAGGGGCTCCAGGCGCGCCGCCCGCGCCGCCCGCAGGGCCCGCCTTCTCGTACATCACGGAGGCGATGCGGTGCGCTTCCTTCTCCAGCTTCTCGAGCGCAGTCTGCACCGCAGCGTCATCCTGCTTCTCGATCGCGGAGCGGCTCTCGGCGATCGCGCTCGTCAGGGCCGAGGCATCACTCTCGGAGATCTTCTCCTTGTTCTCGGCGATGGTCTTCTCGAGCGTGTAGCAGAGGTTGTCGAGCTTGTTGCGCCGCTCGATCTCTTCACGCCGCCGCTTGTCCTCCGCCTCGTGCTCGGTGGCCTCGCGCACCATCCTGTCGATCTCGTCCTCCTTCAGGCCGCCGGAGGCGGTGATGGTGATGCGCTGGTCCTTGCCGGTCGCCGTGTCCTTGGCGTGAACGGAGAGGATGCCGTTCGCGTCGATGTCGAAGGTCACCTCGATCTTGGGCACGCCACGGGGCGCCGGCATGATGCCCTCCAGGTGGAAGCGGCCGAGGGTGCGGTTGTAGCGGGCCTCGGTGCGCTCGCCCTGGAGCACGTGGATCTCGACGCTCGGCTGGCTGTCCGTCGCCGTGGAGAAGATTTCCTTCTTCTGCGTCGGGATGGTGGTGTTCCGGGAGATCATCGTCGTCATCACGCCGCCGAGCGTCTCGACACCGAGCGAGAGGGGCGTGACGTCGAGCAGGACGAGGTCCCGCACGTCGCCCGCGAGCACGCCGGCCTGGACCGCGGCACCGACAGCGACGACCTCATCGGGGTTCACGCCCTTGTGGGGCTCTTTGCCGAAGAACTTCTTGACCGTCTCCTGCACCAGCGGGATGCGGGTCGAGCCTCCCACGAGCACGACCTCGTCGATCTGCTGCGGGGTCTTCTTGGCGTCGGAGAGCGCCTTGCGCACGGGCTCCAGCGAGCGGTCCACGAGGCCACGGATCATCTGCTCCAGGCGAGAGCGGCTGAGCTGCTTCTGGAGATGCTTCGGCCCCGAGGCATCCGCGGTGAGGAAGGGCAGGCTGATGGCTGCTTCCTGCACGTTGGAAAGCTCGATCTTCGCTTGCTCGGCCGCGTCCTTGAGACGCTGAAGGACCATCTTGTCCCCGAGCACGTCGATGCCGGTGTCCTTCTTGAACTCACCCGCGAGCCACTCCATGATCTCGTGATCGACGTCGTCGCCGCCGAGGTGGGTGTCGCCGTTGGTCGAGATGACCTGCACCACGTTGTCCCCGACCTCGAGGATCGAGATGTCGAAGGTGCCGCCGCCGAAGTCGTAGACGGCGATGATCTCTTCCGTCTTCTTGTCGAGGCCGTAGGCGAGCGCGGCTGCCGTCGGCTCGTTGACGATGCGCTTCACCTCGAGGCCGGCGATGCGTCCGGCATCCTTGGTGGCCTGGCGCTGCGCGTCGTTGAAGTACGCAGGGACCGTGATCACGGCCTCGGAGATGCTCCCGCCCAGGTAGTCCTCTGCCGCTTTCTTGAGCTTCTGGAGGACCTTCGCCGAGACCTCGGGGGGCGTGACCTGCTTGCCGCGAACCTCGAAGGCCGCGTCGCCATTCTTCCCCTTCACGACCTTGTAGGGGACGCGCTTCGACTCTTCCTGGACCTCTTCGAAGCGGCGGCCCATGAAGCGCTTGGCCGAGTAGACCGTGTTCGTGGGGTTGGTCACCGCCTGCCGCTTCGCGATCTGGCCGACGAGCGTCTCTCCCTTGTCATCCCATGCCACGACGGACGGCGTGAGGCGGGAGCCCTCCGAGTTCACGATGACCTTGGGCTCCTTTCCCTCCATCACCGCGACGACGCTGTTGGTCGTGCCCAGATCGATGCCGATGATCTTTCCCATGACTGCGAAACCTCCAAGAGTTGGTCAAAGCGGTCACCGTCGGGGCCAGAGACCCCACCAGCGGGCCTCGACCGACTGCTCTTTGCGAGCTCGTGCTCGGGAATCGGGACGCGAAACCGCTGGATAGCCGGCTACTTATGTCTGAATTCTCCGAGCCCGTCAGGCTCGCGTGACCGAAACTAATCACGGGGTATCCACCGTCAACAGCGTCCCTTGCAACTGTCATGCACAAAGGCATCACCGTCTTGCGGTAGGCCAGGGCGTGCGCTATAGGGGCCGTTCCCTCGCGGCCCAGGGGCCGGAGGTATTCGGAAGGAGCAATCACGATGAAACCCGGCATTCACCCCGACTACAGGCCTTCATCCATCTCTTGCGCCTGCGGCTCGGTGGTCCTCACCCGCTCCACCCGCGGTGACTTCACCACCGACGTCTGCTCCCAGTGCCATCCGTTCTACACGGGCAAGGCCAAGGTTCTCGACGTCGCTGGTCGCGTCGACCGCTTCCGCAGGAAGTACGCGAACACGCCGAAGGCGACCTGAGCAGGTCGTCGGAAGCCGCAGCGGTCTCGACTGCGCGGCACCTCTCGAGCAAGGCCATCCTATCGGGTGGCCTTTCTTGCATCTCCAGACTCACATCTCCTGCACGTCCTCACGGGCATGTCCGATGCGTTGTGCGCCACGACGCGCTACACTGGAGCTACCCATGAGTGAGCAGCCTGCACGTCCGTATATCGGTGGCCAAGCCGTGATCGAAGGCGTCATGATGCGGTCGCCGAGCTCGTTCGCCATCGTGTGTCGCCGGCAGTCCGGTGAGCTGATGGTCCGAGAGCAACCGATGGTGGCGACAGCCCCCACGGGCGTCCGGACCTGGCCCCTCATCCGTGGTCTCGTCACGGTCGTCGAGTCCTTGAAGCTCGGGTCGCAGGCCCTCCGCTGGTCGGCAGAGATCTACGAGCAGGACCTCGCGGAAGCCGAGCGGAAGGAGCAAGCAGGCGCGGTATCCGCGCGCAAGTCGGTGGGCAGCGCCGCCGGCACAGCACTCGCTCTGGGGGTCGCGGCGCTCGCGACGCAGGAGCCTGACCACCAGGCCCCCCCTCTCCCCCGCGAAGAGGGGAAGAAGGGTGGCGGCATGGTGGGCGCGATGTCGATCCTCTTCGCCATCGGGCTCTTCGTGGCGCTACCTCAAGCGAGCGCCGAGGGCATCAACCGGCTCTTCAGCCTCGGGCTGGAGGTGACCTCGCCCGGGTATCAGGCAATCACGGGCATCGCCAAGCTGGCGATCGTGGTCCTCTACATGGTCGGGATTCGCCAGATCCCCGAGGTTCGCCGCGTGTTCCAGTATCACGGGGCAGAACACAAGGCGATCTCGACCTACGAGGCCCGGGAGCCGCTGGAGGTCCCCTACGCGCGGGCAAAGACCACGCTACATCCACGCTGCGGGACGACGTTCCTCGTCATGGTGGCGCTCGTGTCCATCGTGGTCTTCTCCCTCCTCGGCGCATCGCTGCCGAAATTGCCGGGCGGCCGGCTGGTGGAGAGCGTCGGCTTCTTCTTCATGAAGCTCCCCTTCCTGCCTATCATCGCGGCGGTCACTTACGAGATCCAGCGGGTGTTCGCTCGCTATTGCACGACGGGCCCCCTCCGCGCACTGCTCTGGCCTGGGTTCCTCGTCCAGAAGATCACCACCGCCGAGCCGGATGACGCTCAGCTCGAGATCGCCTTGGGCTCTCTCCGCGCCACCCTCTGGCGCGAGGAGGCCGTCGGAGCTCCCCTCCAGGAAGACCAGGTCTTCCCCAGCTACGGCGACATGCTGGCGCATCCGGGCTACGCCGCAGCACGCGCCTAGCATCGCGGCAAGCTGACGCCTCGCCCAGGTTGGGGGTCGCCAACGGCGACTTCCGCACACAATCTCAGTACAACGCCAGTCCTCCTATGCTGCCTATCGCCAAGCTCGAAGCGGTCGAGCGCCGCTTCAAGGAACTCGAGCACCTCCTCTGCAGTCCTGCGGTCCTCTCCGATCCGACCCAGATGACGCGGATGAACCGCGAGCGGACCGAGCTGGAACCGGTGGTGGCCGCCTTCAACCGGCTGCGAGAACTCGAGCGGCGCATCGCCGAGGATCGAGAGGCGCTGTCCGATCCCGAGCTGGCGGAACTCGTTGAAGCCGAGCTGCCCGAACTCGAGGTGGAACGAGATCGCCTCGCGAACGAGGTTCAGATCCTGCTCTTGCCAAAGGATCCCAACGACGCGAGAAACACCATCGTCGAGATCAGGAGCGGCGAAGGGGGAGAAGAGGCCGCACTGTTCGCCGCCGACCTGTTCCGGATGGTCTGTCGCTACGCTGAAGGCAAGCGTTGGAAGGTGGAAATCCTCAACCTCAGCGAGGCCTCTGCGGGTGGCTACAAAGAGGTGATCGCTCTCGTGACCGGGCAGGATGTGTACTCGCACCTCCGCTACGAGGCGGGTGTCCACCGGGTGCAGCGTGTCCCCGCCACGGAGGCTCAGGGCCGGATCCACACGTCGACGGCGACGCTGGCGGTGATGCCGGAGGCCGATGACGTCGACGTTCAGATCGACGACAAGGACCTGGAGATCTCCATCGCTGCGTCGGGAGGCCCTGGTGGTCAGGGCGTGAACACCACGAACAGCGCCGTCCAGATCAAGCACATCCCGACGGGGATGATCGTCAAGTGCCAGGACGAACGCTCCCAGCTCAAGAACAAGTCGAAGGCGATGAAGGTCCTGCGCAGCCGGCTGCTCGAGCTGGAACAGCGGCGCCAGGAGGAAGCGCTGAGCGCTGAGCGACGGACGATGGTCGGCACCGCAGAGCGCGCGCAGAAGGTGCGGACCTACAACTTCCCGCAAAACCGGGTGACCGATCACCGCATCGGACTGACGCTCCACAAGCTGGATCGGATCATGGAAGGGGATCTGGAGGAGCTGATCGCTGCCCTCCGGGCGCACCGACAAGCAGAGCTGCTGCAGCGGGGCGGGCAGGCGATCGTCGCCTGACGCGAAGGGCGAGGGGGTGCTGTGGAGAGAGAGATCGATCTGGAAGGGCTGCTCGTCGCGCTGACGCTGGCCCCGACGACATTCTCGCGGAATCGGTTCTTCGATCTGTACACCCACCCCGGCGCCCGCCACGTGCATCGCCGCGCCAAGCTCCTCCGTAGCGTGCTGAAACAGCTGGGCGCGGCGGAGTGCATCGAGAACGTGGCCGTGCGCATGCTGGAAGAGGGGGGCAAGGCGCTCGAATACTCCATCCCGTCGCTCGGCTTGCGGCGCATGGTCTCCCTGGACCCGCTGGAACTCGTCGTACTCCGCTATGCGCTCGCGCGGGTGAGGCGCCCTGGCGTCTGCCCTGAAGATCTCGCGGACAGTGGACTGCGCGAGAGCGATGATGCCGGGGCCATGGGCGGGATACCTCGGGACATCCTGGCCGCACTCGGAGCCGAGGCGTCGGACGGCCCTCGGCTGGAGGCTGCGCTCTCGCGGCTGCTACCAGGTGCGTGGTACGACGAAGTCGCTCAACCGCAACCTCAGGAGGGAAGTCATGTGCATCTTCTGCAAGATCGCGAACAAGGAGATCCCAACGAAGGTGGTGCTGGAGGACGAGGACTGGCTGGCCTTCCATGACACCAACCCGCAAGCGCCCACGCATGTGCTGGTGATCCCCAAGCGGCATGTGGCAGGACTGCGGGAGGCGGCGCCCGAGGATCAGGCCCTGCTCGGCAAGCTGTTGCTCGGCGCGCAGCAGGTGGCAGCGGCAACGGGCATTCAGGAGACCGGTTTCAGGACTGTGATCAACAGCGGCGCCAACGCGGGGCAGACGGTCTTCCATCTGCACGTGCACGTCATCGGTGGCCGCGCGATGGGCTGGCCCCCCGGCTGAATCAGTCGACGGCCGCAGCGACCCGCGCGACCTCATCGATCCAGGCCGCTTCCGGTCCCTGGATTTCCGGCTGACGAACGAGTGAGGTCGGAAGCGGGCGTGATTGACCAGAGCCCCGCACGCGCAACCAGACCGACGAGAGCGTCCCGACTCGCTCCTCCATGCCGAGGAAGAGAGAGAAGAGATCGGGGCCAACGGCGCGGCGAGGAGCTGGTCGAACTTCGAGTTCGGCACCGGACGCGAGTCGCGCGGTGAACCCAGCAACGAGGTGATCGACCGGGTCCAGCCAGGGGTCAGGGGCGCCGCGCCCACCTGAAGCGATCCAGGACGCAACGCTCGTGTCGAACGGCGGCGCTTCGGGTCCCAGCCCAAGGCTCAGCCCCTCCTGGGCGAGCATCTGCTCGATGTCTGCGAGCGTGCTCGAACCGGCGGCTCGCACGAGGAGCGACGCCCGGTCCACGAGAGGTGACGCAGGTGAGGGCGACACACGAGGGGTGGAGCGAGGATCTCCAGCGCGAGGAAGCAAGTTCCCGGGGTTCATCACGCCTGCGGGATCGAGGGAGTCACGCAGTGCACGGATCACGTCGACGCCGAGGCCAAGCTCCGCGCCGAGGCGAGGCGCCTTGCTGCGGCCAACGCCGTGATGGTGGGAAATGGTGCCTCCTGCGCTGATCGCCGCGTCGAGTCCGTCACGCCAGGCAGCGTCGTAACGCGCCTCGGCCTCGGCCTGCGTGGGGGCGCTCCCCGCGAAGGTGAAGTAGATGCTGCAGCCGTCCGGGTAGGCATGAGACAGGTGCGCCATCACGAAGACATGTCGACCCAGTGCGGAACGGACCGCCTGATGCAGCGCGCCGAGCCTCGACCACGGCGCAGCCACCTCGAAGGTGTCACTGAAGGCGCCCGCCATGAACACTGGCGCCTGTCGGTAGCTGACGCTGTAGCGGTGCGCGAGCCAGTGCCGTGCGGGCTCCTCCCCGAGGGGTTTGCCCCCGTGGCGCTCCGCGATGTGAGCACCTCGCGCGAGATCGTCGTGGGCGTCACGGGCGCGGCCTTCGAAGATGAGGACCAAGGTAGAGCCCCGCAGCACGCGATCGCCGAGCGCATCGACGACCTGATTGACCGCCCCAGGAGCGCGGAGCAGGAGGCGGAGAACGCGAGCACCTGCACCGGGGCTCGAGGAGCTGCTCTTGCTGACGCCCGCAGGCTTGCGGTCGGAGAAGAGGGTCGAAGGAGGGCGCTCGGCATCCTCGGGCTCAGCGCTGTGCTCGGCGCCGCGGCGACGACGCGCGCCCATGCGGGCGATGAACGAGTCGAAGGGATCGTACAGACGCGAGACCGCTGGACGGAGGCCGTCCTGAAACATGGCTTGCATCGCAGTCCAGCCAGCTTCCAGGGTGGGGAACGAGAAGGTACCGAACGCACGCGCCGGAGGGGCTGGGTGAAGTCGCAGCGTCGCTGCAGTGATCACGCCGAGGACCCCCTCGCTGCCGATGAAGAGGGGGGTGATGTCGGGGCCGTGGGTGCGTCTCGACAGACGAGCGATCTCGCCGCGGCCATTGATGACCTCGAGCGATGCGACCATGTCTTCGATCTTGCCGTACAGGCCGGAGCATTGCCCTGCCCCGCGCGCCGCGACCCAGCCGCCGACCGTGGAGCACAGGATGGACGAGGGGAAGTGTCCCAGTGTGAATCCCTCCCCGTTGAGGCTCTCCTCGAAGCGAATGCCCGTCGCGCCCGCTTCGATCTCCACAGAGGGCTCATCCCGGTGGAGCTTGCGCTGGCGGCAGAGGCGCTTGAGGTCGAGGACGACGGTCCGCGCGTCGGGCAAGATCCCGCCACACACGCCGGAGCCTGCGCCGAAGGGAACGAGGGGCAACCCTTCGCTCGCGCAGAGGCGGACGACATCCGCAACCTCCTCGGTCGATGACGGCCAGACGATGACGCCAGGGCGGCTCTTCGGGAGCTGCCCTTCTCTCACCGCCAGGTGGTGACGAGGCCATAGATCACGCGCGTAGGCGATGCGATCGACCGGCGAGGCACTGCGAGGGACATGTGGCAGTGCGCGGGCAAGGATCGCTTCGACGTCCACGGGAGCGCCGCTCAGGAGCGCTCCGCCAGGATGATCAGTCGGGGAGACTCGGAGCCGAAGAACACGCCGGGATGGGCCGGGTGACCTGTCACCTCGGTGACCTTGAACCCTGCTTCATGCAGGATCTTGCCCAGCTCGTGGAGGTTGTAGATGCGGATCGAGTAGTCGAGCTCGCGAGAGCGACCGTCCTCGAACATCACCGTGCGCTTCACCTTGAGGCGGCTGGTGAAGAAGTCGACCTGCATCTCATCCATGCACACGCAGCCTTCACCCTCGAACCACACCAGGCTGGGTTGACGGCATGCCACGTAGTCACGGTTGATCACGTCGAGCAGAAGCATGCCTCCCGAGCGCAATGCCCGGTGAATGCGCATGAGAATGTCGGCGTTCTTCTCTTCGTCGAAGTAGCCGAAGCTGGTCGCCCAGCAATACACGGCGTCGAAGGTCTCTTCGAACGCCATCTCGCGCATGTCCCCCTGCAGGAAGTTCAGCTTCTGTCCGCGCTCCTGAGCTTCGTCCGACGCGAGCGCCAGCATCGCGAGCGACAGATCGTAGCCGACGACGCTGTAGCCACGGCTGGCCAGCTCCACGGCGTGCTGCCCCGGGCCACAGGCGAGATCGAGGATGACGGCGCCGCGCTCCATCCCCAGTCGCTCCTCGATGAAGTCGGCCTCGCGGCGAACGACCCGCGGCTCTGCGCGGTCGAGGGTCCGGATGAAATCTTCACTGAAGAGATCCTCCCACCACGACTTCTTGCGGCGGGGAGAGTCGACGTCGGCGACTGGCGTGTGCTCGGCAGGTGGCTTGCTCGCCGATTTGAGGGGAGGCGGAGGTGGCGCGGCGGGGATGGCAGCGCCACTCGCATCCTGCTGCGTGTAGGGCGGCAGATCCAGGGCAGCCATCGCCTGAGGACGACGTGGCGGTGGCGGCGGAGGGCGCGGGGTCGAGACGGCATCCTCCGTCAGGTCGACGGAGATCTCTTCGGTGCTGTCGCCCTCGCGATACGGGTCGACTTCCGGCGCGGAGTCGGAATGGGCAGCAGGTGGCACCGAGATCACTTCCGGTTCGCTGTGAGGGGCGTCGGGTTCCCCGTGTCGCGTCTCGGCGAGCATCTCTTCTTCATCGAGTGACTCGGGCTCCACCTCCTCGATGGCGCTCCGCTCCTCGCTGATCGCACCGTCATCCGCCGGCGGAGGCGCCGTCTCGATCGAACCGAGGTACTCGCGTGCATCGATGGGGGTCGGACCATCCGCGAGCACGCGCAGCGGGAACCCTGCCTCTTCCTCCTCCGAGAGGTCCTCGTCGATGGCCTCCATCGGCGCGCTCTCGACCGGAGGCAGATCCGACATCACGTCGATGATCTTGACGGGTTGAATCGAGATCTCCGCGGCCTCGTCGGCTCTGGCCTGCGACGGCTGCAAAGGAGCCTCCTGCAGCGTGGGCTCGGACGCGATGGACGTCGGAGGGATGCTGACAGGTTTTCTCGCCGGTCGAGGGATGGTGCGCAGCGCGAGGGGGTTCGGCACGCTGGTGGGGACGTCGAGCGCTGGAGCTGCACCGACGTCGAAGGTGGCAGCTTGTGCAGCAGGCAGCTCTGGATCGCTGGGCGTCACGCTTTGCGGTGAGCTTGGTCGCGAATCTTGCGGCGACGGAGCCACCACATCGGGCGCTCCCCAGTCGTCGTCGCTGACCTCCGGTGGGGGTGCGGAGAGAGAGACAGGACCGGAAGCACCGACAGGTGCCCCCTCGCCCGAAGGCGGGGCGGAGGGCCTCGAGGGCGTGTCCGAAGCCCGCAAGGAGCGGCGTGACCGATGCCTGCCCGTGGTGGGACCACGCGCCCCAGCCCCATCGTCTCCGGTGAGCCGCTCTGCTCCTGGAACCCGCGGCAAGGGTGCAGGCCCCGGAATGGCGCTGTAGGCGACGGCGCGATCGCCAGTCCCTGACATCGGTGGCGCGGAGGCAGCGCCGGCAAGCGTGCCGCGCCGCCGGCTGGACGCAGGGACGGAGCCGTGCTCCTGCCGGTAAGGCAGCATCGCGTCAGGATGAGGTGTCGTCGGACGGCTCTCCTCGTCGTCGCCCGCCGCTTGGCCATCGAGCAGGTCGCGGGGAGGCTGGCCGTTCATCGCTCGCTGTCTCCACCGTGTGGAGCGCCCTGCGTGGAAGCGGGGTCGTGAAGAGGTTCACCGAAAAGGATGGGTCCAGATGGCCGATTCCAGACGGGAGCCGCGTCACGCTCCACGAACATCACGGCCGTCGATCCCAGATGGAACCTGCCGATCTCGTCGCCTCGATTCAGCTCGACGGGCGGCGAGATGGTGTGATCGCCCAGCGGGACGTCGTGCGCGTCGATCGCACTCACCGTGATTCGACCCACGATCATCGCGCCCACCATCACCACGGTGACACGCCCCCGATCCGGCGTGTCGATCACGATGGCCACGCGTCGGTTGCGGGAGAAGAGCTTCGGCACGTGCCGCTCACCGATGGAGTTCACCGGGTACAGGTCCCCGGGCAGCGAGCGAATCTGCGTGATTCGACCGGCCACCGGACTGTGCACGCGGTGATAGTCCCGCGGTGACAGGTAGATCACCGCGAACTGACCGCCCACGTAGCGCTCGGCCTCGGCCTCGTCGCCGACCAGCTCGGCGACGCGGTAAGGCTGGCCTTTGACGAGCAGCTCTCCCCCCTCGACCACGGGCCCAGCGTCGTGCAGCCGCCCGTCGGCCGGGCTGATGACGGACGCTGGGTCGGCGCACGGGGGCCGGATCCCGTCCCGCAGTGCCCGTGTGAAAAAGGCGTCGAAGCTCTCGTACGGTTCCTCGATGGGCACGGCCGCATCGAGATCCACGCTGTAGGCGCGGGAGTAGAGGTTCACGACGACTCGTGAAAGGACCGGGTGCAGCCTGGCGTCGCACAGGCGTCCAACAGCCCGGGTAATGCGTTCGCGTGGGAGCACCCGGAGCAACTGTGCGGCGGCGTAGGTAGCGACTGTCATCGTACGAACGAACGGAGACGTCAGTGCGGGATGCTAGGCGTCAGCGCGGAGCGCGGTCAACGTTCCGCTCGTTGCCAGGGCACCCCGGCGAGAAAGGCCGGGCCGCCAGACGGGTGGCCCAGAGTCGCCCCCCGATATGGGAAAGCGGGTCGCGTCAACATGACGCAGGCGCGGCGATCCAGTCAATGTGGACCTGTCGGAGTCGTGCGCTCCATTCCGGAGCACCGATCCGCCCTGGTGCTCCACCCTGGAGCGCAGCGCCCGATCATCCACACCATTCCGCCCCGAGATGGCTTGAAAAGCAAGCATTTGGACTCTGGATGGGGCTGGCATGCCGCTCGCTCAAGGCTCCTGACGCGGAGGCAAGCAGGGAATGATGCAGATCAAGTTCTGGGGAGTTCGCGGGAGCATCGCTTCGCCCGGGCCGGAGACGGCCGGCGTGGGCGGCAATACCAGCTGTGTCGAGGTCCGCTGTGGATCCACGCGGTTCATTCTCGATGCCGGAACCGGAATCCGGAAGCTCGGCGATGAGCTCCTCACCGAAGGGACGGTGCGAGCAACGCTGCTCTTGTCGCACCTCCACTGGGATCACATCCAGGGATTGCCCTTCTTCGTGCCGGCCTACCTGCCGAGCGCGCGCATCGAGGTCGTTGGCACGACCCATGGCGTCGGGACGCTGCGCGACACGCTCGCCAACCAGATGGCAGCCCCGAATTTCCCCGTCCGACTGGAAGACCTGGGCGCGGAGATCGCCTACCGAGAGGTCCGGCCCGGCCAGGTGTTCGACATCGACGACGTGAAGGTGCGCGTGGCCAAGCTCAACCATCCGGGCGGCGTGCTCGCCTACCGCCTGGATCACGCCGGCAAGAGCGTGGTCTACGCGACGGACACGGAGCATTACGCTTGCGTCGATCCGGCCCTGCGATCCCTCGCCGAGGGCGCCGACGTCCTGATCTACGACGCCCAGTACACGCCGGAAGAGTACCGTGGAGAGCGGGGTCGCTCGAGGGTGGGGTGGGGACACTCGACCTATGTGGCCGGCGCCGAGCTCGCGCGCGCCGCTGGCGTGGGGACCTTCGTGCTGTTCCACCACGACCCTTCCCGCAACGACGCCGCCGTCGACGACATCGAGCGGATGACACGCCAGCTCTTCCCTTCCTCGCTCGCGGCGAAGGAAGGTCTTGTGCTCGGGCTGGACGCCGTCTCCGAGGCGGCATGAGCCATGTCGATGCAGGTGACGGCGCTTGCGGCGGCCTCTATCCTGGAGTCGACTCCCTTGTCCACGTCGCGCCTCTCGCTGCTCGTCGATCTGTCCTCCCTCCTCGCGCGCGAGGTCGATTTCGACGCGCTGCTGACCACCGCGTGTGAACGCCTGGCGAAAGCGCTGCGCTCGGATCGCGCCTCCATCTGGCTCGTCGACGCCGAGAGCGGCGAGCTGGTGACACGGGTCGCGGTGCTCCCCGAGGTGCCCGCCTTGCGTCAACCCATCGACCGGGGGATCGCGGGCTACGTCGCGCGAACCGGCGAGGTCGTGCGCGTCGACGACGCCCACCGCGATCCGCGCTTCGACCCGAGCGCGGACAAGGCCACGGGCTACACCACCCGCTCCATGCTGGTCGCGCCCATCCGTGAGGATGGCTCCGCGCCCACCCGAGGCGTCGTTCAGCTCCTCAATCGCGCGAGCGGCCCCTTCGACGACGAGGACGAGCGCTACCTCGTCGCCCTCGCCACGCAGCTCGCCCGCGCCTTCAGCATGACCACCCTGCGCGCGGCGGACGGGGGAAACCCTGGCCTCGTGCTGCAAGGACCGTTCAACCGGATCGTCGGACGCAGCGAGCGCCTCGCGGCCGTCTACGAGAAGGTGCAGCTCGCCGCTCAGACCGACGCCACGGTGCTCCTCCGCGGCGAGACGGGCACCGGCAAGGGCCTGTTCGCTCGCGCCATCCATGTCAATTCGAGGCGCCAGGCCAGGCCGTTCATCACCGTCGACTGCACCACCTTGCCGACCCAGCTCGTCGAGAGCGAGCTGTTCGGGCATGAGCGCGGCGCGTTCACGGGCGCCGATCGCCGCGTCCCAGGGAAGGTCGAGCTGGCCGAAGGGGGCACCTTGTTCCTCGACGAACTCGGGGATCTGCCCCTCGACATCCAGGGGAAGCTGCTCCGCTTTCTCCAGGAGCGCACCTTCGAACGCGTCGGAGGGCGACAGACCATGCGCGCCGACGTCCGGCTGGTATGCGCCACGCACTGCGACCTGGAACGCTTCGTTGCCGAGGGACGCTTCCGCAAGGATCTGTACTACCGCGTCCGCGTCGTGGAGATCGAACTCCCCCCGCTGCGCGAGCGCGGCCCTGAAGAGGTCGAAGCCCTCGCCAGGCATTTCGCCGACCACTACAGCACCGTGTTCCACCGCCCCTCACCGCGCTTCGACGCCGACGCCATCGCCCACCTGCGCGGCCATGACTGGCCAGGGAACGTCCGCGAGCTGGAGCACTGGGTCGAGAGCGCCATCGCCCTGGCCCCCGACGGTAGGATCACCACTCGTCACCTCCCCGCGCGCCACAGCGCCGCGGCGCGCTCGGCGCCTCTCGACGAGCCACCGCCGAGCGGCCGCGTGTCCCTCCTCGACAGCCCGCCTCCCAGCACCACCACACGGGGAGGAGAAGCCCCCCTCCAAGGCGAGGTCCTCCTGCCACTCACGCTGACGCTGGACGACGCCGCACGACGTTACTGCGAAGCGATGGTGCGCGCCTGCGACGGTAACAAGACCGAGGCTGCGAAGCGCCTGAACGTCGGTCGAAACACCCTCGCCCGAGCGCTCAAGGGCAAAGAGCAAGCGTGAGGGCCGAGCGCAACCCAGCCGCCCTCCCCCCCTGCTCTCACAGACTCACTTCCGCCCCTTCGGAGCCCGCCTCCAGGCAGCGAGGGCCTTGACCTCCTGCTCCGGCGTGAGCCCCGCCCGCAGCTTCTCCTGACGCTCCGCCGGCAGCGTCTTCCACCACGCCAGCGTCTCTTCCACCGTCTCTGCCAGTGGCCGGAACGCGAGCCCCGCCTCTCGCGCGCGCGCGTTGCTCCACGTGTGGAACCCGCGCGTGTCTCCCTCCGGTGGCGCCCAGATGGGTAGGTCGATCGGATTGCGCTCGTCCGTCAAAAACTTCGCGCTGGCCCAGGTGAAGCGCGCCTTGCTCTTGCTCGCGGCCTTGCACGCCTCCAGCAGACTCCCCATCGTCACCGCCTCACCGGGACCGACCGCATTGAACACGCCCGTGCGACCGCGCTCCGAGAGCGTGACCAGCCATGCGACGAGATCACGCGCGTCGATCACCTGGATCGGATCCTCCGGCGTCCCCGGGGCGAGCACCTCTCCTCCTCGAGCGACACGCACCGGCCAGTAGGTGAACCGATCGGTGGGATCTCCCGGACCGACGATGAAGCCTGGCCTCACGTTCGCGACCCGCCCTGGCATCGCCTTCTCCGCCGCTTGCTCGCAGAGCGCCTTGAGCCCCCCGTAGTTCTCGTGCTCCTTCCCCATCGTCTCCACCTTCGGATCGGACAGGACCGCGAGCGGCGCGGTCTCATCCGCGCTCACCTGATCGTTCTTCGCGTAAGCCGAGATGCTCGAGATGAAGATGTACTGCTTGATCCTCGGAGCGAGCAGCTCGGCCGAGGCGCGGACCATGCGCGGGTAGTACCCCGAGGTGTCGACGACGACTTCCCACGACCGCCCTGCCAGCGCCTTGAGCCCCTCTCCCTTGTCCGGATCGCGATCCCCCTGCAGCTTCTCCAGGTCAGGGAACAGCTCTGGCCGCGTCTTCCCGCGATTGAACAGGGTGACCGTATAGCCACGCGCCTTTGCGACCTCGACCAGGTGAGGACCAAGGAATCCTGTCCCTCCCAGTATGAGCATGGTCTTCGGAGGCGGCGCCGCTGGCCTGGAGGGCTCGGAGGACCCCTCCGGGTCGGGGGTCGGCACGGGTGGGGTCGCCGGCGGACCGGAGGGAGACGTTGACGGGGCGCATCCAAGCGTCAGCGCAGCACCAGTGGCGGCGGACGAGAGCAGGAAGGAGCGACGGTCCATAGGGGGGGTAGCTACCACAGTGCGGCGTTGTGAAGATGAAACCTGGTGACCCTCCCGCCCTCGCGCTGACCATCCAAGGGCACGCTGCGCGCAAACCCATCGAGTTTCCCGTCCCGGGCGGGCTACCCTCGGACGTCGATGTGCCGCCTCCCGTTCGCCGTATGTCTGCTTTTTGCCTTCGTGCTGCTCCCCGGTCGGCGCGCGGACGCCTGCGCCCCCGCCTACCGGGAAGGGAATCGGGTCCGCATCGACGACGAGTCCGCCATCATCGTCTGGGATGAGGCCAGCAAGACGGAGCATTTCATCCGGCGCGCCTCCTTCTCCAGCGACGCCACCGACTTCGGGTTCCTCGTACCGACCCCTTCCGTCCCTGAACTCGCCGAGGCCAGGAACGAGCCCTTCGATGCGCTCGAACAACGTGTCTCTCCCGGCGTCGTGTACCGCGCCAAGATCGACGGCGTGAAGGCAGGCTTTCTGTGCGCGCTGCCGTTCTACATGTTCCTGGGCAGATCAGAGAAATCCGCGGTGGCTCCAGCCGCCGCGCCGGTGCGCGTGCTCCACGCCCAGACCCTCGCCGGATACGACGCCGTCGTCCTGGAGGCCGATCGATCCGACGCCCTCGCGGCGTGGCTGCGCGAGCACGGCTACGCCACACGGCCAGCGCTGGAGGCGTGGCTCCAGCCTTACGTGACGGCACGCTGGAAGATCACCGCCTTCAAGATCGCTCCCCGAAAGCCCGGCGACCGGGTCGCCACCTCTGCAGTCCGCATGTCCTTCACCACCGAGCGCCCCTTCTTCCCGTATCGAGAGCCGGCCGATGAGCAGCAAGCCGCTCCCTCCGACGATCCCGCGAATGCGACGCCCCCCGAGCGCCGTCTCCGCGTGTTTCTGATCGCGCGCTCACGCATGGAGGGTGCGCTCGGTGACGGACGACGCGCCTGGCCTGGCCAGGTGACCTGGGCGACCCTCCTTGCCCCGAGAGGCGCAGCGCCCCCCACGAACATCGAGTCCATCCCCATCCCCTTCGAGGATGCATGGCTCACCGCTTTCGAGGACAACGCGAGCCCGAGGCCTGGCGTCGACGAGGTCTACTTTTCCCCGGCGACCGACCCCAGCCCCTTTCTGCCGGAGCCCGTCGTGATCGTCGAACCCATCAAGCTGCCTCTCCCGCTGGATGTGCTGGCGGTGATCGGGGGTGGGATTTACCTCGCCTGGCGCAGCGCACGGTCACGACAGAGGCCCCCTCCCTCCACGCTGGCGAGCTGAGCGCGACCAGTGCCGCGGTGCGCTCGGAGCGCCCGCCCGCGCCTTCGAAGGACGCTCTCTCGACACAAGAAACCGGAGGTATGCTCCTCCCATGCTCGATGCCGGCGCCGAACTCTCCCCAGAGGTCCCAGAACCCGTCGGAGCGACACGCCTCGGAGTCCTCGTTGGAGGCTCGAGCTACATCCACGCGCGCGACCAGCGCGTGTCCTTCGCCGTCGATCTGCTCGACCTGGATCGCAACGAGCTGCGCACCATCCCGGTCGACTTCCTCGCGCACGGCTTCACGACGCACCCCACTCGCCCACGCCTGGCAGCCCTCTTCGAGAAGCGCGGCCCCAGCGCTTGCCTCGTCGACCTCGCCGAAGCGCGGCTGCTCCAGCCGCTCCTCGCGACCACCGGGCGGGCCTTCTACGGTCATGGCGCCTTCTCACCCGATGGCACGCAGCTCTACGCCGTCGAGATCCGGACGGACACCCACGCCGGGCTCATCACCATCCGCGATACCACCACCCTCCGTGTGCTGGAAGAACTCCCGACCTACGGGGACAACCCGCACGACTGCGTGCTTCTCGACGACGAGAAGACCCTCGTCGTCACCAATGGCGGTGGCGACCTGCAGAGCAAGCGCGACCCTTCCGTCACCTTCATCGACCTGACCTCCCGCAAGCTGCTCGAGCGCATCATCTTGCCCGATCCCAAGATCAACGCCGGGCACATCGCCGTGACGAGCCGAGGCGATTTCGCGCTGGTATCCGCGCCCCGCGATGGACTGGACGAGAAGACCGCGCTCGGTGGCCTCTCTCTCCGAAGCCAGAAGCGCAGACCCGAGCGCATGAAGGCCCCTTCCGCCATCGTCTCCCGGATGGTGGGCGAGTCCCTCAGCGTTGCAATCCACGAGCCTTCCCGGGTCGTCGCAGCCACGAGCCCTCACGGCGGTCTGCTCACGTTCTGGCACCTCGACCGAAAGAAGCTGCTCAAGAGCTTCGATCTGGAGTCCGTCCGTGGAGTCACCCTGTCGCTGGACCAGAGCACCTTCATCGTGACGCACGGCCGAGGATCCCGGCTCTTCATCACGACGGACACCCTGGAGCTCGTCGCGGGTAGCGAGACCACCACCGGCCGCTTCACCGGCTCTCACGTGTACACCTGGCGCCCCTCCTGAACCGACAGCCAGCCGTCGACCTCCCGCAGCGACGGCACCTGGCAACGGGTCGCGCCCCGAGCACCTCACCGCGACCCCGGTCGGGACGCCACCTTCGCCTCCCTTCCGCTCCGCGACGCAACCCTCCCGGGGCCCCGAGCATCAACCCATCGACGTTCAGGAGCTGGCAGCAACGGAGGCAAGCGCATGGGCTACGCAAGCGACCCGAAGTGGTGGAACGACGAGACCACGTCCGGCTGGACACGCGTGAAGGAGGCGCTCCATCGCGACTGGGAGCAGACCAAGGCCGATTTCTCGAAGCATGGGGGCCAGGAGCTCGACCAGAATGTGAAGGACACGGTGAAGCAGGCGACGGGCCAGCAGCCCATTCCCCCGCCCGGAGTCCCCAATACCGACTGGGAGCACGAAGAGCAGGGACTACGCTATGGCTGGGGTGCCGCCGGGCACTACCGAGACCATGCCGAGTGGAATGAAGGCGTCGAGAGCAAGCTCAAGACCGAGTGGGAAGACCTCAAGAATGGACGGACCTGGGAAGAGATCAAGGCGTCCGCTCGCCGAGGGTGGGACGCGGCGCGACGCAAGCTCTCTTGAGGGGCGCTCCCTCGTGGGCTCCCTCAATGCCCGGAGACGACGCGCAGTGACGCCGTGAGCGTGTGAACCAGCGCGCTCACTGGCAACGCCCCTCTTCCACGTCACAGAGCCTCGACGCGCAGTCCAGGTCGTCGTAGCAGGCCTGCCCCGGTCCGCATTGCAAGGGGCAGAACTCTCCGCAATCGATGTCCGCTTCCGACCCGTTGAGGATGCCGTCGCTGCAGCCATCGTCGCACACATCGTTCGTGCAGATCAGGCTGTCGCAGTCATCGTCGACGAGACATCGCCGGCCGTTCGCGCAGTAGTTACACCCCTCGTCGAGCCCACCGCAATCGACGTCCGTCTCTGAACCATTCTGGACACCATCCGAGCAAGATGGCCGCTCGCATACCCCGACGAGGCATACCCCCGTGGCACAGTCCTCGTGCTCCTTGCACGTCCGGTTCGTCCCGCAGGGCGCGCAAGGGCCTCCGCAGTCGACGTCGGTCTCACCGCCATTTTTTCGATCATCCTCGCAAGACCCCACCAGCTCCTCGTCCGACGGCGCGGTGAGCAGGCAAGACAGCGCGAGGACGGGCCAGGCGAGGACGAAAGGGGTGAGCAGCGGCCGGTGGTGCATGGGGTTCGAGGAGTGAGAGGGCGATCGTTCACCTGTCAGAAGGAACCGATGGCCACGAGTCCTCCGGGCTGGAGTGTGACCGTCAGCCGCGGAGGGGGCTTCTCTTTGCCGCTGTTGTGAAGCAACGCGACCACGGTCGCTGCCCCCAGCGCCGCGACCCCGATTCCCAGCGACAGGTCGGCGAGCAGATAGCTTCTGCGCATGGCATCGACATCCTCCTGGCGACAACGCGGCGCGCAGGAGTCTTCCAGCTCTCCTTGCTCGGACTTCCCCAGCAGCCCCCAGAAGACGAAATTGCCCAGCCCTCCAGCGGCCACGCCTCCCAGCACATAGGACAGGACAGGGATCTGGAACGGCTCCGGTGGCGGAGGGGGTGGGTAGCCGAAGACGGCCGTGAGCTTTCGGTTTCGCTGCCCCTCCAGGATCAGCACGCTGCGTTCGAGGACTTTTCCCTTGCTGGACACGTAGCGGAACGCACGCTGCCCGGGATCGACCTCGATGGCCCGCCCGTCGAGGCTTCCAGCCACCTCCGCCCCATCGATGAAAACTTTCACCTCGGCCGTGGGCTGACCGATCTCGTCACGCGCTTCGATCACCACGCTGGGCTGTTTCTCGTTCAGTTCCCCCATGAACTGGACGCACTCCTTGCGCACGGCACCTGGACAGGTCTCCCGCCCGCACGTGATGAAGGCCTCCCGCGCCTCGGTGAACTTGCCCTCGCGCACCAGCCCCTGGCCGTTCGCGTGAGCTTCGACGCAGACCTTTTTCTCAGCCTTGAGATCGCGCTTCGGTGCGGGCCCGGGTTTGCTGGCCTCCACCGCACCGCTCAGCGACATCCCGGCAGCCACCACGATGACGCGGAGCGCAGCGCTCCGGAGGCTGCGGGAGAACGGAGCCATCGGCAGGCCGAGCATAACGGCATTTCAGAGGCACTCCAACTTGTACTGCTTGGTGCCGTCCTTCGCGATGAAGAAGGGAGGATCGCACGATACCTTCGTGGCACGCGGCCGCGCAGTCGCTGGTGGTGCCCCACGCACGACCGGTCTCGAAGGTGCTGCGGTCGCCGAGATCGCCGGCATGGCCTCTATGTCTGGCGACGCTCCAGCGTGTCCGTGAGATGCGTCCCTTGAACCTGTCGCGTCCGCGTCCGGCCCCCCACGCGCTCCCGGTGCGGCCTCCGTCCCAGAGGCGCTCGCAGGCGCAACCACCGACCCAGAGGTCTCGGCGTTTGTCGCTGTGCCAGCCACATCCGGCCCGCGAAGCGCAGGCGTCTCCTGCTCCGACGAGACCTCCCTCAGGATGGCCAGCGCGCCGACCACCAGGAGCAGGACGCCGACCACGGCCGCACCGACGAGGAGCCCTGCACCCCTTCGCGCGGGGGTCACGCTCGGCGTGCTCGTGGCCGCACCCGCCTGCCAAGCGATGCCTCCCACGAGCGGCCCCCTTGCCACCGGGTCTGGCGCCACCGGCTGCTCCAGAGGACCCATCGGAACCGTCAGCACCGATGTTTGCACCTCGCGCAACCCGCCCGTGAGCGCTGGCTCAGGAGGTGCGATCGGCGCCTGAGGCGATCGGGGTGACCCGGGACTGGTCAACATCGTCGGCTCTTCACTCGACGGTGTGGGGAGCAGCGCCGCCGTCTCGGGCCGCGACGTGGATCCCCCACGGCCGAGCATCACATCCTCCGCGCGACCGCCGACCAGCCCACCCCCATCCTGTGCCTCGATCTTCGCGATGAGCGCCGCCCGCGCCGCCAGTGACTCGCGTGCCACCGCCTGCACCCACTCGCCGACCTCGCGCGCCGTGGCCGGCGGCATCACCTCTTCCAGGGCCAGCGCCATCTCTTTGCCCGTCGCGAAGCGCTCGTCCGGGTCACGCGACAGTCCGCGCAGCACCACCTCGTCGAGCGCTGTGGGGAGCCAGGGTGTCGTCGCGCTCGGTGGGGTCGCCGGCTCCTGGAGCACCTTCTGCATCACCACGCCGAAGTCGTGGGAGTCCACGTAGCGAACGCCCGTCAACATCTCCCACAGGACGACCGACAGGGAGTAGAGATCCGAGCGCCGATCCAGGCGCGGACCGCCGAGCTGCTCGGGCGACATGTAGCTCAGTTTCCCCTTGAGCTGCCCCTCCTGGGTCGTCTGCATCCGCCACGCCGCCTTGGCGATCCCGAAATCGAGGACCCGTGCCACCCCGTCCACGTCGACCAGGATGTTCTGGGGTGACACGTCACGATGCACCAACCCGAGCGGCTCCCCCGCCTCGCTCCTCGCCTCGTGCGCCGCGTGCAGCCCGTAGAGGGCCCCGGAGATGATGGCCACCGCGATCCGTGGCGGCACCAGCGCTCCACCTCGCAGCGCCTCGCGCCACAGCCGGCTGAGCGACTCTCCGTGGACGTAGTCCATCACCAGGAACAGCTCACCGTCCTCGGCGAGCACGTCCAGGGTCGGCACCACGTTGGGATGCCGGATCCGCGCCGCGAGCCTGGCCTCGTCGGTCAGCATCGCGACGAACTCCGGATTGCGTGCGTAGTGAGGGTGGAGTCGCTTGATCGCGACCATCCGGGTGAAGCCCACCTCCCCCATGAGCCGCCCGAGGTGCACGCTCGCCATGCCGCCCGCAGCGATGTGCTCGAACACCAGGTAACGCCCGATCTGCAAGACCTCCGAAGGCGCGCCCATCCCCGTTCTCGACCTCCCCTCGCTCAGGCGTCGGCCGCGCCGCGCCCCTTGCGCGGTCGGGGGAGATCATAGGCATCCAGCCGATCGATCAAGGTCCGTCGCGAGATGCCCAGCACCTTCGCTGCCTGCGTCTGGTTGCCTCCGCAGCGCTCCAGCGCCTCCAGGATGCGCTGCCGCTCGAACACCTCCACCTCGCTGCGGAGCCCGGCGGTCTCCGCGCTGCTCTGTCCCGGGAGGGATGGACTCCGAGTCGACATCGGATGACCCGTCGTCGGAGACGCTGGGTACCCCGACGCAGGCGAGAGTTCGGGCTCCTGGAGATGCTCCTGTCCGATGTCCCGCTCTCCACAGAGCAGCACCGCCCGGTCGATCACGTTCCGCAGCTCGCGCACGTTCCCTGGCCACGGGTGGCGCAAGAGCCAGCCGAGCGCGTCGTCCGAGAACCCTGGCGTGCGCTTTCCCAGCTCCGCACTCGCCCGCTGCACGAACAACCGCGCGAGCGGCGCGATGTCGAGCGGCCGCTCACGCAGCGGCGGCAACACCACCCGCACCCCGCCCAGGCGGAACAACAGATCCTGCCGGAACCGCCCCTGCCGCACGTGCTCCTCCAGGTCCAGGTTCGTCGCCGAGATCAGCCGGATGTCCACGAGCCGCGGAGAGAGCCCGCCGAGGCGGGTCAGCTGGCGTGTCTCCACCACCCGCAAGAGCTTCGCCTGGGTCGCGAGCGGCATTTCTCCCACCTCGTCGAGGAACACCGTCCCGCCACTCGCCGCTTCGAGCAGCCCGGGCTTCGCGGTCACCGCTCCGGTGAAGGCCCCTCGCTCGTGGCCGAACAGCTCGCTCTCCAGCAAGGTCTCCGGCAACGCCGCGCAGTTCACGGCCAGGAGGGGACGACCGTGGCGTGGGGAGAACCGATGGATGGTTTCCGCCGCGATCTCCTTCCCGGCCCCCGTCTCCCCGAGGACGAGCACGCTGATGGTCCCCTTCGCCACCAGCTCGAGCATGCGGTAGACCCGCTCCATCGCCGGATCCGCCACCACGATCCCGGGCGGGATCGGCGGGTCGGCGCGCGTCGCTCCGGTCGCGCCCACCGGAGAGGTGACGCTCGCCGGAGAGGCACTCGTCGGAGGCACTGTGTTCACGGCCTCCGCAGCCCCCTCGGCCTCCGGCCCCGACTGGAGTACCAGGACGGCCCGCCCGATCTCCATGACCTCTCCGGGCGACAACGACGCCGTCGCCCCCGATTCCAGCCGCTTGCCGGCGACGCGCGTGCCGTTGGAGCTGCCGAGATCCTGCACGCGCACCGGGCGCCCGAGGTGCAGGATCGCGTGCTTCCGGGATACCGAGGCGTGCTCGATGCGCACCTCGCACTCCACCGAACGACCCACCGTCAGGCTTCCGCATGCGGGGAGCGGGACGACCGCGTGACCTCCGTCCCAGTGGATCAACAGCCGGTCCAGGCCTCGCGCCTGATCGCGCACGTCGGGCGTCGTTTTCTGGTCCTCGATGGAGTCGAACGGCAGTCGCACCCGGCCAACCGCGAGAGTAGGCGTCGATGCACCGAGGAGCAAGGGGCGGTGCCGGCTGCGCGGCCTCCCCTGTCGCCCGAACGTCCCTCCCGCCCGCGCGTTTAGCGTGTAACTTCCCGACCGTGACCGATACCCGGACCGCCTCCGTCCTCGACTCGCCCACCGTGGTCGACTGGCTGTGGCCGCTCGAAACCCTCACGCAACGCCGACGCATCGGGCCCAAGCGCGTCGGCGGCAAGGCCTGGTCGCTCGCGCAGCTCATGCGGGACGGCTACCCCGTGCCGCGTGGATGGGCGCTCGATGCCCGATGCTTCACCCGACACATCGTGGAGCATCTTCCACCCGGTCATGACCTCGCCACCGTGGTCAAGCTCGCCGGCACGCGGGCGGGCGTGGATCGGGCTGCACGCGCACGCGACTGGATCCTCGCAGCACCGCTCCCCACGGGACTCACCGAGGCGATCGAGGCCCTCTGGGGTGCCATCGCCCCGCAGGCTCCCTGGGGCCTCGCTGCTCGCTCCAGCGCGACCTGCGAGGACACCGAAGAGACCTCGCTCGCGGGCCTCGCCGAGACCGTGCTCGGTGCCCGTGGTCCCGATGCCATCGCCTCCGCGATCCGCAAGGTGTGGGCGAGCGCCTATCTTCTTCGATCGCTCGCCTACCTCGCGCATGCAGGCCTCCGTGACATGGCCATGGGCGTGGTGCTCCAGCTCATGGTGCCGGCAGAAGCCGCCGGTGTGCTGTTCACGGCCCCTCCGCCCGGTCTCGAGGGCGAAGGCTGGCCCGCCGACGAGCGCTTGATCAACGCCACCTTCGGGCTCGGCGCCCCCGTGGTGGAGGGCTCCGCGGCCGTCGACGCCTTCCGCCTCGCCCGCCGCGGAGGGGCCGTCCTCGCCACCACGGTCGCCCACAAACGCAGGGCCCTCCGCCTCATCGACGATCAGCTCGCCGACGTCGAGGTCCCCGAAGCGCTGGCGAAGACGCCGTCACTGCATCCCGACGCCCTGCGGACGCTGGCGATCATCGCCGACCGCCTGGAGCAAGGCGACGGGGGCCCGTTCGACGTCGAGTTTGCCGTCGAGATGCCCGCCTCTTCCGCTCACCGAGACGACACGCGCCACCAGGCCACCAACACCCCCGACGACACGTCAGCGACGGCCCCCATCCGGCAAGCCACCGAGCGCTGGGCGCCCCGCGTCTGGCTGCTCCAGGTCCGCCCCCTGCGCGGCGGCGGCTTTCCCGAAGGCGGCGACGCCGACACCGTGTGGTCTCGCGCCAACGTCGGCGAAGCGCTCCCTGGTGCTGCGACGCCCCTCACCTGGTCCGTCGCCCGCACCTTCTCGGATCGCGGCTTCCGCGAGGCCTTCGCCGCCCTCGGCTGCCGCGTCCCCCGTGGCGTTCACCTCGTCACCAACATCCACGGGCGCTTCTACCTGAACCTCTCCACCTTCATGCAGATCGCCGCCCAGGTCCCCGGGCTCTCCCCTGCCGCGATCCTCGGCGTCAGCGGCGGCGCCGGCCCTGCCGTGATCACGCGCCTCAGCCGCCAGGTCGCGCACGTCTCCTGGCGCTCGTTCCTGCTCCGCCTTCCCCTCACCGCGCCCCGCCTCCTCGTCCAGCAAGCGGCGCTCGAGCACGACGTCAGCGTCTACGAAGCCGAAGCCGGCCGCGCGCGGCGCTCCCTCGCCGAGCTCGACCTCCGCCTGCTCCCGGACGACGCCATCGCCACCACCCTGAAGAGCGCGTTTGGCCTCCTCGAGCGCACCGGATCGCTCATGCTCCGCTGCGCGTCGGCCTCGCTCGCGAGCTACCTCGCGCTGTCCGAGGCCCTCCGCAGACTCGCCCCTCGCCGCACCTCCGCCCGCTCCCCGGACACCGACACCGACCCGCTCGATCCCCTCGACGAGCGACCTGCAGGCGAGATCGAGCGCCTCGCCCAGACGCTCGTCGGCGGCGCCCAGGAAGTGGAGAGCGCGGCTCCTGGCGTCGAGCTGGCGCGCGTCGGCACCATCGCCTTGCGCGAAGCGGCTGCGCGCGATCGCCTCTTCTCGGGTGACGCCCGCAGCCCCGACGATCTCCCGGACGGCCCCACGCGCGAGGCCCTCCGCGCCTTCCTCGAGCGTTACGGGGACCGTGCCGTCCGCGAAGCCGAGCTCAGCACCCCCCGCTGGAGCGAAGACCCGCAGCCCGTCATGGCCATGCTCACCGCGTCCATGCGCAGCCCCGAAGGCGAGACCGACCGCGCCCTCGCCCGCGCCCGCGCCCTTTCCGACCGGGAGATGGCCCTTCTCGAAGCCCGGCTCGGCCGCGCCGAGATCGCCCTCGTCCGCGCCCTCGTCTGGCGCGCGCAGCACACCACCCGCCTGCGTGAGCGCATGCGCGGCTGGGTGACCCGCGCCCTCGGCATGCTCCGGACCATCGCCCTCGACATCGACCGGAGGCTCCGCCGCCTCGACCCCTCGCTCGAAGAGGGCAGCGTCTTCTTCTGCACCTACGACGAACTCTGCGTCTCCCTCGGCAGCGGCCGCGCCGACGTCGGCAGCGTGGTGCGCCTGCGGCGCGCCGAGCATGCCCGCGACGCCGCCCGCCCCGATCCCCCGCCCACCTTCGTCGGCCGCCCCCCGCCCGTCAGCTTGCCGCCTGCCGTCGGTCCCCGCCTCTACGGCCTGCCGGCCAGCGGGGGCGTCGTCGAGGGCCTCGCCCGCGTCCTCGAGCCCGGCGCCTCCTCCCTCGACGCCCTCAAGCCCGGGGAAGTGCTGGTCTCCCGCACGACCGACGTTGGCCTCTCCCCTTTGTTCCTCGTGGCAGCCGCGGTCATCACCGAGCTGGGAGGCCCTCTGTCCCATGCCTCCATCGTCGCCCGCGAGTACGGCGTCCCCGCCGTGGTCAACGTGCCCGGGGCCACGATCGCCATCCGCACGGGCGATCGCCTGCGCGTGGACGGGGACCGCGGCATCATCGAGCGCCTGGAAGGGCGCCCCTCCATCGCGTCGCCCCCTCTCCCCAGCGACTCGCTCTGAGCCGACTCCCGAGCCTCCGCTCGGCACCGACGAACGCTCTCACCCAGGTCGAACCTGGAGGCGCTCGACGACGCCGGCCACGTATGGGAAGAGCCCCTCCTGGCCATGCACCGCTCCTCCCTGCTCCATCGCACCGCGCTCGCAGCGGCCCTCGGCCTCGCCCTGGCAGCGGGAGGAGCGGCAGCCATCGCCGACCCGCCGAAGGGCGGCTACAGCCCGGACCCTGCTGGCATTCCGAGTCGCACCCAGTGGGTCTTCGACGTCTACCATCACAAGGGACAGACCTCGCTCCTCGGCGCCAGGTCGGTCACCCTGGCGCGGCCAGCCGCGTCAGCGCGCATCCTTGGCCGCTTCGCCGTCGAGTTCTACGTCGGCAAGGAGCTGGTCGACCGCGTGCGCTTCAACGTTCCCCTCACCGGCGACGCCCCGCAGAAGGACCCTCGTCGTCCCTTCCGGCACCCCACCTTCGACGAGAGCGTCACCACCCGCATGAAGGTCCAGATGGCCGACAGCCCCCGCGCCACGTGGGGCCGGCTCGTCGACCGCATGACGGGCGCCGAGCAGCGCTTCTGGTGGCCACCCGAGAAAAACGGGCGCCTCACGCCGATGAGCGAGCCGCCCGGCGGCGTGGCCGCACGGGATGCAGGTGCAGACGGTGGCGCTGCAGATGCATCCGCCCCGGCGATCGCCGTCGACCCTTCTGAGTTCGTGGACGGAGGCCCGACCGACGGCGGCCCGATCGATGGTGGCCCGACCGATGGCGGCCCGACCGATGGCGGCCCGACCGATGGCGGCCCGACCGATGGCGGCCCGACCCCCCGCGCAGCGCCTGGAGCTGGACCCATCCGAGCACCGGACGCCGGCGCCGCCCAGCCCAGCCCCCCGGCGCGGCCACCGAAGTAGTCCGCCGGGCGGCCGTCGAATGCGCCGCCCCACCGGCGCAAACACACCCGATGGGCCGTACGGGAAGGATGAAACGGTCGAGGGCGTGGCGGACGCGCGCCACACGGCCGGACCCACACCCGTCCCGCGAGGAAACGTGCAGGAGGCTGGCGGGAAACGCTGGAGGGGAGATGCACCCCGACGAAACGTGCTCGTCAGGTGCGGCAGGGGCGCGGGCCCCTGCCTCCTGGGCTGGATCTCAGTGCGGGGACATCGCGACACCGCGGTACGCGGTGTTCGCGCCGGTGGTCGCCACGCTGGTGACCGTCGCCGTCGCGGCGCCCGTATCCACGAACCGGACCACCTCGTTCGCGCTGGCCGCCGCCGAGGAGGCGAACAGCACCACGTTGGCGCCTGAGACCGCGCCCCCCAGCCCGCGGAAGCCCGTGGTGCTCGCCGGGTTGGTGAAGGTGGCGACGAGGGTCCACGTCGTCCCGTTGGACGTCCACTTCTGCACGCCACCGCCGTTGGCCACCGAGCGATCATCGGCCACGTACATCGTGTCCATGCCGGGCACGCCCGGGTCGCGATCCAGCAGCACGAACGACAGGGGGCTCGCGCCGGTCGTCGGCATCCCCGGCAAGACCGTGGCGGTCTGGCCCGCCGTGGTGGGCAAGCCGGTGCCCACCGCGAACACGTTGGTGAAGTTGCCGCTGCCCGCGCTGCCGTAGAGCTGCCCGCCGAACACGTGCGAGAAGCGCGAGTTGCTCGGCGTCGAGAGGATCTGCGTGCCGCCGGTCGTCCCGTGCCCGATGTGCCAGGTGCCGCCGTTCGCCGCGGTGCCGTTGCCGGACACCCAGAACGACATCCCGTCCTGCGAGGTCGCCCCACGCACGCTGTTGGCGCTGAACGCCACGTTGAGCCGCGTCGTCGTGTCGACGTTGCCCGCCGCGTTCACCCGGGCGACCACACGGTTCGTCGTCGCCGACGCCGTGCCGCCGACGTTGCCCGTGCCGGGCGCCGCCGCGTAGCCGGCGAGGATTAGGTACGCCCCGTTCCCCGAGAGCGACAGCCCGCCCTCGGCCGTCGACGAGCCAGCGAGCGTGAGGGGCTGATTCGCCCCGCTCACGGCCGTGGGCATCGCCACGGTCCCGAGCAGCGCGCCGTCCATGTCACGGTGCTCCAGGAACACCGCGCGCGCGATCTGGTTCAAGGTGTCGGCCCCGGTGCCCACGCGCACCACGTAGAACGACGCCGGCTCCGGGCACGCCGGGCAGTCCGGCCCACCGCAATCGACGCCGGTCTCGTTCCCGTTCTGGATGCCGTCGTTGCAGGTCGGCGGGGCCGACTCGCACTGGTTGCTCTCGCACGTCCCACCGGGCCCGCAGTCGGCGTCGACCACGCACTCCACGCACACGCCGGCGCCATCGCAGACCGCGCCACCCGCCTGATCGCAGACCGCGCCCGCGCTGCTGGGCGGGTTCGAGGGCGTGCCGCTCGTGCAGACGTTCTGCGTGCACTGGTTGTTGTCGTTGGGCACGTCGGCGTCGTACACCGCGCTCACGACCGCGCCGGCGCCATCGCACTCATTGCGCATGCAGTCGCCGACCACCTGCGAGCTCGTCGGCGTCCCCACCGCCGCGAACACGGTCTCGCACGACCCTGCGGCGCAGCTCGGCGCCTGACAATCCGTGCTCTGACCGGGGCAATCCAGCGCCTCGAGGCACTCCACGCACGCCCCGGCGCCGTCGCAGACCACCCCGCCGTCGCTGCAGTCCGTACCCGGGCTGGTGGGCTCGCTCCCGGGCACCCCGTTCGAGCACGATCCGGTAGTGCAGGCGTTGCCGTCGTCGGGCACGTCGCCGTCGTCCACCACCATCACCACGTGCCCGTTGCCGTCGCACTGGTTCACGTGACAGTCGCCGGGGATCTGCGTCGCCACCGCCGTCCCGGCGGCCGCGTTGTTCACCCCGCACATTCCCGCCGTGCACGTGCGCACCTGGCAGGCCGTGTCCTGCCCTGGGCAGTCGTCGGCCGTCGCGCACCCGGAGCATTCGCCGTTCCCGTCACAGGTGAGCGCGCCGCCGCAGCTCGTCCCCGCCGGCAGCGGCGTGTGCGTCGGCGTCCCGGAGACGCAGCCATCGGTGGTGCAGGCGCTCCCGTCGTCGGGGAGATCGGCGTCGTCGGCCACCGTCGTGGTGTTGCCGTTGCCGTCGCACTGGCTCACCTGACAGTCGCCGGGCACCTGCGTCGGCAGCGGCGTTCCAGCGGCCGCATTGTTCACCCCGCACATCCCTGCCGCGCAGGTGCGCACCTGACAGGCCGTGTCCTGGCCAGGACACTGCACTGCCGTCACGCACTCCACGCACGCCCCGGCCCCGTCGCAGAGCACCCCGCCGCCCTCGTTGCAGCTGGTCCCCGACGCGGCGGGCGGGTTCGATGGGGTGCCCAGCGTGCAGACATCCTGCGTGCATGCGTTGTTGTCGACCGGCAGATCGGCGTCGTTCGGCACGCTGGTCACGGCCCCGTTGCCGTCGCACTGATTCTCTCGGCAATCACCGGGCGTCTGTGTCGACACCGCGGTGCCCACCGGCCGGTTCAGCGTGCCGCACATCCCCAGCACGCACGTCCTCTCCACGCACTCGTTCGCGGGCGGCGGGCAGTCTGCCGGCACAGCGCACTGTGCTGGGACGCTCCCTCCTTCGCCTCCCGAGCCACCAGCACCACCCAGGCCGCCAGCGCCGCCATCACCGCCGGTTCCCCCCTCACCGCCCATGCCACCTGTGCCGCCCGTGCCACCCTCACCGCCGGCGCCACCGACGCCCCCCTCACCGCCCGTACCACCGGTGCCCCCCTCGCCCCCAGTGCCACCGACGCCGCCCGTGCCACCGACGCCACCGACGCCACCCGTGCCGCCCTCACCCCCTGAGCCGCCAGCGCCTCCTGCCCCCTCCGGGATCTTGCTCCGGTCGACGCTCGCGACGAGCTCGCAGCCCGTCTGCGTCATCAAGGTCGCTCCCAGCGCCAGCGCTCCGCTGAGGCCCCTCGTCCACGATCTCCGTGCCATCGATCCCCATCCTTTCGGCAGCCAGTGCTCCGTGCGCAGCGTCGCGGCCAGCGTCGGCCCCTCTCCACGCAGCGCAGACCATCCTAGGCAGACACATGCAGCGCTGAGAAGCCCTGCCGGCGCCGTCCCCCCACAGTCATGCGCCTGCCGTCACGCCGACACGTCCCTGCGACCCCTCCGAGCCGAGACGACCTGTGGAAAGACGCTCGCGCTTCCCGTAAGCCGGAACCCGAGTCCCCCGCTTCTCCGCCACGTCCGCGCGGTCTCCGAGGCGCTCCACCGCGCGCCCGCAGCGCCAGGCTGCTCACGAGAGCAGCGCTTCACCCGCCCCCCCTGCCGCTCGCTCGTCCAGGATCAGGGCCGACTTCCCACCCGGCCGCGTGCTGGGGTAGGCTCGCCCGCATGCGCGCCCGCGTCTTCCCCGTGTTCCTTGCGCTGGCCTCCATGGTGGCCCCGGCCCTCGCTCAGCAGCCTCCGACGCCTCCCCCGTCAGCGCCGAGCAAGCCAGCCGCCGCGCGAAAGCCGGGCGAGCCACGCCGCGACCCCGCAGGCCAGACCGGGATCAGCCCTTACATGGAGCTGATCGTCAAAGGCCAGGCGGCCTTCGTCGCGCGCGACATCCCTGGTGCGGTCACCGCCTTCCAGGACGCCATCAAGCTCGACCCCAACAACATGCTCGGCTTCTACCGCCTCGGCGAAGCCATGCTCGAGTCGGGCAAGCCCGAAGAGTCCGACAGCGCCTGGACGACCGCGCTCGGCAAGAAGGGCGGCGCGGACCTGCACGCCAAGGTTCTCTTCTGCCTCGCCGACCTGCGCGAGCGGCAGCGAAACTGGCCTGCCGCCAAGGAAGCCTGGACGGCTTACACCACCTTCCTCACCAACAACCCCAAAGCGCACGGCTACCCCGCCACCGCGGAAGAGCGACAGAAGCGCATCGATCAGCGCATCAAGGACGAGAAGGACTACGCCGCCGTGCGCGAGCGCATCAAGCAGCGCGAGGAAGAACGGACGAAGGAAGCCGAAGAGAACGCCAAGAAGGACACCAAGAACCGCTGACGTTCTTCGTCCTCTGCGCGCCACGCGACGCTTGCAACAGCAGGAAAGACGGGCGACACCTGACGGGTGATCACCCTCGTCGAGGCCAGAGGCTTCCGCTCCCTGGAGCACCTACGACAGCCCCTTGGTCCCTTCCACGTCCTGGCCGGGCCCAGTGGGAGCGGCAAGTCCACCTTCCTCGACGTCATCACCTTCCTCGGCGCCGTCACCGCCCGCGGCCTCTCGACCGCCACGACCGAGTGCGCCCCCCGCCTCCAGGATCTGAGCTTCCAGCACCGCGCTCAGCCCATCGAGCTCGCCATCGAGGTCACCGTCCCCGACGCGATCCGCCGCCGCCTGGGCAACCCCGCCTTCGAGACCCTCCGCTACGAGATCGGTGTCGAGACCGACACCGAGAGCGGCGAACCTGCCCTCGTCGAAGAGCGCGTCTCCCTCAAGGCCAGCGAGCAAGGCGCTGCCAAGCAGCTCGAGATGTTCCCCCGCCTCGGCAGCGCTGCCAGCACCATCCTGACCTCCAAGCTGGTCAGCGGCTCGGGCCGCACCATCGTCCACAAGGTCCAGGGCGGGAACGACAACTTCTACTCCGAGACCTACCAGGAGTCCGGCAAGGGCTGGCTCGTCGCCTACCGCCTCGGCCGCCGCCGCTCGGCCCTCTCCCACCTGCCGGAGGACGAGACCAAGTTCCCCGCCTCGCTCTGGTTCAAGCGCCTCCTCGCCGAGCACGTGCATGCCCTCGCGCCCGATCCGCGCCGCCTCCGTCGCCCCAGCCCTCCGGGACAGCCCGCGGCGTTCCGGCCCGATGGCGAGAACCTCCCCTGGGTCCTCGCCGCCCTCCAGGAGCAGCACCCCGAGCGCGCCCGACGCTGGGTCGAGCACGTACAGGCGGCGCTCCCCGATCTCACCGACGTCCAGTCGGTGCAGCGCGACGAGGACCGCCACCGCTACCTCGTCCTCCGCGGTCAGAACGGCGTCGACATCCCCTCGTGGAGCGCTTCGGACGGCGTGCTCCGCTTCCTCGCCCTCACCCTGCCGGCCTTCCTCCCCGACACCACCGGCCTCTGGCTCGTCGAGGAGCCCGAGACGGGCCTGCATCCCCGCGCCGCTCAGGCCGCGCTCAACGCCCTCGCCTCCATCTCGAGCGCGCAGGTGCTGATCACGACCCACTCCCCGGCCGTCATCCGCGCCGCCGATCCGGGCAACATCCTCTGCTTCTCCCGCCGAGAAGACGGCGCCACCACCGTCTCCCCCGGTCGGGAAAAGCTCGACCCTGCTGCCTGGCAGGAAGCCGCGCTCCGCTGAACTGGAAGCGCTCCGCTGAACCGGGAGCGCTCGACGCGCCGGCGCGCGGCCTCTCGCCTCAGCGACCTCGCCGGATCTCCGAAGGCTCCGGCCCCGCCTCGGTCCAGCGGTAGAAGCCCTCGCCGCTCTTCTTGCCCAGCCGCCCTGCGCGCACCATCTGCCGCAGGATTGATGGGGGTCGGAACTGCTCCCCCACCTCCCTGTGCAGGTGCTCCAGGATCGCCAGCCGCACGTCGAGCCCCACGAGATCGGTCAGCTTCAGCGGCCCCATCGGGTGCCGGTAGCCCAGCTCCATCGCCCGATCGATGTCCACCGCCGACGCCACGCCGGCCTCCAGCATCCGCATCGCCTCGGCTCCGATCGCCACCCCGAGTCGGCTCGTCGCGAACCCTGGCGAGTCGTTCACCACGATCGGCGTCTTCCCCAGCCGCTTCGCCACGGCGAGCGCCATCTCCAGCACCGCGTCGTCGGTCTCCAGACCGCGCACCACCTCCAGCAGCTCCATCACCGGAGGCGGGTTGAAGAAGTGGAGCCCCACCGTGCGCGACCCGGCCCCGAGCCGCCGTCCCAGCTCGGTGATGCTCAGGCTCGACGTGTTCGAGCCGATGATCGCGTGCTCCGGCGCCAGCGCCTTCACCCGCGACAGCACCTCCACCTTGAGGTCCATCTGCTCGGGGATCGCCTCGATCACCAGATCGACCTCCCCCGCAACACGCGCGAGATCGGGTGCTGCCACCAGCATCCCGATCATCTCGCTGCGCGCCTCGTTGAGCATCTTGCCCTTCTGCACCAGCCGGTCGGTCGCGCGCTTGATCGCGTCCACCGCTGCGCTCACCCGGGCCATCTCCGCGTCGTGCAAGTACGTGACGTAGCCTGCGACGGCCGTCACCTGCGCGATCCCCTGGCCCATCGTGCCCGTGCCGAGCACCAGCACCTTGCGGATGGCGGAAGCCTGCACCTCCATCGTCATCCTCCCCTACCGCCCCTGCGGGGGCGGCTGGGCGGGCGCCGGGCTCGGCGCGCCTTGCTCCTGCTGCTGCCTCGCCTTCTCGATCTGCTGCTGGATCATCTTCATCTGCTCGGGCGTGAGCCGCCGCGCAGGACGGGCCGCCGCCCCACCCGGCTGACCATCCGCGCCCTCTGCGCCTGGGTTCTGGAGCTGGATGGGCGGAGGCACCGGCCGCACGGGCAGCGGCGTCCCCCCGGGCGGCGCCCCTGCTCCGGGCAGCGGCAGCGCGCGCTGCGGCGTGCCCGCGGGCACCACGGCCGCGGCGGGCGACTTCCCCTCCGGCTTGCCACCGGCCTCGGCCTCGTCGTCGTTCAGCACCACCAGCAGGCCGATCGCCGCGCTGACGAAGAACGCGAGCCCCAGGGCCGGGACCCAGCCAGGGGTCCGAGGCTCCCCGGGCGAGAGTTCCTGAACCGGCTCCGGATCGAAGTCGTCGTGGTGAGCGTCGTCGTGGTGGGCGTCAGCGCCGTGCGCCTCCGCGTGGTCATCGTGGGCGTGGCTCATGCCCGGCAAGGGTTGCCGCACTTCCGCGGCCGTGTCGAGGGGTACGCGCGCAGGATCGACGCCTGCCCGCGCGAGAGCCTTCCCGTCGCGCGGGCAGACCCCACGAGCGGCCCTCGACGGCGGGATGAAGGCACCTCGCGGCCGCCTCCACCAGCCCCCGGGAGCCGCCCCACGTCCGACCCGACGACGAGCGCTCCCTCCGGACGAAGAGCGCCCTCAGAACGGCGTTGCCCGAACGAAGAGCGCTCTCAGGACGGCTTTGCTGGGAAGAACTCCCGTTTACGACGACTTCTTGCCGCGACCGGCAGGCTTGCCGCTCGGGGCAGGGACCGGCTTCGAGGCCGCAGGCTTCGCCGAGCGCCCAGCGGGCGCCGGAGTGGCCACTCCCCCACGCTTCGCCGCGGAGGTCACCCGAGCCGCCTGCCCTTGCGCCTTCCCGCTGGGCTGTGCACCGGGGGACGCCGCTACGCCCTTGGCTGCTGCACCCTTGGTTGCTGCGCCCTTGGCTGCTGCGCCCTTGGCCGCTGCACCCTTCGCCGCTGCGCCCTTCGCCGCTGCGCCCTTGGCTGCTGCACCCTTGGCTGCTGCACCCTTGGCCGCTGCGCCCTTGGCCGCTGCGCCCTTCGCCGCGGCAGGCGCCCCGCCGCCGCTCGTCGCCCGTGCGGAGCGCGCGGCCGACTTGCTCGCCGACGGCACCACGGAGGCAGCACTGGCTCCCTTGACGGGCGCGGCCTTGCGCCCCCCTCGACCACCGCTGCGAGGCGCAGCAGACGACGCGGCCGCCTGAGGAGCCACCGCCCGACGCCCACGCTGCGGCGCTTGCGCGGCCAGAGAGGCCTGCGCGGCCTGCACCAGCGCCGCCAGGACCAGTTCCGCCTGGTTTGCTTGCCCCGAGAGCGCGTCTGTCCCGAGGGGAGCAACAGCGCGTCCAGCACGCCGCTCGGCCCTCGTCGAGGGCGCCGCAGCGCGCGTCGTGGACCTGGCTTGCGGCGTCTGCTTCGCCCCCGCCTTCGACGGCTTCGATGCCTTGCCCTGGGGGGCGGCTTGCTTGCTCTGGCCGGCCTGCTTGCCCCGACCGGCCTGCTTGCCCCGACCGACCTGCTCGACCTGCGCCGTCGCCGGCTCGGCCTTCCCGGTTCGCTTGCTCTGCGCCGGGACCTGATTGCGCTTCCCGGCTTGCTTACCCTGCACTGCCACGTCTCGATCAGCCTTTCCGTGTGGCTCGCCCTGCGGAACCACCTGCGTGTCGTCAGCGCGCTGCGCTGTCTTGCCTGCATGCGAAGGCGGCTGCGCCGCTCCCCCCGGCGTCGCGCTCTTGCTCGACGCCAGCTTCCCTTCTTCGCGCCGCCCTGCACCCGTCTGCGCCACCAGCACCTTGCCACGTCCGGCGTCTGCCGGCTCCGCGGTGCTCGTGGTCTCTCCTCCCTTCGGGGCCTTCGCCCCAGCCGTCCTTGCGGCCATCCTCCTGGACACCTGGGTCGACTCCTGCCCCCGCTCCGCGCGCGGCGCTGCCGCCGCAGACGTCACCGCCGCCGGCTCCACCCCCGCAGCCCCCGCCTCCAGCGCGTGCGCCGCGACGGCCGGCTTCGGAGCGGACGGCTCGAAGCCGCCCCTCACCTCGGCACGCGGCGCCGGACCATTCCCCACGGGAGCTCCCGCGGTCGATCGGGCGTCCACCGTCACCGGCTCCGCGGCCACCGCCGGCGCCGCACCGACACCGTGCGCCCCGTGCGCCCCCTGCGCCACGTGCGCCACCCACGTCGGCTCGGGCTCCGAAGGACCAGGAGCCCCTCGCTCCAGCCCGCGCTTTCGCGCCTTCGCGTCGCCGTCGATGACCTGCCGCCGCCTCAGACGTGACGCCTCGGCAGCCGCCTGCGCCGAGCCCTGCGTCGCCGCGTGCACCTGCACCTGCGTCTCCGACGTCGTCTCCTCCCAGAGCGGCGGCGCATCACGCCCGACCCGTTGCTCGTGAGGACGCTGCTGCGCGCTACCCCGCTCGAACTTCCCGCCTTGCGCTCCGAACCGCGCGCCACCGCGGTCGAACGCCGGCGCCTGCTTGCCATGCCGCGCCGCGCTCCCATCGAACGCCGGCGCCTGCTTGCCGTGCCGCGCCGCGCCTCGATCGAACGCCGGCACCTGCTTGCCGTGCCGCGCTGCGCCCCGCTCGAACTTCCCGGCCTGCGCACCGCCTCGCGCAGCACCCCGATCGAACGCCGGCGCTTGCTTGCCGTGCCGCGCCGCGCCCCGATCGAACGCCGGCGCCTGCTTCCCATGCCGCGCGCCACCGCGATCGAACGCCGCCTTCCCCCGGTCCCGCGCCCCACCGCGCTCGAACCCTTGGCCAGGCCGGCTCGTCCGCGCCTCCAGCGCCTCCTCCCCCGCGAACCGCACCCGGCTCCCCAGCACCTGCCGCCGCAGGATCGAGACGTCCTCGATCTTCACCTGCAGGGTGTCCCCGAGGCTCACCCGATCCCCCGAGCGCGCCCCGATCACCCGCAGCCCTTGCTCGTCCATGTCGTAGCGATCGGGCCCCAGCGCCTCCATGCGCACCATCACGTCCACGAACGGATCGTCCAGATTCACGAACACCCCGGTCCCCACGATCGCGGTCACCGTCCCCGTGAACGTCTCCCCCACCCGCTCGCGCATCACCAGCGCGCGGTGCAGGTCCATCACCTCGCGCTCCACCTCCATCCCCTTCCGCTCCCGGTCGGACGACTGCGCCGCCGCCGCGATGAGCAGCTCCTTCCCCTCGTCGCTCCGGTCCACCTTTTCGCCACGGACCAGCGCCCGGATCGCCCGGTGCGCCGTCACGTCCGGGTAGCGCCGGATCGGCGACGTGAAGTGCAGGTACGCCGTCGACGCCAGGCCGAAGTGACCCACGTTCGCCACGTCGTACACCGCCTGCTTCATCGCCCGCAGCAGCAGCATGTGCAGCACCTGCTTCTGCGGGTGCGACGCGAGCTTCTTCAGGAACGCGCTGAGCCGCTTCGGGTCCTCCGCGTCCTCCGGCTCGAAGGTGATCCCCAGCTCCCCGCACATCGCCGAGAACCGCTCGAGCTTCGCCAGGTCCGGCGGCCCGTGGTAGCGGAACACCGACGGCGCCCCCTTCTCCACCACGTACGCCGCGCACACCTCGTTCGCGAGCAGCATCATCTCCTCGATGAGCTGATACGCCTTCATCACCCCAGGGTCCTGCGACCGCTTCTGCACGTCCTTCGGCGCCTTCGTGTCGGCGTCGAAGACCACCTTCGCCTCCGGCAGCTCGAAGTCGAGCGCCCCACGCCGCATCCGCTTCGCCCGCAGAAGCCGCGACAGGTCCCACATCACCGCGAGGTCCGCGCGCAGCGCCTCGGCTGCCGGACTCCGCGGCGGCTCCTGCGTGAAGCCCAGCGTCCGCGCCACCCCCGGGTAGGTCAGCTTCGCGATCGAGCGCATGTACCCCTCGATCACCCGCGCGCTGCGCACGTCCCCCGTGGGTGACAGCTCCACCTCCACGCAGAGACAGAGCCGGATGCGCCCGGGCAGGAGCGAGCACAGGTTCGACGACAGCGCCCGCGGCAGCATCGGGATGGCCCGGTCCGGCAGGTAGATCGAGTTCCCTCGCGCCACCGCCTCCTGATCGAGCGCCGTCCCTGGCCGCACGTAATGCGACACGTCCGCAATCGCGATCCACGCCCGGAACGACCCATCGTCTTCCCGGATGACCCACACCGCATCGTCGTGATCGCGCGCGTCCTCCGGATCGATCGTCGGCAAGGGCAGGTAGGTCAGGTCCTCCCTCCCCACCAGCGCCTCCGGGGCCACCTCGCCCCCGAACGCCTCCGCCTCCCGGATCGCGTCCGCCGGGTGCTCCTCGACGATCCCCTCGCGGATGAGGATCTTCTGCACCTCGACCTCCGGGTCCCCTGGCTCGCCGAGCAGCGCCTCCAGCACCCCTTCCGGATTCTCGTTCGGCGACTCCGGGAACTGGGTGATCCGACACACCACGGCCGACCCATCGCGCCCGTCCACCCGGCCGTGACCTTCCTCGGACCGGAGCACGATCGGCCCCCGCATCCGCTGATCGTCCGGCTCCAGCCACGCGCTCTTCCCGCGCCGCCGCAAGGTCCCCGCCACGCGCGCGTGCCGGCGCTTCAGCACCCGCAGCACCGCGCCCTCGACCCCGCGCCGCGACCGCGAGGTGATCCGCACCGCGACCTGATCGCCGTGCATCCCGCCGCCGAGCGACTCCGGTGCCACGTAAATGCCCTCGGGCATCCCCCCGACCGTCACGAACGCGAACCCCCGGGGGTTCACATTCAGAAAGCCCTCGTGCTCCACACCACGACGCTCGACCTGCTCGGCAGCCGCCTTGAAGCGTTGCCCGGGGAGCGCCACCACCACGTTGTTGTAGGAAAGATCATCGAGCAGCCGCTGGAGCCCGGCATACCTTCGGGGCTCGACCCCGAGGCGCTCCGCAATCTCGTTCACATGCAATGCCCGGCCGAAGGAGGCCAGCAGGTCCAGGACGGCATCCCGTCGGACCGGAGGAGAGTTCTTCATCGAGCCCAGGACGTAGCACGAGAACCGTGCCTCTGGCTGCCCAACCCAGGGTCTTGTACGAAGGTCGCGATGCGTCCGCGGCACCTCGTCCTCCTCCTGCGGCTCTCCCTCTTCGTCGCCCTGGCGGCCAGCGCGGCCCTCGTCGCCGACTACCAGAGCATGGGCGATCCCGCATTTTGCGGCGTCAACAGCGGCTGCAGCGCCGTCCGTGTGTCGGGCTATGCCTACCCCTTCGGGGTGCCGCTACCCAACCTCGGCCTCGCCGCCTTCGCCTCCCTGCTCGGCGGCTCGCTGCTCGCCCGCACCCGCGGCCAGCACCTGCTCCTCGCCCTCGCCACCAGCCTGGGCGGCCTCGTCGCGGTCTACCTCCTCGCCATCCAGGCGTTCGAGGTGAAGGCCTTCTGCGCTTACTGCGTCGCTGTCGATCTCGGCACCCTCGTCGCCGCCGCTGCCGCAATCACCCTCGCCCTGCGCGCCCGCCGCGCGAAGACCTCCGAGGCCTTCGACGCCTTCGCCCGCGACGCGCACCCCGGCGGCGCCGAGCTCACCACCTGGGCCGCCGCCGGCCTCGCCGCCATCGGCCTGCCGCTCCTCTGGGGCAAGTACCCGACGCTCCCTGCCCTCCCCCCCGAGATCGCCACCCTCCAGACGCCCGGCAAGGTCACCCTCGTCGGCTTCACCGATTTCGAGTGCCCCTTCTGCCGCCGCCTGAACCCCGAGATTCACCACATCGAAGAGAAGTACGGCGACCGCATCCAGTACCTCCGCAAGATGGCCCCCCTGCCGCGGCACGCCGGCGCTCTCCCCGCCGCCAAGGCGTACATCTGCACGCCCCCCGCGCAGCGCGAGGCCGCCGCTGCACTGCTCTACTCGACCGGCCCGAACCTCCTGACCGACGACGGCGCCGTCGACGTGCTCAAGCCCCTCGGCCTCGACCCGGAGGAGTTCAAGCATTGCCTCGACGCGCCGAAGACCATGGCCCTCGTCGAGACCGACCTGGAGCTGTACCGCCGCGTCGCCGGGCTGGGCCTGCCGTTCACGTACGTGGGGCGGCGGGTGGTCCTCGGGATGCGCCCCGACCATATCGTCGAGTCCATCGAGCTGGAGCTGGCCGGTGGGAACCCCGGGCTGCCGCTCTGGGGGCTGGTCGTCGCGCTGGTGGGCGCCGCAGGGGCGGCGTCGTTCATGACGGTGCGGCGCCGCGAGGAGGAGGGGGGGCCAGGGGCTGCGCCAGGAGCGGCCGCGGGCGAGGCGGGGGACAAGGCGGGCTGAGAGGCCGCCGATGGGTGCGCCTCCTGGGAGGCCGAGCCAGGGCGTACCCGCGGCATTGAGAGCGCCGTCTTCACTTTCTGGTCGATGCGCTTGCTGCTCAGCGCCCTCTCTGATCAGCGCGTCTTCGTGGTCGCCCAGAGCGAGGCGAGGTCCAGGTCGAGCGCGTCGAACGGGACGGGACGGACGCTCGCGTCACCTCGGAAGACCTGCTCGACGATCCATCGACCCCTGGGGTCCAACCGGAAGACTTCCAGCGAGCTCACGATGGGATCGATCAACCACGCCCACGCCACGCCGGCCGCAGCATAGACGGGCATTTTTTCGAGGCGGTCATGGGCCGCCGTCGACGACGAGAGGACCTCGCACACCCAGTCGGGCGGCAGCTCGAAGAAGGACTCCTCGGGAAGGCGCGGGAGACGCTCGACCCGCCAGCCTGCGAGATCAGGGACGAGGACGTCGGCGCAGAGGTGAAGCTCGGGCTCATCGAGGATCCACCAGCCTCCAGGTCCTCCAGGCTCATCGTCGAAAGGTCCCAGACGGCGACCGAGCTGCGACGCAACCCGTATGTGTGCCGGCCCCGGTCGCGGAAAGGTTTGAAGTACGCCGCCAATCAGCTCGGCGACCAGGTGAGAGGGGACCGCTTCGAGGTCGGCATAGGTCGCCGTCTCTGGTTGGTTCTCCGCCGGTTGGCCCATTGGCCGCAGGATAGCGGAAAGAACTGCCCCTTGCTTCTGGCGAGACACGCAGGACACGCACGCCCCGCTTGCACGCCTTCACCAGGCTGCCCCTTGCGACGCCCGCGCGCCTGCGTGGATGGAACAGGGGGCGCGAGGAATCAGTCACTGTTCGGCCAGGTCAGTACGCCTCGTGCCGCACCGAACCCACGAATCGGACCGCAGGATGTACCGACCGTCTCTGCCGCTCCCTCCCCGGGAGCGTCGATCAGCACGTACACCCACGCCTCCCAGGACTGGCCCAGACGCGCACGGTCGACTTTCAAAGAGCTGGCTCCTGGTTCGACAGCAAGGAGCGCATCGATCGTGTCAGCGATTTCGTTCGAAATACCTTCCCGACCTGACGGGTATGGACACGTCTGAATACGCTGCACAGCATCAGCGCTCAGGTCGAGCGGAGAGAGCACCCCCTCCAGCTCTGCCTGCCAGCACACCACGCCTCCGACCTGGTTCTGATAAAGCACGCCGCTCGGATGCTCGACGACGAGCATGATCTCATCAGAGAGGTCCCACAGGAGGACTCGCCTCGTTGTCACGTTCCCGTCCATACGCCTCCATCACGTTCATGCACATGGCCTCAGCGCACGAACGCTGCGATTTCGGCGGCGTGATACGGTCTCGCTACCATGAGCGATGCGCCCCGCGCTGCCTCGGTCGCCTTATTCGAGTCCGCCTCTTCTCCTGAAGGCGACGCTACCCAGCCAGCCCCCCAAGCAGATGCGGCGTCGCTCCCCGACACACTGGAACGTCCTCCCACGCTCGAAGCCCCGCCTCCACCGGCCCTGCCCGCCACAGCGCCGTCACCAGGCACGAAGCTCAAGCACTACGAGCTGATCCGCAAGCTCGGCGAGGGGGGCATGGGCGTCGTTCATCTCGCTCGCGACACCAAACTCGGACGTCTCGTGGCCATCAAGATGCTGCTTCAGCATACCCGTCACAGCGCCCATCGCTTCCTCGTGGAGGCCCGTGCCACTGCGCGATGCAAGCACGAGAACATTGTCGTCATTCATGAGGTCGACGAGCACGAAGCACATCCGTACATGGTCCTCGAACACCTCGAAGGCGTCACCCTGCGCACCTGGATGGAACAGCGAGGCACGTCGACCCGCAGCGCCACGCGTGATGCCGACGAGACCCTGCCCGCTCGACTATCCGCCACAATCGCCATCGACCTCATCATACCCGTCGTACGCGCCCTCGGTTGCGCCCACGAACAGGGCATCGTGCACCGCGATTTGAAGCCCGAGAACATCATCCTGTCCGACGCAGGCCCGGTGAAGGTACTCGACTTCGGCATTGCCACGCGGCTCGCTACCGACACCACGCCCGCGAGCGCTCGGGCTCTCCTAGATGATGACCAAGGCCCAGTCGGCACATGGCTGTACATGGCCCCCGAACAGTGGCTGAACCACGACGTCGACCACCGCGCCGATTTCTGGGCCGTCGGCATGATGCTGCACGAGCTACTCGCGGGAGCGCACCCGCTCTGGCCCTTGCGCCCTGACCGCCTCGCGCAGGTCGTCGACGCCTCCATTCCCATGCCCTCCATTCGCGAGGTACGCCCCGACCTCGGACCGCTCTGTGCGGTCATCGAGCGCTGCCTGGAGAAAGACAGAACCGCTCGCTACACCTCGGCGCGAGAGCTGCTCGCAGACCTGGAGACGCTGCGCCTCGCTCCCAGCCCCCAGCGCTCCACCCACGTTTCCTCTCCATTCACCGGCCTCGCCGCGTTCCAGGAGGCCGACGCGGCCTGGTTCTTCGGGCGAGATACCGAACTTGGCGCATGCCTCGCACGCTTGCGACGCCAACCTCTGGTGACCATCGCCGGCCCATCCGGCGCGGGCAAATCTTCCTTCGTGCGCGCTGGCATCATCCCCGCACTCAAGCGTTCCGGCGAAACCTGGGATGCGCTGGTCCTGCGCCCCGGTGCGCGCCCTCTGACGGCACTCGCCGAGACGTCATGGCAGCTTCTGGAGGCACCCGGGGGCACCGAGCGGGACCCCACGCAGACCGCGGCGCAGCTCGAAGAGCACGCCGCCATCTTGCAGCGAGAGCCCGGCTACCTCGGAGCCATGTTACGCGCCCATTGTCGGAAGCACCGCAGCCGGGTGCTCCTGTTCATCGATCAATTCGAGGAACTCTATACCCTCGGCGCAGACGCCACGACGCGCCGAGCGTTCCTCGCCTGCACCGCCGGCGTTGCAGACGAGGCCTCCTCCCCGCTCCGTGTCGTCCTCGCCATGCGCTCCGACTTCCTCGACTGCGTGACCGAGGACCGCCAGTTCCTCGACGAGATGAGCCGTGGCCTGGCCTTCCTTCCCCTCATCGATCACCGCGGCCTCCGCGAGGCACTCACCCGCCCGCTCGCGGCGCTCGGCGCTCGGTTCGAGAGCGAAGCGCTGGTGGAGAGCATGCTCGACGCCCTCGGCGGGACCCGCAGCCCCCTGCCCCTCCTGCAGTTCACCGCTGCGAAGCTCTGGGACACGTGCGATCCCGAGCAACGGGTCATCACTCAGGCCAGCTACGACCAGATCGGCGGCGTTGCAGGTGCACTCTCCGCGCATGCCGACGCGGTGCTGGATGGCCTGCCCGCGCAAGAGCGGCGCCTCGTTCGCGGGGTGCTGCTTCGCCTGGTCACCCCCGAGCGTACGCGCGCTGTGGTGCGCCTCGACGAGCTGCGCGACCTCGCCACCGACGCCGAGAAGGAACATGCTCCCGACACGATCGACCGCATCGTGCAGCACCTCGCGGACGCACGCCTGCTCTCGATCGAAGGTTCAGCGGACGCGCACAGCGCCACCGTGGAGCTGGTGCACGAGTCGCTCGTGGAACGCTGGCCTCGGCTCGACCGATGGCTCGACGAGAGCGCACAGGATGCCCGATTCCTCGCGCGCTTGCGCATCACCGCACAGCAATGGGAGGCAAGCGGCGAAGCCGAAGGGCTGCTCTGGCGCGAGCAGTCCGCCCTGGAGGCGCGTACTTTCAGCACGCGCAAACGGGCCGAGGGCGACCACAGACCCCTCGGCATCGGATCGCTCGAGCAGCGCTACCTGGAAGCGGTGGAGCAGCTCGACGCCCGCGCACAACGGAGACGTCTAGGTGTCATGCTCGGCGCCGTCACCACGATCGCCTTGGTGGCCGCGGTAGTCTCCTGGCTGGCCGTCCGCGCCAGCAACGAAGCCTCACGCGCCACCCAGGAAGCAGCGCGCGCCCAGGTAACGGCACGACGAGCCCGCAACGCCGCACGCATCGCTGGAGCGACCCGTTTCCTGAGCCAGGAGGATCACACTCAGGCCCTCGCTCTCCTGCGAGAGGTCGAGCCACCCGAGATTCCTCACGACTGGAGTCGGCTCGCTCAGCTCGCTCTCCAGCGTGGGGTGAGCCGTGTGCTCGTCTCCACCCGGTCCTACGTCAGCGAGGTCGCCTGGAGTCCTGATGGTCATCGCGTGGCCGCTGGGCTGAGTGACGGGACTCTCGGTCTCTGGTCCACCGACGCCACCGGCACACCGACGATCCTGGCGAAGCAAGCAGGTCCCATCCACGCCCTGGCTTGGAGTCCGGATGGACAGCGCCTCGCGACCGCTTCGGCGGATGCGACGGTGCGCGTCTGGTCTGCCGCAGCAGGGGTCGACGGGCGAGGCCCGATGGTCCTCCGAGGTCACACCGATTGGGTCACCGCCGTCGCCTGGAGCCCCGACGGTACGCGCCTCGTCAGCGCCTCTCGGGACGGCGTACGCATGTGGCACGCCGACGACACAAGCCTTCCCGTCGTCTTTTTTCCTGACGTCCCTGCGACCTCGGTCGCCTGGAGCCCCTCAGGTGACCAGATCGCCTGCGGCTTTCCGGACCGCTCGGTGCGCGTGTGGCGCGCCGATGGCAGCGGCACGGCGCTCCTGCTCCAAGGCCATGACGGCGGTGTGACGCGCGTGGCCTGGAGTCCCGACGGGCTTCGCCTCCTCGGTGGGTCCATGGATGGGACGCTCCGCATCTGGAGCTCGGCAGACGGAAGCGCTCAGCGGATTCTCCGCGCCCATGAGCCCTCGACCAGCCCCATGATGCATGCCCACGGCATCCTCTCGGCCGCATGGAGCCCTGACGGTCGGCGTGTCGCTGCAGGAGCCATCGACGGGACGGTGCGGATCTGGCCAGAGGATGGCCGTGGAGAACCACAGATCTTCTGGATGGGCTCCGAGCCGGTCGTCTCGCTGCAATTCAGTCCGGATGGCCAACAGTTGCTCGCCGCAGCCTACAAGTCATTCCAGATCTGGACGTTGAGCGCGCACAAGCAGCCCGTGACGCTGCGGGGCCACCCGAGGGGCCGTTTGCCGGTCGCCTGGAGCGCTCGGACGAATCGCATCGTCATCGGGTCGAGCGACGGGATCGCGCGCATCTGGAACGCCGACGGCTCTGGCGAACCGCTCGTCCTCCGAGGCCACGAGGGCGCCATCCAGGGGGTGGCCTTCAGCCCCGACGGCCAGCGCGTCGCCACCGGCTCGGATGATCGCACTCTCCGCCTCTGGAATGCCGATGGATCCGGCGAGCCGCTCGTCCTCCGAGGCCATGAGCGCGCCGTCTATACCGTGGCCTTCAGTCCCGATGGGCAGCGTGTCGCCACCGGCTCGGACGATCGCACGCTCCGCCTCTGGAATGCCGATGGCTCCGGCGAGCCGCTCGTCCTCCGAGGCCACGAAGGGGTCATCCAAGGGGTGGCCTTCGGCCCCGACGGGCAGCGCGTCGCCACTGGCTCGGACGACCACACGGTGCGCCTGTGGAACGCCGATGGCGCTGGAGAGCCGCGCGTGCTCCGTGCCCACCGCGAGGGGGTGTACGCCGTCGCCTTCAGCCCGGATGGTCGGCGCCTGCTGACGGGCGCAGCCGATCACACCGCCCGCATCTGGAACGCCGACGGGACCGGCGCGCCGCTCGTCCTTTCCGGCCAGTGGGTCAGCAGCGCAGCATGGAGCCCGGATGGCCAGCACATCGTCACGGGCTCGGGCGCCATGACCGTCCGCGTACGGAGAGCCGATGGCACAGGAGAGCCTTTCTTTCTGCAGCTCGACAACCCCGTCACCGGCGTCGCCTTCAGCCCCGACGGCCAGCGCATCGTGACGGCGACCACCGACGGTCTCGCACGGATCTGGGAGGATCTCATCCCGCTCCGGGGGCTCGACGATCCGATCCTGTGGACGGCGACCGATTACTGCATGCCCGCCACTCAGCGGATGGAGGACCTCGATGTCCCTGAAGACGTCGCGCACGCGGATGAGCAGGCCTGCATCCAGCGGGTCGCGGCGACACGCGGCAACGCGCGAAATGCTGACCAATGAAGCTGGGAGTCAGCAACCGCTTCATGCATGGATCCCACCATGAAGCGCCACGCGGCCTGAATGGGACGCCTATGCGCGACAGTTCTGTAAAGGATTACACGGTGGAAGCACCCTGTCGTCGGAAGGAAACTCGCAGTTGAGACGGGCAACGAGATCCATGCGATCGACGCTGCTCCACGCAGCGCAAGCCGCTTCAGTATGGTCACGGCGGGCAACTGGCTCATCTGCAAGCCACGCCAATAGCCGCTTGGCATGGCCGATGGCGTAAGGATCCGGGACTCATTGGCAACCATTCACCGCGAGATCATCTTCGGCAGTGCGTCTGACACATTGCCAACCCCACGCGCTATGTCTCCCAGGCCCCGATTGCAGCTGGCCTCTCCAAGAATGTCCGCCACACGCTGGTACATCGACCGTGCCTGCTCATACTGTGCTCTCGCCTCCTCGTAGTCCAAGCGTCTCAACGCAAGATCGCCAAGGTTCCGTTTGCAGTGAGCCTCCCCCCAAGTATCTCCCGCACGCTGGTACATCGACCGTGCCTGCTCGTACTTCGCTCTCGCCTCGTCATACTCCGAGCAGCTCAACGCGAGCTCCCCCAGGCTCCGATTGCAGTTGGCCTCCCCCCAATTATCTTCTGCACGCTGAAATACCAAACGCGCCTGCTCGTACATCGCTCTCGCCTCGTCGTACTCCAAGCGCTTCGACGCGAGGTCTCCCAGGCTGTGAACGCAGTAGGCCTCGTTAAGAACATCCCCCACGCGCTGAAATATCAAACGCGCCTGCTCGCACTTCGCTCTCGCCTCGCCGTACTCCGAGCGCCTCGACGCGAGGTTCCCAAGACTGTCGAGGCATCTGGCCTCGCCATGAAGATCGCCCGCACGCTCGAACATCAAACGCGCTTGCGCGAACTTCGCTTCCGCCTCGTCGTACGCCGAGCGCCTCGAAGCGAGGTTCCCAAGGCTATGAAGACAGTTGGCCTCGCCGAGAGTGTCGCCCGCATGCTCGAACATCAAACGCGCTTGCTCGAACTTCGCTCCTGCCTCGTCGTACGCCAAGCGACTCGAGGCGAGGTTTCCAAGATGGTGAAGGCATCTGGCCACACCAGGGAGATCGTCCACACGCTGATACATCAGACGCGCCTGCTCGTATCTCGCTTTCGCCTCTTCGTGAGCTGAACGTACTTCCGCGAACTCCCCCAAATGCCAAGCACAGCGTGCGGCTCGCCTCTCGTCCCCAGTCGATTCTGCCAAAGCAAGCGTTTGCTCGAGCAGTGCCAGCTTACTCAGTCCTGTGAATCGACCGAAGTTCGACAAAGCAATCGCAGCATCCAACCACGCCGCAGGGTTCTCTCCATTCAGCCCCTTACCAATCAAAATCTGCAAATTCGTCAGATCGGCACCGAGGCGTGCGCTCGCCCGTGCCCCCTGCACCCTCCCCACGAGAGGTCCTTGCTCCCGGACCAGCTCTCCGTAGAAGGCCATGGCAAGCCCCAGATCCTGCTCCGCTGGCGGGCACACCAGTTCCACATACTCCCGCACCGGCGCAAGCATGCGCAGACGCCCTTTCTCGAAATAGGCCAGCGCATGCTGGGCCAGCACACGTGCAGCAGTCGGCCCCGCGTCCTGCATCAAGGAGCGCAAATCCTGCTGCGCGACGCCGTCAGGGAGCACGCCGAGAAGCGCGGCCAAGCGTCGTGCTTCATCCGTCATGCCAGGCGCTTGCAGCGACAGTTCCAGCGACACGGACCAGCTCGTCGCCGATCGGTGCGGGCCTGGACCACGCTCCAGCATCCGGGTCCGACGCGCTTCCCACTCCTCCACCAGATTGGTCAGCTCATTCCCTTGCGCGGCATGTGCCAGCAGCGTGATGGCCAAGGGCACACCGTCCATCTTCCCCAGCAACTCCTGGAGTTGAGCCTCACCCCGATGCTGGTCTCCTGCAATTGCGCAATAGACGTCTTCGGACTCTCCATCGCGGAGAGGTTCGACTTGAATCGATGGGGACCAGGCCACGCCCCCGGGCTGCACACCTCGGCGGATCGAAACCACCAGTGCGAGCTCAGGCAATGCGGCAAGCTCTGCCAGAACGGTCTCCACGCCGGTAGGGTCGTGGTCCCAGGGTGTCTCCAGATTGTCGAGGAGCAGCAAGGCAGGTGTACTGTCCAGCGCGCGCCAGCCACTTTGCCGGAGGTCCACGCCTGACGACGAGCGCAGCGCGAGCGCGATGGCCGAGACCAGACCGTCCGCATCCTTGGCCGCATCGAGGCGCACGAAATAGCGACGCGCACCATAGCGGGCAGCGATGTCCGGCGCGTGGCTCGCAACGAGGCTGACGGTGCTCTTGCCAATGCCAGCCACACCTCGAATCAGAATACGGGGCGGCTCGTCGGCGAGAAGCGCCGCATTCAGCGCGGAGAGAATCGACTCCCGCCCGACGCAAGGCCCGGGAGCTGGCAAAGCCGCGACGGGAGGGCATGCGGAGGCTGGCGCCGCCGCCGTCTGGCTTGGGACACGACGTTCAATCTCAACACGAAGCGCCCTCGCGATCTGAGTCCACACTTCATCTTGGTCCGACCATGCTTTGATCGGCAGACCATCGGTGGGCAACGCTTGGAGCGTGGCAAAAGGCGCCCAGTCCCACGTGCAATGACGGAGGATCACCGGAACGACCTGCGCCTCGCCTTGCCGATGGCGTTCCAGAGCGCGATCTACCTCGACGTCGGTGCAATAATCCGAGGCGAGAAAGTCCTGGCTGACGAGCAGCAGGATCAGATGGGCCTGATCGAGGTGGGCGCTGATCTCATTCGCCCGCTCCCCTCCTGGCGCGATCTTGCGGTCGTGCCACAGGTCGACGAGGCCCTGCCGCTGGAGCTGCTTCAGGCACGTCTCCAGCGCTTGGCGGTAGGTTTCATCCTTGTGCGCGTACGAGATGAAAACGCGAACGGCCATACCCCTCGACCCCGAGGATCACGTCAACAGCCGTCCACGGCAATCCCGTCGCCGCTGCCCGGGGACGATTCCCGCCCCCCACAGCTTCCCTTCCCTGGTGCTTTTCCCCCGCCCCGCCCGCCGTGCGCTCCTCCTCGTGACCCCCGACCTGCATCAGCTCCTCGCAGCCCTCGACCCCGAGGTCCGCGCAGCCGTGCGCGAGGTCGATGGCACCTTGATCTACCTCGCCCTCGCGCAGTCTCCCCGCGACCGCTTGCGCTCGGCCTCGAACATGGCGCGCACGCTCATGCGCTTACGCCGTGGCCTCACCCCCTCGGGCGACTGACCACGGCGCGCACGAGCACCGCCCCCTTCCGGCCTCTTCCCCCTCTACTCTCCCTAGCTCGCCCGGTGCGCCGCCTGGTCTTCCTCCCACAGCGACGCCATCCACGCTTCCACCTCGTCGGGCCCCGTCGGGATCCCCTCGGACAGGTTCACGTGGCCGTCCTCAGTCACCAGCAGATCGTCCTCGATGCGCACCCCGATCCCGCGCAGCTCCTCGGGCACGGTCAGGTCATCGGCCTGGAAGTACAACCCTGGCTCCACCGTAAGCACCATCCCGGGGCGCAATTTCCCGAAGCGGTAGGTCTGCTGCCGCGCTTGCGCGCAGTCGTGCACGTCGAGGCCCAGCATGTGGCTCACGTTGTGGAGCGTGTAGCGGCGGAAGAGCTGCTGGTCTTCGCGCAGCGCCTCCTTTGCGGACTTCAGCACCCCGAGCTTCTCCAGCCCGTGCGCGAGCACCCGCATCGCGGCCTTGTTCGGCTCCAGGAAGTCGCGGCCAGGGCGCACCTCGGCGAATGCCGCCTTCTGCGCCTCCAGCACCAGGGAGTACACCTCGCGCTGCGCCGCCGAGAACTTCCCGCTCACGGGCAACGTCCGCGTGATGTCGGCGGTGTAGAGCGACTCCAGCTCCACACCGGCGTCGAGCAGCAAGAGCTCCCCGGGCTTCACCACCCCGTCGTTGCGCGTCCAGTGCAGCGTGCAGGCGTGGGCGCCCGCGGCGGCGATGGTCCCGTAGCCGACGTCGAAGCCCTCCACGCGCGCCCGCACGTAGAAGATGCTCTCCACGGCGCGCTCGGAGCTCGCGCGGCGCCGCAGCACCGGGCCTTCTTCACGGCGCCAGGGGCCCAGCGACCGGATCACGTCTTCGAAGCCGCGCTGCGTCGCGGCCACGGCCTTCTTCAGCTCCTCGACCTCGATCGCGTCCTTCAGGAGACGCATCTCGGACAGCGTCTGGGCGAGGGCCTTGTCGCCTTCGCCGCGGTGGGGCGGGTCGTCGAGGGTCTGGTCGATCAGCGGCGAGATGCCTCGAAGCGCACGGCGCGGGATCGAGGGGACGTCGTTGACGTGGCTCACCAGACCTTGGAGGTAGGCCTCCAGGTCGGGCAGGCCGCGGCACTCGTCGACGCCGAAGCGCACCCGGCTCTCCTCCACGCCGAGGCGCGGGCCGACCCACAGCTCGCCCTTCACCCGGTCGGTGTAGAAGGTCTTGTCGCTGCGCCCGGGGTTCGGCTCGACGTAGAGCACGTCGCGGTGACCGCCGCCCGGCTTCGGCTCCAGGACCAGGACGCAGTCGGCTTCGACGTTCCCGGTCAGGTAGTAGAAGTCGGAGCCCGGACGGAAGCGGTAGGTGGTGTCGTTGGCCCGCACCTGCTCGTGGCCGGTGGGGATGACCAGGATCTCGCCGGGGAATTTCTCGGAGAGCGCGCGGCGCCGGGCAGCGAACACCTCGGCGTGCTCGAGGACGGACGGCGTCCCTGGCCCCGGGGCCCACTGCTGGACCATGAAGTCGAGCAAGGCCTGCGGCGGCTCGGCGGGAGGCGCCTGGGTCGGAGGGGTCCCTTCCGGGAGCGTGGGGGCGTTCGGCTCGACCGGGGGCGTGCTGAAGGAGGCGCTCGTCTCGGGGTCGTAGGTCATGACGACACTATGCAGGCCGACCGGGCGTCCGCTCAAGCGAGCGATCGACGGGCAAGGCCAGCAAGATGCTCTCTGAAACGCTGCGATGTGCGCGGGAAACGTCTGGCGCATCGCGGCACGCTCCACCGAGCGATCGGGACGGGGGCTTCGCCCTCGGGCGCGGCACGGCACCTCGCCCACGGGCACAGCACGACATGACAGCACGGCCCGGAAGCGGCTCGGTGGCTCTACCTGGAGGCAGCCCGATGTCCGTCCACACCACCTGCCCACAGCGTCCCTTCGTGCACGAGCGTGATTTGAATCACTTCTGGGAGCGTGACCTGGTCCCGTCGTCCGCTCACGGGGGCTGTGTTCGCGCGTGACCTGGTCCCGTCGAGCACTCACGGGGGCTGTGTTCGCGCGTGACCTGGTCCCGTCGTCCACTCACGGGGGCTGTGTTCGCGGGACGCGGTGCCGTCGTCCACTCACGGGACCTGGTCCCGGGGCGGCCCCACCCGGGTCCACCTCGTTCGAGGGCAGGTCGGGCGCTCGACCCGGCACGAGGAGCGGCGTGACCTCGCCGGATCCACCCCTGAACCTGGACTCCTCCGCGCTTGCTGAGGGGATGGTTTTCGGGACGGGGTGCCGTCGACGGCCTCAAGGGGGGTCGTCAGCCCCTCGTCCTGTCGCCGTCGTTCGTCGAGGCCTCCAGGTCACGATGCGGACCTGACGGGGTCGCGCAGCGCCGAGGCCTGTTCCGCTCTGGCGACCCATTTTGCCCTTCCAGAGCGCCGATGGGCACCCGGTCAGGGCGCCTCATCCAGGACGTACGGTGGGACACCCAAAAATCTTCAGGTCGCCCCCTTGATCTATGTCCGGGAGAACCAATCTTGGAGAGGTGAGCCGCGACCTCTCCACCCACCTCGCTCGCGCCAACAAAGCAGCCCACCTGCTGATGGAAGCTTCCTCACAGGAAGAAGCTGGGCTATTGCTGGAAGCTGGGTTCGCGGAGCTTCAAGCGGCGGTGGCCGCGGCCCCCACGGCGCTCGCGGAGCGCGTCCAGCAGGTCGTGAACGACATCGCGGGGCGCCTGTTGCAAGCGGTCAACCCGAGCGTCCTCGTCGAGGCCGTCGAATCCGCGAGGGCCTGAGTCCTCGACATCACCCGATCATCACCACCCGTCGCCTCAGGAGACCCCCCGCTCCGCACCAACGTTCGAGCCCCTCTCTTCGTGATCCGCACGCACCTGGCGAAGGCGGATGCTGGAGAGGCCCCACCGCAGGAGAGCTAGGCACCAGCGCGACGTCTCCACGCGACCCAGCGTGGCGGCGCACACGATCCCGGGGCGCTTCACGGCGTCCGCACCCACCCGGGGACCGACGTCTCGCTGGTGCCTTGCTCTCCGTTCGACGGGCGCCTCCAGCATCCGCCTTTGCCAGGCCCTCTCCACCGCACGGAGCTTCGCGGCCCCTTCGTGGTCTCACAGGGCGTCGCGGCCCTGCGTCACCTCACCGGCCTCGCAGTTCCTCCGTAGCCTCGCTGGGCGTCGCGGCCCTCCACAGCGCGGATCGGTCGGCCTCCACGGTGATAGCGTAAGCCCGAGCACGGCGGCACTCGCGCTTTCCCTGGGCAGGATCGGGTGGCAGAATGGCCCATGGCTGACCTCCCCGAGCACTCTGGGCACAAACTGCCGCTGGAGTTCTTCCAGCAGCTCCCCAAGACCGACCTTCACGTTCATCTCGACGGCTCCATCCGCCTGGAGACCCTCATCGACCTGGCGCGCCGTGGCGGCATCGAGCTGCCGAGCTTCGATCCCGCGGAGCTGCGCAAGGCGATGAACCTCGGCGAGAACTGTGGCTCGCTGGTGGAATACCTGAAGGCGTTCGACATCACCTTGCTGGTGCTGCAGACGGAGGAGGCGCTGTTCCGCTGCGCCTACGAGCTGGCCGAGGACGCGGCGCGCGAGAACGTGCGGTACATGGAGGTGCGCTACGCGCCGATGCTCCACACACGCGAGGGGCTGCACCTGACGAACGTGGTGGAGGCGGTGCTCGCAGGGCTGCGGGCGGCGCACGACAAGCTGGGGATCGAGAGCGCTGTGATCCTGTGCGGGATCCGGAACATCTCGCCGGAGTCGTCGCTGGAGATGGCGGAGCTGGCGGTGGCGTACAAGGGGCGCGGGGTGGTCGGGTTCGATCTCGCCGGCGCGGAGTACGATCACCCGGCGAAGCACCACCGGGCGGCGTTCCAGCTCGTGCGGCAGAACAACATCAACTGCACGATCCATGCAGGCGAGGCGTACGGTCCGGAGTCGATCGCGCAGGCGCTGCACGTGTGCGGGGCGCACCGGATCGGGCACGGGTGCCGGCTGCGCGAGTCCGGGGACCTGCTGCACTACATCAACGATCAGCGCATCCCGCTGGAGGTGTGTCCGTCGTCGAACGTGCAGACCGGCGCGGTGCGCGACTTCGCGTCGCACCCGCTGAAGCTGTACCACAACCTCGGGTTGCGGGTGACGGTGAACACCGACAACCGGCTGGTCACCGACACGACGGTGTCGAAGGAGCTGTGGCGCTGCCACGTGGAGATGGGCTTCTCGCTCGACGAGATCAAGGCGCTCATCGTGGCCGGGTTCAAGAGCGCGTTCCTGCCCTTCCACGTGAAGCAGGGCTACCTGCGGCGGGTGTCGAAGGAGCTGGAGCGCTTCCACGCCGACGGGACGGTCTCGCCAGAGTCGCCGGAGGTGATCGCGCTGCGGTCGCAGCCGAGCTTCCAGTACTCCGATACGCGGAGCCACCGCGCACAAGGTCCGGTGCCCACGCCGCCCGCCGACGCGCCGCGGTCGTCGAGCGCAGCGAGCAGCGCGAGCGCTTCAGGTGGCGCCAGCAGCACGAGCAGTGCGAGCGCTTCGAGCACGCCGAGCCAGAGCGACGCAGCAAACTGACGCGCTGACACGAGCGAGGTGACGATGCCGAACGACTCGGGACGCAGCGTCCCGAGCACGACGGCGCGATCGAGGGGAGCGCTCGCTCCCTGTCCCGAGCTGCTCTTCTCTCCACCACCTTCCCCCTGGACCATCGTTCTTCCACGCACGGTAGACAGGTCGGCTTGCTCGTCACATCGCTCTGTCGGGATCGAGCAGGGCCGAGGAACGGGTTTGCCGGACAGCTAACGGTATCCGACAGAACATGGTAAGGAATCGTTACAACAGCCTGTTTTCGTGGTTGTTCGAGACGGCATGAGCAGCCCCCATCCGCATCTCCGTCACGCTCCCATCAGGGAGGCGCTCCTCGACATCCGTGTCGAGCTGCCCCCTGAAGTGACGGTAGAAACGCTGGAAGAACTCTCGAACGGCATCCTTCACGACTTTCCCGCGATCCGGCCCATCCAGCACATTCAGTATCACCTGCCGACGGATGGCGAGGAGCTGGAGGCGAGGATGCCTGGCACATCGCAGACCCTCGGACGAATCCACTGGAACGCGGATCAATCGAGGGCTGTCCAGATCAGGGTGGATGGCGTGACGGTCAACCACGTCCAGTCCTACGAGGACTGGGAGGCGCTGCGACAGCAAGCCGAAGGACTGTGGCTGGAGTATTCAAAGATCGCTCGACCGCTGAAGGTGGTGCGATGCTCGCTGCGCTACATCAACAAGCTCGCACTCGTCGCAGGCCGCGATCTGGCAAAACAATTGCGGACACGTCCGGAGGTGAGCCCAGAGCTTCCGCAGACGCTCGAAGCGTATTTCATGAGGCTCGTCGTCCCTTTCGAGGACGGTCGCAGAGCCGTGATCACGGAGCTGACGGAGAGCCCTCCAGAGGAAGGGGCGCCTCCTCACCTCATTCTGGACATCGATGTCTCCACGTCGCGAACCTTTGACCCGACCTCGGATGCCGACGCCATCTGGACCGAGTTCGACAGGCTGCGCGAAATAAAAAATGATTGCTTCTTCTCGTCGCTGGAGAAGGAGACGTGGAAAGCCTACCTATGACGATGCTGCTCTTGCTCAGTCCGTCAGCGCTGGTGACCGACTACCTCCCTTCTCCTGGTCAGGGCAGTGTAGCGCGCGCCATCATGCAGGCAGAGCAGCAGGTCTTCCTGGACCAGCATGCCCTTCGTCCGGTGCCTCCGTCCCTGGACGCGCTCTCACCGCCCATCGCTCAGATCGTGGCCAGCCGCTGGAGAGAACCCTGCGAGGGGTTGTTCGAGTTTCTGGCGCTTCAGCACCCTGCCGAGCTGCTCCGGTTGATCCGGAATGGCAAGCTCGAGGCGGCAGACCTGACATTCGCAGCCGAGATTGCTGGGCAACTGAAGAACAGCCACGCGGTCCAAACTACCCTGCTGCCGCTGCTTTCTCATACCGAAGCTGTGGTACGGGAGGGCGCGATCTACGGCATTACCCGGCACCAGGATGCGGCCGTGCGCGAGAAGCTCGCACAGCTAGCCGCAAGCGATCGAAGCAACGCCGTGCGAACAGCAGCCGCCGACGCCCTCGAAGAGATGTGAACATGCCTCTGTTCCGCTTCGCTCGACGTGGCGCGAACTGGGAGGAAGACCTACCCATCGAGGAGCTCCAGAAGCGGGAGTTCAAATCGAAGCATGGCGGACCGGATCTGAGGCCTTCCGTCTATGAACTGGATGGCCAGACAGGCCCTCTCCTGCGTGCCTACGCGGAACATGCCCATCACATCGATCCGCCAACCCGAGCGCTGGCCATCGAGTCCTCGGTGAAGGATCGAGCCGTGCAAACAACGCCGGGAAAATTGGCGTTCGCGTTCGTCCGTGATCAGCACAGGGAAATACTCCTGAACGATGAGGCTGACCTCCTCGCGCTCATCTCGGAGCTTGTCGCCAAAGGGGGCGAAGGGCGTATTCCCATTCCGAAGCAAGACGTCATTGCCTACGCACGCCAGCGCATCGAGGAGCACGATCCTGAATGGACCGCCGCAGCGGCGGCGCCCGACGCCAGATCCTGGCTAATCAAACTGCGAAAGCCCTGAAGGAGCAGTCCGCTCAGAAGTGCAGGAGGGCGGCGTCGACCGGGCCGCTGCCGAGGGTGAACCTGGTGCCGCTCATGGCCAGGAGGAGGATGCCAGGGATGAGGTGCGCGAGGCCGATGCCGAGCGAGATGCTGCCGCCGACGGCGATGGTCTCGTTCGACTTGAGCACGCCATAACCGAGCGCGAAGCCGCCGCCGAGAGCCGCGGTGGCGCCGCCGAAGGTGAAGCCGAGGCCGAGGTTGCGGAGGATGGTCTTCGCAGGGCGGACGTGGGCGGTGATGCTGCCGGTCTGCTTGTCGAGGCGGAAGGTGCTGGAGTTGCTGAAGCCCTCGCCGCCGAAGAAGAAGTGCTGTCCTGCGCGTCCATCGATGGTCTGGTCGCACGGCGCGGCGCAGACCAGGAACGTCGTCCAGGTCCCTTCGGGCTCGACGGCCGCCACCCCGACGCCTGGTGCGAGGCGCTGGTAAAGCTCGACGCCCGGCTCGTCGGCGTCGATGCGGAACCGGACGACGCCCGGGGTGCCGGGGGGAGGAGAAACGGCAGCTTCACCCACGGGCGCAGGCTGTGCCTCCCTGGGAGCTGCCTCTGCTGGCGCAGGCTGCACCGCAGCAGGAGCGGCAGGAGCAGCATCCGTCGGCTCGGGCTGCGCTGCCGCAGGGGCCGCAAGGAGAAGAGAAGCAGCGGAGAGCGCGAGCGCTGTTTTTCTTCGATGCATCCAGCAGGGTACGGCCCGGTGGGTGAGCGTGCCACGGAGGATCAGAAACGGAAGAGGGCGGTGTCCCCGAGGCTGCGCCCGAGGGTGAACTCGGTCCCGCTCGTCGCAATCAGGAGGATGCCCGGGATCAAGAGCGCCACGCCCACGCCGAGGGTGGCGCCGCCCATGATCGAGAGGGTCGGAGCAACGTCGTCGGACGACTGCGCCATGGCCGCTGCGCCCACGCCGAGGACGACGCCTCCAGCGAGGACGGCGCCACCGCCCGTGTACGTGAGCACGGCGCCAGCGGAGCGGGCGGCGAGGCTTCCTGCGTCGACCCGTGCCAGCATGCGGCCCGTCTGGTCGTTCAGACGGAAGGTCTCGGAGCCGGTGATCCCATCGCCCGAGAAGAAGAAGTCCTGGCCCGCTCGGCCGTCGATGACACGGTCGCAAGGCGCAGCGCACACCTTGCGGGCCACGTCGACGACGTAGAGTTTCGAGATCCTGCCACCGACGAGGAACCCCGAGATGAGTCCCGAGCCGGCAATCTCGTAGAGATCGACCCCGGGCTTGCTGGCTTCGATGCGGAGTCGAACGACGCCGGGTGCAGGGGGTCGCTGCGCGGTGGCGACGGTCGCATGAAGGGCCAAGGCCATGCCCAAGGTGAGGGTCAGCCGAACCTTCATTACCTCATGTATAGCGGTTCGGGTCCTTCCCCGGACGCGGTCATGTGGTGATGCTTCGGTGTCGGAGCAGGACGTTCGTCGCTCGCAGTCGAGGTCGAGGAGGGTGGGGTGGGAGCGCGAGGTTCAGAAGCGGAACAGGGCCGTATCCATGGGGCTGCGCTCGAGGGTGAAGCTGGTCCCGGTCGTCGCGATCAGGATGATGCCGGGGATCAAGAGCGCGGCGCCGACGCCGAGGGCCACGCCGCCGATGGGGACCATGGCCGCGCCCGGATTGCCGGGCGTCCCATCATCGGTGGCTGCGCCGATGCCGAGGGTGAGGCCTCCTGCCAGAATGCCGGTAGCACCGGCGGACGTGAGCCAGACGCCGCCGGTGCGGGCACCAGCGCTCCCCGCATCGACCCGCGCCACGAAGCGGCCCGTCTGACCTTCCAGGCGGAAGCCGCCCGACGTGTTGATGTCATTGCCGTCGAAGTAGAAGGTCTGACCCGCTCTACCGTCGATGAGCTTGTCGCAGGGTGCGACGCAGGCCAGACGCGCCATGACGACGCTCGCGCTCCCTCTCATCCCGACGATGACCCCCGAGGCCGTGACCTCGTAGAGGCCGATGTTGGGCTTGTTGGCTTCGATGTGCAGCTTGACGATGCCAGGTGTCCCCGGCGGGGGCGACGCTGGTTCGCCTCGAGGAGCGACGGGAGGGGGGGGCGGCGGCGCAGCGTGCGCGGGAGGCGCTGGCGGCGGTGGAAGCGCTTCCGGCGTCGGGCGTTGGGTGTGCTTGCCACGGTCGACCTTGTCGACGTCGGCCCAGGGGATGCGGCGCTGTTCGCCGGTGCCGTAGACGACGATGACGACCTCGCGGTCCGGCTCCACCGAGACGATGGTGCCGCGGATCATGCCGCCGTTTTTCAGGAGCAGCTCGTCCTCGCCCGTCGACGCGACGGCCGGGACCGCGGTCTGCGACGGCGGGGTCTGCGCGAGGGCGATGGCGGTATGGAGGCTGAGCGCCGCAGCGACGGCGAGCGTTAACCGAGCGTACATCCTCGGATGTATAGCGGACGGCCCGCCAGCAGCGCGGGACGATGTGGGAAACTTCGCCGTGAGGGCTCGCCGGGGCTGTGCTGGGAGGGCTCGCCGAGGCTGCCGAAAGGAGCGGGTCAGGGCTTGGGGTCGATGCCGGCGCTGCGCGGGGGCGGGGTGATCGCGGGCGGCGTCGGGAGGTGGGCTTCCCACTCGGTGCGCTGCACGACGGGGAGCTGGAGGGCGCGCTCGCGGTCGAGGTCGAGGGTGCCGAGGTGTACGGCGAGGGGGGCCTGCACCCACTTGAAGATGGCGCGGGAGAAGAGCAGCACGAACTTCTCGGCGTAGCCGCGGAGCTGCTCGGGATCGTGGTCGGGGAAGAGGCTGGGCAAGGCGAGGGAGATCTCGTCCCGGGTGAGCTTCTCGGCGCCGTAGAGGTAGAGGCAGGCGTCGAGAATCTCGTAGGGCATGAGTTCGGCTTCGCCGGACTGGTTCTCGGCCAGCTCGGGGCCAGGCATGGTGCCGAGGGTCTGGGCGAGGCCCTTGAAGCCGAAGCGGCGAGAGAGGCGCTCGAGCAGGGCGTTCACCACGGTCTTCGGAAGGTTGGCGATGACGCTGAAGGCGCCTTCGAGGTCGCCACCGACGGTGGTGTAGCCGAGGGCCTTCTCGCTCATGTTGCCGGTCTGGAGGAAGAGGGCGCCGCTCGAGTTGGACCAGTTCCACATGCGGGTGCCGCGGATGCGGGCCTGGACGTTCTGGCGGGTGAGTTCGGTGATCGTCGCCTCGCCGCCGAGCATGGAGGTGGTGGCGTCGACCTCGCGGTCGAAGGCTTCCTCGATGGGCTCGACGGAGAACCTGGCGCCGAGGTCGTGGGCGAGCTGGGCGGCGGCGCCCTGGGTGGCGTCGCTGGAGTAGCGGGTGGGCATGTAGAAGGTGGTGAGCTTGCGGCCGATCTCGGCGCGGAGGTCGTCACCTTCGAGGTCGGGGGCGAGAACGCCGAGGGCGCGCCAGGCGACCATGAGGCTCAAGGCGGAGTCGCGGCCGCCGGAGAGGGCGATGCCGATGCCGCGGAAGGCGCCGATCTTGCGGTAGTAGTCGGCGACGCCGAGGGCCGCGCCTTCGAAGAAGTCGTCGAGGAGTTCGTCGCGGGGGGAGGCGCTGGGAGGGGCGGCGCTGGGGAGGAAGAAGGTCGTGCCACGGGGCGGGGCGGGGTACTTGAGCGAGGCGCGGTCGGCGGTGGACCCGGCCTCGCGGACGACGGGTACGGCGCGCTGCCCGGTGCGTCTGAATTCTTCGAGGTCGCTGCGCCAGGTGCTGGCTTCGCGGCGGCCACGGGTGGTGCGGTCGAGGTCGACGACGGTGGCGGCGTAGCCCTGGCGCCAGCGGGGAGCGTCGAGCATGGGGCGGCCGTTCTGGTTGACGAGGCCGCCGCCGTCGAAAACGAGGCCGTCGTTGCCGCCGACGAGGTTGGCGTAGACGACGGTGGCCTGGTTGTCGGCGGCGCGGGTGGCGATCATCTCGCGGCGGGTGGAGGGGACGCCGGCGCGGAAGGGGGAGGCGGAGAGGTTGCAGATGATCTCGGCGCCGGAGTAGCAGCGGCGGCGCATGGGGCCGTCGGGGGACCAGATGTCTTCGCAGATCTCGAGGCCGATGGTGCCGAAGTCGAAGGTGTAGAGGCGGTCGCCGCAGAAGACGCCGCCAGCGTCGAGCTCGAGGTAAGGGGTGCCGCGGGAGAAGGTGCGCGCTTCGTAGAAGATGTTGTAGGTGGGGAGCTTCTCCTTGGGGGTGAAGCCTACGATGCGGCCGCGGTGGACGAGGGCGGCGCAGTTGAAGAGGTCACCACCGACGCCGACGGTGAGGCCGAGGGCGAGCACGGTGGGCAGGCCCGCGGTCTCGGCAGCGAAGCGTTCGAGTTCACGGCGCTGGCTGTCGACGAAGCCGTGCCACTGGATGAGGTCCTCGGTGGGGTAGCCGCCGATGACCTGCTCGGGAAACACGGCGAGGGTGACGTCCTCCGCAGCCATGGCGCGGGCGAGCGCGATGCAGCGGTCGGTGTTGGCGCGCACGGCGCCGACGGTGGAGTTGACGCTGGCGATGCCAATCTTGACGAGCCGCACGGGGCGCAGCCTAGCGCGGCATCACGGCGGAGAGCAGTCCGAAGAGGCGGTCGATCTCCTGAGGGGTGAGGCGTCGTTGCGCCTTCACACGGTCGCCCTCGGCCGTGAAACGCACGGGATCGAAGACGCGCACCTTGATGATGGAGACGCGAAAGGAGGTGGCCTGGTCGACTTCGGCGGTCAGGTGACGCGCGTCTTCCTGCGCTTGCTCGGGGCTCTGGCTCACGCCGTCGAGCACGAGCTGGGCGCCGCCGTCGGGTTCGAGGACGAGGCCAGCAGAGAGCGCGCCGATGGTCTCGGGAACGCGGGGGGCGCGCTGCACGCGCAAGGTGGTCGAGGGTTCGAGGGCGGTGGCGAGGGCGGCCTCGGGGCCTTCGGGATCAGGGAAGCCGCCCGTGCCGAGGAAGCGCTTCGCTTGCGAGGCCTTGTCCTGGGGGAGGACCACCAGGAACGAGGGCTCGACGACGGCGACGACGCGGGTGTGGCCCTGGATGGTCACCTGGGTCGCGGGGAGGCCCAGCCCGTCGAGCGGGACGGCCGGGGGGTCGCTGCGCCCGCGGAGGGTGTCGAGGCCCGTCTGGAGCTGCTCGGGGGTGAGGTCGTGTTCGAGGACGATGACCGCCTCGCGCTCGGCCCGCACGCTCGGCGCGGTGACGAAGGCGCGCAGGAGGTTCTTCTGGGGGTCGATGCCCGTGCCGTCGAGGACCGGGCCCCAGAGGTTCAGCTTGGCGAGCTGCGCGGAGAGGGCATGGCCTCGGGCGCGCTCGGCGTACACGAGGACCGACACCTTCCCACCCGCGATCTCCTGGGCGATCGTCGCGGCGTTGCGGGGTTTCGGGGCCTCGGCGATGGGCGCTTCGGGCGGCGGTGTCGGGGCGCCGCCGCAGGACAGCGCGAAGAGCGCGTGTCCGATGGCCAGAAGCCAGGGAGCCCACAGGCGCGTCATCCCTTCCCCACAGTGCACACCATGACGCTTCACCATCGTGCCGAGGACACTACCGGCACCCGAGGAACCTCGCTAGCATGCCCGGCCCGAACCGAAGCACTCGGGCGCCGTGCCCGGCGCTCGCCCCGCCCTTGGAGGTAGCATGGCGCTCCGTCCTTCAGACCTGCACGCGATTCCCGTCTTCGAGAAGATCACCGAGGCCCATCTGGAGACCCTGATGGCCGCCTTCGAGCGCCGCACCTTGGCGGCCGACGAGGTGCTCTTCGAGGCGGGTACGGCTCCCGAACATCTGCACCTGCTCGTCAGCGGCGAGGTCGCGCTGAAGGAAGGCGCCACCACCCGCTTCCTGTTGAACCCGATCGCGCCCATCGGTGAGCTCGGCGCAGTGACCGGCTTCCGCCGCGCCACCACCGCCGTGACGAGCAAGCCGTCGGAGGTCTGGAGCATCGGCATCGGCGCGCTGCGTCAGTTCTTCGAGCAGTACGGCGACGTGGCGTTCCCGTTCTACCACAACCTGCTGAACATCGTGGCCGACAAGCTCCGGCGCGATCAGAACCGGCTGGAAGAGGTGCGGACGAACCTGATCCGCACGCAGAAGGGGATGAAGACCCTTCTCGATTTCGTGCTGGAGAACGAGGAGACGGCGCTGAGCCGGCAGATCTGCGCGACGCTGGAGGATCTCATCGAGAAGAACCGGCGCTGGCACTACCTGGTGGAGCCGAGCCGCACGCTGAAGAGTTCGGTGCGGCTCGACAGCGGTCAGCTCGTGCCGGTGCAGGAGCTGTCCGATGGGTGGCTGCGCCTCGGGCCGCTGCCGGAGAACGCTTCGGTGCCGCACGAGGACTGGAGCGGGGTGCTGGTGCTGCCGAGCGGAGAGATCCCGGTGAGCGGGCGTGTGGAGGCACGAGACGATGGGTTCATCCTGATCCGGCTCGACCTGCTCATCGACGAGTACCGGAAGACGCTGCAGGACTACCTGACCCGCCTGGAGCTGCTCGACTTCGTGGTTTGAGCGATACGGCAGAAGCACGCTCTGCCGCAGCCCCGCCGAGCCATGCTCGTCGGGGCCCCACCCCCCGAAATCCACTCGGAAAATCTGACCCGTCTCGCCGCTTCGGTCGTCCAGGCCTGTCACGCATCACCCGCTGCACGCTCGGCGCACCTCACAGGACGGCGTCCCCCGGTCTGACACCACCGCGTGCCCAGGTCTGAACGTGTTCCGGTCTGAATCGAGGTCCTCCTGCGTTCGCCGGGAACCCGCAAGGGAGGCGCGTGTCCCAGGGAGGCGCGTTCACCCGAGGAGAGGGCATGGCGACATCGACGTGGAAGCTGTCCGTTGCAGGTGCACTGGCTCTGGTCACCCTGGCGAGCACCGCAGGCGCGCAGGAGCGCGCACCGTCCACGTTGCCGCTGAAAGCGGTGCGGCTCTACGAGGTGGGGCTGGGGTACTTCGAGCGCACCGGGAAGCTGGGGAATCGGTCGGAGGTGGCGCTGCCCGTGCCAGCGACGCACCTGGACGATGCGCTGAAGACGCTGGTGGTGCTGGGTGAGGGGGGGAAGGCCACGGTGACGGGGGTGGAGTTCGCCAGCAGCGTGTCGCCATCGATGGGGCGCGCGCTGGCAGGGTTGCCCGAGGGGGAGGAACTCGTCACCTACCCGAAGCTCTTGCAGAGCCTGAAGGGCGCGTCGGTGGAGCTGCGGACCGGGCAAGAAACGCTGCGGGGGCGGTTGATCGATGTCGTCGAGCCGGCCCAGGCCGAGGTGGCGGAGTGCCAGCCGGCGCGGGCAGGGAGCGGGGAGCGGGCTTCCGGAAGGCCGGAGGCGGGAGGTGAGGCGGGGGCCGTCTCGGCGTGCGCGGCGGCGCGCCACCTGACCTTGCTGCTGCTGACCGATCGGGGGGAGGTGCGGCGGCTCCGGTCGGCGGAGGTCGTCGGGGTGAGGCCGACGGATCCAGCGTTCGCGGCGCGGCTGGGATCAGGGCTCGACGCGACGTCGCCGCAAGGAGGTGCCGCGCGACGGCCGCTGCGGGTGATGGCGTCGAGCACGGCGCCCGTGACGCTGGGGTACGTGGCGGAGACGCCGGTGTGGCGGTCGAGCTACCGGCTGCTGCTCGACGACGCGGGCGGCGGGGTGCTGCAAGGCTGGGCGCTGGTCCACAACGACACCGACGAGGCCTGGAAGCAGGTGCGGGTCGAGCTGGTCAACGGGCAGCCAGCGTCGTTCCTGTTCCCGCTCGCGGCGCCGCGCTACGGGCGGCGGGAGCTGGTGACGCCCGACGAAGCGCTCTCCACGGTGCCGCAGCTCCACGGGCGCACGGTGGACTCGATGTGGGGCGACGAGGAGTCCCACGGTGCGTCAGGGTTCGGCCTGACCGGCGTCGGGCATGGGGGCGGCGGGCGGGGGTACGGGATCGGGCTGGGCGGCGTGGGAACGATCGGGAAGGCGGTGGTCCACGGCGCGGGTGCCAGCACGGCGCTTTCCGTCGGGAACCTGGCGGCGATCGTGCAGGCCGACGGCGTGGAGTCGGGGGTGCTGTTTCGTTATGTGCTCCCCGAGCCGATCGATCTGCGGGCGCACGGGTCGGCGCTGGTGCCCTTCGTGCAGCGGGCGGTGAGCGCGCGCCGCATCGCGCATTTCGAGTCCCCGGGGGCCGCGGCGCGGAGCGCGGCGCGGCTGCGGAACGACACCGGCCAGACCTTGCCCGCAGGACCGATTGCGTTCTTCGCGGACGGGGGCTTCGCCGGGGAGGCGACGGTGGACCGGCTGATCCCGAACGATCGGCGTACGGTGGTCTTCGGCACGGACCTCGACGTCGAGCTGGAGAGGCACAAGGCCTCGTTCCGGGACGAGCCGCGCCTCGTCGTGTTCGAGCACGGGGCACTCGTGGAGCATTACGTGCGCTTTCACCGCGTGACGTACGCGATCATCAACAAGAGCCAGAGTCCGCGCACGGTGTTCGTGAACCTCGATTACGTCATGAATTCACGGGTGGAGGGCGCCGACGAGCTGGACTACGACAGCGAGTCGAGGAAGGCGATGGCCATCTTCCAGGTGGAAGCGAAGGCGCAGCCAGTCCGGGAGCTGAAGGTCGAGGAGGGGCTGCGGCGGTCGTATTCTGCACAGGAGTGGTCGTCGAAGCGCCTCGCCAGTCTGGCCGCCGTGACCACCCTGCCTGCAGGGCAACGGGCAGCCCTGCGCGCCGCAGCCGCGGAGATGCAGGTGGCCGAGCAGCGCCGTGACGCGCTGCCGAAGGTGCAGGAGAGCATCACCAGCGTGGTGACCGAGCTTCAGCGCCTCCGTGGCTATCTCTCGGCGGCGAAGGGTGACTCGGAAGGCGTCGAGCGGTTCACGAAGCGGATCCTCGCCACCGAGGATCGGCTCGCCTCGCTGCGTGCGCAGGCGGAGCAGCTGGTGAAAGAGCGGAAGCAGCGCGCGGCGCTGGCGGTCGCGTCGCTCAAGCAACTGACGGGAGCGGCCGCCGCACGATGATGGGCTCGCATGACGGCGCGAGGGTGGGAGAGGGGGGCGAGCCCAGCGACCCGATGAGCAACCCCTCGCGCCAAGGGATGCCGTGATGGGGTGAACGCGCGGGAGTCCAGTGTCGAGCTGCCTGCGGCGCACACAGAACGGGTCCAGGGGCTACTTCCCGGAGACGCCCGCGGGCGCGCCGGAGGCGCCTGGGAAGGCGCTCCGGATGTCGTCGACGCCGCGCTGGGGTCGGGCGAGCGGGGCGAGGTCGGCGCGGCTGCGGCGGCGCTCTTCGGTGGAGATCCCGGTGCGCTCATCCCGCCCGGCGACCAGATCGGCCGGAGCCTCTCCATCACGGTTGTACGACCAGGCGAGGAGCGGCAGGCCGACGGGCAAGGCGTTCGCCCTGGGATGACCGACGTGACCCGTGTCCCAGACATGCCAGGTCTTGCCGTAGCTGTTGAGCTTCTTCTCGAGCGCTTTCTTCTCTGCCACTTCCGGGATTCCCGGTAGCGTGAGCTGACCCGAAAGGATCTCGTAATTGTGCGGGTGCCAGCGGGGCTTCTCGTCCTCCGGGAGCCCTTCGAAGAGGCGCTCGGAGATGATGTATTCGATCCCGATCAGGTTCGCGCTGGCGACGGTGCCATCGAAGATCACGCATTGCGTGAACTCTTCATTGAGGTCCCGGCAGTAATGATGGGCCTCCATGTGCAGCGAGGTGTCGTCCTTCATGACGTGGAAGCCGTCGAGGTAATAATCCAGTGCGCGGACGGGGCTCAGGTCCTGGAGTGCCTCGGCCCCCTTCGCAAGGACCTTGGTGTCGGCCTTCTTCTCGGCGCCCTCTGGCGTCACCTGCGCTGGCGCTGGCTTGTTCTCGGTACACCCTGTGACACATGCGAGCGCTGTGACCAGGGCGGCGAGGTCCAAGCGAATGTCGGTTCGGGGGTGTGCCATCATCACTCTCTCCTGGGTTGGGCTGGGGGGATCGGGAAGGCGCCAGGCGTCCTTCCCGCGCATGGATCGAGGCTTCGGAAGTCAGGGGCGAACGCGCCACAGCCATCCGACATCGGACTCTGATCCCGACGGGCGCCCCGGTCGGGGGCTCCGCTCGCTGCGCGTGCCCCGGGTGAACAGCATGAGCAGCACGTACAGGACGGCCAGAAGCGCAATCCAGAGCCAGTGGATGACCATGCCGAGATGAGCGACTGCGAACGATTCGACCTCTCGATAGACGGGGAGCACGACGCGCGCGAACCGTGCCGACGTATGGCTCCAGGTGCTGAAGAGGCCTCGAGGGTGGCTCGCTATCGTGAATGCGACCCAGCTCAGGAAGAACAGCAGCGCACCAGCCGCCCACACGAACCATCCCTTCTTCAGCAGCGCACTCATCCCCCCTGCCCCCTTCCGCGGCCCCACCGCGCTTCAGCGGAGACGCCTGCGAAGCCCGATCAGACCCTGATGGAGCAAGCGACATGCCCCCGATAGGCCATCAGGCCCGGGCACGCGCAGCTCACATGAAGGGATGAGGACGTCGAGCTGCCGCCATGTAGTTGGTCCCCCAGGGAAACTCTGACAGAATCGCTGGTTGCGCACCGACGAAAGCCGTCCGAAGCGCATCGTAGTTTCAGGAGGAATCGAGATGGGCAGTACCAGGAGAGGAACCGGCGCACACCTCGCGTCGGCGCGGAGCCGACGATGCGCCGCCTTGTTCAGCAGCCTCGCAGGGCTCGCAGCCCTGGCGGGTGTGCCGCTCGAAGCGGAGGCCGCGCAGCTCGTCTCCTGCCCCCCAGGAGCGCAGAACATCCAGCTCCGGCCACTGATCTCGCTGCTCGACGATGGGAGCTACCTCGTCCCGACGGCGACGGTCGCGCAGGTGTTCCCTTCGGGGATCCCCTTCTTGAGCACGTTCAACACCTTCTACGTCAACGTGAATGGCAACCTGTCGTTCGGCAGCCCGGTCAGCACGTACACGCCGACGGCGATCCCGGGCCTCACCATCCCGACGATCGCGCCGTTCTTCGCCGATGTGGATCTGCGGCCGAACGTGGGGAGCCTGAGCTTGTGCGTCGACACCGCGGGCAAGCGCTTGATGGTGACCTGGGATTACGTCGGCTATTACAACCAGAAGGTCGACAAGCTGAATGCGTTTCAGGTCATCCTGACGAACAACGACGAGGAAGTGTGCCCGACGGCGGCGAATTTCGAGGTCGAGTTCCGGTACGAGCAGCTCCTCTGGACCACGGGAGATGCCAGCAATGGTTCGAACGGCCTCGGGGGAACGCCGGCCACCGCCGGCATCGACGCGGGTGACACCATCAATGCGGTGGCGCTCCCTGGGTCGGGGACGGGCTCGGTGCTCAACCTGGTCAACCTGACCAACGCCAACGACCCTGGCATCTTCCGCTTCCTGGTCGCCCAGGGGACCTTGCCCACGTGCGGCAACGGGACCCTCCAGCTCTGCGAGGAGTGCGATGACGGCAACTCGTCGAACAATGATGCCTGCACCAACCAGTGCCGGCACAATGTGTGCGGCGACGGCTACCTGAACCCGGGCGTGGAGGTCTGCGACGAGCTCGAGTTCGCGAACGGCGCCGACGTCTGTCCCAGCGGCTACACCGGGACGCCGCTGTGCAACAACGATCCCGACAACCCCGCCGGCGATGGTTCCTGCACGGTGGGCCAGCCGCCCGCTGGCTGCACCGACATCAACGAGTGCACCGACCCGGGTGCCAACGATTGCAGCCCTCTGGCCACCTGCACCAACACCCCGGGCAGCTACACCTGCACCTGTAACCCCGGCTATGCGGGGAACGGCGTCACCTGCAACGACATCGACGAATGCGCCGACCCGGGTGCCAACGATTGCAGCCCGCAGGCCACCTGCACCAACACCCCGGGCAGCTACACCTGCACCTGTAACCCTGGCTATGCCGGCAATGGCGTCACCTGCAACGACATCGACGAGTGCGCCGACCCGGGTGCCAACAATTGCAGCCCGCAGGCCACCTGCACCAACACCCCGGGCAGCTACACCTGCACCTGCCTTCCGGGCTACGTCGGCGATGGCGTCACGTGCACGGACATCGACGAATGCGCAGATCCGAGCACGAACGACTGCGATGGCAATGCGGTCTGCACCAACCTGCCAGGCAGCTATACCTGCACGTGCTTGCCCGGGTACACGGGCAATGGCTTCGTCTGCACCGACACGGACGAGTGCGCCGACCCGTCGACGAACACCTGCGACGAGAACGCCACCTGCGAGAACACGGTGGGTGGGTTCGAGTGCACGTGCAACGAGGGCTTCGAAGGCGACGGCACGGTCTGCGCCGACATCGACGAATGCCTCGATCCCACGGCGAACACCTGCGATGACGACGCGACCTGCGAGAACACGGTGGGTGGGTTCGAGTGCACGTGCAACGAGGGCTTCGAGGGCGACGGCACGGTCTGCACCGACATCGACGAGTGCGCCGATCCGACGACGAACACCTGCGACGAGAATGCCACATGCGAGAACGACGAGGGTGGCTTCACCTGCACCTGCAACGGGGGCTTCGAGGGCGATGGCACGGTCTGCACCGACATCGACGAGTGCGCCGATCCGTCGACGAACGACTGCGACGACAACGCCACCTGCGAGAACCATGAGGGTGGCTTCACCTGCACCTGCAACGAGGGCTTCGAGGGCGATGGCGTCACCTGCACGCCGGTGAACCCCGGGACCGGTGGCGGCGGTGGTGCCGGTGGCGGCGGTGGTGCCGGTGGTACCGGTGGCGCTGGCGGCGACGGAGCTGGCGGAGACGACAGCGCAGGCGGTGGAACGGCAGGTCCAGGCGGGGACGATGTGTACGCGGAAGGTGGGTGCTCTTGCTCCACGCCGGGCACGCCGTCGAGCGCACCGCCTGCCTCGCTGCTGCTCGTGGCAGGGGCAGCCGTCATCGGTGCCCGACTGCGAAGGCCACGCCGGGCACGGCGAGCCTGAACCAGGCGCCCGCGGCGCTCCCTTCGACACGAGCACGTCTCGGTGGGGTCGAAGGGAGCGTCCGGCGCGGATTTTCTTCCTCCGCGACGGCGCCTCGCTGGAGACACCAGCGGCCGTCTCGACTGCACGAGATTCCCTCTCGAGCGAGCAATTCGAGCGATGAGCGGCGATGTCGCGCTTCGACGCTCGTCTGGACGGAGCCATCGCGGCGTGGAGGGCACGCTCGGGTGGCGTCCCTCCACCGTTGACGGGACGCTCTTCACGGCCAGATTTGTCGCTGTCGCATCGACGTGCCGCGGTGAGCCGCACCGCAGCGGCCGGAGGAAGCATGTCCAGATCAGGAGATCAGCGTAAGGTTCGCTATGCCGTGGTGGGCGCCGGCAATCTCGCTCAGGTGGCCATCCTCCCGGCCTTCGAGAACGCGACGGAGAACTCCGAGCTCGTCGCGTTGATCACGGGCGACGAGGACAAGCGGGAGGCGCTCGGGGCGCGGCACGGTATCGAACTCATCGGGGACTACGAGGACTACGAGACCATCCTCGAGAGCGGGGAGGTCGACGCGGTGTACATCGCGCTGCCCAACAACCTGCACCGGGAGTACACCGAGCGTGCTGCCAGGTCGGGCGTGCACGTGCTCTGCGAGAAGCCGATGGCGATCGGGGTCGAGGACTGCGAGGCGATGATCAAGGCCACGGAGGCGGCCAAGGTCAGGTTGATGATCGCGTATCGCCTTCATTTCGAGGAGGCAAATCTCCGCGCCGTGGCGATCGCGCAGTCGGGGGAGATCGGTGAGGTGCGCGTCTTCAGCTCGGTGTTCACCCAGCAAGTGCGGGCCGACGACATCCGCACCCACAGCGAGCTGGGAGGAGGGGTGCTCTACGACATGGGCCCCTACTGCGTGAATGCCGCGCGCACCCTGTTCCGCGCCGAGCCGGAGGAGGTCTATGCCTACGCCCTGAAGGGGCGGGACGAGCGGTCACGCGATGTGGACGAGACGACCATGGCGGTGATGCGGTTCCCCGGGGATCGGATCGCGCAGTTCGTGGTGAGCCAAGGGCTCGCCGGAACCAGCGCCTACCGCATCGTCGGCACCAAGGGAGACCTGCGCGTGGAGCCGGCTTACGGGTACACGGAGGCGCTGGTTCATCACCTGACGGTCGGCGACGAGTCCACGGAGACGTCGTTCGAGAGGCGCGATCAGTTCGGGCCGCAGATCGTTTACTTCTCGCAATGCATCCTGGAGGGGAAAGAGCCCGAGCCCTCCGGCCACGAGGGGCTGGCCGACGTGCGCGTCTTCGAGGCCATCCTGCGCTCGGCCGAGACGGGTCGTCCCGTGAAGCTGCCGCCCTTCGAGCGGAGCCAGCGCCCGAGCATGGTGCAGGAGATCCACAAGCCCGCCATCGAACCGCCGGAGCCCGTCAAGGCCCCCTCCCCCTCGATGTGATCGTTCGTCGCGTCCTCGATGAGGAGCGCTCGGCCGCGAGCGCACGGCCCGCAGCGTCATCTCGCGCTCGGACGATCACGCCCCCTGGAACCTGGGAAAACCTCGACATGCGCGCGCCGTACAGGAGGCGCGCTGGTTGACATGTTCACGCGATCGTGCGATTCGCGCAGGCGCGAGTCGTGGTGAAATCAGGGAGCACGTGAGCGCAGAGGACGATAGCTTGCGCCGACGCGTCGAGGCGCGCATCGGCAAGCAGCTCAAGGAGAAGTGGCGGCTCGATACGGTGCTCGGTATCGGGGGCGTGGCCTGCGTGTACGCGGCGACCCACCGGAACGGTAGCCGGGCCGCCATCAAGGTCCTCGACCCGGAGCTGGCCGCGCTGAGCGAGGTGCGCGAGCGCTTCCTCCAGGAGGGATACGCGTCGAACGCGGTCGGCCACCCCGGGGCCGTGCTGGTGCTCGACGACGACACCACCGACGAGAACGAGGTCTACCTCGTGATGGAGCTCCTGGAGGGTCAGACCCTCGGGGAGCGGGCCGGGTCCCAGGGTGGCAAGCTCACCCCTGGTGAGGTGCTCGCCGCGGCCTCTGCCGTGCTCGACGTCCTGGCAGCGGCGCACCAGAAGGGGATCCTTCACCGCGACATCAAGCCGGACAACATCTTCCTGACCAACGATGGGGCGGTGAAGGTGCTGGATTTCGGGCTCGCCCGGGTCAAGGAGATGCCGCAGCGCCAGAAGCACAGGGGGACCCGCTTCGGCTACACCATGGGCACTCCTGGCTACATGGCCCCCGAGCAGGCGCGCGGGCAGTGGTTCCAGGTCGATGCGCGCAGCGATCTGTGGGCGCTCGGAGCGACGATGTTCTCGCTGCTGTCGGGCAAGCAGCTCCACGAGGACGAGGATGGTCACCCGAGCTTCCACCTCGCGGCCACACGGCCAGCGCCTTCGCTCGACGAGGTGGCCCCAGGGCTGCCACGACCCGTGGTGGACATCGTGGCCCGCGCGCTGGCGCCTTCGCCGGCCAACCGCTGGCAGAGCGCGCTGGAGATGCGGACAGCGATCGAGGAGGTGCTGAAGGACTCTCCCGACCATCCGCTGTGGCGTGCCGGCGCGCCGGCGTCGGTGCGGGTGCACCGGACCGCGACGCATGTGTCGCAGGTCGCGCGGACCACGGCAGCGCCCGTGCGCGTCTCGACGCCGCCCCGCTCGACCCTGTCGACGGTGAACAACACCCACGCGGTCGAGATCGCGAAGGATACGTACTGGGTCGGCAAGCGCGATCCGGGGGCGATCTTCCATGCGAACCCGTACCTGCGTGTCTACCGCGGGGCCGAAGGGACGCCGCCCCATCACCTGCTCATCGATCCCGGTTCGAGCTCCGACTACGCGGTGGTCTCCGCGAAGATCAACGCGCTGATCGGTGGGATGGGCCGGCTGTCGGCGATGTTCATCAACCACCAGGATCCCGATGTCGGGTCGTCGGCAGCGGCCATCAGCGCGCGGCATGCTCCCAAGGCCGCGATCATGTGCTCGGAGTCGACGTGGCGGCTCATCGTGCACCAGAACCTCCCGCGCGAGCGCTTCGTGGACACGGATCGCCATCCGGCCGGGATCACGCTGCACACCGGCCACAAGATCCTGCCCGTCCCCACGCCCTTCTGTCACTTCCGCGGAGCCGTGGCGCTCTACGATCCGGAGACCCGCGTGCTGTTCACGGGTGACCTGCTCGGTGGTCTGACGCCAGCGGGCGCCGAGGGGCTGTGGGCCGACGAGAGCGACTGGGGCGGGGTGCGGGCCTTCCATCAGATGTACATGCCCGCGAGCCGCGCGCTGGCCATGGCCGTGCGCAGCATTCGCCGGCTCGATCCGCCGGTGGAGATCATCGCCCCACAGCACGGCCGTCTCCTGCGTGGCGCGATGATGGTGAAGTTCCTGGAGCGCCTGGAGCGGCTCCCGGTCGGCCTCGACACGATCGACGAGGTGGGCGACGGGCCCGACGCGATGGCGGCGTGGACGAGCGTGCTGCGCCGGGTGCTCTACACGGCACGGCTGGTGATGGGAGACGAGGTCGATGCGCGGCTCGCAGAGGTGGAGGACCTGCGCGATACGGCGACGGTGACGGGGGACGAGGTGGAGGTCCGCGCCATGGGCCGCTGGACACTGGGAACCGTCGTGGAGGCGCTGACCCGGGGGGAGCCGCCCGAGGTAGTGAACCCCATCCAGCTCGAGGTGATCTACGCCTGCGAGCAGCTGGAGCTGCCGAGCCCCGCGCTCCGCATCGAGGGCGCCGAGGACGCTGGCGAGGCGATGCTGACGGGCGGCTGACGTCGCAGGGCGACGGGGGCAGCGCGCGGACGGGTCCCTCTCGGGCGACTACTCACAGACGACGTTCTGTACCTTCAAGGTCGAGGTACATTCCGCCGTCGTGTTGCACCCTGTCTCCACGCAGCGCCCCTGGTCGCAAGCGTAGTTGTCGGCGTCGAACAGCGACGGAGCGTTGGGCGCGACGCAATCCGCCGCTGCCTTGCAGGTCTGGTAACAGGCGCGGTACGTCTCGCCAGAGACCTGTTCACAGACGAAGTTCTGGCTGCCGAACGTGGCCGTACACTCCGCCGTCGTCTTGCAGCCCAGGTTCTCGCAGCGGCCCTGGTTGCAGGCGAAGTTGTCGGCGTCGAACAGGGGCGGCGCATTGGCCTCGACGCAATCGGCTGCCGTCGTACAGGTCTCGTAACAAGCGCGGTAGGACGACCCGGGCACCTGCGCACAGACGAAGTTCTGGCTGCCGAACGTGGCCGTACACTCTGCCGTCGTCTTGCAGCCGAGGTTCTCGCAGCGGCCCTGGTTGCAGGCGAAGTTGTCGGCGTCGAACAGAGGCGGCGCATTGGCCTCGACGCAATCGGTAGCGGTCGTGCAGGTCGAATAGCACATGGCCGTGACGCTGCCGTCATTGGAAGAGATGGGATCCGACGGGTCGCTGCTGGCCGAGCAGGCAGCAGCGAGGAGCAGGGCCGCCGATGTGCCCACGGACGACCATTGAATGGAGGATTGATGATTCACGCGCGTGAGTCTAATGCACGCGCGTGAGAAGGCACCCGGCGAGCGTGGTCGTTGCCCCTTTGATTCAAGGCGAGATGCGTTCAGAAAGGACGAGAGAGGTGACGGAACGAGTTCGACATCGCGCCGACCACCGGGGACGGGCGTCAGGGCGTGAAGGCGTTCGCGATGGCCATGGCCATATCGGATGAATTCGCCATCGCGTACGGGGAGGTCGGTTGGGAGCCACGTTCGCTCGCGACCTGCACATAATAGTATTCGCCCATTTCGAGGACACCAGGCGGAAGCCGGACCTGCGTCGAGGCGGTGAGGAGGGTCGCAACGATACGGCTCGTCCCCTCTCTGAGGAGCAAGCGCACCGTGAGCCGATACGTGGTCGGCTCACCCAGCTCCGGCGCGCTCCAGGAGATGGTCGGCGTCAGGCCGACGCCCGTGAGAGACGCGGTGGAGTCCTGGTCATTGATCCGAACATGGGTGGGCGGACCGAGCCGAGGCGCGAGGTCGAGCGATGACCAGTCATCTCTGTAATCGAAGCTCGAAGCGTAGCCGAAAAGCAGCTTCGGGCTGGCGAAGCCGGGCAGGCTCACGGAGAGATCATAGGACACGCTCGCCCCGACGAGGTGTCCCCAGCCATAGGGATCGCCGAACGCGAGATCGACGGTCCCGTCGCTCGGGTCCGTGGTGTACGCAGTCGCGAGGCTCGGGGTCAACGATCTGAGTCCAGGCGCCACCTCGGCGGTGACATCGGCGACGTGGGCGCTGACGGTGGCTTCCGGGTGAGCGGCTTCCGCGAGGGATGCAAATTGCGCTCGTTTCCAGTCCACCTGGTGAGGTTGCTGGGGCAGCTCTTCGAAGGTTCCCTCGATCGTCATCGCCTCTCCGTTCACCTGCGTGATGGATGCGGCTTTGAAGGCTCTGCGGGTGGAGATCACCTCGACGCCATCGCTGATGCTCAGGGCATTCTGGGTGAGGTGAGCTTCGTCCCCTTTGGTGCCCTCGACCAGATTCGGCACGAGGAAATAGGTGACGTCGGTCATGAGGTCGGCCACGGCGGTGGCGCCGATGTCCTCTTCGTAGAATCCCCAGTGTCCTAGCGTGCCAGACCCAGGCGAGTAGATCTGCACGTTGTCGCCTCCTTGTACGGGGTTCAGACCGGTCGCCGTGAGGAGCAGAGGCGTCTCACTCGTTGCGGAAACGGCGTCAGGCCTGCGCAGAAAGCGCGTTCCCAGGTCGAAGGAGCGGGCCGAGCCGACGAGGTACGTCGAGGAGCCGCCCGCGGGGGTGACCTCCAGATAGAGATCTCCCTCGGGGATGTCTTCTGCAACGAAGTTTCCTTCGCCGTCGATGGTGACAGGAATCGAGTCGAACCTCTCGCCGTCCCCCGGAACGAGCACGGCGAGGGTGAGGTCTGTTCTCGGCTGATGAATCTCTTGTCCATCATGCAGGTAGGTGTCGACTGCGGTCCCGGTGAGGGGCCCGGCTTCTTCAGGGGCAGGCCCTTCACTCTCCCCTCCGCACGCCGCAACGCCGAGTACGGCAGAGCCAAGGCAGAGGAGGCGAAGCGTCAACGCAGATCCAGAAAGCAATCGAGGGTAGGCCATGTGAAGCAACCTACCGCCGTCTCCTGGGCAGGAAACGGTGGAGCACGGCGCAGATCGTGCTTTCTCTGGTATGAGGCAGCGATCGCATGGCTCACGCGCACGAAGAACCGCCCGACTCTCCACGGGTGCGTGCGGCATCCCTGCTGCGACGTCACGGCTGGAACGCGACGTCTCCCCAGGTCCTCGAGGGCGGATTTTCGTACTGGTTCGATGGCGACGATGCCTGCGTGGCGTATGTCGACACCGGGGGAGCATGGGTCGCGGCTGGGGCACCGCTCGCCTCGACCGAGCGGCGCCTCGCCGTGACAGAGCACTTCATCGCAGCAGCTCGGGCCCAGGGCCGTCGGGCGTGCTTCTTCGCGACCGAGACGCGATTCGCTGGCGAGGTACCGCTGGTCTCGCTGCAGATGGGGGAGCAGCCCGTGTGGGACCCTGCGGCCTGGGAGGCGAAGAGTCTGCGCTCCAGCCGCAGCCTGCGTGAGCAGCTCCGACGCGCCCGTGCCAAAGGTGTGCGCGTCCGGCAAGTTTCCTCCACCGAGGTCGCCGATCCCGCGACGCCGCTGGGCCAGGGGGTCGCAGCGCTCGCCAGTCAGTGGCTGGAGGGGCGAGACATGGCGCCGATGGGCTTCCTGGTGCAGCTCGACCTGTCCACACTGCCCGAGGAGCGCCTCTGTCTCGTCGCCGAGCTCGACGGCGCGCTCGTCGGTCTGCTCGCAGCGGTGCCCGTGTACGCGCGCAATGGCTGGCTCATCGAGGATCTGCTCCGCAATTCCGGCGCTCCCAATGGAGCCATCGAGCTTCTGGTCGACGACGCCATGCGCAGGTTCTGCCGTGCAGGGAGCGAGTTCGCCACGCTCGGCCTCGCGCCGCTCTCGGGCGACGTGTCGCCGTGGCTCCGCGCCGCCCGCAAGCTCGGCTCGGGGCTATACGACTTTCACGGTCTGCACGCCTTCAAGGCGAAGCTGAGGCCCCACGCCTGGGTCCCCATCTTTCTTTCCTTCCCCCAGCAACAGAACAGCCTCCTGACCACGCTGGATGTGTTGCGCGCCTTCGCTCAGGGCGGCCTGGTGCGCTTCGGTTTGCTGACGCTGATCCGGGCGCCCGGCATCGTCATCCGCTTGATGGCGCTGCTGCTGGTTCCATGGACGGTGCTGCTCGCTCTGCCTCTGGCGAGGCCCTACTTCCCGACCCCTGGCGTGCGCTGGGCCTGGGTCGCCTTCGATGTGATGGTGGCCATCGGCCTCTTCTCGCTGATGCGACGTTTCCGCAGGTCGCTCGCCCTGCTGATCGCGTCGGCGGTGACCGGCGATGCGGTGCTCACCCTCGCGCAGGCGCTTCTCTGGAACATGGGTCGTGCGAGCGGGATGGTGGACGCCCTCGTCATCACGGTTGCGGTGGCGGCACCCTGGCTTGCTGCGCTGCTCCTGTGGCAAGCCATCCGCCGCGCGCGGCTCTGATGGAGTTGGAGCGCAGAGGAGCGCCGTCGTCACCCCCGCAGCTCAGCTCCGGTACGCCTCCATCATCGCCAGCGCCCCTCCACGACCGCATCGCTGAAGTTCAGCCAGACGCGCTGCCCTCCAGCCACCTGCTTCAGCCTCGCGTTCTCGACGCGGCTCCGGGGCACACCAAATGTGTGACCAGCAGGGCAAGCCAAAGTGCCGCTCGGCCCCGAGCCCCCCAGCCTCCATGCGTCGCTCGGGCAGCCTGCCGATGTGCAGACGCTCCCCACCTTCCAGCAGGCGTGAGGCAATGACTCGCTGCAGGAGCGATCATTCCAGGTCCCCTCGCCCGTCATCTCCGCGCAATGCTCAGCGCCCGCGTGGTTGTTGGGCTCTCCGGCATTCCAGGCACTGAAGGAGCCGCTCCACACGGCCTCCCAGAGTCCCTCTTCGTGAGCGTCGCTGAGATTCACCCAGACGGTCGGACCGCCATCGAGGGTCTGCTGCAGCTTGTCGTTTTCCCAGCCATTCCGGGGGGCGCGGAACACGTACCCAGCAGGACAGTCCGAGGCTCCCCAGGTCCCGGTGGTCGAGGAGATGACCCAGAAATCGTCGGGGCAGCCCAGCGGACCGCAGTCGACGCCCGACCTCTGACATGCGGTGTGGCGCGTCGCATTGCACGGGAGATCGTTCCACGTCCCGTTCGCGAGCACCGAAGCACAGTGCTCCCCGCCACCCGCATTGCTGGGCTCCCCGGCGCCCCAGCTCTGATACGGGGCAATCTGCCAGCGGCCTTCGACCTGGCGATCGGTGAAGTTGAGCCATACCGGGACGCCTCCGGCGCGCTCACGTAGCTTCTTGTTTTCGTAGCCGTTCACGGGCGGGACGAACTCGTACCCCTGCGGACACGCATCGAAGCCGCCGGACCATGCACCGGCGCCCGAGGTCACCATCCAGAAGTCGGAGGAGCAGGAGGCGGGGCTGCACATTGCACCGGAGCGCTTGCAAGCGAACCGGCGCGAACCGGTGCACGGGACGTCATTCCAGCGGCCATCAGCGCGCATTTCCGCGCAATCCTCGTTGCCTCCAGCGTCATTGGGTTCGCCCTCGCCGAAGCTCCAGATGGCCTGCTTCATCGTGTACGAGTAGTAGTCGTAGCCCTTTCCGGTGCGCCCAGGATCCGCCTCGACATGATCCACGGCGACGCTGAAGCCGCACTCCACGACACCTCGGACGTCGATGCGCTGGGTGAAGATCGAGGCGTCGTACGGGAAGGAGCAGAGCTCGAAGTGGTCGCAGATCTTCAGCTCTTCGAACTGCGTGAACCAGAAGGGCAAGGGCGTCGGGCTGCCGCTACCATTCGTGAGACGGGCGGAACCGCACGCATTTCCCCTGAACTGCGGAGCGAAATTCGCATCGTAGCCCGGAAGCTGGACGGCGTCGGCGCCCGCCTGATTGCCCGGCCTGAAGAACCAGTCGGACATGAGGCCTCCCATTCCATCGCCCAGGTTGAACCGGCTTCGGTCCTTGACGGCGATCATGATTCGCTTGCCCAGCATCGCGAGTTCTGCCGTCGTCGGCCAGCGTTCGGGGAAGAGGCTCTGCTTGTCGACGGGCCGGAAGATGAGATCCCCCGTGGTGAGGTGACCGGGAACGTTCACGCCGGGCCAGTAGTCTCGATCGAAGCGACGCAATAGCTCCGCGAAGAACTGCTGCTTGTTGTCGTCACCGTTGTCGAAGTAGTCCTCGAGCAGGATCAGGAGCACTTCGTTCTGATTCTCCGGTGCATTGATCCAGGTGGCGATCTCGTCCTCGATCGCGATGCTCCACTGGCTGAACGCTTCTCCCGCGTGACTGAAGCAAACCTTCCAGCCGAACGTGCAGTCGCCGAAGAGGGTCGGCGAGTCGTTGTCGTAGACGTCCAGCATCAGCGTGCGGACGCCCATGTCGAGCTGCTCTCTGATGCTCGCGTGCTGGTTTGCGCGTGCGTAGTACGACTGCCGGTCCCCGTCCTTTCGGTAGTTCGTACTGACATGCGAGTTGTGCGTGCCGATCCGCTGCCACTCATTCAGCGGAACATTCCGCTGGAGGTCGCGCTGCTGAATCCGAGCCACCCTGGCCGCCCAGGAGTCGCGCGGCGCGAGGGCCTGGCCGTCCGCGTCGAGGATGTCCTCGTCTCTCTCGGCACCGACCTCCTCGCTGTCCACCTCCACAGGCGCGCCGAGACACCCTCCAGCCAGAACCGCGAAGAGCGCGCCGAGAAAGCCTCCGCGCAGAGACGCCGCGCTTCCGCCCATGCCCTCGCAGGAGCGGCCAATCAACGCATCGAGCACCATGGGAGACCTCCAGCAGCTGCATGCAGATGCAGCGTCAGTCCGAGCCGCTGACGAGGGTCGAGTCGAGACGGCAGCTACCCCCTCTCCAACCGCGTCGAGGCGCAGCACAGTTCTCGGTTTCGTCGTCAGCTGTCAAGGGAAGGCTGGCCTGTCCAGGCGTCGCAGCGAGGGCTGGATGGACGTCCTCATCACGAAGGCGCGCACCTTCACCGAGGAGCGTAAGACGAGGTCACCGAGGGGTGTGGAGACGAGGCGTCGCGTCGAGCTGCCATCGAGGACGCCGAGCCGTCCTTCGCTCTAGCGCCGCCGGATCCGGACGAAGTCTTGGGAACACGTGAGCCGGCACCTGTCCGAGGGATCGGCGAAGTGGCGCTGCACGTAGTCTCTCACTTCCTGATAAGGAGGCGGCTCGTCCAGGGGGATCAGGTTGACGATGAACTCGGCGATCGTTATGGCGGTCCCGACATCGGGCGTCTCGATCAAGGACGGGAGCGTCTCCAGCCGGACCGAGTAGTCCGCACCATCCGGCTCACCGTGAACGAGTTGGACGAGTTCGCCAATATCGATCCGCTGTCCGCTGAAATGGTGCACCATCTCCATGCAATCACTTCGTGGGTTCTGCAGGATGAGAACCATCTCCCCACCGTCCGACAGCCAGCCGAGCATCCGACGCAAGTGCGTCGCCCAGCGATCCGCAGGAACATAGTAGAAGCTATGAGAGCAAAGGACGAAGTCTGCGCGCACGCCCGGCTCTGCATTCATGATGGTATCCGGGATGATTCTGGCCGTGGGGCACGCCTGCGCGAGCTGCTCTCGCATGTGTGGACTGGGTTCAATCGCGATGGTCTGCTCGAAGCTCTCCGTGAACCACCGCGTGATGCGGCCACTCCCAGCACCGACGTCCAGAAAGACGTGGTGCTCGGGGAGCTGGGCGACCACGTCGGTCAGGTGGACGCGAGCCACGTCCTTCTGATCGGTATGCGCGAGGAACAAGGAGAATGCGCGCCGGTATTCCTCTCCAATGGGGTCCAGCAGCGCAATGGTCGTTTCTTCTCTCCGGCCGTCCTGAATCGACGCGCCCGCCACAAGCCGATCCCGTTCCGCACGCCGCGAGCTGTCGATCGTTGCCATGTCCCCCCTTTGCGTCGAGCGTGCCGGCTCGATGCTCATTGCGCGGTAGCCTGAGCAGCGAGGGAGGATCGCGCAAATGCGATTCCAGGATCTCCTGCGAGGTGCCCTGTCCGCGTCACAACCCCTTGTCGAGGAGGGCATCCACGAGGAGCACCGGCGCCCGTCGACGCCGTTTCATGCCCGTCGAGGCGGCGCGATGACGAGGACCTGAGCCGCCCTCGGGAGCTGCGTTCGAGTTCCGCTGCCGCTCGCCCTTTACCCAGGGCAAACTCGGTTCAGCCTCGCCTCGAAATCAACCAGGGGGCCTGGTCATGAATCGCTGGGGCGGCCAGCGATCTCGACGTGGTACCGAAGGTGGGACTCGAACCCACAAACCCTTTCGGATAGCGGATTTTGAATCCGCCGCGTTTGCCATTCCGCCACTTCGGCTTGCACTGCTGCGCAGGTCCTGGCTGGAGCCGGGGCCTTTGCACGCTGCACCCTAGTCCAAGCGATGGCCTGCTTGCAACCATCGGTCGAGTGGAGGCGGAATCCGGCGGGCCGAGGTCATCCGCCCGAGAGCTCTCGTCGGGTCGCCAGGGCTTCTTCATAAGCCCAGCGCGCTCGCATGAAGGCTGCAGAATCACCGCCTTGATCAGGGTGAGTGACCAGGGCGAGGCGGCGGAAGGCTCGCTTGATCTCGGCCAGGGGAGCCGTCGGCGCGAGGCCGAGCAGGGTGAACGGGCTCGTCCGGGAAGGGATGCCGGGTGGTCGATCGGGACGGCGCCGCTGCTGGGACTGGCCAGGCGGAGGCTGTTCGGGGCGGGGGCGCTTGGGCTTCTTGCTGGGAAAAGGCGGGAGGCCAGCCTGAAGGCGGACCCATGCGCCGGCCCAGAGGGGTTCGATGTCGTCGAGGGGGCGGCCAGCAGCACGCTCGGCGGCCCGTCGGGCCTCTTCCAGGGTTCGGGCGCCGCCAGCAAAGGCATCGGGCTTCCGGAATGGCTCGCGTGTAGGTGCCCCCGTCCACCACGCACACCAGAGATAGCGGCGGCGCTTGGTGGTGGTGATCGAGAGGTGTCCGGGCGGGAGGCTCGTCATGCTGTCAGCGAGGCGTACGGAGAGGGCTCGGCAGCGCGAGCATAGCGCCCGTCAGGCCCCGAACGCGCCCATGAACAGAGATCAGCGCTGCCGTCGCGGCGGATCGGCGAGCGTCAGACTGCTGACGACGAGGACGCTGGCTCAAGCGCCTGCGGTGACGGGTGCCGGAGGAGGAGCCGGGTGTCCTTCCAGCACCAGATAAACTCCGCCACTGAAAGGAATGCCCAGCTTGATGCGCCAGCCCTCGTGGAGCAACGCGGGCAGGGCGTGGCCGTCGTAGCGGGGATCCTGCTGCTGAGGATCACCGTCGAGGAGGTGGGACGAGCTGCCCGTGACCTTGACGACCCGCTCCCCCGCCACCGCGTTTGCCATCCCGACGGTCGACATCTGCATCATCTGCTCTCTCATGGGCTCCTCCCAGCGAACCTAATCGCCAGAGGGGCAAGCGGTAGCGGGGCCTCCCCCGGATGGCGTTCAGCCACGGCCGTTCGAGCGCCCGCTCTTCAGCGACCCGATGCGGTTGCTGGGACCCGACGCCGGTTCTGGCCGTCACTCCGTGCCTGCGAGCCGAACAGGAACATTGCGCTCACAACAGAAACAATCAACTAGTGTTGAGTGACACTTGACGCTTTTCAGCGCGCTCTCTAGCGCTGGAGACATGTCCCCATGGCCCTTCATGGCCCCCTGGCCTTCGGTGAGTGCCCGCCTCGACACCTTCCGGCGGGACCTGTCGACCGTGGCGAACGATGTCCTCGGTCGACCAAGAACCTCCTTTGAATGGCGCGTCCCGCTGGCTCGACATCTGGCGATGGGGCTGCCACGACGAGCGCTCCTGACGCCCCGCACGGTCCGGATCGAGCGCGTGATCCGTGAAACGGAAGAGGCCGTGACGCTGCACCTGGTGGATCCAGAGGGGTCCCCGTTCGTTTTCCTTCCAGGACAGTTCCTGACGCTCCTCGTCGAGCTCGAGGGGGAGACGCTGCGGCGGGCTTACTCCATCTGCTCAGGACTCGACGAACCGACGGGAGGGGTCGCCGTCACTGTGAAGCGGGTCCCGAACGGGCGTGTGTCGAGCCTCCTCGTTACCCAGGCGCGTCCAGGAGATCTGCTGGGTGTCCTGGGCCCTTCGGGGAACTTCACCGTATCTCCGGACGCGGCGCGGCGTCGGGACCTGGTCTTGATCGGCGGAGGGAGCGGTATCACGCCGCTGTTCTCCATGGCGCAGAGCGTTCTCGCGCGAGAGCCAGCGAGCACGGTGCGGCTGCTCTTCGCCAATCGCTCCTGGGATGAGATCATTTTCCGCGCTGCGCTCGAGTCGCTCGAGGAGACGTACTCCGGCCGGTTCACGGTGCGTCACGTGCTGGAGTCTGCTCCCGAGGGGTGGCAGGGCGGGCTCGGGCGGCTGGACGTCGAAGGATGCACAGCGGAGCTGGAGGGGCTCGCAGGAGCGATCGACGAGACGCTGGAGCCGCCAGAGTTCTTCGTCTGCGGGCCGGAAGGACTGATGGCGGTGGTCCGAGACGCGCTGCGCGCCCTCCGTGTACCAGCCTCCCGGATCCACGAGGAGCGCTTCGCCTCTCCCGGTCAGCTCACGTCACCCGCCTCATCCAGCTCACCAGGCCAGAGCGCAGGCTCCACCACGGCGAGCGCCCCTCAGCCACTCACCCTGGGCGGGCGTGGGCAAGGGCGGACGGTGGTCGCAAGCGCAGGACAGACCCTCCTCGAAGCAGGACTCGGCGCAGGCGTCGCGATGCCTTTCTCGTGCGCCGTGGGAGGTTGCGGCGCGTGCAAGGTGAGGCTCGTGCTCGGAAGCGTGGAGATGGAGGAGCCGAATTGCTTGAGCTCGGAAGAGCGAGCGCGTGGGTTCGTTCTCGCCTGTGCGTCGAGGGCGACGAGCGCCGTCACGGTCGAGGTGCCGTGATGGACACGACGGTCGAGGACACGCTGGACCGGCAGCGCTTCCCCTACAAGATGAAGGACCTCTGCGAGAAGACGGGGCTGCCCCGACAGGTGGTCCACTTCTACATCCAGCAAGGGCTGGTGCCCGAGGGGCACAAGACAGGCCGCAACATGGCCTACTACGGAGACGAGCACGTCGAACGGATCCTCTTCGTGCGGAAGCTCCAGCACGAACGCTTCCTGCCCTTGAAGGCGATACGGGCGATCCTCGAGCAGCGAGACGAGGAGTTCAGCGAGGCGCAGCTCTCGCTCCTGCGCGACGTGCAAGCCCACCTGGGACCGGCGCTGCAGCCACGGAAAGAGACGCTGGCCACGGAGGACGCGGGCGAACTGCTCGATAGGCTCGGGCTGGAGTCCGAGGATCTGGAGGGGATGGTGGAGGTCGGGCTCCTGGCCACGGTCACAGCGGCTGACGGGCGGACGTTGATCGCGCACGACGACGCCTGGCTCCTGGAAATGTGGGCTGACCTCCGACGGGCAGGGTTCACGCGAGCGCTGGGGTTCCAGACGCGCGATCTCGCCTTCTACGAGGCTGCAGTCACCGCGATGGTTCGGGAAGAGATGCAGCTCCTCGTCTCCAGGCTGGCGCATCTCCCGGCTGCGCGCGTGGCCTCACTGGTCGAGCTGGCCCTGCCCCGGATCAACGCTTTCATCGCGCGATACCACATCGCACGCGCTCGGAACGCCCTCCCCACGCTCTGAGGACCGCCATGATCGACACCGCACGCCTGACGAATCTCCTCCCTCCCAGAATGCGCAGTCAGCTCGACGCTTACCTGGAAGCGCTCGATCTTCTCCTCCACATCCGAGACCCGCGCGTCCTCGCAGCGCTCGGGCCTTCGGGGGTGAGAGGGATCTTCCTGCATCGGGGGAAGCAAGGAGTCCCCACGCAGATGGCCGCCTCGCACAGCGCTCACTTCGACTGGCGCTACCCGAGCGATCAACCAGAGATGGCGGATCTGTACCGACGCGCCAAGGAGGGACAGTGGAACGGTGACACGCTGCCCTGGAACATCGATGTGGATCCGATGAACCCCGAGGTGCCTTTGCTGCCCGAAGAGTTCCTCGATCTGCACCTGCTCGAGGAGTACGGCGTCAAGGTCTCCGAGAAAGAAAAGCGGGAGGTCCAGTATTCGATGACCGTCTGGCTGCTCAGCCAGTTCCTTCACGGTGAACAGGGCGCGCTGTTCGCCGCAGCTCAGGTGACCGAAGCCGTGCAGTTCTTCGACGGGAAACTCTACGGCGCGACCCAGGTGATGGATGAGGGTCGTCACGTCGAGGTCTTCAACCGCTACCTCGATACCAAGATGAACAAGCTCTACCAGATCAACGACAACCTGTTCGTGATCATCGATTCCCTCATGACCGACAGCCGCTGGGACATGAAGTTTCTCGGTATGCAGATCATGGTGGAGGGGCTCGCGCTCGGGGCCTTCGGCACCCTGTACCGTCAGACGAAAGAGCCTCTCCTGAAGGAACTCTTGAAGATGGTGATCCAGGATGAAGCACGCCACGTTCACTACGGTGTGTGTGCGCTGCGCGAGCATTTCACGAAGCACCTGACGGAGCGTGAGCGACACGAGCGTGAGGACTGGGCGTTCGAGGTCGCACTGCTCATGCGCAACCGGTTCGCCGCCTACGAGCTCTTCGAGGAGCACTTCGAGGGACGCCTGTCCCGCGCGAACTGGCGCGCGTTCGTGAGCAAGACCCCTGGGATGACGCACTTCCGTACGATCATGTTCTCGCGCCTCGTGCCCAACCTGCGAGAGATCGGGCTGCTCACACCGCGCGTGATGCCACGTTACGAAGAGGCTGGGCTGATGCGGTACTTCGAAGGGGCTGCGGCTGACAAACTCACCGCCGCGCAACTCCTGTCGTGAAGGGCTCGCACGCTCGCACCCACCGGGGTCCAGGGTAGGAGCAAAGTCACGACCAGGCCGCGGCAGGATCTCGATCCTGACGCGAAGACGAGCGATGCTGCCACCAGGTGGCGTCCCGCGTCCTGTGGCACGCCCAGGAGCGCGAGGATGCAAGCGGAGTTCTGGTTCGACTCTTGGGAACGCGGCGGGTTTCACACCTCCTTCCATCGCAGGGACATCCACCCTTTCGTCGAGACACACACACCCGGTGAGCGCTTCGTAGGGTCTCGCGTGCTCGTGCCGCTCTGCGGCAAGACCAACGACATGCTCTATTACCGGCAGTTCGCCCGGCACGTGATCGGGGTCGAGCTCGTCGAGAAGGCCATCCTGCAGTTCTTCGAGGACAACGGGCTGGACTACGTACAAAACGGTAGCCGGTTCGAGAGCGATCGCCTCACCATCCTGTGCGCCGACTTCATGGACCTCACCCCCGAGGATGTGGGTCCCATCGACCTCGTGTACGATCGCGCCGCACTCGTCGCGATGCCGCTCGAGATGCGTCTGAACTACATTCGCGCGGTCGACCGGCTGACCCCCGTGGGCGCCCAGCAGCTCCTGAACACGATCGAATACGATCCCGTTCTCCCGTCAGCCCCCTTTTCGATCGCTCCCGAAGAGGTCGCTGCCTACTACGCGGACGCCTACGACGTCGACCACCTCGAAGCCGTCGTCATCCCCCAGCACGGGATGGTGCGTCGCTGGGGACTTCGGTTCCTCATCGAGCACGGCTTCATGCTGAAGAAGCGCCAGAACATCCGCCCGGAGCTGCTCGACCCGCACCTGCACATGGCGGTCGGTGACATGGTCCGCGCTCGCAACCGGCGGCTCCTCGAGCTGGTGGAGGGCGCAGGCCTCTGGCCCAAGGGGTGCGAGGGAGCACACCCAGGCGTCGCCTGATCGCTGCGCCACCGAACGGGCCGACGGCTGTGCTGCACGCGCTGGACGGCTGCACGTTGCCGCGCGGCGCAGCACCTCCGAGAAGGTGCGCACAACACACAGCTGCTGCTAGCCTGCCATCGTGGCCCGTCGCCGCGGAGTAGTGGAGCGTCTGGGATCGCTGATCCAGCGGGAAAAGCACATGCGGCCGCCGGAGCACGTCGACGCGGCGCCCATGTCGTACCGGGACTGGGAGGCGGCCGTCGGGAGCCGCATCGCTGCGCGAGCACGCCCGCTGAAGCTCGAGCGCGGCGTGCTGCTGGTGAAGGCCGCCAGCGCGACATGGTCCCAGGAGCTGGCATTGCTCGGGGATACCATCGCCGCACAGCTACGTTCTCGCGGTTTCAGGGTTCACTCCCTGCGCTTCCGGGTGGGTCGGGTGGACCCACCTGATCGGCCACCCTGGCGGGACGAGGTGCGCACCGAGCCCCCCGAAGTCCCCTTGCCACTCGAGCTGAAGCAGCAGCTCAACCAGGTCGACGATCAAGACCTGCGCGCAGCGATCGCTCGGGCGGCCTCGCGGAACCTCGGCTGGCAGATGCTCAACGCCGCGGAGGCACGCCGCGCAGAGGCCCGAAGAAAGGTCCGAGAACTCCCAGGCATGGCTCCACGGGAGGCCTGGCCAGGACGACCCGACGCCCAGGAGATCGCTCCGGCAGGCCCCCCCAGGAGACCGCCGACGGAGCCGCTCGAAGTCCCTACTTCAGCGCCACCAGCCGCTCGAGTCCCTCGATCCGTTGCACCAGAAAGCGCTCGGCCGGCCCGAAAGAAGGCGCCAGACGCCGCAATTCGTCGAGATAAGCCCTGAGTGGGCCGAGGTCCGGCGCCTTCACCTTGCGCACCACCGTGTACAGCTCGTCGATCACCGGCGCAGGCAAGGGACGCCGGGCGATCGAGTACAGCTCGAAGCTGTAGTTCACCCAGCTCGACTTTCCGGTGGCCCCTGCCAGACGCGCTGCGTACCGGGTGGCGAGTTCCGCTGCTGGCATCTCCAGAGGGACGTTCGCTCGTGCGCGGTTGAGGATGTCGAGCAGGATGGTCTGGAGGATGCGCTCCGCCTCGTCGGCGCGTCCCAGCCCGAGCGCTTTGTCAGCCAGGTTCGAGAGCAGCTTGAGCGACTGGAACCCCTTCGAGCCGCCGTCGCCGCTGCCACCGAACTCCGTGGGCTCGTCGGCGATCTTCCGCATGTCGTTGAGCGCCATCGCGCCGAGCGTCTGCGTAGCACGCCGGAAGTCGATGCCCATCCCGTCCGGATGCAGCTCCTCACCACCGTAGAGCAGCATCTCCTGGCTCCCGATGGTGATCTTGTCCCCGTCGGCGACCTCTTTCTGGACCGTGATCCGCAAGCCGTTCACGTACACGCCGTTGCGGCTCTCCAGATCCTCGACGACGACCCCCTGCGCCCGCACCTGGAGCGCCGCGTGCTTGCGCGACACCAGCGGGTCGTCGAGCGAAAGCTGACACTCGCCGCTACGCCCGATCAGGAACGTACCCTCGGGGAGCTCGAAATCATGGGCTTGATAGCGAAGGCGAAACGTCATGCGGTCACTTCAGCGCGCCAAGGCGCTCCAGCCCCTCGATCCGCTGCAGGATGAAGCGCTCTGCGGGTGAGCGCTCGTCAGCCCTTTCCCGGATGCGCTTCAGATACCCACGCAGGATCGTCATATCGACAGATTTCACCTTCCGCAGGACCGTGTACAGATCGTCGACGAGAGGACCAGGCAGCAGCAATCCTAGCCGAGTGTTCAGCTCGAAGATGTAGTCGACCCACGCACCGCGGCTGGTCGCGCTCGCCAGGCGAGCCGCGTAGGTGCATGCCTTGGCGGCCAGTTCGGGCTGCACCTCGGCGCCCATGCGTGCACGGACCAGGATGTCGGTGAGGGAGCGATGAAGAATGCGCTCCGCTTCGTCCACGCGCCCGAGCGCCAGGGCCTTGTCCGCCACCCCTCCGATGAGACTGAGCGCATTCACGCGCTTGTCGGGGTGGGAGGGGGTCTCGTGGAGCAGGCGCCGCGAGGCGATGGCGGTGGTGCCGTCGTCTTCTTCGTCATCGTCGCCGTCGCCGTCCAGCGGCTCGACGATGTCGACCGTCCGAGCGTTCTGGGTCTGCCGCGCCCAGGCATTGCCCGTCTTGTTCGGGCTGACCGCGAGTTCCACGGTCCCGAGCAGGTTCATCTCCTGGCTGCCGATGGTGATCCGATCCTGGTCGGCGAGGGACTTCTTGCCCGTGATCCGGACCCCATTGACGAAGACGCCGTTCCTGCTCCCGAGATCCTCGATGGTCACCCCTTTGTCGGAGACCGTGAGCAGGCCGTGCCGACGCGACACGAGCGGATCATCGAGCGAGAGCTGGCAGTCCGCGCTCCGTCCTATGACGAACTCGCCGTACGGCACCTCGAGATCGTGGGCGAGGTAGCGCAGCCGGATGCCCATGTTGCAGCCATACCAAACCGGCCGAGAGGCCGTCAAAAGACACTGCTCAGACCGCTTTGGCTGGGTGGTGCAACCCACACCACTCGGCCCTTGGAATCACGCGATGGCGATTATCCGTCGACGCTGGGTCGCGACACAAGATGGAGGAGTGCAAGGACCAGCCGCGGATGGGCCAGGAGGCCATAGATTTTGAGATCGCCGCGGACGAGCTGCGCCAGCATCTGTCGCAACGGTGCGGCCCCGTGTGGGTGTCGCACGCCGAGCACGGGGACCGCGACCCGGCGATGGAAGGCGACCTGGGGCAGCCTCAGCAGCACTTCTTCGTCACCGCAGAAGGTGATCGTCGGGACGCCGATGGCGCCATCGTGGATCGTGAGGCGCCCGTGGTCGAAGCGCATGGTCAGGGAGACCCCGCTGTCCTGGGCGACGACCAGGACCGACGCCCTGAATGCCCGGAGCTGGGCGCGTCGCGATGGATGGCGGGCGAGATTGTCGCGGATGAGCTCCCCGAGCCGGACGGCCAGGAGGTTGTCCTCGGCTCCAGGGGCGAGGTCAACGATGGGCTGCATGCCTCGTCGTCACCCGCAGGTGGGGGTCGGGTCAAGTGACTTGGTCTACGCCGATGTCGTGTCGAAGCTGTCGACCATCGAACGCGATCAGCCCTGCCGCGTGGTAGGCGCGCTCGCGCGCTTCGTCCAGAGAGCTTCCCGACGCCGTGACGGCGAGCACCCTGCCGCCAGCGGTCACGATCACGCCGTCCTGCTCGGCCGTGCTCGCGTGGTGCACCACCACCCCTTCCAGGGCGGCGGCCGCCTCCAGGCCCTCGATGGCGTCACCCGTCTTCACTGCACCTGGGTACCCTCGCGCCGCCAGGACCACCGTGAGCGCATGACGTCCCTCCACCAGCCGCGCCACTTCCTTCCGGAGCGCGCCGGAAGCAGCGGAAGCGAGCAGCTCGGCCACGTCGCCGTCCAGCAGCTCCATGAGCACCTCGCACTCTGGATCCCCGAACCGGACGTTGTGCTCGAGGAGCATCGGATCCCCCGCCGGTGAGATCATCACCCCCGCGAACAGCACCCCACGAAAGGGCCTCCCTTCTGCACGCATCCCGTCCAGGGTCGGCCTGAGGATCTCGGCCTCGATGCGCGCCACGAGGTCCGGCGCGATCCGATGGCTCGGCGCGAAGGCGCCCATCCCCCCCGTGTTCGGCCCCCGATCACCATCGAAGATTCGTTTGTGGTCGCGCGCCACAGGAAGCACACAGAACGCTTCGCCGTCGGTGATGACGTGCAAGCTCGCCTCCTCCCCTGGCAGAACGTCCTCGATGATCACGGCATCCCCAGCGGCGCCGAAGCGGCGCTCCACCAGCGCTGCCCGCGCGGCGGCGAGTGCCTCGTCCAGCGTGGCCGCCACGACCACGCCCTTGCCAGCGCAGAGCCCATCCGCCTTGATCACGACCGGAGCGCCTCGCGCCCGGAGGATGGCTTCCGCTTCGTCATAGCTGCGCGCCACACGGTAAGCGGCCGTGGGAATCCCGTGACGAGAGGCGAACTCTTTCAAGAAGACCTTGGACGCCTCCAGACGAGCCGCCTCGCGACTGGGCCCGAACGTGAGCACACCTGCGGTGGCGAGCGCATCCGCGGCCCCCTCGCACAGCGGCGCCTCGGGCCCGACGACGACCAAGTCCACGCCCTCCGCCCGAGCCAACCGCACCATCTCGGCGGGTTCGAGGGAGGTGATGGCCACACGACGGAGCGGCGCGAATCCCGTCGCTCGCTCCGTGGCGACCCCTGCATTTCCCGGCGCCACGAGCACCTCATGCACCGACGGCGAGCGCGCGAGGGCGCGCGCCAGCGCATGCTCGCGTGCCCCGGAGCCGAACACGAGGACACGACGACCGGACCTGTGGCCATGACTGGAACTCACCCGAGGGCCGCTACCACGTGACCCGACCGGGCGGGAGAGCTTGCGGAGCGCACGACCTCCCGAGGGTCGTGGGGCGCTTGCGCCGCGGACGCTGTGGTAGAACCGCCGCCCGTCGGTCGGAGGGAACCATGAAGCGACATCGCGTGTCGTGGGACGAGTATTTCATGAAGATCGCCGAGGACGTCGCCTCGCGCGCAACCTGCGATCGCAAGCACGTGGGCGCCGTGATCGTGCGCGACAAGATCATCCTGGCCACCGGGTACAACGGCTCGCTGCGCGGGCTACCCCACTGCGACGAAGAAGGCCACCTCATGGAGGACGGCCACTGCGTGCGCACCATCCACGCCGAGGCCAACGCCATCATCCAGGCCGCGCGAAATGGTGTCCGCCTGGAGGGCGCCACGATCTACGTGACCGCTTCCCCTTGCTGGGGGTGCTTCAAGATGATCGCCAACGCCGGTCTCACCAGGATCGTCTTCGGCGAATTCTACCGGGAAGAGCGCATTTTCCGCTTCGCCACCCAGCTCGGCATCGAACTCGTCCCCCTCCCTCAGCCTGAAGCCAGTCCCCCTCCCGAAGCGGGCCCCTCTGCCTGAAGCCGGCTCGGTCCGCGGATCCGCGTGAGCCCAGACAAAAGGCAAAGGGCCCGCCACACTCGCTTTCCGTTACCGTTGCTCCCTTCCGGGCCTGGCGGGGTTCGCGGCGCGCTGTCGGCGGACCCATGAGGTCCTGGCGTCATGAACTGACGCTTCACCCTTCTAGCCCATGGTCGGTGTCCTGTCGAGGCCTTCCACCTCCCGTCGACCCCACCCGAGCGCTCCAGATGACCCCTCCCCAGACGACCCGGCGTGGGCAACCCCCCCAAGGCAGACACCTGAGCCCAGAAACGCGCAATGGGACGAGCGCGCACGAGGCTTGCTTCATTGCCGTCAACCCTTACGTTAGGAACGTCTTGGATCCGTTCAACAATGACGCGGGCGCAAACCAGGGGGAGCGCCTGTTCCGCCTCCTCCTCTTCATCGCCTCTGCTGCGCTCGCCGCCGCCCTCCTGCGTTTCACCTGGCGAGAACCGCTGGTCGTGGGCACGGCGCTGGGGCTGGTCCTCGCCCTGGCCAGCGTGCGGTGGCTCGCCCGCAAACGGCTCATACGCGTGCTCCGCTCCGGCGACGTGCGGGCGTTGCTCGACCGCTGGTCTCCAGCGCTTCGACGCGCCCCTCACCCTGCCACGATGGCGCCGCTGATGACTGCGACCGCCTTCACAGTGTGCGGCTGGGTCGCCAAGGCGCGCGGGGCCTTGGCGCTGGCCGAGCGAGGCCCTGCCTGGGAAGCGGCTCTCGAGCACCGCCTCTTCCTGGAGACCCTGCTCGATGCATTCGAAGGCGACCTGGACAGCGCGCTCGTTCATGCGCGCCGCCTGGAGCGCCTGCCGCTGCCCGAGGTGGGTGGGACGCTCCGCCACCGGATCCTCAGCCTCCGCGCTGCGGCCGCCGCCCTGGCGCGCGCCTTCGCCCATCAGAGTGTGCCGGGAGACCGAGAGCTGCTGAGTCGAGCCGGAGAAGTCAGCCCTCTCGTGTACTGGGCCATGCGGTATGCCGCTGCCGTCATCGCCATCGATGAAGGCGACCTCGGAGGCGCGAAAGGTCTCCTGAGCAACGCCCCCCCCTGGCCAGACGAGTCCACGTTCAAGGCCTTCCACGAGGAGATCACCGAGCAGATCGGCCTCCATCGCTCTCTGCAGGCCTGATCGTCACCACCTTCCCCCAGCCCACGCACAACTTATCCACAGCCTGTGGACAACTCGGACACGCACGCTCGACCACCGATCGGCACGACTCCCCGGCAGACACGGAGGTGAAGCCTGAGGTTGAGGAGCGGAAGATTGCGCAACGGCTTGCGCAGCGGCGCCCACTCAGAAATACGGCCGCAAAATCAGTGACGCAAACGGCGCGACGACCGACCCTCCCTTGAAGGTCTGCGCCTGGAGCCCTCCCTCCAGTCCCAAGGTGACAGCGGGGACTGGCCGCAGACGGAACCCAGCCCGGACGGCCCCACCGAGCCCTGCGGACCCATCGAGGCCTTGCACCATGGCCGCGCCCCCCATCGCCCCCACATAGAGCCCATCCTCTCCGAAGGGCGTGAACTCCACCCGGGGACCCACAGTCACGAAGGACGCCGAGATGGCCATCAGCTTGCCGCCAGGCTTCGCTGGCTCACAGGTCTGGCACCCGGCCTGTGGTTCCAGCGAACTCGCTGGCGCGAACAGATCACCTCCCCCATCGGTCCGCCGCATGTACTTTTCGAACGCCATGAACTCGAGCCCGACCGACATGTAACGAACCGGTCGGTACCCTGCGTGCAGACCGAGAGAGAAGGCGGAGAAGCTCGATCGCAGGACCTGCGGATGCTCTGCGGTTGCCCAGACAAAACCACCGGCCACGCCAACATAGAAGCGACGACTCTTCCAGGCCTCTGCCTCGCCAGCCACGCCCGCCACGCCCGCCACGTCCGCCTCGGCACGGGCTTCGTCTGCGGAGTCTCGCTGAAGAGAGGACGAAGGAGGTGGCGGCTCAGCCCAGGCCTCGCGGCCCAGGGACCAACTCGTCAAAGCAACCACGGAGAAGAGGAGGGGGAAGCAGCGCATGGGGCGAACCTCGCCTGTTCGGACGGTCATCGACGACGCAGCGGGACATCCGGGTCCGATCGAACCGCGTCACCGACGGCGGATTGCAAGAGGCAGACCGTCCGACCAACGCAAGGCTCGAGGGTGCGGCAGGCGCGCCACGGGAAGGAGCATCGTGCTCGACCGCGGCGCTACCCGAGGCGTGAACCGCCACGTAGGCGCCGACGCCAGCAAGCATGAGGACTGAAAGAAGAGTCCGACCAGGGTCCGGTTGGCAACCAGGATGCGCAGTTTGCGCAACCGATTGCTCGAACCGGAAGCCCTGGCCACACAGGGCTGCTCAGCGCCGCCGGTACGGAGCGCGGCCCGCGAAGAGTGCGCCGTCGCCAAGGGTGTGCGCAATCCGGAGCAGCTGGTTGTACTTTGCCGTGCGGTCGGAGCGCGACGCCGAGCCCGTCTTGATCTGGCCGGCGTTGGTCCCCACCGCGAGATCGGCGATGAAGGTATCCTCCGTCTCGCCCGAACGATGGGAGATGACCGAACGATATCCCCCCTCCGAAGCTTGCCGGATGCACTCCAGCGTCTCGGAGACGGAACCGATCTGGTTCAGCTTGATGAGGATCGCGTTCGCCAGCCCATCAGCCATCCCCTGTGCGAGGCGCTCCGGGTTGGTCACGAACAGATCATCGCCCACGAGCTGCACCTTCTTGCCGAGCCGCTCGGTGAGCAGCTTCCAGCCGGCGTGGTCGCCCTCGGCGCAGCCATCCTCGATGGACACGATCGGGAACTTGGCGCAGAGGTCCGCGTAGATGTCCACGATCTCCTCGCGGGTCCGGGGCGCCTTGTCGAAGGTGTAGCGCTCGGTCTTCTGGTCGTAGAACTCGCTGAGCGCCGCATCGAGCGCGATGCCCACCTCCTCGCCGGGCTTGTAGCCTGCCGCCTCGATCGCGCGCACCACGTACTCCAGCGCCGACTGGTTCGACGGGAGACGCGGTGCGAAGCCACCCTCATCACCGACGGCGACGACCTGCCCGTCCTTCTTGAGCAGCCCCTTCAGGGTATGAAAAATCTCGACGCCCGTGCGCAGCGACTCCGCGAAGGAGGAAGCCGCGTAGGGGATGACCATGAACTCCTGCACCTCGAGGCCACTGTCCGCGTGGACGCCGCCATTGAGGATGTTGAGCATCGGCGTGGGCAGTACACGTGCCTGTGCGCCGCCCAGGTAGCGCCAGAGCGGCAGCTCCACCGTGTCCGCAGCGGCCCGCGCCACCGCCATGGAAACGGCGAGGATGGCGTTCGCCCCCATCTTCGACTTGTTCGGCGTCCCATCGACCCCGAGCAGCACCTGATCGACCGAGGCCTGGTCCAGCGCATCCATCCCGACGATCGCGGGCCCCAGGCTCGTCTCGATGTTGCGGACGGCGGTGAGCACCCCCTTGCCCAGGTAACGCCCCTTGTCGCCATCACGGAGCTCGATGGCTTCGTGCGCGCCCGTCGAGGCCCCGCTCGGGACGGCGGCGCGGCCGAACCCGCTCAGCGTGGCGACCTCGGCCTCGACCGTGGGGTTACCACGCGAGTCGATGACCTCTCGGGCAATGACGCTCTGGATCTCCGACATGATGTCTCTCCTGGGGCCGCGAAGGCCCGCTGACGCGATGCCCTCGCCCGCCCTGGAGGAGGGACGCTCGCGCGATCCCCCCTCGCCCGAAGGTGACGAGGACCCGCTCACGCGATGGTGAGACCCGCCTCGGGCGGGTCGCGGGGTGCGGGAGCATAGGCGGCCCCGGCTTCTCTGTCGACGGTGGACGGCGCGCTGACGTAAGCTCCGCTCAGCGTGGACACAGGGCGGATCGAAACATCCATCGGCGTCTTCGGAGAGGAGCTGCTCCTCTGGATCTGCATGTTGCGGCAATCGCCGCGACGGCCACCTCCGGAGCACGTCCTGCGTCAGGCGAACTTCCTGCTCGACGAGCTCAAAGGGAGCAAGGTCGCCCAGGAGGTCGACGTGCAGGCCGCGGACGACGGCATGTTCGTCATCGCCGCACTGCTGGACGAGCTGGCCATGGGGCTGCCGGACCTGCGCCCGCTCTGGGCGCAGCACCCGCTCCAGGCCACACGCTGGCTCACCCACAACGCAGGCGTCGAGGTCTACGACCGGCTGACGCGGGTCTACGAAGGCCCCCAGAACGTGATCGCCAGCTACGCCGTCGTGCTCGGCCTCGGCTTCCTGGGCCGTTTCGGCCTCCCCGGTCAGAACCCGTACGCCGTCGCCCAGCTCCGCCGCGATCTCACCGTCAAGCTGCGTGTTGATCCCGATCGCGACCGCATGGGCGGCACGATCCACAAGGTGCGTGCCGACGAGGCGGCCATGCACGCCACCAAGGAGGCCTGGTACCGATCCATCTGGGTGGGGCGAGGCCTCGCCTTCCTGCTGGTCCTGGTCGGCGCCACCGCCCTCATCATCTCGATCTACAGGAAAGTCGCCGGATGAGCGGCCCCTTCGTCTACGAGATCGCCAGCGTCTACGCCGCCCTGGAGCGGACGCACGGCAAGGACCCGTACGCCGTCCCCTGGTATCTGGTCATCGGCGACCCGGCCTCGGGCCGCTCCACGGCCGTCCAGCGGATGGACCTCACCTGGGAGAACCAGGGACCGCTCGCCATCGGCTTCCCGCAAGCGCAGTGCACGTACTGGCTCGCGCGCGAGGCGCTCTTCATCGAGCCCGGCGCGTCGGTGCTCGGCCCTCAGCGGAACCCCCAGGCGCTCGACGCCCTCTGCCAGGACCTCAAGCAAGCCCGCACGAGGGAGCCCCTCGACGGCATCCTGCTCGTGCTCAACATCGCCGAGTTCGTCGATCTCGACGACGCCCGGCTCGAGGAATACGCCGGCCGCATCCGCGGCTACCTCGTCGAGGTGGGCAAGTCGCTCCAGGAAGACGTGCCCACCTACGTCGTGCTCACGCGCTACGACACGCTGTGGGGCTTCGCCGAGGTGTTCCAGTGGGGCCCCGAACGCGTCCGCGAGGAGCCCTGGGGGTTCGTGCTCCCGTTCGACACCGACAGCCAGGACGCCGTCCCCCGGATCCGCGAGCAGCTCGAAGGCCTGAACGCGCGCTTCGAGGCCTTCTGCATGCACCGCCTCCTCTCCGAAGATCCTCCCGAGCAGCGCACCCGCGCCTTCCAGCACCTCGCCGAGGTCCGCGCCCTCAAGGAGCGTCTCGCCCAGCTCTTCGAGATCCTCTTCCGGGCGAACTCTTATGAACGCGCGCCGTGGATCCGCGCCATGGTCATCGGCAGCGCCGTTCCAGGCACGGGCGATCGCCTCCGTGCCGGCGTGACCCGCTTCATCAACATGGGCCTCGCGCAGCCGGCGCCCGCCCCGGCGACGCAGCGCCCGGGCGGCTTGCCCATCCATGCCTTCATGAAGCTCGTCGTCCTCCCCGAGAAGGACCTCGTGCGGACGAAGACCCGCTGGCGAGAGGATCAGATCTTCGTGCTCGCCCTCGTCATCGGCGCCTTGCTCCTCGTCGCCACCGGCATCACGGAGCTGATCCTGGCGCTGCTGGAGAAGCCGACGTAGCCGCCCGCTGCTCGCCAGCGAGCTTCACCTCGAGGTCGACCCACCTTCCGAAGTCCGCCTCGATGTTGAACAGCCCGTAATCGAAGTAACGACCATTGATGAGGATGTGCGGCGTCCCTCGCAGCCCCGCCTTGTTCGCCGCCTCCTTGTCGTGAGCGATCGCCTGCATCGCTGCCTCGCTCTCCATGTCCGCTTGAAAGCGCTTCATGTCGAGCCCCAGCTTGCGGGCGTACCCGAGCAAGTCGGCATCCGTCAGCGCCTGCTGGTTCTCGAAGAGCAGCCGCTCCATCTCCCAGTACTTCCCCTGCGCATGCGCCGCGAAGGCGGCACGCGCCGCCGGCATCGCGTGGAGGTGCGCAGGGAGCGGATAGAACTTGTGAATCAGCCGCACCTCGCCGTTGTGGCGCTCGAAGGCCCTGTCGATGATCGGCATCGCCCGCCGGCACGAAGGGCATTCGAAATCCGACCAGACCACGACCTTCACGGGCGCCCCCTCGGGGCCGCGCGACGGCGAGCTGCCGGCATCGACCTGACGCACATCGGGTCCGAAGCGCGCCGCGTAGGCCGCCTGCACCTCGCTGCTCGAAGCTCCCCGCTTGAACCTGTCCGCGATGAGCTGCGCCGCCGGCACACACGCACCACACGCACGCGACTCACGCACGCACTGCGCGATGGACACCGCATGCTCGGAGCACGGCGCGTAGAGTTCGGAGACGAGCTTCCACCACATGACGCGCTCACGACGAACGAGATGCGCCGTGTCCACGCCCGGCAGATCTTCAGGCTCGCTCGCGGATACAGGAAGCGGCTCGGCGCCGGACGGCCCAGGCAATGCCGCGGGCTCATCCACGAAAGAAGCTTCGCCTTGAGATGACGAAGCACCACACGCAGCGAGCGCGCTCGTGAAGATCACGGCACCGGCGAGGGCGACGATCGGATGGTGGCGGTTCAGCACGCGGTGAACTCTACACCTCACCCCTCGAAACAGGAGTGGATTGGGGTCTCGACACCGGCACCTCACCGGGTTACGCCCTTTTCGCCTCGCGAGCCGCGGAGAGCGCCCGGAGCCAACGCTTTGACCACCTCCACCCGCCTCTCCTCGTTCTTCGCACGTGAGCACGCGCGTTGCCCGACGTGCCTCGAGCCCATCCCGCACGGCGCCGATCCGTGCCCCGAGTGCGGAGAGCCACGAGGCCTACCGAACTCGTCCGCGGGCAGGCCCTCCATCGCCGACGACCCGCCGGACGCCAGCTGGCTCACGATGCACTGGCGCCCGCTCGTCACCCTGGGCGCCGTCGCCACCCTCATCTTCGCCGGCGTGCTCTTGCGCTACCTCGCGCCGCACCGCTTCGCCCCCAACAGGGCAACCACGGCCCACGCCCCTGTCCCCACCACCTGCCCCTCCCCCTGCTGGGGCGGCGAAGCCTGCCAGCTCGGGCGGTGCGTGTGGCAGCGCCCCAACGACATCGGTCATCTCACGGCCGTCCCCTCCATCTCCGGACCGTTCTCGCTCCCCAAGGACGCCTCCGACACCCTCTTGCTCGACGACGAGCGTTTCGCCGTCGCATTGCTCACGGGCACCCAGATCCGCAGCGCCCGCACCGGCGAGGTGCTCAGCCTCATCAGCGAAGCGTTCCACTCGCGCCGCCTCTACCAGGTCGGCGACATGGTCTACGCCACCTCGCCGCAGCGCATCTACGTGCTGCATGCCGCCTCGCCCAGGGTCCTGAAGACCATCGAGATGGGATCGCTCGTCGGCGACCTCCTGGTCGGCTCCACGGGTCGCCGCGTTCTCGCCTCGTTGCCCCACCTCCACGCGGTGGCCATCCTCGCCACCGAGTACCACGCCGAGATCGACCGCATTCAGTTCGGCGACGACACCGTGGGACCGCTCGCCGTCGACGACAGCGGCTCCCGCGCCATCACCATCACCATCCAGAACACGCCCCCCGGAGGGCGCGAAGCCGTCGGCGGCGCGGCATACGCCTTCGATCCCGGCCGCCTCGGGTGGGATCAAGATCGCGTGCGCGCCTCGCTCCTCGGCAACCCGGTGAGCGTGCTGATGACCCCTGACGGAGACCTCAGCCTCGTCGCCTTGCGCGCCGCGAACGCCCTCGCCCCCTTGCGCTGGCAGCCCTCGGGCGCCGTCCGCCAGGAAGCCGACCGCATCGCCACCTGCCGAGAGCCCGAGCACCTCGAGCTCATCCGGAGCGAGCGGCGCGCCATCATCCGCTGCAACGAAGGCCGAGCGATCCAGATCCTCGACCTCACCCAGCTCTCCATCCTCCAGAACATCGACCTGCACGGCCGCGCCACCGACGTCGCGGTCTCTCCCGACAACGCGCAGGCCGTCATCGCGGTGAACAGCGAAGGGGCGGGCTCCCTCGCCCTCATCGATCTCAGGACGTACGCGGTCTCCACCGTCCCGCTGAGTGCCGAACCGACCCGCGTCCGCTTCTCTCCCGACGGCCGCGCGGTGATCGCACTCTCCGAACGGTCCAAGGTCGCATGGGTGATCCGGTGAGCGACAACCAGAGCATGTCCGGAAGCGCCACCGCGCAGCCCGGCCCGGTCTCCGACCCTCGTATCCCTTGCCCCAGCTGCAAGGCGCCCATCATCGAGGGCGCTCGCAAGTGCCGCGCTTGCAAGGCATGGCTCGGAGGACAGCAACCCAGCACGAGCCCCACCCCCCGACGCACGGGTCGCGTCACCGTCACCGTGCTCGCCACCGTGGTCGCGGCGACCCTCGCGCTGCTCGGCAAGAACGAGTCCAGCGTCGGCGAAGCACCGCCCCTGACCGTGCTGCAGCCCGAGGGTTCGGCGCCTCCAACCGCACCGCGGCCAGGCTCCATCGGCCCTGACGAAGCCGATCAGGCCGAGCCCTCCCTCCCCCTCGCCGTGAAGGTCGACGAGCGCTGGAAGGTCGTCCGCGAGTTCCGGGTCGGCGACTTCCACCCCCTCGACGTCGCCTTCAACCCCTCGGGCGCGTCCGTCTACGTGAGCGGCGACGACGCCTCCTTGCGCGAGTACAAGCTCAAGAACGGCGACCTGCTTCACAAGGCCTCGGTCCCTGCGCAGGGCGATCACATCCGCGTCCTCTTCGATCGCTACGTCGCCGTCCTCCGACACGAGGACGCCGCCCGCATCCCCGTGATGGACACCACCGCCTGGGATCGCGACCCCGTCCTCCTCGAGGTGGGCCGGAACCCCGACGACATCGTCGCCCTGCCCGACGGCAAGAGCGTCGTCGCCACCTCGGGCAAGTCGAAGCGCGTCACCCGCTTCGAACTCCCGACCGGCGCGCGCGTCGCCAACATCACCCTGCCGCACGGCAGCGGCCAGCTCTACGTCGTCCAGGCCAACGGTCGCACCCACATCGGCGCGCTCGGTGGCCTCATGCACGGCAACCGCCCCGCAGGCGCCTGGCTCGACCTCTTCGACCCCGAAGAGACCCCGTTCGGCGCCACGCGGCGCAGCATCCCGGCGGGTCGCGACCCTCGCGCTGGCGCGGTCAGCATGGACGGCGGCTCCCTGCTCTTCCCCGACCGCATGTCGAACACCGCGTTCTACATGTCCGTCACCGGCGTCACCCAGTCGCACCAGCTCACCGTGAGCGGCGGCCCCACCCGTGCCTTCCTGCTCGATGACGACCGCTACGGCATCACCCTGAACGCCGACGCGCGCACCGCGAGCGTCCTCGATCTGGCGACCAGCAAGTCCGTCATCGGCACCTTGCCCCTGCGCGGTGTCCCCTGCGGCGGCGTCACCTCACCCGACCGCAAGACCCTCTTCGTCGCGCTCGGCGGCGAGGAGCGACCGCCCACCGGCAGCGGCGTGGACATCATCTCCGGCGACCCGCCCAAGGTCGTGGCCTCCATCCCCACCGGCCGCGGCGCTTGCGCCGTCGCCGTCTCCAAGGATGGCCGCAAGGCCGCCGTCGCCTCCTACCACGACCGCTCGATCATCATCATCGAGCTGTGATGCACAGGGCGAGGGCACGTCCCCTCGCCGCCCCGCCGAGCAAAGCGCGTCGAGATCCCACCACCTTGTGATCCGCTCGGGAGGACGCGGCACTCGTCGTCTGTCGGGGCCATCGGCCGTCGAGCACGCTCTCCCCGTTCGTTGCCGTCGAGCACACACTCTCTGGCTCGCCGCGGTCGACCATCCGCTCTCCCGTTCGTCCAGACTCCCCGTCGATTCATCGCGCCTTCTGCTCGGAAAGGCGCTGACGAAGACCACAGCCCAGGCCGCCACCCGGGGCTTGTTAGCGTCTGTTAGCGCCCGTCACGCATCGGGGCGCTGCGCTAGGATCGCCCGCATGTCCTCGCCTCAGGAGAGCGAGCCGATCACCATCGTCTACATCGAGGACGACGAACGACTCGCGAGCCTCACCGCGCGCTACCTGGAGTCGCACGGCGTGCGCGTCACCCTCGCCCAGGACGCGCGCGACGGCATCGCCAAGATCAGCCGGGAGCGACCCGACCTCATCCTCCTCGACCTCATGCTGCCAGGCACCGACGGCATCGAGGCCTGCCGGCAGCTCCGCGCCCGCCTCGACACCCCCATCATCATGGTGACCGCCCGCGGCGAAGAGGCCGACCGCGTCCTCGGCCTCGAAGGCGGCGCCGACGACTACCTCGCCAAACCGTTCTCCTCGCGCGAGCTCCTCGCCCGCATCCGCGCGCAGGTCCGACGCGCTCGTGGCAAGGCCGGACCCGCCACCACCCAGATCCGCGTCGGTCGACTGACCATCGACGCCGCAGCGCGACACGCCGCGCTCGACGACAAGGACCTGAACCTGACCACGTACGAGTTCAGCCTCCTCCACGTCTTTGCCGAGCGCCCTGGTCGCGTACTCACCCGCGAGCAGCTCATGGAGCTGGTCCGTGGCAACGCCGAGGAAGCCTTCGACCGCTCCATCGACGTCCACATCTCTCACCTCCGCCAGAAGCTCGGTGACGACTCGCGCAACCCGCGCCTCCTGAAGACGATCCGCGGCATCGGCTACATGCTCGCCGAAGAACGGATCTGACCATGGGCAACACGGCCCCACGCCGCGTCCGCTCCCGCCTCGCCCTCCGGATCTACCTCGCCGGCCTCGCTCAGTTCGGCGCGGTGATCCTGGGCTTCATCCTCCTCGTCCGGCAGCTCGCCCCCCAGCCTCGCCCCCCCGAACGCCGCAGGGAGGCGCATTTCGCTGCCGAGAGCCTCGCCGCCAGAGCCAGCGACGAAGCCACACTCGAAAGCGAAGTCGCTCGCATCCGCGACACCCTCCACGCCGACATCGCGCTCTACGACGAGACCGGCACGCCCCTCACCAGGCTCATCCCGGGACGCAGCGCTGTCTCCCCGGGCCCACTCCTCGACCTCACCGAGACGCCCGCCCCCCCGTTCGACGCGCCCCCCGCGGGCGCCACCTCCGCCCTCCCCCACTCCGGTCCTCATCGCGCCCTGCCCCCCGGCACCCTCCCACCAGGCGCCCTCCCGCCCGGCGCCCCCCTGCATGACGCTCTCCCTCCCGGCGGACCACCGCCTGGCGCCCCCCCGCATGGCGTCGGCTTCCCACCACCGCCCCTGGGTGGTCGCGCATGGCCTCTCGGCCCCCGACCGCCTGGCGCCTCTCCCGACGTCCCACGCGGCCCTGAGTTTCGCTTCCTCGTCCGCCTCCCGGACGGCCGCCGCGGCCAGGTCGTCTACACCCCCCTCTTCCCTGGCGCGCCCCCTCCCCCCGCGCACCACATCGCACTGATCATCGCCCTCGTCCTCGTCGTCGTCGGCGTCGCCTCCCTGCTCACCGCCCGCTCCCTCGCGCGCCCCCTCGCTCGTCTCTCCCAGGCCGTGCGCGCCCTCGGCGCCGGCCAGCTCGAAGCCCGCGTCGGCCTCGCCCGCACCGACGAGATCGGTGAGGTCGCCGCCGCCTTCGACGAGATGGCCGACCGCCTCACCGCCTTGCTCCGTGCCGAGCGCGAGCTGCTCGCCAACGTCTCCCACGAGCTGCGCACCCCCCTCGCCCGCATCCGCGTCGCCCTCGACCTCGCCTCCGAAGGCGACGCCAAGGTCGCGCGCCAGTCCCTCGGCGAGATCACCGAAGACCTCGCCGAGCTCGAGCGCCTCATCAGCGACGTCCTCACCGCGGCCCGCCTCGACCTGGCTCACGACAGCGGCGCCAGTGGCATCCCTCCTCTCCGCCACGAACGCCTCGAGGTCGGCGACCTCCTGGAGCGCGCGGCCACCCGCTTCCGCTCCGCCCACCGCGACCGACCCCTCCTCGTCGAACTCGCCCCCGAACTCGGCTTCGTCGACGGCGATCCCGTCCTCTTGCGCCGGGTCATCGACAACCTCCTCGAGAACGCCCACAAGTACACGACCCGACCCGACGCCCCCATCACCCTCCGCGCCACCCGCGCTGCCGCCGAGATCCTCATCGAGGTCTGCGATCAGGGCATCGGCATTGCCGCCGAGGACATGCCCAAGATCTTCCGCCCCTTCTTCCGCACCGACCGCAGCCGCACCCGCGCCACCGGCGGCCTCGGCCTCGGCCTCGCCCTCGCCCGCCGCATCGTCGAGGCCCACCACGGCACCATCGCCCTCGACAGCGAGCTCGGAAAAGGCACCCGCGCCAGCGTGCGCCTCCCCGCCCCTCCTCCCAGCTCCCGCAAAACCCCGCAGGAGAGCAACGCTTCCCCCGCCGCCTCGTAGAGCGCGGCGCTCTCCTCACCGCGAGCTGGCTCGGCATCGGTCGCCCCGTCGTGGGACGCGGCGCTCACCCCACCGCGAGCCGGCGTGGCATCTTCCTGCGCGTCAGCCGGAACGCGAGCGACACCACCCCGTCCTCTTCCCCCACCGCCACGCCTCCGGCCCCTCTGCACGCTTCCGCGTCGCCCACCACCTCGACCTCACGCACCTTCTCTGCCGGCCACGTCGGCGACGTCGCCAGCACGCTCGGAGACACGAGCCCAGCCACCACTGGACCGTCCAGTGTCGTCATGAGCCCACCCCGACCCGACGCGACCACCGTCTCTTCACCGCCCGCCGCCTCCTCGCGGGGAGCCACCGCTCGGCGCGCCTCCCCCCGCGCGGCCAGCTCACGCCACCACTGCCGCGCCTCCGTCTCGGACCAGCGCGCGATCTCCGCGCACCCCTCCAGCGCCTCCAGCGCCTCCAGCAGCGCTTGCCCATCCGCGGGTCGCTCCCCCGGCAGCTTCGCCAGGCAGCGCATCAGCACATCCTCCAGCGCGCGCGGCACCTCGTTCGCCGTGCGCAGCGACGGCGGCAATGGCGGCGAGAGCAGGTGCGCGCTGGCGATCTTCGCCCAGCTGTCTCCATCGAACGGAAACGAGCCCGTCAGCAGAAAGTAACCCAACGCCCCCACCCCGTAGATGTCCGTCGCTGGCCCCAGCGCGCCGCTGTCGTACACCGCCTCGGGCGCCATGAGCTGCGGCGTCCCCGCGATCAAGCTCGTCCGCTCCCCGCGCACCCCCTCCGTTCCGAACCGCCGCGCCAGACCGAAGTCGAGCACCTTCACGAAATCCGGCGCGCCCTCGCGGCAGCACACCATCACGTTCGAGGGCTTGATGTCGCGGTGGAGGATTCCTTTGCGGTGCGCCTCGGCCAGCGACGCCGCGATCTGCCGCAGGAGGTACAGCACGCGCCCCGCAGGCAGCGTCCCCTCCCGGCGCATCAGCGCCTCGAGATCCATCCCTTCCACCCGCTCCATCGCGTAGTACCAGGTGCCATCCTCGGCGCGACCCTGGTCGTAGAGCGTCACCGTGTTCGGGTGCGACAGCTCGCTCAGGATCTCCGCCTCTCGCTGGAACCGCGACAGCCCAGCCGCGTCCAGGTGCGCCTCCTTGATCACCTTGAGCGCGGCCGTGCGCGGCAGCGTGCAGTGACGCGCCTCGTACACCTCCCCCATCCCCCCCTCGCCGAGCCGCTCACCCACTTCCCACGCACCCACCCGCCGCACCCCCTTCGGCGCGCGCCGCGCGCGCCGACCACGGAGTCGCTCCGAGGTGAGCAAGAGCCCCGTCGCCAGCGCGACCACGAAGATCGACCGTTGCACGGCTGCAGAAGAGAGCAGCACCGCCCTCACCGCCTGACCGTCGAAGAGCACCCCTACCCCCAGATCTGCCGCGTGCAGCACCGCGAGCGCCGCAGCGAGCACGACCAGGTAGAACCTCAGGTCGTCCTTGCAGCGCGGCGCTCTGCCACCGCGGGGCTTTCGCGCGGGGCGGCTCACGTCGAGGCTCCGGCCAGAGGGTGCAGCATCGCTCGTCAGCCATTCTGGTAGCGCGCCGTGAACGACGTGCTGCTGCCGTATTAGCGAATGTGTACCGATCTGCCCGTCAGGAGCACGAAACCGTGCACAACCACGCAAGCCACGTCACGCAAGCCCCTCGACCTTCCATCACGACAGAAACGCCCGCGTCGCTCTGTCGAGCTCGTCGTGCGTGTCGATATCCTGCGCTCCCTCCTCGAACACCACCGCCCGCACCCGCGCAGGATCTCGACGCACCACCTCGCGCGCCCCCTGATCGCCGGTCAGCGCCTCCAGCTCACCGAACACCGCCCGCGTGAACACCGCCGGCACGCCGAGCACCCCTGCGTACGACGACGCCGCGATCGACGCCGGCCCGCTCACCACCGCGTCGAGCAAGCGCTCGAGCAACGCGCCATCCATCCCCGGCTGATCGCAGAGCGTGAACAGCACCGCCCACAGCCGAGGGTCGACTGCCCGCGCCGCGTCGAGCCCACACCGCAGCGACGTGCTCAACCCCTCCGCCGCACGCTCGTTCCAGACGACCTCGGCCCCGCCCCCAGCCGCCTCCACCTCACGCGCCATCGCCTCCCGTGTGCTTGCCTCCCCGCCCCCCAGCACCACGAACACCCGCGGCTCCCCGAGCCGCATCACCTGCGAAAGCGTCCGCCCGAGCAGCGTCACCCCACCGATCTGCGCGAGCTGCTTCGGCGTCCCCAAGCGCTTCGACCCACCCGCCGCGAGCACCACCACCGCCGTGTGCAGAAGCGGTCCCTCCCGCAGGCGCTCCTCGGCCTCGCTCATGAGCCCCCCTTGCGCACTCACGCGCTCGCGCACGGCCCCACCGCGCTCTTTCCCATCCCCACCGCGCTCGCTCACATCCCCACCGCGCGCCGCAGCGGGAGCACTGCCCCCATCTCCCCCGACCCCACTGGCGCCACAGCCCCCTCCTCGCAGAGCGGCCGCGCCGACCGCCCCGTGGCTACCGCGTGGACTTCCGCCAGGATGGCCAGCGCGATCTCTTCCGGCGCGCTCGCCCCCAGGTCGAGCCCCACGGGACCGTGCAACCGCGCCCGCAGCCCCTCGTCGACCGGTGTCCCCCCCGCGGCCAGCTCGGTCAGGATGCGCGCCGTCCGCCGCCGCGGCCCGAGCATGCCCACGTACCCCACCGCGCTCCCCCGCAGCCCTTGCAGGATGGCGCGGTCCTCCTCGACGTTGTGGGTCATCACCACCACCGACGTCCGCGCGCACAGCCCGAGCTGCGCGACCACCTCCGGCGCGCGCCCCACCACCACCCGCGCCACCTGCGAGAGCGCGCGGCTCACCGACGACAGCGTGGACCGCCGCTCCACCACCGCCACCTCCCAGCCGAGATCGTGCGCCATCCGCGCCACCGGCAACGCATCGTGGTTGCTCCCGAAGACGACCAGCCGCCGCGGCGGCAGCAGCACCTCGTGCACCACCTCCACCATCCCGCCTTCGACCAGATGCACCCCCGGCACCGACCGCGCCGTGTCCGCACTCGCCAGCAACGCCTCGGCCTCCGCCGTCAGCACCGCCGCGAGCGCTCCGCCCACGTCCGTCACCGCACACGCCCCCTCCACGAGCACCACCCGCTGCCCCACGCGCACCCGCTCACCAGCCCCCTCCGAAGCGGCTGATCTCTCCAGTCCCTCCGGCCTTCCCGGTCCCTCCGGCTCTCCCGGTCCCTCCGGCGCGCGTACCACCGTCGACAGCACCGCGCGCCGTCGCGCCCGGATCACCTGCCCCAGCGCCGTGATCGGGTGACACCGATCCCCGACCCGCACCCGCTCCAGCAGCACATCGATGCTCCCATCGCACCCCAGCCCGAACCCCCAGCGCACCGGCCTCTCCAGCGAGTTCTCCCCATCCTCTGCCTCGTCCTCGTCTCCCTCCGCCTCGCGCGCCCCGTCGTACGTCACCACCGCCGCCCGCTCCTGCGTCGTGTGGAACCACGCCTTCCGCAGCAGATCCCCCTCGACGCAGCCCCCGCTGATCGCGCCCGCCAGCCACCCCTCGCTGCTCATCAGCATCCGGGCGCCCGCCTTCCGGTACGTCGACCCCCGCGTCTGCACCACCGTCGCCAGCACGACCTCCTCGCCAGCCTGCGCGAGCGCCTCGTAGGCCGCCACGATGTCCCGGAGCTCCCTCATCCCCACCTCGCCGTCGCTCCCCGCGTCGCCGTCACCCCCCACCTCGCCATCGCCGCTCGTCCAGACCTCCTCACAGGAGCTTGTCCAGCGTGATGGGCAGATCCCGGATGCGCTTCCCCGTCGCATGGAACACCGCGTTCGCGATCGCGGCGGCGACACCCACGATCCCGATCTCGCCGAGCCCCTTCACCCCGAGCGGGTTCACGATCGTGTCCTCCTCCTCCACGAAGATCACGTCGATTTCCCGCACGTCCGCGTTCACCGGCACGTGGTACTCGGCGAAGCTGTGGTTCATGAACCGACCGAGCTTCGGGTCCATGAGCGTCTCTTCCTCGAGCGCCATCCCGATGCCCCACACCACCGCGCCGAGGATCTGGCTGCGCCCCGTCTTCGCGTTCACGATCCGCCCGCCAGCGATGGCGCTCACCACCCGGCTCACCTCCACGGTGCCCAGGTCCTCGTCCACCTTCACCTCCACGAACACCGCCGAGTGCGTCGCGCGCGTGAACTTGTTCTGCTCCTGAGACCGAGGCACCCCCACTCCCTCTTCCTCGATGCTGAGCACCTCCCCTGCCCGCATCGCCTCCACGAACGAAACGGAGCATGACGGATCACGGCGCAGGTGGATCCTCCCGCCCGCGAACGTCACGTCCTCCAGCTTCGCCTTGCCGAGCGGCGCGCCCTCGACCTTCCGCGCGAGCTCCAGGAGCCGTGCCCGCACCTGCTCGCACACGACGCGCACCGCCGTCCCCACGGACGAGACCGTCCACGAGCCCCCTTGCAGGGGCGCTGGCGGCAGCGACGAGTCCCCCAGCTTGAACGTCACCTCGTCGACAGCGAGCCCCAGCGTCGCCGCTGCGATCTGCGTCATCGCCGTGTACGTCCCCGTCCCGATGTCGGACGTCGCGCTGCTCACGGTGAGCTTGCCGTCGATGCTCAGCACCGCCTTCGCGCTCGCCTTCATCTGCATGGCCTCCCAGAGCCCGGTGGCCATGCCCCACCCCACGAGGCGCTTGCCGTCGCGCATCGAGCGCGGCTTCGGAGCCCGCCGCGACCACCCGAACCGCTCGGCGCCTTGCGTGTAGCAGGCCCGCAGCTCCTTGCTCGAAAACGGCTTGTCCTTGTTCTGGTCCCGCTCCGCGTAGTTCTTCAGGCGCAGCGCGAGTGGATCCATGCCGAGGGCGTGCGCCAGCTCGTCCATCGCGCACTCCAGCGCGAACACCCCCAGCACCGCCCCAGGTGCCCGCATGTCGAGTGGCGTGTACACGTCGAGCGGCACGAGCTTGTAGTCGAACCGCACGTTGTCGCACTGGTACAGCATGCCCGACCAGTTCACGACGGCCTCGGCATACCGCTCGAACCGCGACGTCTCGCCGATCGCCTCGTGGATCACTGCCTGGAGCCGACCGTCCTTCGATGCCCCCAGCGAGACCCGCTGCAGCGTCTGCGGCCGGTGGCCGAAGGTGAACATCTGCTGCCGCGTCAGCACCACCCGTACCGAGCGCTTCAGCGCGCGCGCTGCCATCACCGCCAGAAAGAGCTGGTACTGCGGCCGCAGCCCCGAGCCGAAGGCGCCACCGACGAAGGGCGACAGCACCCGCACCTGCTCCTTCGCCATGCCGAAGACCTTGGTCACGTACGCCTGGCAGTTCAGCACCCCTTGCGTCTTGTCGTAGATGGTCAGCGACCCGTCCGGCGCGTAGACCACCGTCGAGGCGTGCGGCTCCATCGGGTTGTGGTGCTCGAACGGCGACGAGTACGCGGCGTCCACCGACACCTCCGCCGCGGCGAGCGCCTCATCGGCGTGCCCTCGAGGCCTGGGCGGCGGCTCGTACCCTTCCCGCTCCGCCTTTGGCGTGAACGCCTCCGGCAGCGCCGCACGCAGGTCGACCTCGTGTACTTCCCGCTGGTACGTCACCCGCAAGAGCGACGCAGCGTACCGCGCGATCTCCGGCGTGCTCGCCACCACCAGCGCGATCGGTTGCCCGCTGTAGACGATCCGGTCGTCGTAGAGCGGCCGGAACGGCGAGCCCCCTGGCGCATCGTCGTCCCGGTAGCTGTTGTCGAACCAGGCGAGGCGCGGGCGGTTCTCGTGGGTCAGGACGTGCAGCACCCCCTCGACCGAGAGCGCGTCGCGCGTGTCGATGTGCTCGATCCTGCCTCGCGCGATCGCGCTCGACACCACGTGCCCATGGACCAGCCCCTCGGCATCGAACTCCGCGGCGTACTGCGCCGCCCCCGTCACCTTCGCCCGCCCATCGACCCGGCGGACGCCTGCTCCCAGGAGAGACGCCCCCTCTCGCGCCTCGCCTCCCGTCCCCTCTCCACCCCGTGGCCCTCCCTCCGAGGTGTGGCCCTCCAGCGGCGCCTTCCGCGGCGCGTTCACGGCCTTCATGACGCCTCCTCCCCGGACGGGAACGGCTCCTGAAAAGCCCCGCCCTCGTCCTCGCCGACCCCGACCTGCTCCAGCCCGGCCACGGCCATCTCCAGCGCCCGCACCATGGCCCGCTTCGTCAGCTCGATCTTGAACGCGTTGCAGCGGTAGCCACGCGCGTCCCGCAGCATCTCCTCGGCCGCCGCCCGGAAGCTCGCCGTGCTCGGCGTCGTGCCGCGCAGCATCGCCTCGACCGTCCTGTCCCGCCACGGCTTGTGCGCCACGCCTCCCAGCGTGATCCGCGCGTCCACGATCGTGTCGCCCTTCATCTCCAGCGCGACCGCGACCGACACCAGCGCGAACGCATACGATGCCCGGTCCCGCACCTTCAGGTACGCCCAGTGCCGCCCGAACCGCCACGGAGGCAGCTCCACCGCGGTGATGATCTCGTCGGGCGCGAGGGTGGTGTCGAGGTGCGGCGTGTCCCCCGGCAGCCGGTGCAGCTCCGCGAAGGGAATCACCCGATCCCCACCCCGGCCCGTCACCATCACCACCGCTTCGAGCGCGGCGAGCGCCACGCACATGTCCGACGGGTGCGTCGCGATGCAGTGCGCGCTCGTCCCCAGGATGCCGTGCATCCGGTTCTGCCCCTCGATCGCCGAGCAGCCCGTCCCCGGCTCCCGTTTGTTGCACGGCGTCGCCGTGTCGTAGAAGTAGTGGCAGCGCGTCCGCTGCAGCAGATTCCCGCCCGTCGTCGCCATGTTCCGGAGCTGCGCCGACGCCCCCGACAGGATGGCCTTCGACAGGAGCGGATAGCGCGTCTCGACCAGCGGATCGTGGGCGACGTCGGCATTCGTGACGAGCGCGCCGAGGCTCAGCCCCCCGTCCTCCAGCTCCTCGATCCGGCCCAGCGGGAGCCGGTTGATGTCGACCAGGTGGACGGGCCGCGCGACGTCCTCCTTCATCAGATCGACCAGGTTCGTCCCTCCCGCGATGAACTTCGCCGCCCTGCTCGTGGCGACGTCGTTCACCGCGTCCACCACGCGCTCCGGCCTCGCATAGGTGAAGCGATTCATGCCTTCCCCTCCCCCTCACCACGCTCACCACGCTCACCGTGCTCGCCCGCCTCGCCGCACGCGCTGCCCGGATCACGCTCGGCGGCCATCACCTGCTGGATGGCCGCGACGATGTTCGTGTACGCCCCGCATCGACAGAGGTTGCCGCTCATCAGCTCGCGCACGTCGTCCGCCGATTTCGCGCGCCGCTCTCTGATGAGCCCCGCCGCGGAACAGATCTGCCCCGGCGTGCAATAACCGCACTGGAAGGCGTCGTGCTCGATGAACGCCTCCTGCAGCGGATGAAGTGCCTCGCCCGCCGACAGCCCCTCGATCGTCGTGATCTCCGCGCCGTCCTTCATCACCGCCAGCGACAGACAGGCGTTGATGCGCTTGCCGTCGACCAGCACCGTGCAGGCCCCGCACTGGCCGTGGTCGCACCCCTTCTTGGCCCCGGTCAGCCCGAGCGACTCGCGCAGGAGATCGAGCAGGGTCGTCCATGGCGCCACCTCGACCTGCGTCAAGGTGCCGTTCACCCGCAAGGTGATCGGGTGCATCGCCACCACGGCGGGGAGCTGCCCTGACGTGGCACCAAGTTTCCGGGCAGCACTCATCGCTCCTCCCGCATCGGTCGCGTTCGCGATCCGACGGATCCGACGTCCCGTCGAGCTGTCGAGGTGTCGCGCAGGCGCTCACCCGTGGGGACTCTCTGCCCACGGCCTCTCCGCCACGCACGAAGATCGATGCTCCCCTCACCCGCGCCGTTCTGGACCCAACACGCGGCCGTGCAGCCAATCTCCACGTTTTGCACGCAAGCGATGATTTTGCGCGCAAGCGATGATTGGCGAGCAAACGAGGAGCGCTCGGAGTGGCAAACGCCAGACGGGACGTATCCCTCGCGCTCGCTCCTTTCGCCGTGCTGCCACATCGACGCCCGCACGCGCCTCGAACCCGTGAGGATCCAGCGCCCTTCCGCGCGGCACGATGTGTGAAAGCGGCTGGATTCCGTGCATCACCAACCTCGACCCCACCACCGCCTCGGCGCTCTCCGGCGCGCTGCAGGCATCCTGCTCGTCGGCGCTGCGCTGCTGCCCACGGGCTGCATCCGTCAGACGGCCAAGAGTGCGACCGAGGGCGCACTCGAAGCCATGGCGGGCGGCGCCGTGACCGACGACCAGACCGGGGATCGAAAGGGTGCGGCGGGCGGCGCGGGCACGAGCGGCGAGAAGCAGCAGCTCACCGGGCAGGGTCCGGGCGCTCGCGGTGGGCCTTCCGGCGCGGGAAGCGGTGGGCCTTCCGGCGCGGGAAAGGGAGACGGAGCGTCCGCGAACGGCGGCGGCAAGGGGCTCATCCAGCCCGTCGCCCGTGACGCCGTGTCGGGCACCCTCACCGCGCTCGATGGCGAGATGGCACCTCTCCGCCGCGTCTCTCGCGCCACCGCCACCGAGGTGACCAGCGGCGTCGTGCAGGGCGCGTACGGGCAACGCGAGGAGGTCGCCGCGCTCGTTGCCGATGCCTCCAGCGCGGCGGGACAGGCCATCGTGCGGGCCGTCGCCGAGGAGCTACGACGTCAGGCGGCGGAGGGCATGGGCCTCGACGCGAACGAGGTGGGAGACGGCGCCGCCATGCTTGCGCGCCGCACCGCGTCTGCGGCCGTGGCAGGCGCCACCGAGCAGCTCGCCCTCGATCTGTCCACGTGCCCGCCCGAGGGTCCTTGCCTCGCCGTCGGCATCCAGCGCGCCAGCCGCGCCGTCGCGATGGGCCTGGCCGAAGGGGTGAGCCGCAAGACCAGCCCCTGGGAGTTGCTGATCCCCTTCGCCCTCGGCGCCGCTCTCGCCACCGGAATCGCCGTCATCGTGGCGGTGGTCCGCAAGCGACGGCAAGCGGTGCTCGTCGCAGCGGGCCCCGGCGCCGTGGCCGTGCCCGTGAACAACGCGCCCATCCGGACGGTGCGCCACGTCCCGCGCTTCCGGCCCCACGCGCCCGAAGCGACCTCGTGATAGAGCGTCTCGACCTCTCGACCCACCGCACGAGACGCGAACTCTCCGCCGGACTTGGGAGCCTCAAAGGATGCCGAGTACGCATTATTGCGTATCGCTCGAGTTCCTCTCTGCCATGTATGCACGATCCAACGGCCCCGCGCTCCTGCGAGGGTCACTCGGACACCGTTGCATCCAAACGAATGCCTCGGCTGATCCGTAGCTTCAGCTTCGCTGTCATGAAGAAGAGAGAACGATGCTCACAACATCGAAGCAGATTCCTATCAGCCCCTGCTGGCTCAGGCATGCTCTCCGACACATCGGAGCTGGCCTCGCCTTCACCCTCGCGTGCGCGACATGCATCGGAAATACGGAGGAGGAACCACCGCCGGACGCAACCCCAACGTTGATCGAGGAGGCATCGCCAGCGGAGACTTTTTTCATCGTCGAACGAGCAGGCACACTCACGCTGGATCCAGCATGGCTCGCAGAGGCGCCTGCTGAGGAGCGACAGCAATTCGAGCAGTCGTTGCTTCAGCTGAATGAGGACATCCTACGCGGAAAGATTGCTCCCTTCGTAGCAGGTGACGAACGCCTAAAGGCCACGGCGGGGACGCAGTCGGCATGGTGGTGTTACTGCAATGACAACTGCTGTAACGCCACGCGCATGTGCTGCCAGTCTGGGATTGGACCCTTCTGCTGGTCCTTTGGTACCTGCTGATCCGCGAGGAGGCTCGATGGCGGGGAGCGTGTGTTCGTCTCGCTCAGACGACGATCCATACGGACGGTTCGGGAGGGCTCAAGGAAGCCTATCGCACTCGAGGCGTGCTCAACCGAGCGCGACGGAGTGCGGCATCCTCGCGGTGTAGAGGTCCCAGAACGTCGCGGCGATGGCGCTCGGCTCCAGCGTCGCGGTGCCGTTGTCGGCGGCCGTGCCCTTGACCATCGCGTTGACGACGACCTCGCCGAGGTACACCCCCTCGGGGCGAAGCCGCTCTGCGAGCAGGCCGGAGAGCTTCCGCTGCGCCGCCTTGCCGAGCGCGGGGCCCGAGAACCCGAACCGGACGGCCATGGCGTCCATCGAGGCGCTGTAGTTCGACAGTCCGCCGCCGGTCACGAGGACGGCGCCAGACTGCGCTTTGAGGTCGGGCAGCGCCTCCTGCACGGCAGCCACGAGGCCGGTCACGCCGACATCGAAGGCCAGGCGCAGGTCCGCGGCCTTCGCCTGGAGCAGGTCGGCGCCCGACAGGCTGGCCGCGTTCCAGTGGAGGACCGCGATCGGGCCGAGCTGGGAGCGCGCGGAAGCGACCACCGCCTTCACCGCATCCCAGTCGGACAGGTCGGCCGGGAACGCCTTCGCGGCGATGCCTTCGCTCGCCAGCGTCGCGGTCGCAGCGGCGAGCTTGTCGGCGTTCCGGGCGACGAGGGCGACCGAGAACCCCTCCGAGGCGAACTTCGTCGCGACCGCGTGAGAGATTCCAGGCCCGTACCCGCACACGAGGATCGTCTTCATCGTCCAGGCTTCCTTTTGCTTCGGGTGCCGGTCGTGGAGGCAAGCGCTCACGCGCGTTGAGGGCGAGCGCGTTCGACGAACGGACCCATTCCGGACGGGGAGGCTCGCACGGGCACCCGATGACGGCACCATTCTCACCGCGCGGAGCCCGGCGGGGCATCGTTGCCGGGGGGATTCGCGCGCGAGCGGGGGCGTCGACGGATGACGGTGGCATTCGGAGGGCGAGAGTCCCTGTGACATCGGCCTGGTGACGGGGGGATTCCGCGCGTTCGAAGCCTTGTCGCCACCCGTGCCAGGGGGATTCCGGCGGTGTCGACCTCCATCGGGGGCCGCTGCCAGGGGGATTCCGCGCGGCGGGAGACCGTCGGACGGGAGGAGGACACGCTCTCGACGCCGGGAGTGCGGCGGTCGATGGCTGCTCGGAGGGCTTTCACCCGGGGAGAATGGGGGGCGTCATCGTGCACGCAGGGATTCCGAGCGGTCGGAATCCCTGCGTCGACGATGGACGGGGGGATTCGGAGGGTCGACGAGGGGAGGCCCCATCGATGTCGGCGCGATTCACCTTACAATCACGTGGCCTCTCTCCCTGGGAGACGGCCCTCGGAGGACAGGCGGGACGGCCGGGAGGGCGTCGCGGTCCAGCCGTCGGACGAAGGAGAAGGTGCCTTCGTGCTCGTGGAGCGCCACGTCGCCATGACGAACGATGGGGGCAGCAGCGATCAGCGAACCAGGAAGGGCGCGATCGCCGCCTGGACAGCAACGTGGTCAACGCACTGGAGATCTCGCAGCCCCACCGGGCGGAGTGAGAGCTTTTTACAGGCATCGAGAAGCGCCATATGGACGGACCAGGTGACCCGCGGGGGGTCCTCGAGAAGCGGAAGAAGTCCCTCGATCTCGGCCGCGGCGCCGAACTCTGCGAGTCCCTGGACAGCATGACGCCGGACCGATTCGCGCGGATCGGCGCGGACGAGATGCGAAAGCCTCGAGACCGACTCCGCCCGAGGCGCGTGGACGATGTACGCGCCCAACGTCTCGGAGGCGTGGGTGCTGGTCGTCCCCGCAGCCAAGAGGTGCTCCCAGATAAAGGCGGAGAGGTCGGGGTTCGGCGAGGTTTGACCGACCTCGTACATGGCGCACTTCCTGACCAAAAACGCCGGATCGCGGCAGAGTTCGAGCAGCGCGGGGACATCGTTCCAGCGGGAGAAGATCGCTGCTGCGTGTTCTCGGATCGCGGGGTCGGCATGGCCGAGAAAGAAGGAGACGAGGCGCGATCGATCCGCCGCGCAGGGGACTGCCGCGCCGCGCTTGCGGAGGCGATCGAGCTTCTCCGCCCAGGGACCGTCGGGATCAGCGTAAAGGGCGATGATCTCGTCGGCGGTATACGGCACAGGCACACTCGTGGGCTCGATCGCCATGAACGGCTCCGGCGTCTCAGGATCCTCGTCCGGGAGATCGACGAGTTCCCGGACCGGCTCCATCCACGACGTGAGGAAGGTCCGCTCGTCCGGGCTCGCGTCCTGGAGCGCAAGGCGGAAGGCGCGCGCTATCTCCATCACGCACTGCCCGGCGTCGTCACGGATTCGATCGTCCTGGTGATCGCGGAGGGGGGCGACGGCGCGCAGGCACCGCCGGCTCGGGTAGTAGTAGAGCGTCCTCAGCGCTTCGACGGCGACATCAACGACGGGATCGGTGATGGCGCGGAGCAGCGCCTCCTCGGCCGACACGGGTTCGTCCCAGTGCAGCACGCTGGCGGCCGACGCGCGGACAAGGGGATCGGGGTGGCCGAGGGCCGCGATCTTCAGGGCCTGAAAGCGCGGCTCCTCGAACCCCCACTCCATCACCAGGATTGCCTCCCTGTGGAGCGGGTGCGCCGGATCACGGGCCACCCGCTCCACCACGTCGGCGTCGGCGTGATCCATGGAGAGCAGCGCATGACGCTGGAGGATGATGTCTCCCTCCGTCCACCACGCGTGGAGCTTCGCGCTCGGAGGAGGATTGCCGGTGTCCCGCAGGAGCCGACCGGCGTCCTCCCGGAGTGCTGCGGGGAGCTCGCGGCTCTCGACGATCGCGGTGAGCGGCGCGGTGGCGCGGGGGTCCTGGAGTTGCGCGAGGGTCTCGGAGATGGCTCCGCGCTCGTCCCCGTCGAGGTCGGGCAACCGCAGGCGTTCGAGGAGGCGGAGCGTCCACGACCGGTCCTGGGTCTCGCGGATGGCGTGGTGAGGGACGGACATACGGGAGCTGGACTCTACGTTGTTCGATCGGTCATCGAGATCGTTCCGACTCGTCCATTGCACGCCTCGTGTCGTCAAGCTGGACCACGCGGAGCTGCCCGTCGACCGCGAGGCCACAGCCAGAGCAGACCCGCGCCGAGGAGCGCGCACCAGGACGCCTCGTCGGTGACGCGATCCCCCGCGGTGTCGGCCGCTTCTGGAGCTCAGCCACCACCGTGTCTCCTTCGCGGTGACATGTCGCCGAGGATGTCGCCAGGCTCCCCGGTGGGAGGACAGCGCGCGGGCCTGATCCAGCCCGCGGAGACGAGGGTCGCCCTCAGAGTCGCCACCTCGTGCCACAATCCGGCCACGTGGCTTCCCCATCCTTCGCCCCGGAGCTCTTTGGCGATTTCCTGCTCGTCCAGCGGCTCGCGCGCAGCCCGATGGCCGAGGTGCTGCTCGCGGTGCGGCTCGGTGACCGCAGCGGGCGGACGTTCGTGGTCAAACGACCGGTGCTGGGAGAGCGGGCGTCGGGGCGGGCGGCGCAGGCGATCTCGCGGGAGGCAGAGGTGCTGGAGGCGGTCCGGGTCCCCGGGCTGCCCGCGCTCGAAGCAGCGGGCGCGATGGCGGGGCTGCCGTACATCGCGCAGGAGCACGTGCGCGGGGTGCCGCTCGACGAGCTGCTCGCGCGCGTGGGGCGGCTGCCCTCGGTGGCAGCGGCAGCGGTGGGGCGGGATCTCGCGCGGGCGCTCTCGGCGCTGCACGCGGCGGGGTGGGTGCACGGGGACGTGACCCCCTCGAACGTGATCGTGGACGACGCGGGGGAGGCGCGGCTGCTCGACCTGGGGATCGCGCGGCACATCGGGGAGCGGCGGGCGGAGGTGGCCGGCAAGCCGGGGTATGTGGCGCCCGAGGCGGCGCTGCCGGGCGCGGCGAGCACGGCGGAGGATGCGTTCGGGCTGGGGGTGGTGCTGGCGGAGTGCGTGCTCGGGCGGCGGCTCTTCCCGGAGCGGGATCTGGTGGAGGCAGCTGCGCGCGCGGACACGCCGCGGGAGGTGGCGACACTGGAGCAAGCACTGCCCGGGCTGTCGCCTGCGCTGGCGCGGCGTCCGGAGCAGAGGCCGTCGCTGACGGTGCTGTGCGAGCGGCTGGAGCAGCTCCCGGTCGACCGAGGCGTGCTTGCCGACCTGGTGGCCCGCGCGAGCGAGCCGGTGTCGCCGGACCTCACGCCGACGGCGCCGATGGTGGTCGCAGGGCGGGTCGAGCGGACGCTGGTCGATGCGGACCTCGATGCTTCCGGGGAAGGTCGGCCAACGAGCGATCCGCTGATCGGGGGTGCGCTCGCTGGGGCGGCGCTCGCAGGATCTGCAGACGCGCGGGTGACGCAGGCGCAGTCCGCGCTCACCCCAGCCGAATACGCCGACGCCGCCCGCGCAGGAGCTTCCTTCGCCGAGGGGGTCACCTCCGAGCGGAGCGCACGCGAGCCCTTTTCCGCCGAGCAACCGGTGGACGCGCACCCCCTCGCGCGAGCGAACGGGACGCACAGGAGCGACGCAGCGCACGGCTTCGACGAGGACGCCGTGCCAGCACCACCACGCGGACCCGCACCGTCCGATCCAGCGCGCGCGGGGCGCGTTCCCCTCGATGTTGACGGGGGCGCACGCGCGGGCGCGACGGCGGCTTCTCCGGCTCCCGCGGCGCCACGGCTGCCCTGGGTGGCGCTCACCCTGGCGTTCACGCTGGTGCTGATCGTGGGCGTGCTGCTGGGGCGTTCGATGAGCCGACAGGGGCCGGGCAAGCTGTCCATCGGTGGGCCACTGCCGCGGCGCGCGCAGATCGAACTCGACGGCAAACCGTTCAGCATGCCGATCGGCGATGCGGCCCCGCTGTCGCCGGGATCGCACACGCTGGCGATCGTGCTACCCCGCGGGGTCCGCCGCGAGTACACCTTCCAGGTGCGTCCCAACGAGCACATCGTGATCCTCCAGTCGAACCGCCGCGAAGATCTGGAAGGCGAGGGGTCGCCTTGATCCCGGCACCGCCTGCAGGGAGCCGACGCGGCCCGGTCACCGAGGTCATCGACGCCCAGACGGGCGCCTCCATCCGTCGGATCCGCAAGCTCCGGGTGGTGGTGGTCGACGCACCCGACGCGCGGGATCAGGGTCTCGCGTTCGTGTTCGCGCAGGACGAGGTGCGCTTCGGGACGAGCCCTGACGCGGACGTGCCGCTGCGCGATCCGGCGGTGTCACGAGAGCACCTGGCGGTGCGGCTCGGTCCACACGGGTTCTCGCTGGCGGACCTCGGATCGACGAACGGGACGTTCGTGGGGGACCTGCGCGTCGAGCGGGTGGCGATCGGCGACGACACGCTGGTGCGGCTCGGCAACACGGTGCTGCGGCTGGAGCCGCTCTCGGAGACGGTGGATCAGGAGCTGTCGCCACGGGCGCGCTTCGGTCGAATGATGGGCGCGAGCGCGGCGATGCGCGAGATGTTCGCGCTGCTGGAGCGGGTGGCCGCGAGCGACCTGACGGTGCTCATCGAGGGGGAGACGGGGACGGGGAAGGAGCTGGCCGCCGAGGGGCTGCACGAGGCGAGCGGTCGCGCAGGCGCGCTGGTGCCGGTGAACTGCGGGGCGATCCCGCGGGAGCTGCTGGAGAGCGAGCTGTTCGGGCACGAGAAGGGGGCGTTCACCGGCGCGGTGCGCGAGCGACCCGGGGCGTTCCTGGCGGCGGACCGGGGGACGCTGTTTCTCGACGAGGTGGGGGAGCTGCCGCTTGACATGCAGGCGAAGATCCTGCGGGCGCTGGAGCGGCGCGAGGTGAAGGCGGTGGGGTCGGACCGGACGCGGACGGTGGACGTGCGCATCGTGGCCGCGACGAACCGCTCGCTCGCGCGCGAGGTGCAAGCCGGGAAGTTCCGGCAGGATCTGTACTACCGGCTGGCGGTGGTGGTGGTGCGGGTGCCGCCGCTCAGGACGCGGCTGGAGGACATCCGGCTGCTCGTGGATCACATCCAGGACGAGGTGTCGCGCCGGCGGGCCGCGGTGGGTCAGCCGCCGATCGCGCCGCTCGACGAGACGGCCATCGCGATGCTGACGCGGTACGACTTCCCGGGGAACGTGCGCGAGCTGCGGAACATCGTCGAGCGCTGGGCCGTGCTGGGCGCGATGGCAGCGCCAGGCGACCCGATGGTGGGCGAGCGGCGCGAGGTGGAGGTGCGGCCGAGGGAGGCAGGCGGGAGCAGCGGCGGCGTCGCGACGGGACGCAGCGGGCTGGAAGAGGAGCTGCTGCGGCTGCCCTACCACGAGGCGAAGGACGTGTGGGTGGAGCGCTTCGAGCGCGCCTACGTGGAAGCCATCCTTGCGCAGAGCGGGGGCAACGTGTCGAAGGCAGCGCGAGACGCGGGCGTCGACCGGCGGCACTTGCAGCGGCTCATGGGGCGGTTCGGGTTGAAGGCGAGCGAGTGAGGGCGCGGCCGCACGGGCCGGCCGGGTCGGACGCAGCAGCGCGGTGAGGCAGAGCGGCGGCGCAGCGGCGGCGCGGCGGCGAGGGGCCAGGCGGCGCGATGCTCAGTGCGGCTGGAAGGGGACCGGCGTCTCCATGGGCTGCGTGAGGAGCTGCATCACGGCGGGGAACTGCGCGTTCGGCACGGTGATCGCCAGGTTGTACTGGGCGATGTGCCAGGCGCCGCTCTTGCGGTCGAGGGTGAGCACGCCGCTGCCGCGGGCTGGGCCGAGGGTGTCGGTCGCGAGGTCCTCGTCGAACCAGGCGACGGTGCCGGAGGTGTCGACCGAGATGGCCCGTCGGGTGGAGCGGAAACGCCAGGCCTTGCCGCGCTCGAAGTGGGGATGGGCGTACGCGCGGAAGGCTTCCTTGTTCCAGCGCTCCTTGGCGTCGGTGCCGAGGAAGACGGCGTCGGGCGTGAGCAGGGAGAAGTACCTCTCCTCGTTGGCCATCGCGGCCGCGGCGTGCCAGTCGTCGAGGATCTTGCCGACCGCTTCGCGCGTGGTCTCCACGGACGCGGCAGAGGGGTTACATCCGAGCAGAGCCAGGCCGACCAGTGCGGGGCCGAGCAGCGCGCCTCTCCAGTGCATGCGGCCCTTCTACCATGGCGGCGCACGCTGGTAGGGGAGACCGCGCGGCGTGGGTCGCGTGATGCCTGCGCGCAACGGAGGGAAGAGACGTGTGTCGCATCACGGAGAGATCGGGTGCGGCAACGGCTCCGCACCGGCAGCTCCGCAGGAGCTGGGCTGCGACCATGTCTCCGCAGCCTGTTTTCCGGGGATTCCGCGAGGTTCGGGCGGCCAGCAGCTGGCACGACGGGTGCAATCACGGGGAGACGAACCAACACGCAGCGCCGCTGCAAGGGAGCCCCATCATGTCGAGCCTCCGCACCTTCGTTCAGTCCGCAGCCCTCGCCGTCTCCGTCGCGCTCGGCGTCGCCCCCGCCACCGCGCTCGCCGAGGGGCCGCGCCCCGCCCCGGCACAGGCCAAGGGAGAGGCTCAAGGCAAGCAGGCCAAGGCCGGCAAGCCCGAAGGGGAGCGCCGCGGGAAGGGTCCGGGAGAGTGCGAGGGGAAGGCGAGCGGCGAGCGCAAATGGAAGCGCGTGGGCGTGGGCAAGGCCAAGGGCCCGGGCGACATGCCCAAGCCGATGACGGCGAAGGCGTTCCAGGAGCGGGTGGAGGCGCGGCTCCAGGAGACACGCGCGCACCTGGAAGAGGCGATGAGCAAGCACGACGTGCCGGCGCCGGTCCGCGCCGACGTGCGGAAGGAGCTCGACGCGGGCGCCGTCCTCCTGCGCGAGGCCGTCAAGCGGGTGACGGCGGATGGTCAGGTGACGCGAGAAGAGGCCCAGCAGGTCCGTGAGCTGAGCCGGGAGCTCCGGCACGAGAGCCGCGAGAAGCTGCGGCCGGTGATGAAGGGGCCGCGCTCGGGCCAGGGGGTCTGACGAGGCTCCCACGCTCCCCGGGACGAGGCTTCCACGCTCCCCGGGGAGCGCGCGGATCCAGCTCAGGATGCGCGCGACGAGGCGAGGAGATCCAGGGCGCCATCGGCGACGAACTGCACGGCGATGGCGGCCAGAATGAGGCCCATGGTGCGCTCCAGGATGGCCATGCCGCTGCGGCCGAGCACCCGCTGCACGAGAGCAGCGCCGCGGAGGATGAAGTAGGAGGCGGCGAAGGTGATGGTGATCGCCAGCAGCACGGCCCCCGCAGGGAGCACGCCCGGGCCGCCCTGGGACATGAGCACCACGACCGTGGCGAGCGCACCAGGGCCCGAGAGCAGCGGGATCGCCAGGGGGACGATGGCGACGTCCTCCTTGTGGACGCCCTCTTCGGTCTCCTCGGGGGTGGTCCTGGTGCCGGAGGGCTTGGCGCGGAGCATGTCGAGCGCGGTCATGAGCAAGAGCAGGCCGCCGGCGATGCGAAAGGCGCTGAGGCTGATGCCGAAGACCTTGAACACGGCGCCGCCGAAGAGCGCGAAGAAGGTCATCATCCCGAACGCGGTGAGACACGCACGCGCGGCGGTGCTGCGCATCTTCTCGGGCGAGGAGCCGGCCGTGATGGCGAGGAAGATGGGGACGATGCCGAGCGGGTCGACGATGAAGAACACCGCCGAGAGGGAGACCAGGAAGTGAGAGAGAAGGTCGGGCACGTCGTGAACCGTCCGGCGCGGTGACCGCGCTCCTACGGCGCAGACGGAGAGGGGGTGGGTGGGTTGCCCTGGCAGCGCGAGAGGCACTCCGTGTAGGCGTGCTGGTCGAGGCCGTGGCAGCTCTGCGAGCAGGAAGCCGCGGCCTGCGACCGGAAAAAGGAGCACCCGACACACAAGGCCGAAACGACGATCAGGGCACAGGCTCGGACGATCACGTCGCTGGCTATAGCAGCGTCCGCAGGATGTGCGCCAGCGTGGTCCGCGTGGACAGCGCGGTCGTCGGCCTTCGGCCGGAGCCGTCAGGTGAGAACACGGAGGGTGAGCACCGGGCTGTCGTCGCTCGAGCAGGATGACCCCGCGGCGAACCAGTCCTCGCCGTCGTCGACCTGATCGATCACGCACGCCACGCCGCCATCGTCGAACGTCACGAGGTGAGCGAGGGCGCTCCCCTGCTCCTTGAAGCGGAACTTCGCCGAAGCGAAGCCTCCCGGAATGGCGCAGAACACGTGGCTGCTCCAGTAACACGCCGCATCCGGCACGCTCGCGAAGAAGTCGAAGTTCGTGAGGGACCAGCTGTAGAGCTGCTGTCCGCCGAAGGTGGTCGGAGAAGAGGTCGACGTGGCCGTCGTCACCACGTTCCAGACGCCCGTCCGCTGGTTGTACGCCTGGATCTCGATGGTCGCCGCGGGGTTCTCGGCGAAGCCTCGGAAGGTCAGGCGGGACCAGTCGACCCAGTCGTTGTTTTCGGGGCCGTACACGCAGCCCGACAGCACGAGGAGCGAGAGGAGCGACACGAGCCGGACGAAGGAGAGAGAGCGCCGCACCATCGTCGCTCGGGCAGCGGTCCTGGTGCGACGAAACGATGCGTTACGGGCAGCGGGACCGGGCTCGCGCGGCAGATCGGCCATGGGCATGAAATCCTCCTTGGGTGACGTGGCGATGGGTCATGCGCTGTGTGGCGCCTCTGCGAGTGCGCGCACACGCAGCAGCCCGATGCTAGGCACGCAAGCTGTCAGCGGAAGAACAAATCTCGCAGCACGATGCAGCCATGAGGACGTCGGGATGCACGGCCTCACGAGGAGATCGGCCACGCCCTTTTGGCGGGAAGGCTCAGCGCTTCACGTCGTGCATGGAGCTTCAGCGCCTCACGCTGCGCGTGGAGACGCCGGGCATCACGTCACGCTTGGCGCCTCAGCGCCTCACGGCGCGCATGATGAAGTAGCAGGGATAGTGATCGTTCCCCGCTCTGTCGGAGGCGGGGAAATCCGAGCGTTCCTCGAAGTGTCGAATGTCGAAGCGCATGAGGACCTCGGGGCTCAGGTACTCCTGGAGCGTGTGGCTCGGCTCCGAGAGCGGGACCGCGCCGCCGAAGATGTGCCACTGCACGATGTCCTGCTGGAAGTAGTTGACCCCGCCCATCGCGCCCGAGCGCTTCTCCATGAACTGACGGAGCGGGTGCTTGGAGCTGTAGATGAGCTGTCCTCCAGGCCGGAGCACGCGCGCGGCCTCGGAGAGGATCTTGGGGACGTCGTCGCTCGTCTGCAGGGCGTAGGTGCTCGTGATGACGTCCATGCTCCTGTCCGCGTACGGCAGCATCTCGCCGACGCCGACGTCGAGCCTGGCGCCAGGGGCCTTCCTTCGGGCCTTCTCGATCAGTTCGCTGCTCGGGTCGATGCCGTACGCGATGGCGCCTTGAGACAGGTAATAGGCGACGTCCGTCCCATCACCGCAGCCGATGTCGAGCACACGCGCTCCGGTGAGCGGCGGCAGCAGGGCGTAGCTCCGCGCCCGGCTCTCGGCGTCGTACTTCTCGAAGCCGCGCAGGTATTCGTCACCGATGCTGTCGTACTGAGTCCGAACGTCGAGACTGCCTGGCATTGAGTTTCCCCCTGCTTCCCATGGTACCGACGGGGTGAACCCGCGCATCCCTGGATTCGCTCGGCGCGTCGGGAGAGCGGGCGCGTGAACGTGCGAGGCGCGTGTGTGCACTCTCGTGCCCGTTCGTGGCGCAAGGCGTCGACGTCGAAGGCGTGGCCGCCCCCAGGAGGGCAGCATGCTCCGTGCTCTGCATGACGCGCGCGGGCGAGCCGGGACACGTGGCAGGCCGGGCCGGGCCAGGGTATAGGGCGTTCGGTACGTACCCATCATGAAGAAGCGCGTCTTGACCTGGATCCTGACCCTCGCAGTCGTCGGCGGCGTCGTGGCGGGAATCGTCTGGAAGCTGCGTAGTCCCTCGGAGCCCGAGTACCGTTTCGAGACGGCGCAGGTGGAGCGCGGACGCCTGACCTCCTCGGTCACCGCGAGCGGGACGCTGTCGGCCCTGGTCACCGTCGAGGTCGGGAGCCAGGTATCGGGGCGCATCGAGAAGCTGTTCGTCGACTTCAACAGCGAGGTGAAGAAGGACCAGGTCGTCGCGACGATCGAGCCGATGCTCTTCCAGGCGGACGTGCGCAAGGCGCGCGCGAACCTGATGGCGGCGACGGGGAACCTGGCGCGCGCGAAGGCGGAAGCGGACCTCGCCGAGAAGCAGCACGCGCGGACGCAGGGGCTACGGGCCGAGGGGCTGGTCTCGCAGGCGGACGCCGACACGGCGGCAGCGAACACGATCGCGGCGAAGGCGAACGTGGAGGCGCTGAAGGGCGCGGTGGAGCAGAACCGGGCGGCCCTGTACCAGGCCGAGGTGAACCTGGCCTACACGACGATCAAGTCGCCCATCGACGGGATGGTGATCTCGCGGGACGTGAACGTGGGCCAGACGGTGGCGGCGTCGCTCGCAGCGCCGAAGCTGTTCACCATCGCCGAGGACCTGCGCAAGATGCAGGTGGACACGTTCGTGGCCGAGGCCGACGTGGGCAAGCTGGCGGCAGGCATGGCGGTGCGTTTCACGGTCGACGCGTTCCCGAACCGCAGGTTCCAAGGGGTGGTGCGCGAGATCCGGAACGCGGCGCAGACGGTGCAGAACGTGGTGACGTACGACGCCGTGATCGACGTGGGGAACGAGGACATGGCGCTGAAGCCGGGGATGACGGCGAACGTGAGCGTGGTGGTGGCCGAGAAGGACGACGCGCTGAAGGTGCCGAACGCGGCGCTTCGCTTCCGGCCTCCGGCAGAGCTGATGCCGGCCGGGAGCGGCAGCGGGGCAGTCGCCGAGGGGGGGCCACCAGGCGCCGGGAGCGGGCGCAGGCGGGGGGGCGCGAACGGGGCCGGTGGACCGGGTGGACCGGGTGGACCGGGTGGACCGGAGGGTGGGATGCGGCGGCGGGGGCCTCCAGGCGAAGGCGAGGGACCGCAGGCGTTCCGGGGTGGCGGCGAGGGGGCGGAAGGGGGCGCGCCCGTGACGCGCAGGACGGTGTGGATCCTGCGCGATGGGAAGCCGCAGCCGGTGCGCATCACGGTGGGGATCACCGACGGGACCAGCACCGAGGTGCTCGAGGGTGAGCTGAAGGAAAGCGACGAGCTGGTGATCTCGTCGAGCGGGGGCCCTTCCGCGAGCGGCACGTCGGCGCCGCGCGGCGGCGGCAATCCCGGGATGCGCCGGATGTTCTGACATGAGCGAAGCGCCGATCGTCGTCGAGGAGCTGACCAAGGTCTACCGGATGGGGGACGTGGAGGTCAGGGCCCTGCGCGGGGTCAGCTTGAGCATCGAGGCGGGGTCGTTCACGGCGATCATGGGCGCGTCCGGCTCGGGGAAGTCGACGCTCATGAACATCCTGGGCTGCCTCGATCGGCCCACGAGCGGTCGTTACTTGCTCGACGGTCGCGATGTGTCGGGCTTCGACGTGAACCAGCTCGCGGAGGTGCGGAACCACTCGCTCGGGTTCGTGTTCCAGAACTTCAGCTTGCTGCCGCGGACGACGGCGCTCGAGAACGTGGAGCTGCCGCTGATCTACGGCGGGGTGTCGTCGCGGGAGCGGCACCGGAAGGCGATGGCGGCGCTGGAGCGGGTGGGGCTCGGGACGCGGGCCGATCACAAGCCGAACCAGCTCTCGGGCGGCCAGCAGCAGCGCGTGGCCATCGCGCGGGCGCTGGTGAACAGCCCGCGGATCCTGCTCGCCGACGAGCCGACCGGGGCGCTCGACTCGCGCACCAGCGTCGAGATCATGGCGCTCATCCAGGCGCTGGGGCGAGAGGGGATCACGGTGATTCTGGTGACGCACGAGTCGGACATCGCGGCGTATGCTTCGCGTCTGGTGGTGGTGAAGGACGGGCTGATCCAGTCCGACACCCGCCAGGTGCCCGAGAAGGCCGTCGTGCCAGAGGCCGGGGAGCCAGGAGCCACGCCATGAACCCGCTGCAGACGCTGTTCATCTCCGCGCGGGCGCTGCTCCGCAACAAGATGCGCTCGTTCCTGACGACGCTGGGGGTGATCATCGGCGTGGGGGCGGTGATCGCGATGGTGGCGCTCGGTGAGGGCGCGAAGGCCAGCGTGGCAGCGCAGTTCGCGGCGATGGGCACGGACCTCTTGATCGTCACGTCGGGCTCGTCGATGTCGGGCGGCGCGCGCGGGGGGTCGGGCTCGGCGCCGACGATCACCTGGGATGACGTGAACGCGCTGCGGACGCAGGTGCGGTCGGTGCGGTACGTGGCGCCGAACCTGCGCTCGACGGCGCAGATCGTGAGCGAGGAGCAGAACTGGTCGACGATGGTCACCGGCACGACGCCGGAGTACTTCGCGATCAGGAACTGGCCCGCCGGCAAGGGTGCGATGTTCACGCAGGGCGACGTCGACACCGGGACGAAGGTGGTGGTGCTGGGTCAGACGGTGGCGACCAACCTGTTCGGGCCGGAGACGAACCCGGTGGGGCAGCTCGTCCGGGTGAACAACACGCCGTTCGAGGTGGTGGGCGTCGCGGCGACGAAGGGGCAATCGGCGCAAGGGCAGGATTACGACGACGTGGTCTTCGTGCCGTCGAGCACCTTCCAGGCGAAGATCCAGGGGGGCCTGCAGAAGTACCTCGCCGGGAGCCTGTTCATCGGCGCGGACCCGGCGCTCGGGACGGCGGCGGCGCAGCGCGACATGACCGAGCTCTTGCGGGAGCGGCATCTGCTCCGACCGGGGGCGCCGGACGATTTCATGATCCGCAACCTCTCCGAGATGGCGAACGCGCAGCAGGAGGGGACGGAGACGATGACCACGCTGCTCGCCAGCATCGCGGCGGTGTCGCTCCTGGTGGGCGGGATCGGGATCATGAACATCATGCTGGTCAGCGTGACGGAGCGGACGCGGGAGATCGGGGTGCGGATGGCGGTCGGGGCGAAGCCGCGTCACATCCTGGCGCAGTTCCTGGTGGAGTCGCTGTCGCTGTCGCTGCTCGGTGGGCTCCTGGGGATCATCCTGGGGACGGTGAGCGCGCAGCAGCTCTCGGAGCGGTTCGGGTGGTCGATGGTGATCCGCGCCGACGTGACGGTGATCGCGGTGGGGTTCAGCGCGCTGGTGGGGGTGATCTTCGGGCTGTACCCGGCGTACAAGGCGTCGAAGCTGGACCCGATCCAGGCGCTGCGCTTCGAGTGAGCGGCGGGGGTCGAGGGCGCCACGAAGGCGGTGCCCTCGGGGTGGGCGTTGCTGCGAGGCGCAAGGGTGGGGTGGGACGCTCGGCGGCTACTCCCAGGCGCGGGCTTCGTCGGCGAGCTCGATGACGAGCTTTCCACCGGCGGCGATCTGGCTCTGGTCGAAGCGGGGACGCCCGAGGGACTGGCCGTCGAGGGTGGCGCGCACCGGGACGCCATGGGCAGGGCCGGTCGTGGTGATGGTGAAGTCGCCGCCGGGCAGCTTGAGCGTGATCTCGGGGAGGATGGGGGCGCCGATCAGGTACTCGGACGTGGCGATGCGCGGGAAGAAGCCGCTCGCCGTGAAGAGCCACCAGGCGCTCATCGTGCCGCCGTCGTCGTTGCCCGGGAGGCCGTCGGGGCCGTCGCCGTACTCGGTCGCGAGCGCCCAGCGTGACCAGGTCGCCGCGCGCGCCGCTTCGTCGAGCTCTCCGTAGAGCCAGGGGATGAAGAGCACGGGCTCGTTGGAGTGCCAGTAATAGGGCTTGGGGAGGAGCTTGCCTGCGAGCTGGCAGGTCGACATGGCGAAGTAGTCGTCGAGCCGACGGAGGAACGTCTCGCGCCCGCCCATGGTCTCGGCGAGGCCATGAGGGTCGTGGGGGACGAACCAGGTGTAGTGCCACGTCGTGCCCTCGGCCCAGTAGTCCTGCCAGGCCTTGTGGTCGTCGTCGCTGGGGAAGCGGCCGTCGGCGTGGCGCCCGAGGAGGAAGCCGCTCTCGGCGTCCCAGAGGTTCTTCCAGTTGCCGGAGCGCTCCTTGAACAGCGTGGCGTCGTCACCTCGGCCGTGGGCGTCGGCGAGCGTGGCGAGGGCGAAGTCGTCGAGCGCGTATTCGAGGGTGCTGGAGCCGCTGGAGCCGCCCGACTCGATGCCGATGAAGCCCTTCTCCGCATACTCGAGCACGTGGTTGCGGCCGCCCTTCGGTAGCTCGGTCGTGGCACTCGCCCGGAGGACGTCGTACGCGGCGCCGAGGTCGAAGTCGCGGAGGCCGCGAGCCCACGAGTCGGCGAACACCACGGTCGCGCTGTCGCCGACCATACCGCCGGTCTCGCCGATCCCGAGCGGCCACTTCGGAGGCGCGCCGCCTTCGACCCCCATGGCGACCATGGACTGGAGCATGTCGCGCTGGCGCTCCGGGTACAGCAAGGTGAGCCAGGGGTGGAGGGTGCGGTACGTGTCCCAGAGGCTGAAGTCGGTGTAGTAGGTGAACCCGGCCGCGGTGTGGACGTCGCCGTCGAGGCCACGGTAGGTGCCGTCGACCTCGGTGGCGAGGGTGGGCATGAGCAGCGTGTGGTAGAGCGCGGTGTAGGCGATGCGGAGGTCGCTCTCCTTGCGGGCGACGATCTCCATGCGGCTGAGCGCGCTCTCCCAGGCGGCTTCGGCGTCGCTGCGGACGGCATCGAAGTCGAACGTGGACGCCTCTTCGGCGAGGTTCATGCGGGCGTGGGCGACGTCGACGAAGGAGATGGCGATGGCCACGCCGACCTGGCCATCGGCCTGGGGGTCGAAGCTGGCCCAGGCGCCGACGTCGCCGCCCGTGCGCGAGAACTCGCCCTGGGCGAGGGCGCCGCCCTGGAAGACGCCATAGGTCACGAAGGGTTGGTTGAACCGCGCGGCGAAGTAGACGGGCATGCCGCCGTAGCGGCCGGAGTAGCCGCCCGCGACCTTGGCGAAGCCAGTGATCTGCTGGCTCGCGGGGTCGAGATCCACCTGACCGTCGACGATGTCGACCCCCGGGAGTGCGTGGCCGATGTCGAGCAGGAGGGTGGCATCACTGCCTTGCGGGAAGGTGGTGCGGTAGAGGGCGACACGCTCGGTCGCGGTGATCTCGACGTGCACGCCGTCGGCGAGGGTGACGTCGTAGCTGCCTGGTGAAGCGCGCTCGGTGGCCTTGTCGTACGCGATGCGGCGGCCCGCAGCCGTGGTCTTCTCGGCGGTCATGCCCAGGGTGGGCATGAGGCCGATGTGGCCGTAGTCGACGATGCCCGTGCCGTGCATGCGGGTCTGGCTGAAGCCGTAGATGAATGGGTCGTCGTAGGCGTAGCCAGAGCAGTGGGCGAAGGCGATGGCGCCCGAAGGCGAGGTGGTGTCGGGCCCAGGGCGGACCATGCCGAAGGGGCGCTGGGGGCCCGGGAAGGCGCTGCCGACACCGAAGCCGACGCCGCCGGTGCCGATGAAGGGATCGACGTAGCGACGGAAGGGGGCGATGGCCTCGACGCGAGCGGGATCGTCGCCTTCGGGAGGCGCGTAGCAGGTCTCCGGACCAGGGGGGTCCGGGGTGCCAGGCGCGGGGCGCTCGGGATCGCTGCTCGAACAGGCTGCCGTGAGAAGGGCGATCGCGAGGGCCGTGGAGGAGCGCACGGGCTCAGGCTATCACCGCACGCGCGGCTTCACTTGCCGTACATCGCGGCGAACTCGCGGGTGAGCGTGGGGCCCATGGTGTAGCCGACCGAGTTCTGTTCGCCGTACTGACCGTTTTCTTTGTAGGCGAAGGGCGCCGCCTCGTCGAACTGGGCTTGCGGCAGGATGTAGCCCAGCGCGTCGTTGGCGTTGTTCACCATGACCGGGACGACGCCGGCGGGGAGGACGGCCTGGATCGGGGTCTCGGGGACGGCGTCGGGGAAGTCGGCGTTCTCGGGCTGCTCGATGTACGAGGAGCCGTCGGGCTTCACCAGCCACAGCTCCGGGTAGATCTCGCCAGGAATCATGGCGAGGGCCATCGAGCCGAGGTGGATGCCGTTCAGCTCGGTCCCGATGAGGACGTCGCCGTCGCGCACGCTGCTGAGCGGGAGGCTGGACTGCTGCTCTCGCGGGATGAGCTTTCCTGCTCTGGAGTACACGTCGCGGTGCAGGACGCCGGAGAGCACGAGCAAGGCGAGGCCGGTGTTCGTCGGGTTGACGAAGAAGCTGCGCCTGCGGAAGGCGAGGGAGGGGTTGTCGTCGATCGTGGCGCCCGGGCCCTCCAGCGCACGGATGGCCGCCTGGGCGGCGCCCGAGCCCACGTACTGAGCCCGCTCGAAGGTGCCCTGGGGGCAGGTGTCCGCACCGCTCGCGTCAGGGCAGCCGACGATGCCGATCGTGGTCATGAGGCCACCGAGGGGGCCGCTCAGAAAGACGGTGGTCGAGCCGGGGTAGTGCGTCTCCAGGTCCTCGCGCAGGTAGTGCACGTAGTCGGAGGTGAGCTCGGTGTTGTCGGAGCCGAGGGCTTCGGGATGGTTGCCCCACACGGCGAGGGTCGCGAAGGGGGCGCCCGCCTCGTCGAGGAACTGGGCGGTGTGGATGGACTGGTCGATGACCTTGGGGAGGCGCGTGTCGTTCACCAGTTCGGGGGCCTCGGCGCGGGCGAGCTTCATGCGGGCGACGCGCTGGCCGCGCTTGGCCTCGGCCAGGGCGTCGACCGTCTTCTCGACGATGGAGCGAATGTACGCCTCCTCGTAGCCGGACTCGCCGAAGGCGGCGCCCCACATGCCCATGGTGTCGGGCCCTTCGTGGGTGTGGGTCGAGGTCACGACGATGTGGTCGAAGTCGAGCCCTTGCGCCGCCGCCTCCAGGCGCACCTGGATGACGTCCTGCTGGAAGTAGCCGACGAGGTCGAGACCGACGATGCCGATGGAAACGTCGCCTTGCTCGACGGTGAGGACGCGGCTCCAGACGTCGTCGTGCACGGCAGTCGCTGCGCGCCCAGCGCTGAAGCCGGCGAGCCACACGCCATCCCACTCCCCGTTGCCGTTCACGTCGTCGAAGGGCTCACCGGGATCCCACACGCCGTTGCCGTCGAGATCGTCCCAGGTCTCGAGGTCGGGCGTGATGGGGCGCGCGGCCACCCCGACGAGGAAATCCCCTTCGGCGCGCTCGCACCCCGGCGAACCGGGGCACGTGTAGTTGGGGACGACGCCGTTCTCGTCGACGATGGGCGGCGGGCCGGCGGGAGGCGTGGGGGCCACGTCGCCGTCCCCTGCGCAGCCAGCGAAGAGCAAGAGCGAGCCCAGCATCGTGAGGGGGGAACGGGCCATGTCGAGCATCCTCCGGGCCGCGCTCCAGCGCCGATACCGAACAGCGCGCCGACTGGCAGGCATACCCGATCCGGCCCCCCGAGGGCAACGCGGCGTCAGGACGGCCGAGGAGCGCGTGGTACGGTGGGCGCATGACGCGTGACGCCACGAAGGGCGCTCCAGGCGAGGATGCGGTCGGGTTGCCCGTCATCGATGTCGGTCCTCTGGTCTCGGGGATCGGCGATCGGGTGCTGGTCGCAGCAGCGATCGGACGCGCGTGCCGTGAACATGGGTTCTTTTATGTGGTGGGCCACGGGGTGGATGCGGGACTCCTCAGGCGCCTGGAGCAGCTCGGACGCCGCTTCTTCGCGCTCCCCGCCGAGCAGAAGGAGGCGATCCGCATGGAGCGCGGAGGCCGCGCGTGGCGTGGGTACTTCGGCGTGGGCGGGGAGCTGACGTCTGGACGACCGGATCTGAAAGAGGGGCTCTACTTCGGCGCCGAGCTGCCCGAGGATCATCCGCGCGTGCGGGCCGGCGTGCCGCTGCACGGCAAGAACCTCTTCCCCTCGGCGGTGCCCGATCTTCGAGGTGCGGTGCTCGAGACGATCGCGGCAATGACCAGGGTGGGGCACGCGATCATGGAAGGGATCGCGCTGAGCCTCGGGCTCGACGCGCGCTACTTCGCGGAGCGGTACACGGGCGAGCCGCTCGTGCTGTTCCGGCTGTTCAACTACCCACCTGCCCCCCCGAGCGCTGCACAGGAGCCGAGCTGGGGCGTCGGAGAACACACGGACTACGGGCTGCTCACCCTGCTCTGGCAGGACGACGCGGGTGGCTTGCAGGTGAAGTCCGGGACGCGCTGGCTCGAGGCGCCTCCGATCCCCGGCTCGTTCGTGTGCAACATCGGCGACATGCTCGATCGCATGACGCGCGGTCGGTACCGCTCGACGCCCCACCGGGTGGTGAACGCGGCCGGGCGCGACAGGCTCTCGTTCCCGTTCTTCTTCGACCCCGACTGGGACGCCGAGGTGCGGCCCATCGAGGCTTTCGTGGAGGTGCTCGACGACCACGAGGAGCGCTGGGATCAGGCCAGCGTTCACGAGTTCCGCGGGACCTACGGGGACTACCTGCTGGGCAAGGTCTCCAAGGTCTTCCCGGAGCTGCGACGCGACGTCCTGCCGTGAAGGCGACGCAAGCCCGGCAGGGTCCCGGGCCCGCGCGCGCGCAGGCTCAGCCGGCCCACGCGCGGCGCCTGCCATCACATCGGGCGAGGGCATGGGCGATGCCATCACGCAGGGTGCCGCGGGTGGTCATCCCACCGAGGTCCACGTTCAGCTCGACGAACATGCGCGCGATGACGGGCTGGATGCCGGTCAGGATCACCTCGGCGCCCAGCAGTCGGATGGTCTGCGCTGCGCGGGCGAGCGCCGCGGCGACGCTCTCGTCGGCTTCGGGGACACCGGTGACGTCGAGGATCACCACCGAGGCTTGCTGCTCCACCACGCCCGAGGCCAGCTCCTCCACGATGCGCTTCGCGCGGTCGCCCGTGATCCGGCCGACGAGAGGGAGCACCAGGAGCCCCTTCTCCAGTGGGATGAGCGGCGTCGAGAGCGCGCGGAGCGTCTCCTCCTGCGCCTCGATCAGCTTCGCCTGAGCGTCCTCCCGGCGCTGGGCGGCCTCGGCGAGGAGGCGCGCCGTCACGTCCACGAGCGCGAGCTGGGTCGCTGGTTCACCGCCGAAGAGGATGGCCTGGGCGATCACCTGGACATGGAGCAGCTCGCCATGGAGGGTGACCACCCGCCAGTCGACGGGCGCGAGCCGCTGTCCGGTCCTCACGCTCTTCATCACCTGGCGCCTGCTCTCCTCGCGGTCTTCCGGATGGATGAAGTCGATGATGTTCATCCCGAGAAGCTCGCTGGCGGAGGCGGCGCCCACGAGCCGGACACCGGCGTCGTTCACCCACAGGACGACGCCTTCACGCTGGACGCACATCGACAGCGGCGCCAGCTCCACCAGCGCCCGCCATCGCTCCTCGCTCTCCCGCAGCGCCTTCTCCATGCGCAGCTGCTCGGTGACGTCCACGAAGACCGCGATGTACCGGTCCAGCTCGCCCCAGGCATTGTGCACGGCGAGGATGGAGTGGAACACGTCGACGATCTCTCCCTCCTTCGTCACGAGCTGGGCGGGCAGGTCGAGCACCAGGCCGTACTTCTGGAGGCGGGGGGCGCACTCCTCCACGAGGCGCTGCCGCGTCTCCTCCACGTAAAACTCCAGGGCGGGTCGGCCGATCACCTCTTCGCGCGTGTAACCGAGCACATCGAGCCAGCGGTAGCTCGTCGCCTTGATGTGACCTTCCCGGTCGACGGTGTACATCATCGTCGGGGCGCGCATGTAGAGGTTCTGGAAGCGCTCCTCGACCTCGGTCAGCGCCTGCATCGCCTCATCCATCCTCCGCTGGAACGCGGCCGGAGCGGCGCCGATCAGGTCGTCCAGGATCTCGTTCACCCGCTCGAGCGCGGAGAGCGCCGCAGGCTGTGCGCCGTCCGCGAGGATGCGCCGGGAGAAGAGCCGTCGCGTGATGCGGACCACGCCGAACATGTCTTCCAGCGCGGCGCCCTGCGTGGTGCGTCGCGCCAGAACCAGCTTCACCCAGTCCTGGATCCACCCGCGGTCGTCATCGAGCAGACCGCCGATGATGTACTCGAAGAACTGCACCGCACCGGCCCGCTCCTGGGCCTCCGACAGCTTCGCGTAGAACGGGATCGAGGATTTGACCTGCTTCAGCAGCTCGTCCACCAGCACGTCGCGTTCAGCGCTCAGTGCATCGTGGATCTCGCGCATCGACCGCATGAGGGCTCTCTACCACACGGCCGCCTCACCTCAGGTCACGGCGCGCTGCACGGTGGGTCATGGGCAGGACACGAGCGATGGAAGTGAGGCGATGACCTCATGGAGACACGACACGGCTCAGGCCGTCGCCTCGCGATGGCGACGGTGCCGCAGATGACGCCCGAGCCATGCCTGGAACTCGTCGAGGTACACGTAGATCACCGGCGTCAGGTACAGCGTGATGAGCTGCGAGACCAGGAGCCCGCCCACCACGGCGATGCCGAGGGGTCTGCGCGCATCGGCTCCCGCACCGAAGCCGAGGGCGATGGGCATCATGCCCATGAGCGCCGCCATGGTGGTCATCATGATCGGTCGGAAGCGGACGATGCAGCCCTCGAAGATCGCGTCTTCCGGGCTCTTCCCGCCCTTGCGCTCCGCCTCGAGCGCGAAATCGATCATCATGATGGCGTTCTTCTTCACGATGCCGATGAGCATCAGGACGCCGACGAACGCATAGAGGTCCAGCTCGTGCCCGGTGATCCACAGGGCGAGGAACGCGCCGAACCCGGCCGAGGGGAGGCCGGAGAGGATGGTGATCGGGTGGACGAAGCTCTCGTAGAGCACCCCGAGCACCACGTAGATGATCCCCACCGCCAGGACGACCAGCCAGCCCAGGCTCCCCAGGGACTCCTGGAACACCTGCGCGCTGCCCTGGAAGGACGTGCTCACGGTCGGCGGCAGGTTCTCGCGCGCGGCGGCCTCCACCCGGGCGGTGGCGTCGCTCAGCGAGGTGCCCGGGGCCAGGTTGAACGAGAGGGTCACCGCCGGAAGCTGGCCGAGGTGGTTGACGCTGATCGCGCCGGTGCTCTCCGAGATGTGCGTCACGGTCGAGAGCGGCACCAGCTCACCGGAGCTCGCTCGGATGTAGAGCTTCGAGAAGGCGCTCGTGTCCCGCTGGGCTTCGGGCAGCACCTCCATGATCACCCGGTACTGGTTGGTGGGCGCGAAGATGGTGGAGATCTGCCGCTGGGAGAACGAGGTGAACAGCGCCTCCTCGATCTGCCGCGCCGTCACGCCGAGCGCGCCGGCCTTGTCGCGGTCGATGACCACGTCCACCTCGGGGTTCTTGTTCTCGAGGTCGCTGCTCACGTCCGCGAGCCCGGGCATGCCGCGCATCTTCTTCTCCAGCTCGCCGGCCGCCTTGTAGAGGCTCTCGGTGTCCGTGGAGGTCAAGGTGAACTGGTACTGGGCTCGGCTGAGGGCGCCGCCGACCCGGATGGTGGGCGGGTTCTGGAGGAAGACCTGAAGGCCAGGGATACGGGCGAACTTCGGGCGCAGTTCGTCGATCACCTCGTCAGGGCCCCGATCGCGCTCCTTGCTCGGCTTCAGGCGCACGATCAGGCGGCCGGCGTTGCTCCCCGCGTTGGGTCCACCGGAGCCGACCGCAGACATGACCGACGCGACCGCTGGATGTTCCTTGGCGATGTTGGCGGCCTCCGCCTGGTGCGCCTTCATCGCTTCGAACGAGGTGCCCTGCGCGGCGAGGGTCTGGCCGAAGAGCTGGCCCGTGTCCTCGCTGGGGAAGAGTCCCTTCGGCAGCACCATCACCAGGGCCACGGTGCCGATCAGCATCAGCACCGAAACCATCACGGTGACGAGCTTGTGGTGGAGCACCACCTTGAGGCTGCGCTCGTAGAGCTGCTCGACCTTCCCGAACAGGCCTTTCGGGGGGACGCGGTGCTCGACGGCGTGCGCCTTGTTCTCGCCCGCTGCGCCGCCCGTCTCGGTCTCCGACGTGGCAGCGCGAGCAGCGGTGGCCTCTGCCGTCGCTCGGACCTCGTCGACCACGCGACCCCTGCTGGCCTCGAGGGCGTCGTCCCCGTCACGGACCTCGCCCGCCTCACGCGCCATGCCGACGTGCGGAGTCCTGTCGGCCTCCTCGGCGTCGCCGGCACCGCCAACCTCCTGATCCCGCTCGTTCTCCTTCCCCGCATGCTTCGACTGCCTGAGGACGCGTGCCGCGAGCATCGGCGTCAGCGTCAGCGAGACGACGCCCGAGATGAGGAGCGCCACGCTGATGGTGACCGCGAACTCACGCAGGATGCGCCCCAGGATGCCCGCCATGAAGAGCACCGGGATGAAGACCGCGACGAGCGAGATGGTCATCGACACGACCGTGAAACCGATCTCCTTCGCGCCATCGAGCGCGGCGTCGATGGGCTTTTTGCCCATCTCCATGTGGCGGAAGATGTTCTCCAGCACGACGATGGCGTCGTCGACGACGAAGCCGACCGACAGGGTGAGCGCCATCAACGACAGGTTGTCGAGGCTGTAGCCGAGCAACCACATGGCCACGAAGGTGCCCACGATCGAGATGGGGAGCGCCACGCCCGAGACGAAGGTCGCCGAGAGGTTGCGCAGGAACAGGGCGATGACCAGCACGACGAGGCCGATGGTCAGGGCGAGCGTGATCTGGACGTCGAAGACCGACTCGCGGATGGTGAGCGATCGGTCGTAGAGGGTCTGGATGTCGACGGAGGCCGGGATCTCGTTGCGTAGCTTCGGCAAGAGGTCCTTGATGGCGTCGACGACGGCGACGGTGTTGCTGCCGGGCTGCTTCTGGATGGCGATGACGATGGCCCGCTCGCCGTCGATGAAGCTGGCGATCTTGTCGTTCTCGACGCTGTCGATCACCCGGCCGAGCTGCTCGAGGCGGACGGGCGCGCCGTCGCGGTAAGCGACGATGAGCGGCCGGTAGGCCGGGGCCCGCGTGAGCTGTCCCGTCGCCTGGATGACCAGGGCCCGGCTCTCCCCCTGGAGCACGCCCGTCGGAAGGTTGACGTTCTGCGCCTGGATGGCCGCGGTCACCTCGTCGACGCCGATCTGACGTGACGCGAGCTCCTGAGGGTCGAGCTGGACGCGGACGGCGTACTTCTGCGCGCCGTAGACCTGCACCTGGGCGACACCAGGCACCGTGGAAATGCGCTGGCCGATGTTGGTCTCGGCGTACTCGTCGACGTCGGAGAGCGGCAGCGTGCGCGAGCCCAGGGCGAGGTAGAGGATGGGCGCTTCGGCCGGATTCACCTTCTGGAAGCTCGGGGGAGCTGGCAAGTCGGGCGGGAGGTCACCTCCCGCCTTGGAGATCATCGACTGGACGTCCAGCGCGGCGGCGTCGATGCTCCGCTCCAGCGCGAACTGGAGCGTGATCTGGGTGGTCCCCAGTGCGCTGGTCGAGGTCATCGACGTCACGCCCTGGATGGTCGAGAACTGGCGCTCCAGGGGCGTCGCCACCGCAGCGGCCATGGTCTCCGGGCTCGCGCCCGGGAGCGCGGCGGAGACCATGATCGTGGGAAACTCGACGTTCGGCAGGTTGCTGACGGGGAGCGCCTTGTAGCCGGCGATGCCGAACAGCACGACCGCCAGCGTCAGCAGCGTCGTCATCACCGGCCGCTGGATGAACAACCGCGAGAAGTTCACAGGCCGCCCCGGGTCAGTTCCCCTGTGCCGGCGCCAGCGTCGACCGCTGGATCCTTCGGGGGTGGCCCGTCCACGATCCCGATCTTCGCGCCTGGCGTGAGCCGGAGCTGGCCGTCGGTGATCACCTGGTCACCGGCCGAAACCCCCTCGCTGATCACCACTCGATCCCCCTCGACCCGCCCGCCCTTCTTGACGTTCCGGAGCTCTGCCGTCTGGTCGGCACCGACCACGAAGACGTGGTCGCCTTCCTGCCCGGCCTGGATGGCGGAGCCTGGCACCACGATGGCGTCTTTCTGAGTGGTCAGGGTCATCGAGACCTCCACGAACAGACCTGGCCAGAGGCGCGCTTCCGTGTTGTCGAACGTCCCCTTCACCTTCACCGTCCCCGTGGCGCGATCGACGGTGTTGTCGACGAAGCTGAGCGTCCCTCGCTCGATGGCGTCCGGCTTCTCCGGTGGCGAAGCGGTGATGCCGAGCTGGCTCTCCTCCATGAAGTGGCGGACCTCGGCAAGCTCGTGCTCGGGGAGCGTGAAGGTGACGTAGATCGGCTTGAGGCGGTTGATGACCACCAGGTTGGTGGTGTTTGCCGTCACGAGGTTGCCTTCGTGCGCGAGGATCGCCCCGGTCCGACCGTCGATGGGGGACTTGATGGTCGTGAAGGTGAGATCGAGCTGGCGCGCTGCCGCCGTCGCCTGGTTGGCCTGGACGGTGGCGGCCAGCGCGTCTGCGGCCGCACGCTTCTGTTCGGCCTGCTCCTTCGAGCCGACCCCCTCCTGTTGAAGCCGCAGGTAGCGCTCGGCCTCCGTCCGCGCGTTCTGGAGCTGGACCTGGTTCTGCTTGAGCTGCGCCAGCGCCTCTGCGAGGGCGACCTGAAAGGGGCGTTGATCGAGCTGAAAGAGCGGGTCGCCCGCCTTGACGTCCTGCCCTTCCTTGAAGAGCACCTTCGTGATCTGCGCCGAGACCCTGGGCTGCAAGGTGACGGTGGACGAGGGCTCGACGGCACCGATGGCCTTGAGGCGCACGGGGACGGTGGCCTTCTCGGCGGTGGCGACACGCACCGGCGCAGGGGGTGGTGGGGGCGGTGGGGCCTTGGACGAGCACCCGGCCCCTGCGACAGCGACACAAAGCGCAGCCCCCAGGAGCAGGCGCGCACCTCGGTCACGCCTGCGCAGCAAACGGACACGGCCCGTGAGCAATCCGGGACCAGCGACCTGAGCACCATGACGATGCATCGTCTCTCCTGCGTTGCGAACGGCGCGGAAACGGCCTTCACCCGCCGAGGGGCGTTCCCGAAGCACACGGCCCTCGAAGGGCGGCTCGTCAGGATGCAGCGGATGTGCCGAGCACGGCCGTTCCGTCGTGGGACACCTGGCGAGACCACGGGGCACGCGCTTGTGCTTCAGACGGCCTGATGGGCGCGTTGCCAGCGGGACGTAGCTCGATCTTCGGGAGCCTGGCTCTGGTCAATCCTGCCGAAGGGGGCAGAAATCACCGCTCATCCAGTGAGGCTCCCGAATTCTCTCACGCCGTCGACAGCTTGTAAAGGTAGGCCGCTGCTGGCCAGATGCGCCGCGCTGGGGGCCCTTCCCCGGCGCACGAACTTCGCTCACGACCCATCGACCTCATCACGCCCACAGGAGGCGAACCTTCATGGCACCGAGCTTTCGTCCGTCGATCTATGCGATCGACTTCGGCACCTCCAACTCGCTCCTCGCGGCCGCCAGCGCCGACGCGACCTGTCCACCGATCCCGCTCGACGACGCGGCAGCCGATCCGACCATCCTGCGGAGCGTCCTGTTCTTCGATCACGAGAACCGCTTCTCCTGCGGCGCGAGGGCCATCCGAGACTTCGTCGACCACGGGATGCAGGGCCGCCTCATCCGCTCCACGAAGAAGTACTTGCCCGATCGGAGCTTCTCGGGGACGCAGATCGGCTCCCGCACCTTGAGCATCGAGGAGCTGATCGGCCGGTTCCTGAGGACCATGCGCGAGCGGGCCGATGCGCATTTCGGCGTCACGGTCGAGCGGGTGCTCCTCGGCCGCCCTGCTCGCTTCGCCGGCGGTCCGAACGAGGATCGGCTCGCCGAGGAGCGCCTCGAACGCGCCGCCAAGCTGGCCGGCTTCCAGGAGGTGTCGTTCTGCCCGGAGCCCGTCGCCGCCGCACACGACGTTCGTCTCGACGAGGACCGCGCCTCGCTCGTGCTCATCGCCGACTTCGGTGGCGGCACCTCGGATTTCACCGTCGTCCGCATGCAAGGACACACCCTCGACCCGGCCGGCGTGCTCGCCCTGGGTGGCGTCTCCGTCGCGGGTGACGCGCTCGATGGAAGCCTGATGCGCCACAAGATCTCCCGGCATTTCGGCGCAGAGGTCACCTACAAGGTCCCTCTGGGCTCCAACGTGCTCACCATGCCGCGCGCCATCGTCGAGAAGCTCTGCTCGCCGGCCGACATGACCACCCTCCAGCACCGCGACGTGCTCGCGTTCCTGCGCGACGTGAAGGCCTGGTCACTCGGCGGCGAGGACCGCGAGCGCATGGATCAGCTGCTGTGCCTCGTGGAGGACGCGCTCGCGTTCCGCGTCTTCGAGGCCATCGAGCGGACCAAGTGTGCGCTGTCCGAGAGCCCGACCGCCACGTTCCACTTCAGCTATCCGTCGGTCGAGATCCACGAAGACGTCCGTCGCCACGAGTTCGAGACGGGCAGCAGCCGCGCGATCGACACCATCGTCCAGTCGCTGGACACCACCGTCGACGCGGCAGGGGTCTCGTTCGACGACATCGACGTGGTCTGTTGCACGGGGGGTACGGCGCGTGTTCCACGCATCGCGCAGGCGCTCGAAGAGCGGTTCGGCGCGAGCAAGATGCGGCGCCTCCGCAGCTTCCATTCCGTGGTGCAAGGTCTCGCGGAGCGAGCACGCCAGCTCGCCGCCTGAAGCGGGCGCGACGACATCGGTGGCGCCAGGCAGACACGTCGCCTCTCGCGCTCACCGCAGAGCAGCCTGCGCGCTTGCCGGAGCGCGCTCTGGCCCTGTTCCTGCACCTGGTCGGCAAACGGGGCGAAGGCCCATTTCGCCCTGAAAGAACCGCACAGGGGTCGGGAGGGAATCACGATGCTCAGAGCGCTTGCCATTGCCGTCGGATTCGTGAGCTTGCTGGGAATCCGGGGAGACGCGAAAGCAGCCCGGGAGCGGCAAGATCCAGCTTATTACGTGGTGACTGCCGTCGACGTGCGTCGGTGTGCCCAGCCCCATTGCGGCGGTTACTTCATCGCGAAGGCGAACAAGAGGCTCACCGAGTGCGCCGACGGCGCGGTCGCCGCCTCGTGCTATGTGGCCACGATCGATCTCTCGCGGCTCGGCCTCCGGATGGACGAAGAGCGCGCGCTGCGCGAGGGGAACGTCGTCTTTCACGGGGTCATGCGGCCGCGCAAGGATGTGCCTCGCCTCCGCAACCTGGTGGTGAGCGACGCCTTTCGCGCGCCGCGAGAGGGCTCGCTCTCGTCGACCCTGTTCCACGTGGGGAGCAACGGGGTGCAGTGTGTCACCTACCCCTGCCCCGACACCGAAGCCCGGATCGTCAACACGACCCGGACCCGGACGCTCGACGGGGTCGATCTCAGCGGGGCGTCGGGGACCGAGAGGGACAAGGAGGCCGCCCGACGGGCCCTGCTCGACGAGCGCGGGCTGCTCGTGGAGGGCGTCGAGAAGGTCATCCCCAAAGCGGGACCCGCAGGTGACGCGACCGTCATCGCCGCTCGTCAGTTCTTCTTGCCCGTCGCGAGCCACGACGAGGAGGACTGCCAGGAGGCCCATCAGCGCGTCGATGCAGGAGACGCTGGCAGCGTCACGGAGGCGCCCCTCTCACGATGCTTCGGGGGTGTAGGGGACCCATGCGGGAGCCGCGGGCTCTTGCCTTGCCGACCCGACCTCACCTGCGTCGGAGGTCGCCCCGAGACCGACATCCCGGGGGTTTGCCAGCCCTGAGCGGAGCTGAGCCGAGGAGCCAGCACCTCGAACGGAAGGGGGGCGGGTCGTCACCTCGCGGAGGAAGGGGCCTCGTGCCCCGGGAGCCGCTCCAGGGCCCCCGAAGGGACAGTCACGGACCAGTTCGGTCGCGAGGGGCATGGCGGCTTCGAGGCCCGCGGGCTGATATGCTCTGCTACGTGCCAGCGGCCCCGCTCCTTCTGTCGACCCTCCTCGCCTTGCCCTGGGCTGGAAACAGTGGCCCCAGCTTGAACGCGGCCGCCGCGGCGGCTGCACGACCGCCCGAATGCAAAGCCCGGGTCGGGCGCGCCATCGCGCGAGGTCCTTCGGTCTGGGAGCGCGCTCGGGTCCCTACCCTCCAGCGCTACTGCGACCTGATCGCGCGCGCGCATGCGCAGCTCGCCAGCCGGCCCGAGGCGGCGCGCGAGGCCGCCAAGCTCGCCGAGGAGGCACTGCCCGGCCGAGCCGCGCCCCTGGTGGTGCTCGCCAGGGTGGCGCTGGCGCTCGGCGCGCCCGCCGAGGCAGCGCGGGACTTCTCGCGCGCGCGCGCCATCGATCCCCGGAGCGTGGAGGACCCGTCCACCATGCACGATCTCGCGCGCACGCTGCGGCTCGACGGCAAACGCGACGAGTCCCTCGCCATCTACAGAGCGCTCGTTCCGCGCATCGATCTCCTGGGCAGCCTGGATCGTCGCGTGGCGGCGCTGCTGGAAGCTGCCCACGTGGCCATGGCCGTCGCCGCCGCACCGGCCACACCGACGGAGAGCCCGGCCTCCGCAAACCCATCCGCCGCAAAGACCCCCGCCGCAGGCGCCCCCTCCCCCAGCCCCCCTGCAGCGGCCACAGCCCCCGCCACGTCAGCGTCGGGCGCAGCACGCCCGGAGAGCCAGGGGAGGGCCCCGCTCGACGAAGCCGCGGCCTATCTCCGTGAGGCCCGGCTCCGCCCTCCCACGCAGCTCACGGGCGATGTCCTGCTCTCGCTCGCGCTGGTGCTGGATCGTTCGGGCGACGCGACGCAAGCCGAGGCCGCACTGGACAGCGCAGCCGAGGCCAGCGCCCGCCCTCGCGCGTCGGGATACCTGGTCGTCGACGATGACCGACTGGCGCTGGAGGCGCTGTCGCTCGAACGCACCGATCCCGGAGGCGCCGCGGAGAAGTGGCATGCCTTCCTGGCCACTCCGAGCGGGAAGGGGCCCTGGGCGGCAGCGGCACAAGCGAGGCTCGCGGCGCTCCCCCGTGGGGCCGCAGCGGCGCGGCGGCAGGGTGCCTCTGCGCCGCCTCGCCAGGGAGCAAAGCAGCCATGAGCCGGCACAGGCAACGCTGGCTCGGGGGCTTGCTGCTCGGGGTCCTCTGGCTCTTGCCGACGGCGGTGCAGGCACGTCCCTCCGTCTGGGCGCGGGCGCGCGACCCGCAGGGCGAGAAGCAACGGGAGACCATCCGCACGGCGGAGCGACTGCTGCTCAAGAGCGAGCAAGAAGAAGGGGGCCTGTCGCCACAGATGGCGCAGCTCTACCTCACGCAGGCGCGCTTGCTCTACGAGATGGCGGGGGTGAAGACCTCGACCGATCCCTTCCTGCGGACCCGCTACGCGGGCATCCTGCAAGAACTCGGCGACTACGAGGCGACCACACACGAGCTGGAGGCCATCCTGCGCCTTTCCCCGCCCGCGCCGGTGCGCTCGGAGGTCTACCGAGATCTCGCGGTGTGCTACGCGCGCCTCGACCGGCACGACGAAGAGATCCGAGCGTACGGCGAGGCCCTGGCCCTGGAGCCGCACGCCGGGCCGCGCTCTCTCCTGCTGTCCAACCGCGCCGAGGCCTTCATGGCGATCGGCGACATCACCCAGGCCGTGGCAGGGTATCGCGCTTCTCTGGCGCTGCTGGGGACGCGCGAGATGTTCAGCCACGGGGTGACCACGCTCTGGGGTCTGAGCGTGGGGCTCGATCGCTCTGGCGACCTGGAGTCTGCCCTCGAGAACATCCGGCTCGCGCGCACCTATGATCCACGGGACATGCGCATCAACGGGCCTGGCTGGTTCTACGTGCCCTCGTACGATGTGCACTGGTACAAAGCCCTCGGCCACTGGCAGAGCGCGCGGGCAGCCGAGACCGGCGCGGCCCGGGTGCAGTTCTTCGGCGACGCGGTGGCTTCGTGGCAAGCTTACCTGGACAGTGCGCCGACCGAGGACTCGTGGGCTCCCCTCGCCCGCGTGCGGCTCGCCCAGTGCGAGCGCGAGCGCGAAGACGCCATCCGCCGTAGCCTGAAGGTGCGCACCAGCGCAAAGCCTCCACCTGCGCGACCACGAGGCAAGACACCGTAGACGTCGACGTCGTCGCAGAAGGAGGCCTCGGTGATTCGCGATTCGCTGTTCAACGAGCCCGTGCTCTGGAAGGGGAGGCCGAAGGTCATCGACGTGCCGGCCACCTACCGCTCCGCCTCCATCGTGTGCGCCGTGACCTCGGCGATTGGCACCGCCTCGGCCATCGTCGTCGCGACGGCCCTCCACGCCCGCCCGACCCAGCTCCTCCTGTTCTCGGCCTGGATGGCGACGCTCGCCGTGGCCGCGCGGGCGCTGCCCCGGTGGTGGCGGTCGGAGCTGGAGTACACGTTGACCGCGCACCACATCGTCACGCAGCGCGGGAGGATGCGGCGCTCGATCGAGCGGCGATCCATCAGCTACGCCCGCATCCACTGGAGCCCAAAGCACCCTGGCGTGGGTGACCTGGAGCTGGTGCGCGCCGTGCCCACGGGCGCGCTGAGGCGGCGGCTCTCGATCACCCTGCCCGGCATCATCGCGCCCGATCGCGTCTGGGCCATCCTGCGGGGCGTCACGCCGTCGGCACCGGCAGGGGACGGTCATCGGCTGCTGGCGCAGCGCCTCGACGACGGCGAGCGGGTGCTCTGGTCGGGTCACCCCGACGGCGGCTGGCGGCGCTGGCTCCCCAGGGGCATCCGCGGCGTGATCTCCGTCGCCATGGGGTTGATGTTCTTCGTGACCGGCGCGGGCACGGCGGCGCAGTCCGTGCGCATCCTGCGGCTCGTGGTGCGCGCGGGCGTGCACCCGGAGAGCCTGACCTTCATGTCGCTCGTGGCCGCCCTCGCCTTGACCATCGTGCTCCTCACGGCCGCCGGGGTCGCGACGCTCTACGCCACGGTGGTGCGCCCTGCGCGTCTCGACCGGGAGACGCGCTACCTGATCACCGATCTGCGGGTGCTCATCCAGCGAGGAGACGAGGAGCTGCATCTCGACCGAACCCGGATCATCGACGTGATCGACGCACCAGGCCCTGGAGGCGTCCGTGACGTGTTCCTGGTCCTCGATGGTCCACGCGCCCGGGCCGTCGCCGCCAGCGGTGCCTTCGGGGAGCCTCCCGGCCTGGGCCTTCAACCCGTGCTGCACGCGGTGACGGACGTGGAGTCGGTGCGACAGGCCTTGCTGCTGGCGTGACCCGAGGACCCGTGACCCCCGAGCGCCGTCGTGCCCTCAGCGCGCACCCGACGCCTCGGCATCCAGCCGCGCACGCCGCACGCGCTCGGTGATGGCCAGCATCCGAGGGTGCCCTGGGGAAATCGATCGCGCCGCGTCGAGGTGGACCTCGGCGTCATCGAGCTTGCCCACCCGGACGAGCGCCTCGACGAGGTTGGCATGGGCTCGCAGCGAGCCGGGGTGATGGCGGAGGGCGCGGCGATAGGCGCTCACGGCCGCAGCAGGCGCGTCCAGCTCGAGGTGGGCGTTGCCGATCGCCACGTCGGTCCCCACGTTGGCGAGCAGCGCGCGCGAGCACTCCAGCACCCCGAGCGCGCCGGCAGCATCGCCTTCCTCCAGCCGCGCGAGTCCGAGCGCCAGCCTCGCCTCGCCGTTCCACGGATCCAGCCGCACGGCGCGCTCGATCATGGCACTCCGGGCCGCAGGCATCACGTCCCGTGCGTCACTGAGTTGACGCGCGGAGAGCCAGCTCCGCGTCGCAACGGCGAGCAGGAGCGCCACGGCCACCAGCCCCAGCGCGGCCGGAGCCCCTGCCGTCCACAGGAATGGATCTCCTTCGCCCGACCGCGGCACGACAGGAGTCTTCGAAGAAGCTGCCCCTCGGTCCCTTCGTCCCGACGCAGCCAGCGTGAGCGCCATCAGCAACGCAACGGCGGGCTGCTGAAGCGGGCTGTCCCCCCAGGCGCAGAGGGCGAAGGTACCGAGCGACGCCGCACCAGCGAACCAGCCCGCACGCCACGCCACGCGGATGCCCCACGCGATGGCCGCCGCGAGGAGGGCGACGCCTGGCAGCCCTCCTTCCGCCGCCGCTTGCAGCCAGTCATTGTGCGCCGTGGTCGCGTTCAGAAACTGCCGAGACGACTGCGGCGGAGAGAGCCGCGCGAGCCGCTTCCCCTGCGCCTCGAGGTAAGCGGGCGCGAACGCTCCCAGGCCGACGCCGAAGGGCAGCGCGGCGCGCGCCGCATCCGCGCTCGCCCGCCAGATCCGGACACGCCCGTCCCAGGCGCTGGCCAGCGGCACGTCCACTCCGCCGATCACCGTCGGGACCTCGGCACCCACGGCCTCGGATGCGAAAGGCGCCTCCTGCACCTCGACCCCTGCAGACGTCGCCAACGGCAACCCCCCGCGGCTCACCACCACGAGACCGACGGCCAGCATCCCCATCGCCCCCGAAGCCACGAGCCGGACGGCGCGCCGGTAGCGACCGTGCGCGCCGACCACCAGCCCCACGGCGAGCGTCACGCCGAGCGCAATCCAGGCGACCCGTGAACGTGCCAGCAGCAGCGCTGGCAACGACACCACCGCCGCACCTGCCGCCGCGAGCCACCAGCGAGACCCGGCTCGCCACGAGACCCACGCGAGTTCGATGGTGAGCGGGAGTGACACGGCGAGCACCAGGCCCAGCCAGTTGGGGTTGCCGTGGCCCCCATGGATCGCGAAGCCCCGCCCACCGCAGGCCACCTGCGCGAGCGCGAACAGCGAGGAGCCGCCCCCGAGGCAGCCGCCCGCGACCAGCGCGGCCCAGCGCGCACCACCAGCAGGCAAGCGCATCGCGGCGAGCATCAGCGCCGACACCGCGACCCAGGCGCAGAGCATCCCCATGCCCGCCACATGTCCCCACGCGAGCGACACCACCGACCACCCCACGAACCCGAGCCACAACGCCGCCGGCGACGAGATCCCTTCCGCGCCAGTCCGCCCAGCCACCTCACGATGCCTCGCGCCCTGCCCCAGCACGACCGCGAGGGCCACGGCAGCGGCGAGGAGCAGCACCGTATGCTTCGCCGTGGCCGCAGGCGCCGCAGGGTCCCAGATCAGCGCAGCGAGCGCTGCGGACGCCCCGAGGAGACCCGCGCGAGCCCGCGCGCCGAGCGTGGTCTCGCCGGAAGGCCCCCCCTCCCGGTCAGTCACGCCCCACGAGCAGCTCGCGCAGCCGATCGCGCACGTGCTCTCGTTGCTCACGCGACAGCGCGCGCCGAAGCACCCAGGTCAGCTTCTGCTCGCGGTCTTCGCGCAGATAGCGCGCCGCGAGTTCCCGTTCGCGCGACGAGGGCGCGCCGAGTGCATCCAGGAAACGGAAGATCCCTGCTTCCGGATCCCACGCGAGCTGCACCGCCGCAGCGGCCAGCGCCATGTCGACGTCTGGCCCTCCGGCGTCCACGGGTCCCCTCGCTGCATCTCCCGACGCCCCCACCCCGGCCCCCACAGGGCGGCTCACCGCCGCGGGCCGCCGAGAACGACGCGCGAGCTCCGGCGCGAGGCGCGCTTGCACCTCGGGCTCCTTGATGCGGCGGGCCACGTCCACGAACCCGGGCAGCCAGGTGGCCGGGAAATTGTCGAATTCGGCGAAGATCCGCGCGTCCGCATCACGGTCACCCAGCCGGGAGAGCGCCACCGCCGCATGCAGGCGCAGCCAGACGTCGACATCGGCGAGCCGGGGTGCGAGGCGCGCCTTCACCGACGTGTCCCCCAGATCTCCCAGGAGGTCCACCGCGGAGCGGGCGCTCCACCGATCCTCACGCGCCAGCGCCGCGTCCATGCTGCTCGCCGCGAGGGGCAGCGTCCCCGGCGGCCGCAGCTCTGCCAGCAGATCCGTGAGCTCGTCCTGGCCACGCGCCCACGCGAGCAGCACCCTCCCCGAGACGGCCGGCGCCCGGTCGACCCGGAGATACGACGCCACGTCGTCGACCCCGCAGTCCTGCTGCTCCATGCACGACAGAAGATAGTCCCGCACCCTCGGGTCCCCGGCTCGGCCCAGCGCGAGCGCGGCGCGATGCTTCACCGCCGTCTTCCGGGTCATGAACAGCTTGTCGTGGATGAGGTTGGCGCGCTTGTCCCCGCTCAGGGCGTGCAGCGCATAGATCGCCTCCTGCCGGATCGACAGGTTGGGATCATCCACGAAGCGCTCCAGCGGCTTCGCCGCCTTGTCCGTGCCCAGCTTGCCCAGCGCGACGATCGCGCTCGTGCGCACGAAGTCGCTGGGATCGGAGAGCGCCTTCTCCAGCAGGGGCAGCCCCTCGGGCCGCTTCACGTCGCCCAGCACGAAGGCGGCGTTGAGCCGGATGATCGCCTGCTTGTGCTCGATGACCTGGCGCACCGACGTGTAGAAGGCCCCCGGGTCCAGCCGCTCCAGGGCGAAGGCGATGTTGTTGAGCATGCGCGACTCGCGCACCTTCGGCAGCCGCGCGAGCAGCACCTGCGCCGCCGACTTGTCGCCCACGAGCCCCAGCGCGTGGACCGCCTTGTTGCGGATGTCGGCGCTGGGATGCTCCAGCAAGGGCGTGAGTGGCGCGACGAGCCGCCCGGCGCGCAGCGAGGCCGCCGCCTCGGTCGCGGCGAGCTGGAGGGGCGCGTGGTGGCTCGCGAGCGCGGCGGCCACCTCGCCTTCCAGCGTGGCTCGCGCCATCAGGTGGCGGCTCATCCACAGGGCACGGAACGCCGTCGCGCGCAGGTCCGGCGCATCGGCGTCCGGCTTGCGACGCAGCTCCTGGCGGAGCACCGTCACCGCCTTCGGCTGGCTGAGCGCCCCCAGCGCCTGCAGGATCAGCACGCGGTTCCCCACCTCCTCGTCCGTGCGCCGGAACAACCGAAGCAACGGGTCGAGGGAGCTCGGGTCCGGCATCCGGGCCACGCCCTGGATCACCACGGCGCGCACCTCGGGCTCCCAGTCGTCGAGCGCGGCCTGAAGTGCGGGCAGCCCGCGCCGGTCACCCAGCTGGCCGAGCATGATCGCGCACGTGCTGCGGATGTCCGCGTTCACGTTGTCGGCGAGGCACCTGGAGAGCGCCAGCGTCCCCCGCTTTCCCAGGCCGAGGATGTCAGGGCTCGCGGGCATCTCCCGCCCCGTGACGTTGATCAGCACCGCGGGGTCGCTCGACATCGCGGCGAGCACACGCCGCCGCGCCGCTGCACGGCTCTCCGGCGCTGGCCCCCCGTTGCCCTGCTCCTCCGAAACCACCGCGTCGTCCGCCGCCGCCTTCAAGGTCACGCCGAGCGCCGGCAGGAGCGCGAGCGTCAACGCGCCGATCCCCACCCAACGCTGTCGTGACGAGGTCCGCTTCGAGGACTTCATCGCTCCGTCTCCCTTGCTGCGCCGACCTTCTCGACGCGCGTCGTCAATTTGCGGACGGCTTCCAGCAGCGCGCCTTCGGAGAGCTGCCGCGGCAGGTACCGGATGGTGACCGACCGCCCCTTGCAGACCCCTGCATGCCGATCCCACTGGACGAGGTCCACGCCCCGATCCTCGTACAGCGCGAGGTCGAACACCTCCTCGCATCCAGGCCCCGGCCGGAGATCCACCCGCAGCGCGACCTCTGCCCGGGCCACCCCCCGCGGGACGGGCATGTCGTGCCGAGGCCCGGTCGCGGTCACACCGGCCCCGCAGCCCACGAGGAGCACCGTGGCGAGCAGCAGCACGCGCATCGAACGCTCCCCGAGCGAAGACAACCTCACGTCACCCCGACGGGCACGCATGAGAGTTCCGATCGACCTCTCAGCCAGCGGGCTTGCGCGCGATCGCAGCGCTGTAGATCTCGCCCGCGCTGGTCCCGATCCACAAGGACGCGCCCCCCTTGGCCGTGGCGACGATCACGCGCGGCTCACCCCGCCCTCCGAGCTGAACCTTCGCGCTCGGCGCGAGCGTCCCTGCGCCAGCGCCCTCGATCGTCGCCTCGCTGTAGAGGGCGAGCCGCCCGTCGGGGAACGCCACGAACAGCGCTCCCTCCAGCACCGCAACATCCGCCACCGGCCCCTCGAGGGTGAGGGTCTTCGCCGTGAGCTTGCCGCCTGCCTTCACCACCACGCACACCGTCCCGCCACCGCGCTTGTACAGCGCCGAGAGCTGCTGCCCACCGCGCACGCGATCGAGTCCCGCCGCCTCACGAGGCAACGTCGCCCGGTGGCTCGCCCCCGGCTCCGGGGTGGCGCCCGGGTGCACCCGCAGCTCACCGCCCTCGGCCCCGGTGTCCACCACGGCGTAGGTCTCGCCCTCGGTCACGTCGAACGCCCGCACCGATCCCCGCAGGACGAAGGGTCGCTCCTCGACGTCGTTCTTCAGCAGCTTGAGCTCTGCGGCCGCGCCGTCCCACTTCAAGGTCAGCGCCGTCTCGCCGCCGGGACGTGCCGCGAGCTGCCGCGCGTCGCGGGACACCTGATCCATCTTCGGGGAGTGCTGGATGCCGAGCAGCGCCCACACGTCCCCTTCGCTGCGCACGACGGCCACGTCCTTGGACAGGAGGGCGACGTCGTCCGCCGACGACAGCGACACGTTGGTCGTCTTGCCGGACGATCCCCCGAGCGCGCAGACACCGACGCGCACCGGATCGGTGGAGACCATCGCCACGAGGCCAGGGTTCGCCAGCACGGCGGCACCACGGATCTCGGCGTCGAGCGAGTGAACCTTGCGAGGCGCGTTCAGGCTATGGAACGACATGGGTGCAGGAGAATACTCGTTTCTCCTTCCCGGGGGATCCCTTTCGCCGTCACCGATCTCCCCCGCACGTCTCCCTTCGCTGGCGTCGCACCGCCCCCCCGCACCTGCACACCACCACCTCCGGGCATCACGCGCCGAAGGCAACGTCGAGCGCCGTCTGCCGGAGCGTCGGCAGGACCCGGCGACGTGCTCGCCGAGGGTGACGTGCTCACCGAGACCGAGGGAGAAGGCTCACGACGGTCCCCAAAGACTCGCTGCCTTGCCAGGACCGCGGTAGACGCCCCGAGCATGGAACGCGTCTTCTTCCTCCTGTCGGGCGTCTATGGCTTCCTCGGGGTGGCGCTGGGCGCCTTCGGTGCCCATGGGCTGAAGACACGGCTGGAGTCGCTCCCGGATGCCGCATTGCGCACCGGATGGTGGCAGACCGGCGCGCAGTATCACCTGATCCATGCCCTCGCCCTCGCCCTCGCCGCCTACCTCGCAGGGCGCACCAGCGCGACCACGGCGACGGTGGCGGGCTTCTGTTTCGCAGGGGGTGTGCTGCTCTTCTCCGGGAGCCTGTACGTGATGACGTTGACCGGCATCCGCTGGCTCGGGGCGGTGACGCCGCTCGGGGGGCTCCTGATGCTGGCCGGGTGGGCCTCCGTGGCCCTCACCGCCATGAAGCTGGGACAGTGAGCTGATCCAGACCGGCGCCCCACCCCGCTCCGGCGGACCGACGAGGAGCTGGACGCTCCGGACATCGACCTCGGCTCACCCCCGCCGTGGACATGACGGGTGCACGACGAGATCGCGTGTGCCAGCGTTGACGGCCCCCTGTCCTTGCCGAGGAGCTGATGTCCGACGCGAAGCCGCTCTCGTTCTCCCGCCGTGATTTCTTCGTCGCTGCTGGCGCTGCGAGCGTCGGCGGGATCGCGTCTCACCTCGTCTCGAAGCAGATCGACTACAGCGGCGCGGCGCAACCGACGGCGCCGGCGACCCAGGCCCTGCCCGCGATCACGGCACCTCCCCCGAGCGCGGCTACGTCGGCGCCCCAGGAAGACGTCGGCCCTGTGGAGCCGCCGAATGCGCAGTCCCCTGACGCCGAGGTCCCCCGGGCCACGAAGAAGCTCGGCTGGGCCATCGTGGGACTCGGCAAGCTCGCGCTGGAGGAGGTGCTGCCCGCGTTCGGGGTGGCCAAGCACGCTCGGCTCGCAGCGCTGGTCAGCGGGCACCAGGACAAGGCGCTCCAGGTCGCCGAAGCCTACGGGCTCGATCCGAAGAACGTCTACGGCTACGAGATGTTCGACACGATCGAGGACAACCCGGCGGTCGACATCGTCTACGTGATCCTGCCGAACTCGATGCACGCGGAGTACACCATCCGCGGCTTCAGGGCAGGCAAGCACGTGCTCTGCGAGAAGCCGATGGCGCCGACCACCGACGAATGCACCCGGATGATCGCGGCGGCGAAGCGGGCCGGCAAGAAGCTGATGGTCGCCTACCGGTTGCGGTACGAGCCCATCAACCAGAAGGTCATCGAGATGTGCCGCAGCAAAGAGCTGGGGCCGCTCCGCACCTTCGAGGCGAGCCACGTGCAGGTGACCCGAGCGCCCAACATCCGGCTGAGCAGCAAGCTCGCCGGAGGCCCGCTGGGAGACATCGGGATCTACTGCATCAACGCCGCGCGCTACGTCGCGGGGGAGGAGCCGGTGGAGGTCACCGCGATGATGCACCAGCCCCACGACGACGGGAACTTCAGGGAGGTCCCCGCCGGCTATGCGTTCACCATGCGCTTCCCATCCGGCATGCTCGCGCATTGCGATTGCCATTTTGCCGCCGCGAAGTCGGCACGATATCGGGTGCATTGCGCGGACGGGTACATCGACGTCGACCCGGCCTTCACCTACGAGGGGCTGGAGCTGCGCGTGAACCGCGAGGCGGGGACGACGCGGCTGCAGGTCGAGCCGGTGAACCAGTTCGCGGCGGAGATGGACCATTTCTCGCTGGCCGTGATGAACGACACCGCGCCGCTCACCCCCGGGGAAGAGGGACTGGCCGACGTGCGGGTGATCAAGGCCATCGAGGAGGCGGCGCGGAGTGGGCGTACGGTGAAGATCGGCGCGTGAGCGCGCCTCAGCGCTTCCAGGCGATCGTCATCCACCGGACGCGGCCGGAGCCGCTCAGCGCGTCGTCGGAGAAGAAGAGCCCCCCCGAGCCAGCGAACGAGGGAGACACGTCCTGGGCCGCGTTCCCGGTGAGGACACCGAGGAGCTGCGTCGCCCCGGGCCGGCCCTGCGCGTTGAACTCGAGGGCGCGCAGCGACAGCGCTTCCCCTTCGGCCACGGTGAGCACCGCGCGGCAGCCGCCGTCGCAGGCGAGCGCGATCGATGCCGCCGAGGCCCCTTCCACGCCGAGGGGGATGGCGCCGGGCGCGCCTTGCATGAGGCCTCGCTCGTCGACGTGCACGAACCGGGCGGTGCCGCCCCCCGTCGCCCCGTCCCCGGTCGGCTCCTCGATCCAGGCCGCGAGCATGCCGCTGCCGAAGGGCGCGAGGGCCGGGCTGCGCGAGTGCTCGGGGGAGGTGAAGAGGCGGGTCTCCGGCCCGGCTTTCTGGAGCGTCTTGGCGTCGAGGCGGGCCATCCAGATGTCGGCCGTCTCCTCGTTCTGTCGCGCGTCGGACCAGACGAGCCAGGCCTCCTTGCCGCGCATCAGGATCTGCACCTCGGCGGCGTCACCGGCGGCGTCGGTGACGCGGCGGTCGGGCCCCGACTTCTGGAGGTTCTTGTCGAGCCGCGCCGCGTAGACCTCGGCGTTGCCGTCGCGGGTGTCGACCCAGGCGAGGATCCAGCCGTCCGCCCCATCGTGGACGATGGCGACGTCTGCGGCTTCGCTGGGCGCGCCCGAGGCGGTCTTGCGTCGCGGCGCGGTGGTCACCTTCTTCTGGGTGACCTTCTCGCCGTTCGCGTCGAGACGGGTGACGTAGACCTGCGGCTCCCCCTTCTCGCGCGCGACCCAGGCCACCACGCTGTCGGGCCGCTCGCCCGGGGCCGTGGCGATGGACACCCCGCCGATCGACGAGGCCTTCTGCGACAGGACGTTGAGCTTCCCGAGCGCCTCGGGGCCGACCGCGCGCACCGCCAGCGTGGCCCCCTGATCCTTGTCCTTGTCCTTCGCGCGCCCGTTCGCTGCGGCGTTGCTCTCCAGCGTGTACGTCACCCACGCGGCGAGACCACGACCCCCGCCGAGATCGGTGCCAGCGACCCGGGACACGTGCTCGCCATCGTAGAGAGCACGCACCGAGCTGGCGCGGGGCACGGCGTCGGCCGTCTCTCGATGGGCTGGCACCTGCCAGGGCCCCTCACGCACCGGCAGGGCGACCACGGCGAGCGGAGCGCCCTGGGGCGGAGGGGGAGGAGCCGCCTTGTCGGACTTGTTCGCCCCGCCCGGGTTCCGCGCGGAGGAGGCGGCGCGGGGTTCTGGCGCGGGTGGCGGCGCGGCGCTGCGCGGGGCAGCCGCGCTCGCGAGGGCAGTGCACTGACCCTTGGCGCACGACAGCCCGCGCACGAGGTACGGAATCCCGCCCGTGGCAGCGAACGGCGCGGCCCGGACCGGCTCTCCCGCGCGCACCGAGAGGTCCGCACCGAAGCGCACGTACGTCGGCCAGATGGGCGTCTCGTCATCCCCCTCGGCCATCAGGTTCGGAGGCCCCGCCGCTGGGGCGAGGGTGAGCGCCGCGAAGCCGTCTCCATCGAGCGCCAGGTCCGGAGGGCCGCTCGCGCTCATCATCAGGCCCGCTTGCTCCTTGCCGAGAACGCCATCGGCCCCGATCGCCGCGAGGTGGATGAGCCGCGCCTCCCGCGGCGCGCGGATGAGGTCTTCCCAGGCGAGGAGCGCTCGCTTCGCCGGAGGAGCGCCGGGAACGTACGGGGGTGAGACGAGCGACACGAGCGCTTGCTCCCCCGCCGGCGCAGTGGCCCGGAGCGGCGCGACGGCGATGCGCCCGCCTGGCTCGACCACGGAGACGTACACCGTGGCGTCCAGATCGCGCTCGTCGGTCCAGGCGAGCAGGTATTTGCCGTCGATCGAAGCGATCTCCAGGTCGATCTGCGCCGTCACCTCCTGGCTCACCACCACGGGCGCGCCGGGCTTGCCGTTCGCGCCGAGCTCGACGAGCGCGATCTGACCGAGCTTGGGCTCCGCGGCAGAGCGCGTCGACTTCCCGGAAGCGCGACGGACGATGGCGACGGCCGCGCCCTTCTCACTCGACGTGGCCTGCCAGGCGAGGACGTCGCGCGCGACCGCGACCGGCGTCGCCGCCTTGCCTCCGCTGACGCCCGACGCCATCACGTCGGCGCCATCCTCCCGCGGCAGCTCCCACACCACCGTGGACCCCTGCGCGCTGACGAGCACGTCGACCCAGGCGATCTCCTCGGCCGACTGCAAGACCAGCGTGGGCTTGCCCGCGGCATTCCCTGCGCCGTCGAGCGCGAGCAGCCGGATGGCCCGGCTTCCCCCCTGCTCCTCGATCCATGCCACGACGTAGCCCGAGCTGGAGGCACGCAGCGAGGCCACCGAGACCTCCTCCGGCGCGACGCCGACCTCGACACGGGCCGCGAGCGGCGCGCCGTCTGCCCCGAGCCGACGAGACCACCACTTGCCGCCCGCTGCCCAGAAGAGCAACGCCTCGTCCCCCCGGCGCGTGAAGTACGGCGACGACTCCTCGTCTTCGAGGTGAGCCACCACGTTCGCGGGGAGGAGCGGCGGGCCCGAAGGCCCCTTCGCCGCGGAGGGCGGCGTCTCCAGCGCCCGCGGCGGCCGCTTCGTGGGCGTCCCCAGCGAGGCCCCGCCACCACATCCCACGAGCGAGAGGATCAGGGCCGCAGGGGGAAGCGCGTGATGGATCGAGCGGAGGGCGAGCCGGAGGAGCATAGGGGGCGGACGATGCCAGAGGAACTTGGGTCCGGCCACCATGATGCGTGGCCGTTCTTCGCAGGCGATGGATTCCCGCATCGCCCCCTCTGCGAAGGGCGAGGGCGGCGGGGGTGACGCGTGAGGCGCAGGACGCCCGCGCCGTGCGTGAGGCGCAGGACGCCCGCGCCGTGCATGAGGCGCAGGATGCCCGCGCCGTGAACGTGACGACGCTCGCTCCACGTCAGTACGGCGGCAGCATGCGCCGGAAGCCATGGAGCAGGGCGATGGCGAGGAAGAGGGCATTCCGCGGGAGGATGGCGGGCCAGAACAGCGGCAGCGGACCTCGATCGCCCTCCGCACCACCCCGCGCGACAAGCGTCGTGCCCCGCTCGAGGCGGACGGCCGTGCCACCGAAGCGCTCCGCCAGACGCACCCCGAGCTTGCGCATCCAGCCCACCGAGCGGGGATAGTCGCAGATGCCGTCGAGCCACGCGGACGGGATGGCGCTGGCCCCGGCCGTCGCGCCTGCCAGCGCCCCCGCGACGGCCCCGGTGCTGTCGGCGTCACCGCCGAGGAGGATCACCTCCTCCACGCACTGCGCGACGTCTCCAGGGCTCTTCAGCCAGCAAAAGAGCGCGACGGGCACGGTGTGGAGCATGTATCCCGTCACGCCATCCGACAGGCCCAGCGACGCAGCGAGCTGCCTCCCCGAAGCGCCACGAGCGAGATGCGCTTCCACCTCGTCGAGCGCCGCAAGCAGCGCCTCTCCCTCGATCCGGCGCCGCAGCTCGCCGAAGAGCGCGGTCGGGTGAACGCCGTGAGGCCCGTGCTGGACCCCGTGGGCCGCCGCGAGGGCGATGACCAGCGCGCCCTCCTCGGCGCGGGGATCGGTGTGCGTGAGCCGCGTGGAGGCCCGCACGAACGGCGCGATGCGCTCGGGCGTGTCGGCGAGACAAGCGCCGAGGATCGGCGCGCGCATCGCCGGGCCGTTCCCGGCCGAGAACACCCCGCTGCGCGTGACGGGAAAGCCGAGGCAAAGCTTCACGATGGCCCGCAACGTCGCCCACCCGACGGCTGCCGGCAGCGCGAGAAACCAGCCTCGCAGGCGCCAGGCGAGCGCACGTGCGAAGCGCCCCTCGTCCTCCGCCTCTGCGAGCAGGGCCTGCGCCGTCATGCAGGCATGCTCGGCGTCGTCACTCAGCATCCCGCGCCCGAGCACGAAGTGATGCCGCAGAGGCCCCACCCCGTACAGACGCACAGCGCGCTCGGGCGTCAGGCCCTCACGGGGCAAACCGAGGGCATCCCCCACCGCCGCCCCGAGCAGCGCCCCCGTCAGCTGGTCGATGCGATCTGGCTTCAGGCCGTCCATGTGCGGCGCAGATTCGCAACGCGCGTGCCACCCGACCCGCGCCGCATTCTCTCGGCGAAGACGACGTTTCACGGCCTCGCCACCCGCTCACGCACGCCCTCCCGTTGACAAGCTGTCAAGGACACCACGACGCGCATGACAGCGCGGCATCGAATGGATGTCGGCGCCTCGAATCGGTCGTCTATACTACGTCCGGCTCGACGGTCGCCTGCTCCCACCACCAGCTTCGCGACGCACAGCCTCACCCCATGTCCAAGCCAGCCGCCCCGCAGACCGACATCCGCGCGGTGCTCAACCGCACCGTCTTGATCCCGACCCTCCTGATGGGCGCTGTCGGAGCGCTGATGTTCTGGCAGATCAACCGCCTGGTCGAGCTGGCACGGTGGGTCGACCACACCGACAAGGTCATCGCGCGAGCCGCGCTGGTCGAACGCTTGCTCGCGGACAAGGAGACGGGCGTGCGTGGTTACGTCGCCACCCGAGACGCCCTGTTCCTCGAGCCCTATGACGCGGCCTCGATCAGCTTCGATTCGGTCGTCAGCGAGCTGGAGGACACCGTGGCCGACAATCCGGCCCAGGCCCGTCGGGTGATCAGCCTGCGTGACGCCCACGCAGCATGGCAGCAGGAGTCGGCGCGTCCGATCATCGAGCGACAGAAGCGCGGCGAGCCCATCGACATCGAGCTTCACCGGACCGGCAAAGAGCAGATGGACCGCATGCGCGCGCTGATCGGCGACTTCACCCGGGTCGAGACCGAGCTCCGCGACTCACGCACGGAGGCCGCCGGGGGCGCGTCGAGCACCCTGCTCTGGATCGGGGGCGGCATGCTCCTCGGCATCGCCGCGTTCATTGGACTCTTCACGCGGCGCCAGCTCTTTGCGGTGTCGCGCACCTACGGCCAGGCGCTCGCGGACTCCGAGCAGCGGGCGAGAGCGCTGGAGGACTCGGAGAAAGCGCTGGCCATCCGCGCAGAGAAGGAAGCCAGCGCGCGCCAGGAGCTCGCGGCCACCGTCGGCCACTACGGCGCCTTCATCGGCCGGCTCGCGCGCGGCGAGTTCTCGGCGACCGTGGAGCCCACGGGGAGTACCGAGATGCGTCAGCTCGGTGATGATCTCGGCGCGATGGGCCACGCCCTGCGCACGATGACCCTCCGGATCAACGAGGCCGTCGTGGCGCTGAGCAGCGCGACGAGCGAGATCCTCGCGGTCACCCAGGAGCAGACGGCGGTGACGATGCAGACCGCGTCGGCGGTGACCAAGACGGTGGTCACCGTCGAAGAGGTCACCCAGACCGCGCAGCAGGTGGCCGACCGCGCCAAGGCCGTCGCGCTCGCGTCGCAGCGCAGCCTGGAGGTCTCCACCTCCGGGCAGCGAGCCGTGGAGCGGAGCGTCAGCTCCATGGATCAAGTGAACACCCAGGTCACCTCGATCTCGGAGCGCATCCTCGTGCTGTCCGACCAGGCACAGGCCGTCGGGCAGATCATCACCACCGTCAACGAACTGGCCGAGCAATCGAACCTGCTCGCCCTCAACGCCTCCATCGAAGCCGCGCGCGCCGGCGAGCACGGACGCAGCTTCGCGGTCGTCGCGCAGGAGGTGCGCCGCCTGGCCGAGCAGTCCAAGGACGCCACGAGCAAGGTGCGCAGCATCCTCGGCGAGATCCAGCGCTCCACGAACGCCGCGGTCCTCGCCACCGAGGAGGGGACGAAGACCGTGGCCTCGGCGGTGCAAGCCGCACGCACCGCGGGTGACCGCATCAAACAGCTCGCCGAGACCATCGCCCTGGCCTCCCATGCCGCGGCGCAGATCGTGGCCGCCGCCGAGGATCAGACGGTGGTCATCGGCCAGACCTCCCAGGCCATCCGCGCCATCGAGCAGGCCAGCACGCAGACCGTCGAGGGGACGCGCCAGTCCGAGCGCGCGGCGCGCGACATCGGCGCCCTGGCCACCCGGCTGGGCGATGCCGCCGCGCAGTACCGCACCTGATCTCTTCTCCGTGGGGCTCAGAGGATCAGGATGAGATCCATCTCGCTGCTCTCGGGGCGCCCTCCCCCGGTGACCACATGGGGCTCGTTGGCTGGCGCCAGCAGCAGCGCGCGCGTTCGAGAAGGGAGCAGCTCGACGTCCTGCTCGATCCCGTGCAGCGGATCGTGCCGCTGCAGCTCGACGCAGTGAGCGATCCCCTCGCGGATCGCGGCGAAGATCCCGCCCGCGCCGAGACCATCGGCCGCGCACGCGCTCAGCAGATGGTCCTCGATGCACGCCGAGCAGGGCGCGACCTCGGACGCGACGCGCACGATGAGCCGCGCCCCGGCGTTCGGGAGCAGATGAATCTTGAGCGGGATGGCCAGCGCAGAGTCACGCCCCACGGGGACGCTGATCAGGACCTTGTCGCCGTTGCGCACGACCAGCGTGCGCCGCGCACCTTCACTCGAAGGGATGGCCTCCGGGCTCGCAGGCTGCCCTTCGAAGTTCACCGCCTCCGGCGCCGCTCTGTCCATGAGGATCCAGAGGCGGTCGTCTTCCCTAGATGGATCGTCGGATGCTCTGTGCTGCGAGCCTCTGCCCATTGGACCTCCGAGGGATGATCAAAGAATAACCCTCCGGAGGCTCGCGCGCTGGCCAGGAAGGCCAGACAATGTCAGCGAGGTAGGATACCCGGCGCGACGGCTCAGTGCGCGTGATCGCCGCAGCTCTCGCCCTCGTACTCCCGCTCGAGCTGCTCGACCAGGGCAGCATCGAAGGGTACCGCCTGCGCCGCGCCGTCCGCAGACCCCAGGGACTGGGCGAACTCCGCGGATTCCTCCGAATCCGAGAGCGCGTCGATCGCGGCGCCTTCTGCCGTGTCCGGTCCGAGCAGACCCGGATTGCAGGTTGCGCCCTTGGCGAACCCGTTGGCCGGCGACTTCTTCATGCGCGCCTCCGTCTGCGGCCCCCACACGCCGTCGGCGTCGATCTTGTCGCTCGCGTTGTTGCGGTTCCACAGCCGCTGGAAGGCCTTCACGCCCAGGCTCTTGTAGCTGACGGCGCCTGGACCGGCGTAGTCGTAGTGGACGGGATCACTCGACCCGAGCCACTTGAACCCCCGGTTCTGGAGCGCCGTCTTCCACGACGAGTACTGGTTGATGTCGATCGCCAGACCCGACTCGTGGTTGCTCGCGCCCGGCTTGGCTGCGAGCGAGATGTTGCAACGACCCGTCTGGTACCAGCGGTACAGCATGTACTGGGCGGCCGACGTCCGGAGCATCGAGTTGACCGTCATCGTCTTGCTCGGGTTGGCGTCGAGCGCCGCGACCAGCTTGTCGCGCGCCGGCTTCTCCATGTAACGGAACACGGCCGAGCCGAAGGTCACGTTGTTCCGCTTGGGAACGAGCACGTAGGCGTCGGGGTTCATGCAGCGGACCTCGTTGATGATCTGCTGCGAGAGCTTGTTGATCGCCGAGGTCGAGCAGCCCGAGGCCGTGGCCTGAAGGACGGTGGGCCCCGAGACGGCATCCTCGCGCGTCTCCACCACCTCGGTCTCGTCGGCCCCCGGCTCGCCCGTCTCGCCGTCGACCTCTTCGCTCATCTCATCGCCGTCTTCGTCGATGGAAGCGATGCAACCGATGCCGCTGACGGGGGCCGCGAAGAGGAGCGAAAGGACGGCGAGGCGCCGAGCGAGGGGCGAGGAGAACGTGTGCATGGTCGAGCATATTTGCACACGCCATGCCGACGCCGCATCCCTCGACGAGGGCGCGGGGACAGCCCTCGTCCCGTCGCGCTGTGCAGCCTTCCGCACGACGGTTGTGCAGACCTCACCAGCGTTGTGCGAGGTTCTGCACAACCGCGCGTGGCGCCCGACCAGCGCCCCTCAGCTCCTCCCGTGGCGCACGCGGAACGCCTCCTTCGCGACGCGCCCCCGTGTCTCCATGAGGGGCACGAGCGCCCGACGGAGCGGTGGTAGCGCCGCGCCGAGACGCGCCAGGATCCCGGTCTGCACTGGAATCGTGCGCTCCCGGCGGCCATCCACGGCGCTCGCGACCACGAGTTCCGCCACCTGGTCCGCGGAGGACATCGGCTGCGCGAAGATGAGATCCGGCACGTGGTCCAGCTCCTGGAGAAGGAAACCCGTCTCCACCGGGCCGGGCGAGACCACCGCGAGGCGCACCCCCGTCCCCTCCAGCTCCTCGCGGAGCGCGAAGGTGAACGCGCGCAGCCCGAACTTCGACGCGGAGTAGGTCGCCTCGCCCGCGAGCGGGAACTGCCCCGCGATCGACGCCACCTGCACGATCGCCCCCCCGCGCGCGCGCAGCGCAGGCAGCGCGAGCCGGGTCAGCACCACCGGCGCCACCAGGTTGATCTGGAGCACGTTCGCGAGCGCCCGGTGGTCCTGATCCGCCAGCGGCCCCCGCGTGTTCGCCCCCGCGTTGTTCACCAGCACATCGATGCCCCCGAAGGCGGAGATCACGTCCTGGATCAGGCGCTCGCAGGCGTCGATGTCCGTCAGGTCCGCCGGGAAGGCGCGCGCATCCCCACCGCGGGCGCGGAGCTCCTCGACCAGCGCGTCGAGCCCCGCTGCACCGCGCGCGACCACGGCCACACGGGCCCCCTCTTCCACGAAGCGACGCGCCGACGCGGCCCCGATCCCTGCCGAGCTGGAGGCGCCGGTGACGATGACGACCTTGTTCGCGAACCTTCCCTGCATGACTCCTCGGAGGTCACGGAGCGAGTTCCGTGACCTGGCGGAGGTGTCTACCATTGCCGGACAGGAGGCGCTGGGGTGGCGAAGCGCGTCGACGGTCATTTCGAGGCACCAGCACGCGCGGGTTCAGCGCGCACCTCCCGGGCTGCCTGCAAGGTCCCGAGCGCGCATCAAGGGCCCCCTCCCCGTGCGCACGGGTCCACGCTCGCAGCGGCCCTCGGAGCTGTGCTCGCGCTCCCCGGCACCGGCTGCGGCGGACGAACGACACCTGCCAGCGCGAGCCCCTACGCCATCGACGTACGCTCTGCCCCCTGCCCGTCCGCGCTCTCGACCTCCTCGATCGCGGACGAGAAGCTCATCGTGCGCGCGCGGTGCCTGTTCTACGAGGTCCGCGGCCACAGCGCCGATGCGCTGCGCCGCTCCCTGAACAGCGAGGGCCCCACCGACGAGACCGGCACCTACGACGCCTACACCAGCTTCGCCCTGCGCTACGGGTTCGACGAGAAGCGCGACGCTGCCGGCTGCAGGACCACCTCCGTCGTGGTGGAACTCCACCTCGCCCACATCCTGCCCGAGTGGCTCCAGGCGAAGACCGCCCCCCGCGCGCTCACCACCCGGTGGCTGCACTTCACCGAGCGGCTCGCGGCCCACGAACGCGGGCACGCCGACATCTCGATCGCCGCCGCCCGCGAGCTCACTCGTGACCTCGAAGGCCTCCCACCCCAGCCGACGTGCGGCACGCTGCGCTCCCTGGCGCACCGCCTGTTCGAGGAGGCCATCGGCCGGCTCGGGCACAGCCACCGGAGCTACGACTGGCGCACCCACCATGGCCGGCGCCAGGGCGTCCGGTTTCCCTGAGTGGGCGCCCCGCGCACGAAGCGAGCCCCTCATGCACACGGCCGGTGACTTCGCCCGTTTCTCGATGCAACGACGTCAGGCCCGAAGCGGCGAGACATGCCAGATTTCCCGAGTGGATCGCGGGGTGGTGGGGCCCCGACGCGCTTGGCTCGGCGGGGCGGCGGGGGCGCGTGCCCCTGCCGTGTGAATCAGCGCGCCAGCTTGGCCATGAAGAGCGTCGCGCTCTGCTCGGACGACGACAGCGAACCCGTGCCCAGATCGAACCCGGAGCCCAGGGTGATGCCGACGATGGCCAGGTTGCCCCTCGGGTCCAGGGACATGTCGAACAACCCATCGGACTGGGGCGTCCCCACGGCACGGCTCGCGAGGTGGTTCCCCTCCGCATCGAACTTGACGATGAAGAAATCGACGTCGCTGTTTCCGACGCCGCCCGTGACCTCGAACGTCTGTTCCCCGAAGACGAGCCGCTGGTTGAAGTAGCCACCCACGTAGGACTCACCTTGCTCGTTGACCCGGACGACCGCGAGGTTGGCGTTCGAGCGCTCCTCGCCGAACGCCGTGCTGAACCGGTGCGCCCCTTCCTTCGTGTACGACGCCAGGACGAACTGGTTGCCATCCGTCACGCCGATGGGCCCGCCTCCGAAATCGGTGACCCCCTGGACTCGACTGATCATCGTCATCTCGTCCTCGGGACCGATGGAGACGTCGAAGCCTCGATCGCTGTCCACCCCGCCGAACCGCTTCGCGTCGAGGGTGCTCCCGTCCGCCCCGATCCGCGCCGTGACGATGTCGGTGCTGCCGGCGGCGTTGAGCAGCCCGGCGCCCACGTTGACCGACTCGGAGAAGTCACCGACGATCGCGGCGCCCCCGCTGCTGTCCACCGCCAACCCCGACATGAAGTGGTAGCTGTTCGTGGTGGAAAAGTAGTTCCTCAGGTAGGTCACGGACAGCGCGCCCGGGCTGAGCTTCGCGAAGAAGGTGTCCGTGTTCCCCGTCGAGGTCCGCGTGATGTTGCCCATGCTGAGCTGCCCCCCGAAGGTGCCCAGGAGCAGCACGTTCTCGTTGGCATCCAGGCCGATCTTGGAGATCTGCTCGCTGCCGGTCCCGCCAAAGAACCTGCACCACTCGGCGCTCCCGTCGTCACCCGAGAGACTGGCCACGAACATGTCGTTGCTCCCCTGGATGCTGTCGCTCTGGAAGCTCTCGAGCTCGAAGTGACCGTAGTAGGGGCCGGCCACGAGGATCGAACCGCCGGGCGCGATGGTGACGTCGGCGACGGTGTACGAGTTGAAAGTCCCGAGGGAGCGAGCCCAGATCGTCGTGCCGTCGGGATCGAACTTCGCAATGAACCAGCTCGAGGGGTTCGCCACCGGGGGCGGCTCGACGACGTGGCCGTCCCCCAGATCGAACGTCCCGCTGAACCGACCCACCACCAGGATGTTGCCGTCCGCGTCCGTGGCCACCTGCGGCACCGAGAGCACCGGCATCTCGAACGAGCGCGCCCAGAGGGTGGTCAGCGGGCAAGCCGCCGCCGTCCCATCGCAGTCCTCGTCCGCCGGCGTGGCGCAGTCGTCGGTGGGCAAGGGCAACGTCTCGCCCTCGCAAGGCCCGTAGTCGAGGCCGTCGTCGTTGCACACCCGCGTCCCCGCGGCGCAGATGCCCACCCCCTCCGTGCCGTCCGGCCCGGAGTAACACGCCGCCACGGTGCCCGGCTCGCAGGCCGTCGACGAAGAGCTGGAGCTGATGCCCCCCGCCTGGCCGCCGAAATCGCGGTCCACCTGCGCGCAGGACGCGAACGAAACGGCGAGGGGGAACAGCAGCGCGCCGGCGGCGAGGACGCGGGTGAAGGGGTGCAGGAAGAAAGCTTGTTTCATGGTCGGCCCACCGAAGGATCGCACACTTTGACGCCTCGCGTACCCTGCTCGCATGTCTTCGCCCAGCCGAGCCAAGCGTCCCGTCGTCCTCGTGCTCCTCGTCGGTCTCGTGGCGTTGTTGCTCGTGCAGTTCCAGAGGTCGGCTTCGACCCCTGAAGGCACCCCTCCCCAGGCGTCCTCCCACCCCTCCTCTCGCCCCCGCGCCCCGCGCCTCGTCGCGCCCGAGCGTCGCGGCCCACTGCGCCTGCCTCCTGGCGAGATCACCACCGACGCGGCGAAGACCGCTGGCAGCTTCTCGGGACGCGTCGTTTCTTCGCAAGGCGTGATCCCCATCGCGGGGGCGACCCTCACCTTCGAGCACCAAGGTGACGCGCTCACCCTCCGATCCGGTGCCGACGGGACCTTCTCCCTCGAACCCCCGGAACCCGGCGTCTACGCCCTGGCGCTGGTCAGCGCCGAAGGATTCCACCCCTTCGCCCCTGCATGGGGCGAGAGCCCCATCACGCTGGTGGCACGCCCTGGCGAGGCCGTTCGCGGGCTGACGATCACCCTCGACCCCGCCATCACGTACGCCGGCGTGGTGCTCACCCCTGCTGGAGAGCCCGCAAAAGGCGCCGACGTGCGCATCCTCGACGCGCCAGGCGAGGCACGCGAACAGCGGTTCGTGACCGACGACCAGGGCGCCTTCTCGTTCACCGCCCCCGAGGACGCGCTGCTGGAAGCGAGCCATCCGGATCACGCCCCGGGCCGCGCCCGTCTGGAGCTGCGCGCCCAGACGAGCCGCCGCCTGGTGCTGCGCCTGCGCCCCAGGACGGAGGCACAGGCTCCCGAGACGATCGGTGGGCGCGTCGTCGACGCCGCCGGCACCCCGGTGGTCGGCGCCACGGTGAGCGCCAGGTGGCACCAGGCCACCGTGACCCCGGACGGCGCGCTCCATCCCGGAGACACCGCCATCACCGACGAGCAAGGCACCTTCCTCCTCGACGGCCTGGACCCTGGCCAGTACCAGCTCACCGCCCGCGAAGGCGATCGCATGGCGCAGCCGACGCAGGTCGCGTCAGGGACCCGGGACGCGACGCTCCGCCTCGGAGGGACCGGGCGTATCCGCGGGGTGGTGCGCGCCCGGGACACCGGGAAACCCGTGACCGCGTTCTCGGTGGTCGCAGCACGCCACCTCGGACCCCTCGCGCGCTCGACGGCCGCAGCCGACTCGTTCTTCGATGCCTCGGGCGCGTACGAGATCCTCGACCTGCTGCCCGGAACCTACGCCGTGACCGCGACCGCAGCCGGACACGCTGCATCGGCGACGGCGACCGTCGACGTCACCGCGGGCAACGAGGTCTCGGTCGATCTCACCCTCGGCCGCGGCGGGAGCCTGCACGGCGTCGTCGTCGAGGAGGGAAACGACAAGCCCATCGAAGGGGTACGGGTGAGCGCCGAGGAAAACCTGGGACCCGGTGCCGGTCCCGTTCCGATCATCTCGGACGCGATCACCGACGCCTCGGGACGGTTCTCGCTGCAAGGCCTCTCGGAGGGCCCCAGGTCCATCGTGGTCGTGGCGAGCAAGCATCACGGCCGCATCGTCTCGGGCCTCCAGATCGCCGAAGGGCGAAACCTCGGCCCCATCACCATCGCCCTCACCGCGCTCCAAGAAGGGGAGGAGCCGCGCGTGGAGCTGACCGGCATCGGCGCCGTGCTGGCGGTGAAGGACGACGCGCTCGTCATCGTCGGCGAGGCGCTGCCCGGGGGTGGGGCCGCGGCGGCAGGCCTCGGCCCGGGAGACGCCATCGTCACCATCGACGGGGTCGGGGTCGTCGACCTGGGCTTCACCGGCTCCATCGAGCGCATCCGCGGGCCCGAGGGAAGCGTGACCGTGCTGACGGTACGCCGCGGCGGCGCAGGGACCCCCGTGGAGATGGCCGTGCGGCGCCTGCGCATCCGAAGCTGAAGGTGGGTGCTCCCGCCCGCCGGGGTGCAGACGAACGACGGCCAGCGCGGGTAATCTCCCGCGCGATGCGTACGGCCCTTCTTTTCTTTGCATGCTTGCTCGGCCTGACGGGTTGCGCCCCCGCGCTCTCCACCTTCCAGCCGGCGCACGTGGCCAGAAAGGGACACGTGCAGATCCAGGCCGGCACGGACGTCTCCCTCCCCACGGGCGGGGTGGCGAGCCTGGTGAATGCCGCAGAGACCCTCGCGACCATCGCCGAACGCCGTGAACTCGGGGACGCGGAGAAGCAGACACTGTTCGACGCCGGCGCGACGCTCGCGGTGAACGCGCCCTCCCCGGTCCCGCACATCGGCATCGCCTACACGGTGCTCGACGGGTTCGAGATCTCGGCGCGGTACTCGGGCGCGCTGCGGCTCGGCCTGCGCTACCAGTTCCTCGAGAAGGCCAGGCACGGCCTCGACATGAGCGTCGGCCTGGGCGGCGCGCGCTACACCCTCGCGTTCCCCGTCGGCAACGTGCTCGACATCCTGGAGCTGGAGGACTTCCAGCGCTGGCAGTTCGACATCCCCCTGCTGCTCGGCACCTCCGGGAGCTGGTACCGCCTCTGGGGCGGCCCCAAGGCGATGTTCACCACCTTCGGCACGAAGCTCGTGCTCACCGTCCCCGAGACCTCGGGCTCGTCCACCGCGCAGCGCTCCGAGCTGGCCTCGTTCGACGGGACCGCCTTCTACGTGGGAGGCCAGGCGGGCGCCGCGATCGGGTACAAGTACGTCTTCGTGGGCTTCGAACTCTCGATGGCCTACCTCGCGGCCTCCACGCAGATGCAGCTCCTCGGTCAGCGGGCCTATGGCGTGAATCTCGACAGCCTCGTCGTCGCGCCGGGCATCGCCCTGATGACCGAGTTCTGAGCACGCCGGCCCTTCATGTCGCCAACGTCGCTCGCACGCGCCCTCGGGGTGCTGATTCCCACCCTCGACATCGTCGTGGGCCGCGTCGAGAGCGACGTGCCCCCCGCCTGGTGCGAAGCGCGCGGGTTCACCGAGTTCCTCCTGTCCCTCGGCGACGCCGACCTCGCCCGGTGCGAGGTCGAAGGACTCGCGGCCTGCATCCCCACGCTCCCGGATGCGCCACCTCGGCTCGTCGACCTCGCCCGCGAGACCGCCGCCGCGATCCAGGTCCCGCCCCTCGACGTCACCACGTCGCACGCGCCCCTCCAGCACCAGCGCTCGGTGCAGGAGCGCAAGCTCCGCCAGGTCGAGGCGCTGCTCGGCGCGGTGGCCCCCCTCGCCGCACGCGCCCAGCGCATCGTCGACGTGGGCGCAGGCCGGGGCCACTTCACCCGCCTCGCATCCGAACGCTTCGACGTCGACGCCGTCGGCCTGGAGCGCGACGCCGAGCGCGTGACCACCGCCGCCTGGCTCGGGCGCGGCACCCGCGCGACCTTCGTCGCCTTCGACGCCTTCCAGGAGACGCTCGCCTTCGCGCGCGACGACCTCGCCGTCGGCCTGCACGCTTGCGGCGAACTCGGCGATCGCTTGGTCTCGGCAGCGGGCGCCGCCCCCTGCGACATGGTCCTCGTCTCCTGCTGCCTCCAGAAGATCGGCCATCCGGCGCGCGCGCCCCTCTCGCAGCAGGCCCGCGAAGCCGGCCTCTGGCTCCCGCGCGAAGCGCTGGGCCTGGCCAACCTCACCCCGAGGGCCATGGGCGTGGAGGCGAGCCTCGACGCCATGCTCGCCATGCGCGAGCGCCGCCACGCGCTGCTCCGCCTGCTCCGCGCCCGCGGCCTCTCGGTGCAGGTGGGCGAGGAGATGCGCGGCATCAACCGCCGCCGCGCGCGCGACGAGCTTTCCGACCTCGCCACGCGCGCCCTCGCCCTGCGCGGTCTCCCGCCGCCCACCGCCGCCGAGGTCGAGGAACACGAGGCCGCCGCACGCATCGAACACGCCCGCATGCGCCGGCTGTCGCTACCCCGCACGATGCTGTCCCGGCTCGTCGAGGTCACCGTCGTCCTCGACCGGGCCGCCGCGCTCACGGAAGGCGGCCACGACGTCCAGGTGGCGACGGCGTTCGACGACGACGTCACCCCGCGGAACCTGGTCCTCCTCGCCCGCGCCCCACGCCCCGCGCCCTGATCACATCCCGATCGCCTGCGCGTAGTCGATGGCCGGCAACGTCACCGACGCCCCGACCGCTGGCGGAACGAAGCCCACGAACTGCGTCCCCTCCCAGATCAACCAGACCAGCGAGGGATCCTCGAGCGACCGGTCGAAGGTGAAGTCGACGCGGCGCGGGCGAACCTGATCCTCCATGAGGGACGTCACCTCGGCCACCATGCCGGGCACCTGCACCCGCTCGCCCACGTGAAACGGCCGCTTCGGACTCCGGAAGAGGAGGCTCGTCCAGTCGTGGAGCAGCCCCTCGGAGAGGGTGAGGGTGAGCGTGCGCTCGTCGGGTCGCGCCACCTCCAGGCGCCCCGCGACGGCCACGGCGAGCAGCCTGGAGGCGCCGGGCATCCGGAGCTGCTCCTTCTGCGCCCCGCGCGCTGCCATCGCATAGTGGCCCACCAGCGTGTCGGGCGCGTTCACCACGACCACCGTCCTGTCGGGCCGGAAGACGTCTTCGGGCAAGCTCGCCGCAGCGCGCTCGATCTCGCCGCGCATGACCTTCGCCGTCGCCACGATGCGCAGCGGCAAGAACGGCACGGCGATCACCAGGTGCAGCAGCACGAAGACCGCGACCGCGCCGCGCACGATCCCCCGCCCCGCACGGCCCAGGTGCGCGCGCGAGGCCGTCAGGAACGAGGCGATGAGACCGAACGCGCCCAGCCCAGGAAACAGAAGGAGCCGGTCGGCAGGCCACGTCGCGCACGCCGGCACGAGCGAGAGGAGCATGCCCACCGCCCAGAACGCCGCCATCCTGTCGTGTCGCAGCCCGAGCACCAGCGCCAGGCCCACCACCGCCACGATGGGCAGCGTGACGAGCGGCATCCAGGCTTGCGCGCTCGGCAGCGTCCCTCCCCAGACCTCCGCGGGCGGCACGGCGAGCTGCGCCGCGAGCAACGCAGGTCCGCGCGTCGCCAGCGCATGAAGAAACGCGAGGGGCTCGCCCGTCGGATCGACGTAGAACCCGGCCCCCGCGACCCCGTACCCCAGGGCGCGGTACGTGACGGCCCACGCGAGGGCGACGACCCCACAAGGCGCGAGCCCCACGAGACGAGCGCGGAGCGGCGCGCGATCGACGAAGGCGGCATGGGCGACGAGGTAGGCCAGCGTGGAGGTCCCCCCTTCGCCCGCCAGCAAGGACACGGCGAAGCCGGCTGGCGCGAGCCACACCCCCGGCTTCCAGTCGTCGCGTCGAGCACGATCGTGCAGCGCGAGCGCGAGGAAGCCGAAGAGCGCCGAGAGCAGGGCATGCCGGTTGGCGATCCAGGCGACGACCATCGCGTGCGCGTCGTCCACCGCGAACAGGAGCGTCGCGAGCCCCGCAGCAGCCACCGCGCCGAAGAAGCGGCGGTAGACGAGCCCCGCGACGAGCGCGACGAGCCCGTACAAGAGGACGCTCTCGGCGTGCATCCAGACATAGGCCCCGGGAGCGCTCCGGTAGTCGAGCGCGTGCCACAGCGCAGCGAGGGGCCGCAAGAACGCCAGCCGGAAGGTGGGACTCGTCCACCACGGCCACATCCCTCGGTCCATGCGGTCGCGAAGGGCGGCGGCGTCGGCGTCCTGGAACCGGAAGAGATCCCAGTCGGGCCGCGTGGCCTCTTCCCCGGCGGGTGGATGAAAGAAGTGATGGTTGGCGTGGTCGTCCATCATCGGCCCCGCCGTCAGCGCCGGGAGCGTGAGAACGAGAGCGACGAGGGCAGCGAGGAGGGGGAAACGAGGCGACGAGAGGAGGCGGCCGGCGCGATCGAGCACGGGGCGTTCCTTAGGGGAGGGAGGACGAGGTGACCATGGAAGGGACGCCATCCTCCCTCGGGGGGTCCAGGAGAGAACACGCTTTCCTCCTCACGATGGTCAGGACGCCGGTCCTGGGGCGTTCATCGCTCACGGCGGGTGGGTCCAGGTCACCGGCGGCACGCGTCCGAACCTCCCGGAGGTTCCCCGGCACGCGTCCGAACCTCCCGGAGGTTCCCCGGCACGCGTCTGAACCTCCCAGAGGTTCCCCGACACGCGTCTGAACCTCCCAGAGGTTCCCCGACACGCGTCTGAACCTCCCAGAGGTTCCCCGGCACGCGTCTGAACCTCCCAGAGGTTCCCCGACACGCGTCTGAACCTCCCAGAGGTTCCCCGACACGCGTCTGAACCTCCCAGAGGTTCCCCGACAACGCGTTCGGTGGGTCCAGAGGTTCCCCGACAACGCGTTCGGTGGGTCCAGGTCACCATCCTCACATTTTCTTTCCACCTTCGACGGATTCTCTCTCCTCGGGTCGCCCCCCGCTTCCTGTCCACCCGACGCCGCCGGTCGAGCGACATGCCCCAGCGGCGCCCCGGGACGGACGAAGCGCGGCTCACCTGCGGCCCAACGAGACGCCCCGACGTGCGACCCCGAACGACGCGCCAGCGAGGGCGAGGGCGTGACCCCCAGATCCCCTCGTCCTTCCCCGGCTATCCTTCGAGCAGCACACGCTCCACCGCGCGCAGATCGTCTGGCGTATCGATCTCCGTGCAGAAAGCGTCACCCACGTCCACGGGCCAGAAGGCCTGCCCCCGGTCGATGAGCGCTTGAAAGGACGACTCGTACCACTCGTGCACGAGCCCTTGCCCGATCACGCGCTCGTGCAGCACCCGGAACAGCGCCGCCGAGGTGGGCGCCGACAGGCGCGCGATGCCGATCGCTTCCCCGGCGGCCTCGCGCGGATCGAGCGGCTTGCCCAGCGCCTGCACGCGACCGCACGGCGCCAGCACCACCTTCATCTCCTCCGCCCCCAGATCCGCCGCCCGCCGCAGCGCCAGCACATCGTCGTGAGGGCTCTCGAGGACCCGGGTCATCACCGCCGCGTCGAACACCAGGTCGCCGTCCAGCAGCACGAACGCTCGCCCCTCCACCTCGGCGCGGGCGCGCAGCAACGACGCGGCGTTGTTCGTGCGCTCGTACGCCTCGTTCACCACGCAGGTCACACCGAGCTGCGGGAACCAGGCGTCCATCGCCTCGCGGATCCTGTCGTGCAGGAAGCCGGTGATGAGCACCACGTCGACCACCCCGGCGTCGATCAACCGCGCGACGCTCCGCCGCAGGATGGGAACGCCAGCGACCGGAAGCAGGCACTTGGGGAGCGCATCCGTCAGCGGACGAAGTCGCGTCGAGGTGCCCGCGGCGAGGATCACGGCTTTCACGCGGGCGTTATAGAACATGCCGGGCGCCGGTCGACGAGCGGCTTGCCGCCGCGGCGCTGGTGCTCTAACCCGCAGCGTCCATGGACCTTTCGTTCAGCCCCGAGCACCTCGCGTTTCGCGAGGAGGTCCGCACCTTCATCGCCTCGGCGATGCCGCCGCACCTCAAGGAGAAGGCGGCCGCGGACAGCCACTTCGAGCACGACGAGGTGATGGAGTGGCACAAGATCCTGCACCAGAAGGGGTGGGTCGCGCCCCACTGGCCCACCGAGGTCGGCGGCGCCCCCCTCGACGTGACCAGCCGCTTCATCCTGACCGAGGAGCTGGAGCTGGCCGGCGCGCCCGGGCTCTCGCCCTTCGGCCTGGTGATGGTCGGGCCGCTGCTCATCCAGTTCGGCACGCCGGAGCAGAAGAAGCGGTTCCTGCCGAAGATCCTCTCCGGTGAAGAGGTGTGGTGCCAGGGCTACTCCGAGCCGAACGCCGGCAGCGATCTCGCGTCGCTGAAGACGCGCGCGGAGGACGACGGCAAGGGCAACTTCATCGTCACCGGCCAGAAGACGTGGACGACGTACGCGCAGTACGCGGACTGGATCTTCTGCCTGGTGCGCACCGACGGGAGCGCCAAGAAGCAGGCGGGGATCAGCTTCCTGCTCATCGACCTCAAGACCCCGGGCGTGACGGTGAAGCCGTTCTTGACCTCGGGCGGGACGCCGGCGTTCAGCGAGACCTTCTTCGAGGGCGCCGTGGTGCCGAAGGAGAACCTGGTCGGCCCCCTGAACGGCGGCTGGACGCTGGCCAAGGCGCTGCTCGGGCACGAGCGTACGCTGATCGCGGCCGTGGGCGCCTCGACGCGCGCCATCCGCAAGGTGAAGCGCATCGCGGCGCGCACCCAGAAGGATGGCCAGCCGCTGCTCGACGACCCGCTGTTCCGCGCGAAGATCGCGCGCCTCGAGATCAAGCTGCGCGGCCTCCAGATGGCGAACTACCGCGCCATCGCCGGGGCGCAGCTCGGCCGCGCGCCGGGGCCGGAGGCGTCGATCCTCAAGATCCGCGGCTCCGAGATCCAGCAGCAGGCCTATGAGCTCGCGATGGAGGCGATGGGCCTCGCGTCGCTGACCTGGTTCAACGAGCCGGGCGTGGTGCATCCGGAGGAGCAGTGGGTCCCGTCGCTCTTCAACTACCTGCGAGCGACGACGATCTACGGCGGCACCAACGAGATCCAGAAGAACATCATCGCCAAGCTCATCCTCGGTCTGCCCGAGCGATGAACGACGGTTCGACCAGCATCGGTTCGACCAGTAGAGGAGCGTAGGGCATGGACTTCGACCTCAGCGACGAGCAGCGGCAGCTCGTCGAGACCGTCCAGTCGTTCGTGAAGAAGCAGTCGCCTCTGTCGCGGCTGCGCGCCATGCGGGAGGATCCGATCGGCTGGTCCCGGGACACCTGGCGGCAGATGGGAGAGCTCGGGTGGCTGTCGATCTCGCTGCCCGAGGCCGTGGGTGGTCTCGGCGGGAGCTTCGTCGACGCGGCGTTGATCCTGGAGCAGCTCGGGGCGACGCTGGTTCCCGAGCCGATGATCCCGACGCTCGCGGCAGCGGCCGCCGTGGTGCGGGGCGGCTCGGAAGAGCAAGCGGCGCGGGTGCTCGGTCCGGCGCTCGCAGGGGAGGCGTCACTCGCGCTGGCGATCGCCGAAGCGCAGAGCCGGTTCGACGTGACGGACGTGGGGACGCGCGCCGTCCGTTCGGGAAGCAGTTACAAGCTCACCGGCGAGAAGGTGTGGGTGCTGAACGGTCACGCGGCCGATCATCTCGTGGTGTCCGCCCGGACCGCCGGGGACCCGCGCGACGCGGCCGGGGTCTCGCTGTTCGTGGTGCCGCGGGATGCGGCAGGGCTCGCTGTGCGCTCGGTGAAGACCATGGACGGGCACCACGCGGCCTTCCTGCGGTTCGACGGCGTCGAGGTCGGCGAGGAGGACCGGCTGGGGCCGGAAGGTGGCGCGCGCGACGCGCTGTCCTACGCGGTCGATCTGGGCGCGGCGGCCGCCTGCGCCGAGGGGCTCGGCGTGATCACCACGGCGCTGCACATGACCGCGGACTACCTGAAGACGCGCGAGCAGTTCGGGGTGAAGATCGGGTCGTTCCAGGCGCTGCAGCACCGGGCGGTGGACATGTTCGTCGAGGCGGAGCTGTGCCGCTCGATGATGATCCTGGCCGCGCTCAAGGTGGACGACGCGGACGAGACGGAGCGGAAGAGCGCCATCTCGGCGGCGAAGGTGCAGCTCGCGTGGGGCGGCAAGCAGGTCACGCAGCAGGCCATCCAGCTCCACGGCGGGATCGGGGTGACCGACGAGCACGACATCGCGCTCTACTTCAAGCGGATGCACGTGCTGAACACGGTGTTCGGTGACGAGGACACGCACCTCGCCCGCTTCGCACAGCTTCCCTCCTTCACGGCTGGCGTCCTCTCGTAGCGTCTGCCCCGCGCGGGGATCGTCGCCGACACGCAGCGCGCACTCTCCGCGCGAACGTCGTCGCGTCCTCTCCGCGCGAACCTCGTCGCGTCCTCTCCGCGCGAACGTCGTCGCGTCCTCTCCGCGCGAACGTCGTCGCGCAACGAACGCACGCCACCTCTCGGCACGTGATCACGGCGCAGTGCGGCACCCGCGGCCTGGGCGCATGTCTCGCCTTTTGTGCGACTTCATCTGACCGAGGTGACGAGACGAGTTGCGATGGGGAACGCATCGAAGCGACCCCAGCCAGGCTGCATGCCCTCCCGTGGGCGATGGATCGCTAGCCGAGGCCGGGGGGTGTCGGCTACCTTGGAGCGTTGGTGAAGCATGAAGTGAAGAGGCCTCTGCGGGCGGGAGAGGATGATGCCACCCTGTGTCGCGGGGCCGCGATGGAACCGGCCGCCTCGTCGCGCGTGGAGCTGCGCGTGGTGGGCGCTGGCATGGTCGAGACGCACTACCTCGCCCCGGGTCGCGACCTGGTGATCGGGCGCGCGCGCACCGCCGATGTGCCGGTCGACGATCGCCTGGCGTCACGGCAACACGCCGTCCTGCGCACCGGGCCGCCCGTGACCATCGAGGACCTCGGGAGCGCCAACGGGACCCGGGTGGGCGATCGCTTGCTGCGGGCTGGTGAGCCGGTGAGCCTCACGCCCGGCGAGGTGGTGCAGATCGGGGGGCTGCTGCTGATCCTCCAGGGGGGCCTCCCGGAGCGGCCGTCGTCTCCAGGGAGAGCGGATGCCTCGGTCGGTCGTGCCGCCTCGTCGCGCCCTCCGCCTCCGCGCGATCCGCTGCCGACGCTGCTCGACGACGAGGCCCCGGCGACCCGGGTGGGCGCGCTGGTGGAGCCTCCCAGCCGCGCAGGCGGCGCAGGCGGCGCAGGCGGCGCAGGCTGCGCAGGCGGCACGGGCCCGGTGGTCCGCGCGCCCGCGATGATGGCGCTCTACGCGCTCGTGGATCGGGTGGCCGCGAGCCCGCTCAGCGTGCTGCTCCTCGGAGAGACGGGCGTCGGCAAGGAGGTCACCGCCGAGGCCATCCACAACCGCTCGCAGCGGGCGCAGCGGCCGTTCTTGCGGCTGAACTGCGCGGCGCTGTCGGAGAGCCTGCTGGAGAGCGAGCTGTTCGGGCACGAGAAGGGCGCATTCACCGGGGCGGCGCAGACCAAGCCGGGGCTCCTGGAGACGGCGGAAGGGGGCACGGTGTTCCTCGACGAGGTCGGGGAGCTGCCACTGTCGACGCAGGTGAAGCTGCTGCGCGTCCTGGAGGAGCGCCAGGTGCTGCGCGTCGGTGGGCTGAAGCCGCGGCCCATCGAGGTGCGCTTCGTCGCCGCGACCAACCGCGATCTCACGCTGGAGGTGGAGCGCGGGACGTTCCGGCGCGACCTGTACTTCCGGCTCAACGGGATCTCGCTGATGATCCCGCCGCTGCGGGAGCGGGTCGGAGAGATCCCGGAGCTTTCGCGGCTGTTCCTCTCGATGACGGCAGACCGGCTGGGTCGACCGGCGCCGCGCTTGCGCCACGACGCGCTCGCGCTGCTGGAGCGCCACACCTGGCCGGGCAACGTGCGGGAGCTGCGGAACGTGGTCGAGCGCGCGGCGGTGCTCTGCGCTGGCTCGGAGATCACGCCCGAGCACTTGCTGCTCGACGTCGCCTCGGCCTCGCCGCCACCTCCCAGTGTCTCGCCGGGTCGGCCAGCCGCCACCGCCGCGCCTGCTGCCGGCGTCCCGGGGCGGCCCTCGTCGTCCCCCAGCACGGCTGACGATGCTCCGCCAGCAACGCTGCGCGGCTCGCTGGAGCCGCTGGAGCGCCAACGAATCCTCGACGTGCTGGAGCGGTGTGGCGGCAACCAGACCCAGGCCGCGAGGCAGCTGGGCATCTCGCGGGGCACGCTGCTTTCGCGGCTCGACGCCTACGGCGTGCCCCGGCCTCGCAAGCCCTCGTCGTGAGCGTTCACCTCGCGCGAGCAGGGGTCGCGCAGGGGGCCACGCGCTCGATGCGCTCGATGCGCTCGATGCGCTCGATGCGCTCGATGCGCTCGATGCGCTCGATGCCGTGAGCCGAGGTTCGGTCGGCCACGCGCTGCGCGCTGCGGTTTCGCGGCCCCGAGGAAAGATCCTGTCGCCTCACGAGGCAGAGGGCATTTCCGTCGCCCCAGAACTTGGCCGGCCTTCGGGGTTCGTGCGAGGCGAGATGGGAGAGGACCTGTCAGGATGAACAGCCCCCGCTCCCACTCCGAGCTCGTCACGCTCCGGAAACTCGCTCAGGACCTCGCGACCCGCAGGAAAGAGCGACTTTCGAGCGTCCACTTGCTCGCCGCCATCGCCGCCCGCGGGGGGCCTGGAGGCGAGCTCTTGCATGACCGGCGTCTCGACGAGGAGGCGATCCTCAAGGCATGCCGCTCCGTGGACGACGAGGGCGCAGACCCCATCGGTCGGGCCATGAGTTCCGCACGCGACGTGGCCAAGCGGGCCGCGGCGAAGGAGCCGACGGCGCTGCACCTGCTGCTCGCGCTGCTGTCGGACCGAGGCGCAGGCGCGCACCGGGCCCTCTTGCAGTCGGGCATCGATCTGGCGCGTCTGCGGACGGCCGCGCTCCAGATCGCGCACGGGGTGGTGGCGCCTCGGCGAACGTCGACCCGCGCGCTCCCGGAGGGGGACACCGAGGCGTTGCGTCCCTCGTGGCGCACGGAGAGCCCATCGCTGGGAGGACCTGGCGCGACGGGGATGTCGGGGAATCCGAGCGTGACCGGGCTGTCCAGCGGGCCAGGCATGGCCAGCGGGCCAGGGGTCGCCGGGGTGTCCGGCGTGACGGGGGTGACGCGGGATGGGCTGGGGCGCGGGCACGCCTCGGTGCGTCGAGGGACGGGCCCGGGCGCGCGGCCTCCGAACACCGTGGGTCCTGCGAACCGGCCTCCGAACACCGTGGGCCCTGCAAACCGGCCGGGTGGTGGCCTGAGCACGCGGCCTCCGGGCGCTGTGGGTCCCGCGGATCGGCCCGTCGCCGTGCCCCTCTTCCCACCGCCAGGCTGGCGGAGCGACGCGGGAGGGCAAGGGCGCGGCTCGACGCCCCCTGCGCCTCCAGCCACGACCATCGCGTCTCCGTTCGGTGTGCCGGCGGCTCCCGCGATTCCCGCGGCGCCAGCAGCGTTCGCGGGTGACGAGGTCCGTCCTGCGGTGGCAGCTCCGGGTCAGGGCGCCACGCAGCCTGCGACGGGGCGCCCGGCGCTCTTGCCGCCTGCGATGGCGGCGCGGTTCGCGCTGGATCGCGCGAGCTTTCCCGTCCTGTCCGCGCTCGGCCGCAACCTGACGCTCGCCGCAGCGATGGGCGAGCTGGATCCGGTGGTGGGGCGCGAGCACGAGATCGAGCAGGTGCTCGACGTCATCGCCAAGCGGCACGCGAACAACCCGTGCCTGGTGGGGCCGGCGGGCGTGGGCAAGACGTCGGTGGCGCGCGGGGTGGCGCAGCGTCTCCTGGAGGTGGCCGAGCCCGGCGCGCCTCCGCAGGTGCTGGTGGAGATCGTCACGTCGGAGCTGCTGGCCGGCACGGGCGCGCGGGGAGCGCTGGCCGAGCGGATGGCGTCGCTGCGGTCGGAGCTGCGCGAGACGCCAGGGAGCGTGATCCTGTTCATCGACGAGATCCACGAGCTGATCGGCGGCGGTGGCATCGACGAGGCGATGGCGGAGCTGAAGCTCGCACTGTCGCGCGGGGAGATCTGCCTGCTCGGGGCGACGTCGCCCGAGGAGTACCGCAAGACCATCGAGACGGACCCGGCGCTCGCTCGGCGCTTCAGCGTGGTCGAGGTCGAGGAGCCCTCGGAAGAAGACGCCTTCCTGTTGCTGCGCAACGTGGCCGATGGGCTCGGGACGCACCACAAGCTCGACTTCACCGACGAGGCGATCGCCACCGCCGTGTCGTGGTCGGTGCGTTACCTGCCTGGCCGCGCGTTGCCGGACAAGGCGCTGTCGATCCTGGACCTCGCGGGCGCGCGCACGCGGCGTCGGGCGACGCCGGTGCCGGGCAAGAGTGTCGAGGTGGGGCCGCCGGAGGTCGCCGAGGTGGTGGCGGCGATCGCGGACATGCCCGTGGAGCGGCTGCTGGAGACCGATCGCGAGCGCATGCTGGGGCTGGAGCAGCTCCTCGCCGATCGGGTGGTGGGACACGACGAGGCGCTCGGTCGCATCGCGCGGGTGCTGCGCCGCAACGCCGCAGGGATCCGGGGGCGCCGGCCGATCGGCTCGTTCCTGCTGCTCGGGCCGACGGGCGTGGGCAAGACGGAGACGGCGAAGGCGATCGCCGAGGCGCTGTTCCACTCGCCGGACGCGATGACGCGGCTCGATCTGTCGGAGTACGCCGAGGCGCACGCGGTGGCGCGGCTCGTGGGCGCGCCGCCGGGCTACATCGGGCACGAGGCGGGCGGTCAGCTCACCGAGGCGGTGCGGCGGCGGCCGTACCAGGTGGTCCTGCTCGACGAGATCGAGAAGGCGCACCGGGACGTGCTGGAGGCCTTCCTGCAGGTGCTCGACGAGGGTCGGATGACCGACGGTCGCGGGCGCCGGGTGGACTTCACGAACACGGTCATCGTGCTGACCTCGAACCTGGGCGCGGCCGAGGCCAGCGCGCTCCGGTCGGAGCGGACGGTGGGCTTCGGGCGCAAGGAGGGAGGGCCTCCGCCCGAGCGCCTCGGCGAGGCCATGCTCGGCGCCGCCAAGGCGGCATTGCCCCCCGAGCTGTACAACCGGATCGACGAGGTGCTCTGCTTCGGTTCGCTGTCGCGGGACGAGGTCGCGGAGATCGCGAAGCGCCTGCTGGCAGGGCTGGAGGAGCAGCTCGAAGAGCGCGGGGTGCGCCTCGCGGTCGAGCCGGCGGCCATCGAGGCGTTGCTCGAAGCCGGTGGCTTCGACGCGGCGTACGGCGCGCGTCCGATGCGTCGCACGATCGCTCGCCTCATCGAGGCGCCCCTCGCCGATCTCATCCTGCGCGGAGAGCTGGAGGAGGAGTCGACGGCGCTGGTGGATGTGGACGAAGAGGGTCAGGTGGTGGTGGACGCGCTGTCACGCGCCACGGCCGAAGCAGGCTGATCGCGAGGGCCGCCACCCGCCGGGGGCTTCAGGTCGAGGCACCGCCCTCGCCGCCCTCGCCGCCCGCGCCACCGGCGCCGCCCTCTCCGGCGCCGCCTTCGCCACCGGAGCCGCCTTCTCCAGCGCCGCCTTCACCGCCAGCGCCGCCCTCTCCAGCGCCACCTTCACCGCCAGCGCCTTCGCCGCCAGCGCCACCCCCACCGAGCGTCGGGTTGCGCACTTCACCCGGGCTCACGATCAAACTGCAGGCAGCCGGAAGCGACAGGAGCAGCGACATCACGACGATGGCAGAGCGGTTCACGAGATACCTCCAGGGGTCCGATGGCGGCCCTCCTTGTCGAGCCAAGCAGGGTCGCGTGTCCAGCAATTACGAATTGCGCGCGTCGGGGTGAGGTGCGCGGCACGATTGCGCACCTGGCTTTTTCTGGCCTTCCCTCCGAGCGCGGGTAGAGTGGCCCGGCCGTGCAGTTCTTCCGACTTCGCCCCTCCGCGGCCGCCCTGACCGCGACGCTGGCGCTGGCCACGTCGATGCTGCGCCCGACGCCGGCGTCGGCGGCCTCGCCTTTCCTGGTCGTCCCCGATCCCGCGGTGGTCGAGGCCTCTCCAGCCTACCGCTATGCCAACATGAGCAATGAGGAGGCATTCGCCGAGCTCGATCGACGGCAGATTGGTTATCAGCTGGTCGAGCATGCGCCGGGCGTGCGGGCGCCCATCCGGCTCACCGACAGGCTCCACGGCGTCTACATTCATTCATCGCTCCCTGCCGAGCAGCGCGCCACGACGATGTTCGAGATCCTCGATGCGCGCCTCGCGCTGGCCCTCGACGATTTTGCCGAGGTGCTCGAGCGCCACGATATCGACGAGGTCGTGCATTACACGATGTACCGGCCCAATGTGGCGCCGCCAGGACAGGCATCGCACGCTTCGGTGAAGGCGTCGTCGCCCGCACCGCTCGCCACCCAGGCGGCTCCGTCCGGTGCGGGGAGCACGGCGGGCGCGTCGACGCCGAACCAGGGCAACGTGGTGGTGGCAGGTGCTGCGAAGGCGGGCGCCCCTTCGGCTCCGAAGAGTGGCGCATCTGCACCTTTGAAGGCCAACCCGGCCGCGAAAGGCCCCGCTGGATCCGCGCCGTCGGGTTCGGTGCTTCCGACGAAGCCTCGGGGCAGTCGCAAGGCAGCGCCCGGCGCCGTGAAGCGCCCGGCGACGCCAGGGAAGAAGTCGGAAGTCCCCTCGAACACGTCGCCGTCCGGAGGAGCGACGTCCTCTCGCAGCCCGAGCGCGGCCGAACACGAGCACCACGTCTGCGGGCCGCTCGCGGAGGAGGGCGTGCTCGATGCGCCTTCGGGCTCCGCTCGCGCCGCGAAAAGCGCCTCCAAGCCCTCGAAGAAGGCGAAGGTCGGAAGCACGCAGCGTTCACGCAGCGCGCAGAGCGCGAAAGCTCCCGCGTCCGCAGCGCCGACCGAGGCGACCCGCGAGCCGGAGACGAAGGAGGCACCTTCCAGCGAGAAAGCGGCTCCCAGGAAGGCCGAGACGCCGACGCTCGCCAGCGAGAAGGAGCCTGCCAAGAAGGCTGAAGCGCCGAAAGCGCCCGGCGAGAAGGAGCACGCCAAGAAGGCAGAGGCCTCGACCCCTTCGAGCGAGAAGGAGCACGCCAAGAAGGCTGAAGCGCCGAAGGCTCCCAGCGAGAAGGAGCACGCCAAGAAGGCTGAAGCCTCGGCACCTTCCAGCGAGAAGCTGGCTGCCAAGAAGGCTGAGGCCACGACCCCTTCGAGCGAGAAGCAGGTCGCCAAGAAGGCCGAAACCTCGACCCCTTCGAGCGAGAAGCAGGCCGCCAAGAAGGCCGAAGCGGCGTCGCCTTCGCCCTCTCCGGAAGCCGAGAAGGGAAGCGCGACACCGAAGGCACCTGCGGCGCAATCCACCGCGTCCGCCGCGCCGAAGGCCGACGACCCGACGCCTGCTCCCCAGGACGCGCCCGTCACGAATGAGGCCGCTGCGCCGGAGAAAGCCACGATGGTGGCGAACAAGGTGCCAGCCCAGCCGGCCCCCGCGGCGCGGCCTCGACCGAAGTGGGCACCGCCTGGGACGCGGCATCCCGCCGGGCTGGCCATCGACGTCGGCGCGTTGAGGAAGCGCGACGGCACCTGGCTGCGCGTGGCGAATCACTTCCACGGCCGGCGTGGCGAGCGCACCTGCGGCGCAACGGCGCGCGTCCCCGAGCGCTCCGAGGCGCAGGAGCTGCGCGCGATCGCATGCGAGGCCATGGACCTCGGCATCTTCACCTACACGCTCACGCCCAATTACGACGTCGCGCATGAGGACCATTTCCACATGGAAATCAAACCCGGCGTCCGCTGGTTCCTGGTGCACTGATTCCCGCGGCAGGGGCACGCGCCCCCGCCGCTGACAGCCTGCACAGGCGGGAATGCCACCGGCGCCAGCGCAGCGAACAAAGAGCGAACACCACCGCAACTGACGACAGACCCTCGCCGATTCCATGGACAGAAGCGCGCCGAACGGCCGGCGCTTCGTCAGGAAGGAATGGAATCATGGCGCAGAAGAAGGAAGGGCGACCCCTCCAGGGCACGCGCTACGTGCTGGTGCGGAAGATCGGCGAAGGCACCACGTCAGAGGTCCACGAGGCCATCGGTCCCGACGGTGAGATGTGCGCGCTGAAGATTCTCCGGCGCCTCCACGCCGACTCGCCCCAGGCGACCGCCCGTCATCTCCAGGAGACCCACGCGCTGGCCGCGCTGGCGCATCCTCACGTGGTCCCGATCGACGATGCAGGCGTGACGGCGGATGGGCGCCCCTTCCTGGCCATGCCGCTGCTCGCGGGAGAGACGCTGCGCGCGCGCCTCGACGGCCGCGGCCCCCTCCCGCCGAGCACCGCCGTGCGCGTCGTCCGCGAGCTCCTGTCGGCGCTGGGCGCCGTGCATCGGCTGGGCATCGTCCACCGCGACGTCAAACCAGCGAACGTGTTCCTCGCCAGAAACGGTGGTCGCCGCGTCACGCCGGGTCGACCTCGCCGCGAGCGCTGGGCTTCGGTCGGCAGCGCAGACGTGGGGAGCGCCATCCTGCTCGACTTTGGCATCGCCAAGCTGCGCTGGGGGGCGGTGGCGGCGACGACCGGCGCGCACGTCCTCGGCACGCCGCGCTACCTGGCCCCCGAGCAGATCCTCGGCGGCGCCGTGGACGCGAGGACGGACATCTACGCGGTGGGGACGCTGCTCTTCGAGGCCATCGCGGGACGCGGGCCCTTCACGGAGCCCGACACCATCGCGCTGATGCGGGCCCACCTCCGGCAGGCGCCGGCGTCGCTCCGCGCGGTCGCCGGGGTGCCAGCGGCGCTCGATCAGGTCGTCGCCCGGGCGCTCGCCAAGGCGCCCGCGCGGCGATGGGAGAGCGCGGACGCCATGATCGCTGCGCTCGATGTGGCACGTGAGGGGCTGGCCATCACCCGACGACCGACGTCCCTCGTGACCCTGGGAGGGGCGCCGTGAGCGCCGCCGCATGCCGGATGTCTCCCACGGGAACTCTCCGGCCGGGCCAGCGCCTCCCGGGAACCCGACTGGTGGTGGTGAAGCCCCTCGGCCAGGGGGGAATGGGCGAGGTCTACGAGGTGGAGCACGTGCGCCTGGGCCGCCGCTTCGCGGTCAAGGTGCTGCACCAGGAACTCAGGGATCGCGAGGACCTCGCCGCGCGCATCGCCGACGAAGCGCGCCTCCTCGGGCGCATCCGGCACCCTGGCGTGGTGCAGGCCTTCGATGTGGGGACGACGAGCGACGGTCGGCCCTACTTCGTGATGGAGCTGATCGCGGGCCAGAACTTGCGGGCGCTTCTCGGGAGCCGGGGTGCGCTGGCGCCCGCAGAGGCGCTCGGGTTGCTGGAGCAGGCGCTCGGCGCGCTCGGCGCGGTGCACGGGCAGGGGTTCGTGCACCGCGACGTGAAGCTCGAGAACCTGATCGTCGATGCGCGGGGCAGGCTCACGCTGATCGATTTCGGCGTCGCGCGGCGGGCAGCGGGCGGCGGGCCCTCGCACACGCTCGCAGGCGCCATCGTGGGCACGCCGCGCACGATGGCGCCCGAGCAATGCTCGCCTGGCGCCGTCGATGCCCGCGCCGATCTCTACGCCGCGGGGCTCGCTCTCTACGAACTCGTGACCGGCAGGGGTCCGTTCGACGATCTTCGAGGAAACTCGCAGGCGCTTCGCTTCGCGCACTGCGACCGACCCGTGCCGTCCCCTTCCTGCTTCACGAGGGCGGGACTGCCGGACACGGTGGAGGCGATCATCCTGCGCGCCCTGGAGAAAGAGCCTGGGCGGCGTTTCCAGACGGTGGAAGAGATGGCCGCCGCCGTCGCGGTGGCCCAGGCGGCCCTCGAGTTCAGCCCAGGCTCACGCCGGCGGCTGGGCGAGGTGGGCGCGGGGGTCCTGGGTGCCGCCGCGCTGCACACGGGTGGCCTGGGTGCATCCGAAGGAAGCGCGGACGACGTGGATGCCGCCGAGGTGTACGAGACGGCCCAGGCAACGGCCCAGACAGAGGACACCGACGCGACGCTCCCCGACCTTCCAGCTCACCCCTCCGGGCGGGCGCTCAGCCGGACCCACGCCCCGGACCCGGCGTCCCGTGTCGCGCGCCGCCTCGCCCCGAGCGCCATGTCAGGGCGAAGGCTCATGACCCCCGAGCGACGGCGCCGTGGCCGGTCGTCCCCGGCGCGCGCTCTCCCACGGCGTCACCGGGCGGCTCGCCCCATCGCGCAAAAATCACCATGGCTCGCCTCGCCGTCCCCTGCCCTGACCCTGGGCGTGTGTGCGATCTTCCTCGCCTCGATGGCCCTCGCGCTCACCCTCTCCGCGCCGCGGGAGGTCGATCGTCAGAGGGAAACGGACGGGTGTAAGGTCGCCGGTCGGGGGCCGTTCTTCAGCCCGATACCGCGAGGCGATCCGGAGGAATCATGAAGGCGACGCGTTGGATCGGGAGTTGGGCGCTGGCGATGGCATTGCTCGGGGGCGCGGCTGGCTGCGGGGGCAGCGCTCAGAAGTCCGGCGCTGCCTTCTCGGGAAGCGCGGACATGGGCAGCGCGCCCGTCGCCGCCGAGGTCCCGATGAACGGCGCCCCTGCGCCCGTCCCCGCAGGCGTGCCCCCGCTCGAGCCTTCGTCCGAGGACGTCCCGGGGCGGTCCCTGGGCAGCGTCGAAGGCGGCGTGGCACGGCAGAGGCCTCGGCCCGAGTCCGTGGACCGGCCCGGCCTGGCGACCCAGTGGGGCGAGACCCGGCACTCGCGCATCACCACCGTGTCCTTCACCCGCGCGGAGCCCACGAACCCGTTCGCGATGACCAGCCTCTTCTACAATGACGAGGAGGGGGCCCAGGCCATGGCGAGCGCCGCCGGTTTCCGGCGCCTCGCGCCCCAGGCGTTCACCCTGGGAGGTGGCGCGGTGGCCATCGGGCTCCGTGGCGAGGGCGGCCAGTTCCTGAGCGGCTTCGTGGCCGGCGAGAAGACGTTCGCGATGGGTCAGCAGGGGCAGCGCTACTCGATCGTCCTGCGCAACCTGACCCCGAACCGGATCGAGTGCGTGGTCAGCGTCGACGGCCTCGACGTGCTCGACGGTCAGCCCGCCGCCTTCTCCAAGCGGGGCTATCTCCTCGATCCGCACAGCGAGGTGGAGATCGACGGATTCCGGCAGAGCATGGACACGGTGGCCGCCTTCCGCTTCGGCTCGGTGCGCGGCTCGTACGCGAACCAGAAGCACGGTGACACCCGCAACGTCGGTGTCATCGGGGTGGCCTTGTTCCACGAGCGCGGGACGACCCCCTGGAACGCTGGCGAGCTGCAACGCCGGCAAGACGCGAACCCCTTCCCCGGTCAATTCGCCACCCCCCCTGGTCGCTGAGCCTCTCACGCCAGCCTCTCGCGCCAGCCTCTCGCGCCTGCCTCTCGCGCCTGCCTCTCGCGCCAGCCTTGCCGCGGGCGCTCCCTTTCTGCACCCTCCGCGCGTGCGCCTCCTCCCCTCCATCGCTCTCGGCGCGCTGCTGCTCTCCTGTGGCCCTGCAGCGCCTCCGTCTCTCACCACCGTCCAGCTCCCGGACGCCTCCCGCGCCACAGCCCCCCCCTCGGACGCGGAGAGGAAGCTCGCGGGCGCCGACACGGAGAAGCTTCTCCACGCGGCCCTCTGCGGTCAGCGCACGCCATGTCATGTCCTCCGCAATCGCCCGGCTGGACTGAACGAGCAGGGAATGCCTCTCTCGGTGGTCAGCCTCTGGACGGGCGAGCAACGCTGGAGCGACGAGGATGCCAGCGAGAACGAAGGCGAGGAAGGCTCCGCGCAGAAGGGCGCTTCCCGAGATGCGACGGCCTTGCCTGCCGACCTTCGGCTCGAACAGACGGAGCGCGAGGATGTGACGTCCCCTGGCCTGGGGGGTTGTCACCGCTTCGACTACTGGCTCGTCACCTGGCGCGATGGTGCCATCGCAGCGAAGAGCCCGCTGCTGCGCATCTGCAACGACGGCCACGGGGCCTCCGGCGTCGGGGAAGACACGGTCACCATCGGAGACAACCGCTTCACGCACACCGTGATGGGGGGCTCGGCGTGGCGGTGGATCGAGGTCTCCGAGCGCAGGCTGTCCCCCCTCAGCGAGCGACGGACGGCGTCGAGCATGTGGTGGAACATCGCCTCCAATGTCTCCGAGTCGCGCTGGAGCTGGGACGACTTCGCCGGGGGCACGACCTGGTACAGCCCCCTCTGCAAGGCGGACGGGTCCTTCGATCGCGACGGGGACGCGGGGGACGTCGGGCCGGGAGATCGGGGCGGGCGCGAGTACGCTTTCGCGACGCTGCCGCTGGTCGAGGTGGATCCGGCCTACACCGCGTCGGGCTGGAAGAGCGCGGGCCTCGGCCGCTGCGCGCTCGCCGTCGACGCGACCGGCAAGGGGGGGTTCGTCACCCACGGGATGCCGGGCCAGGCGTCCGATGCCTCGCTGCGGGTGGTCGCGACGGCGCCGGACACGCTGCTCATCGAGGTGGAAGACGATCACCTGGTCGGTCCCGGCAAGAACTGGGTCACGGACGATCACCTGGAGATCTGGCTGAGCGCGGCGATCCCGAGCGCCTCCAGCCACTGTGTCACGCCGCCGGAGGAGCTGCTTCAGTGGGGCATCCGCGTCACCGATGGCAAGGTCTTCGCGGGCGCCGGGAAGCCGCACCCGACGGCGCTCCGGGTCGAGCGAGCAGCCCCGCAAGCCGGGGAGAGCACCCTGCGCTTCAAGGTCGTGCTCCCCTCGGGCCAGAGCGCGGTCACGGTGGTCTACAGCGACAGCGACGATGGCCGGAAGCAGGAGCGTTTGATCGCCACCAGCAAGCTGGTGCACGGCAAGGGGCTCACGCTGGGCACGATCACGAAGCTGCCGGTAACGCGCGTGACCTGCGGGGTGAAGGAAGGGCGGCTCACGCCCATGGAGAAGCCCGAGCCGCCGATCTCCTTCACGGAGGAGTGACGACGCGAGGAGGGAGGGGGGAGCGGTCGGCGGAAAGGGGAGCGGTCAGTCGAGGGGCTTGCCCGGCCAGAGGGGAAGCAGCCGTGACGTCGTGCGCTGGTAGTCGCGGTAGGCGGGGTACTTGCGGGCGGAGAGCAGCTCGGTGAGCCACGTCGAGCCCTGGAACAGCAGGGTGAGCAGGAAGGGGCCGATCCAGGCCCAGTGCAGCCACGGCGCCCCGGCGATGACCGGGAAGAGGCCGACGACCCACCAGAGCCCCATCTCGCAGAAGAAGTTCAGGTGCCGCGCGTAACGGAAGACGCCCGCCGTGAGAAAGCCCCGCGCGAGGTCGCCGCCAGCGCGGGCGCGCTCGTCGGGGGACAGGCGCGCCTTCTGCTGGTGGAAGCGCCACTGCTGCTGGTCGGCGATGGTCTCGCCGAGGAGAAACGCGAGGAACGCCACGGCCGCGAGGATGTCGCTCGCGCCGAGGGGCACGGCGTGCTGCTGCGCGAGCGTATGCACGAGGAACATCGGGGGGATGGTGAACAGCCCGATGAGCAGGTGCTGGTAGGCGGTGATGAAGAGGAGGCTGAACAGCTCGCGCCCGAGGGGGTGGGTCGGGTCGTGCTCGGCGAGCCAGGCGCGGACGATGGGCCAGCGGTAATCCTCTTCGGTCGGTCGGTAGCCCCCTTTGCGGGCGAAGTTGAAGGTCAGGCGCGCGCCCCAGGCCGTGACGAGCCCCGCGACGAGGACCAGGCGAGGGACGGGGGCCTGCCCGGGCTCCACCCAGAGCGCGAAGATCCAGGCGTAGACGGGGGGCATGATCGACCAGAGCCGGTCGACCCACGAGTAATTGCGGGTGAGCGTCTGGAGGATCCAGCACAGCGTCGCCGCGGCCAGGAGGGCCGTGACGGACGCCTGGAGGGGCGTGCGCGTCAGGCCTTCCCAGGAGAGCGACAGGCTGGAGAGCTGGTCGAGGGCGGAGCGAAGAGAGACGTCGTTCACGAGGGAGGGATCAGGGAACTGGAGGCGAGGCGCCCGGTCCGTTCGTCCTGACGCTCGCTACCATCGCCGCTGTTCGAGGTCATGGCAAGGCACCGGAGGGCCTCCGCCACGCTCCAGGCCTGTGCGACGCAGCCTCGCGGCACGAACGGGGGCTCGGCGTCGAAGATCTCGCTGATGGTGCCCACGCCGGCCTCGCTGAGGTGCGGTTCGAGCGCGAGCACGAAGCCGCGGGCCTCGTCGCGAGCGTGGGGGTGCACCTTGAGCCAGGCGTCGACGAAGGGACCGATCAGCCAGCCCCAGACGGTGCCCTGGTGGTAGGCCATGTCGCGCATCCGCAGGTTTCCGAAGTAGCTCGGCCGGTAATCGGGGTGGTCTGGCGACAGGGATCGGAGTCCGTACGGCGTGAGCAGCTTCTCCTTCACCTGCCGCACGACCGGCTCCCAGCGCGCGCGATCGAGGATGGGATGGGGGAGCGAGATCGCGAAGAGCTGGTTGGGTCGGAAGGCGGCGTCGTCGCCCTGCTCGCCGTCGATCACGTCGTAGAGGTGCTGACCTTTCGCGTACCAGAACCGCGCGTTGAAGGCCGCGCGAGCGCGCTCGGCGTGGGCGAGGTAATCGCAGGTCTCGTCGTCCTCGCCCCCGCACTCGGCCCAGCGCCCCATCAGGCAGAGGGCGTTGTACCAGAGGGCGTTCAGCTCGACGGCCTTGCCACGGCGCGGGGTCACGACGAGGTCGCCCACCTTCGCGTCCATCCAGGTGAGCTGGTAACCCTCCTGGCCCTGGCGCAGCAGGCCATCCGCCGGGTCGACCCCGATGCCGAAGCGGGTCCCGGCGAGGTGGCGGGCGATGATGTCGCGGAGGGTCGGCAGGAGGATCTGCAGCGTTTCGTCGTCGCCCGTCGTCGCGAGGTAGCGGTCGATGGCGTGGAAGAACCAGAGGGTGGCGTCGGCGGTGTGATAGAGGCCGGCGTTCTGGTTGTCGGGGAACATGTTGGGGATCAGCCCATCGCGCACGTACTTGCCGAACGTGCGGAGGATGTACCCCGCCTCCTTGTGGCGACCCGTGGTCAAGGTCAGGCCTTCGAGGCTGATCATCGTGTCGCGTCCCCAGTCGGTGAACCACGGGTAGCCAGCGATGACCGTGCGGATCTCGTCGCCCGAGGCGCGACACCGGGCCGCGTCGGCGACGCGTCCGGCAGGCGTGATCAGGAACTGGTCCGCGGCGAGGACCAGCTCGGCGGCGAGGCCTTCGCGAAGCGCCGGCTCCGTGGCGAGCAGCAGCCGCTTGCGGCGCTCCTGCTCGGCGCGGCGGGCTTCGGCAGGAGGCAGCGCATGGATGACCTCCCAGCTCTCCGTGGAAGCCACGAGGGTGACCTCGGAGCCGGGGTCCAGTTCCAGACGAAAGAGCCCCGGCGTGTAGAGATCGCCGCTGGCGTCGTAGCCTCGGCTGCGCTCGATCCGGTAGTGGACGTCGCGGATGGGCTTGCCGTCGATGCGGATCCCCGCAGGCTGCCCGTAGAACTCCAGCCGGAGCGAGGGCAGGTCGTCGTCGCCGGTGAGCTCGTACCGGGCAGCTATGATGGTGAGCGAGTAGTTCGCGTCGAGGGGGCGCTCGAGGGAGCCTTCGTGCGGCCGGAAGTTCACCCAGGGCTGTAGCTCCAGGCAGATGGAAGCGTTCCCTTCGAGGCTGTAGGTGATGTGCGTGGTGTTCTGGCCGTGGACCATCAGGAGCCGCTTCTCCAGGATGGCGCCCTGGGGCAGCTCGTAGCGCCACACCGGCATCCCCGCGTCGAGCTTGAACTCGATGAGCTTGGCGAGCCCGCAGTCCGGGTGCGCCGCCCCGGGCTCGCTCTGCGCACCGAGGGACACCAGTTCCCCGCAATGACCGCGTTCACCAGGGGCGTGCGCCACCTCGCGCAGGTGATTGAGCATCATCGTGCGGCCATGCGGCGCGGGCAGCGCGGCGATGAGCAGGCCATGAAAGCGGCGGGTGATCAGCCCGGCCAGGGTCCCCGAGGCATACCCGCCCAGACCGTTGGTCACCAACCACTCGGCGCTCGCCGGGTCTTCTCCATGTTCGGGATCGGCGCCTGCTCCGGGCGCATCGCCGAGCAGGTCGACACGGCGGCACGGTAGCTCGGACGTCATCGCGCGTTCTCCTTCTCCTCGTTCGTTGCCTCGGCATGGGCGCTGGCCTCCACCTCGGTCTCCGGGTGCTCGGCCTTCGCCACCACACCCGCCACGCACGCCACACCCGCCACGACCTGAGGAACCTGAACGGGCCGCAGCACCACCGCCGCGTGTCCTGGCAAGAACCACCCCTCGGCCTCGGTCTCGACAGGCGGCGTCCCCTCCCCCCCGTAACGTGGCGCCTCGCTCGACCAGAGCAGCCCCCAGCGGCGACCGGAAGGAGGCGCGAGGAGCGGCTCCGGCGCCGGCACGAGCCGCAGATCCAGGCCGAGGTTCACCAGCAGCAAGCGGTCCTCCCCTCGCTCGCCGAAGAACCGGAGCACGAACGCCTCCGGCCCCAGCACCGCCCCGTCGACCCCTCGCGGTCGCTGCGCCGAGAACGTCGGGTCTTCGCGGCGCAAGGTGAGCAGATCGCGGTGCAAGCTCACCGCCTCCGCGTTGCGCTCCCGCTCCAGGGGATCGAGCTTGCACTGGTGGAAGGTCGCCGGGTCGGCCGGCTCGTCCAGCCGCCGTTGTGCCTCGGGATCCTGGAGGGTGGGGAACTGCACGAGAAAGTCGGCCCGCCCCCGGGACACCAGCGTTGCCAGCTCGGGGTGATGATCCGCGAAGTAGAGGAACGGCTTCGACGAGTTGCACTCCTGCCCCTGGAACAGCATCGGCGTCGCCGGGATCAGCAGGGTGAAGGCGGTGAGCGCGCGGACCCGCCCGGGTGACGAGAGCGCGTGGACGCGCCGACCGCGCGCGGAGTTGGCCACCTGATCGTGGTTCTGGAGGAACGCGACGAACTGCGCGGGCGCGAGATCGAGGGAGGCCGTCCCCCGGCGCTGCTTCTGCCACGCATAGCGCTGTCCCTGGTACAGGTAGCCCCATTTCGCCACCGAGACGAGTTCCTGCGGCGCGCCACGGGTCTCCGAGTAGTAGGCGCCGTTGTGGCCGGTCAGCGCGGCCATGGCGCTGTGGTGGAAGTCGTCGTTCCACAGGGCGTCCAGCCCGAACCCTCCCGCCTCGACGGCACGCACGATGCGGCTGTCTTGCGGCTCGTTCTCCGCGATGAGCAAGGTCGCGCGCCGGCCGCCAGCCGCCCGCACACGCTGCGCGACGTCGGCCAGGATGTGCTCGGGCGAGCTGTCGAAGATGCACTGCGTCGCGTCGATGCGCAGGCCATCGAACCGGTATTCGTCGATCCAGTACCCCGCGTTCGCGAGGAAGAACTCGCGCACCGCCGCCGAGCGCTCCCCGTCGAAGTTGATCGCGGCTCCCCAGTCCGTCTTGTAGCGGTTCGAGAAGTAGTCCGCCGAGAACTGCCCCAGGTAGTTCCCGTCCGGCCCCAGGTGATTGAACACCACGTCGAGGATCACCCCGAGACCGAGCGCGTGCGCCTGGTCGACGAAGCGGCGGACGTCATCCGGGGTCCCGTAATGGTGGTACGGCGCGAACAGGGACACGCCGTCGTATCCCCAGCCGAAGCGTCCCGGGAACTCGGCGATGGGCATGATCTCCAGCGCGGTGATGCCCAGCGCCGCGAGCGCAGGAAGCTCCTGCATCGCGGCCTCCCAGGTGCCTTCCGGCGTGAAGGTGCCGATGTGCATCTCGTAGAGCACCTGCCCCTTCAGCGAGAGGCCCGGGAAGGCGTCGACGCGCCACGTGAACGCGCTCGGGTCGACGACCTCCGACGGCAGGTGCGGCCCCTCGGGCTGCCAGCGCGAAGCCGGGTCGGGGTAGAGCTGCGCATCGTCGTCGAGGCGAAAGGCGTACCGCGTCCCCACCCCGAGCCCTTGCACCAGCTTCGAGAAATACCCATTCCCTTCCACGTCGAGCTGCACCGTGAGCGGCGCCTCACCAGGAGCGCTCACCACCACGCGCACCACCTCGCGGCGCGGCGCCCACACGCGGAAGGACACGCCTCCCGCCGTCGGCTCGGCCCCCACCGGCAGCCGCCGAGAAACCGCAGCGCCCTGCATGCCGGACCTTTCCCATTCCCAGGCCAGACTCACGCCCGCAAGTGTTGGGAATCGTCGCGCCGACGTGGAGCGGGGTCCTGCCTGGTCCATCCCCCGGGTTCACCCGGACGGCGTTGTCCGAACGCGACGATTCCGACCCCATGGTTCGATTGCGGTCGATGGCCCGCGCGACGTCCACGCGCGCCTTGGTCGCAGGTGGCGCGAATCGAGCAGCTCTGGCGCCGATTGCGCCACGCTTGCAGGCGCGCTCATCGCTCCGAGCCGGCTCTGCCGCGGCGTGCTCCTTGCTCGATGAGCCTCCGTGCATCGCAATCCCCTGCGCGACCCGCGCAGCCGCATGCACGCGGAGGGTTTCCATGAAAATGAAGTCATTCACTTTGGTCGCGCTGCTCCTCGGTGGCTCTCTCTTCAGCCTCGGATGCAGCGCGAACTTGCAGGACACCGGCACGGAGGGCGCGCTGAAGGCCGTGGAGGCGGCAGACGAACAAGCAGCCGACGAGCAAGCAGCCGACGAGCAAGCAGCCGACGAGCAAGCAGCCGACGAGCAAGCAGCCGACGAGCAAGCAGCCCACGCGGCGACGCGAGGAGAGCCGATCACCACCTGCGGCGGGTTCACGGGGCAGCCGTGCGGCGGAACGAACGAGTGCGTCGACGATCCCAGCGACGACTGCGACCCCCAGAACGGCGGCTCCGATTGTGGCGGCATCTGCGTCGGCGCGATGTGTGGCGGCTTCGCCGGCATTCCTTGTTCCAGGGACCACGTCTGCCTCGATGATCCCCGCGACGACTGCGACCCGGAGAACGGCGGCGCCGACTGCCCAGGGACGTGCATCTTCGCCGGGGATCCCGAGTGACCTGCCGCGGCGCGGCGTGACCTGCGCCACGCCCTTCACCCACGCGCGCCGTCAGGCAAAAGGCAAGGGAGCTGTCCCAGCCGCCACCGAAGATCGCCGCAGAATCGCCCAGCCGAACGATCTCCGGGTACACTCCGGCGCGTGACGGGCGCTTTCCCCTTTTCGCGCATTTTCCCCTGCATTCTGGGACTTCTCGCTGGGTGCTCGTCCAGCGAACGGACCCGGGCGCCGGCGGAAGCTGCGGCCGAGGCCCCTCCTGTCGCAGCGCCCTCCGAGGGGGGCGAGGTGATCCAGGCCAGCGTGCTGACCCTTCCCTCGACGCCCGCCCCAGCACCGGGCGACGGACCCCTCGGCGCCCTGGAAGGACGCCCCGACGGCGCCGACCCGGCCGCCGACACGCAAGCGCAGCCCGCCGAGGAGCCTTCGCCGCCCGCCCCTTGTCCTCCCGAAATGGCGCTCATCGGCAAGTACTGCGTGGACCGCTGGGAAGGGCACCTCGTGGTCGAGGGAGGTGATCCGGCGACTGGCCAGGAGCTGGTGCACCCGTACTCGCAGCGCCCCGAGGCGGGTGTGCGCTACGCGGCCCGCAGTGCGCCCGACGTCTACCCGCAAGCGTTCATCAGCCGCGTCGAGTCCAAGGCGGCCTGCGTCGCTTCCGGCAAGCGGCTCTGCTCCCGCCAGGAGTGGATGCAGGCCTGCCGAGGCCGCGGCACGTACCGCTATCCCTACGCTCAGCGCGGCGAGCGCGGCAAATGCTCGACCGGGAAGCCGCACCTCCTCTCGGCGCTCTTCGGGGCGAAGGGGCGCGGCTGGACCTATGACGATTTCAACAGCCCGAAGCTCGCACTGGAGCCCGGCTACCTCGCGAAGACCGCCGAGTACGAGGGCTGCGCCAGCGAGCTCGGCGTCCACGACATGGTGGGCAACCTGCACGAGTGGGTGAGCGACAGCGTGGATCAACACTTCGTCGACCGGCTCGCCGAGGAGATCGAGCGCCGCTCGCAGCCCTGGCACGAGGGCAACGGCGTCTTCATGGGCGGCTTCTTCAGCACGACCAACGAGCTGGGGCCTGGCTGCTACTACACGACCATCGCCCACGAGCCCGCCTACCACGACTACTCCACCGGCTTCCGCTGCTGCGCCGACGCGACCTTGCCGCCCGAGCCCGAGAAGCCCACCGCGGGGAAGGGCAAGACGTCGAAGCGTCCGCAGACGGCGCCGGTCGAGGACGCCGTCGCCGCTGCGGCGCGGCGCGGTAGCTGAACGAAGGCTGAGCTGGCAAGCCTCCGCTCAGGTGCTCACGAGCGCATGGGCTGTCGCTTCCCGTACGTCAGCGTGCGCCAGAGCCACTCCAGGGGTCCGAAGCGATACCGCGAGAGCCACCACCGGCTGAGCGCGAGTTCCACCGCATAGATGCCGAAGACGACCAGGAGCCCGGCCGCGGGCCCCAGGTGCCCGTACAGTCCGAAGCCATACCCATAGAAAATGATCCCGCAGAGCAGGGATTGCAGCAGGTAACAGGAGAGCGCCATCCGTCCGGCTGCCGTGACCCACGAGAACCGCGCGCCCCAGCCTGGCCTCTGGAGCAAGAGCAGCACCCCGGCGCCATAAGCGAGCGCCTGCGCCACATACACCGCCGGTTGAAACGCGCTCACCAGGTCGACGAGTCCCCGCCACCCGCTCGGGACCCGCTGGCTCATCGTCCCTTCGAGCAGCGTGACGCCGACCCCCAGGACGAGCCCACCGATCAGCATCCGCCGAAGCGACGCCCGATGGCGCGCTGGCTCCTGCACGACCCCGGAGCGCCACACGAGGACACCCACCAGGAACGAACCGAACGCGGCGTAGGCAGCCGGCAGGAGCGTGGGCAGGTACTGGACGTAGTCGTGGATCCGGTAGCGAGCGACTTCCAACCAGCCTCCGTGACCATAGACTTGCAGCGCGACCTCGACGTGCTGGCGCGCGCTCTCCAGCTCTTCCACAGGAGGCACCGCCCGCGCGAGCCCACCGACCACGAGGCGACAGGTCACGAGGATCGGCGGGAGCGCAAACACCAAGGCCGCCCAGAAGGTCAGGGTGCGTGTCGTGCACCCCAGGAAGAGGAGCAGCAGCGGTCCGAGCAGTGCGTAGACGTGGAGCACGTCGCCCATCCAGAGCAAGCCCACGTGCGCGACGCCGAAGAGCAGCAGCACGGCGAGGCGACGCAAGGCGCGACCATGGAACCCTCCTCCCCGCGCCAGCGCGTGCTCCCGCTGCAAGGCGAGGCCTGCGCCGAACAGCATGGCGAACAGCGTGAGAAACTTGCCGTTGAAGAACGTGATGACGGCGAACTCCGCGGCGCGATCGGCGACGCCACGAAAGAGATCCGGGTCGAGCACCGATCGCGAGGGGTGGTCCCGGAACCAGTAGGTCAGGTTCACGGCGAGGATGCCGAAGAGCGCGACCCCTCGCAGCGCGTCGAGCACATCGAGCCGGTCTGCAGGCGCCGTGGGCTCCGCAGCGGACGGGGTCTCGTCAGGCGCCAGCGCCCGCTCCGCACGGACTGCGCCTGGCGATGGAAGACTCTCTTGGTTCATGGGTCCGTGCGTCGGAGGCGCCGAGCATAGCTCGGGATCCCACCCCTCCGGCAGACCGCCCACCGCACGCATGTCGGAGGCTCGCCCCCACCGAGAGGACACGCTAGGGTCGCGCGTCGATGGGTCGGACCAAGGATCAGAACGCCCCTTCGTCCCGTCGTCGTCGCGCCGACCTCGCCCCTGCGGCCCCACCGATCGCGCCTGGTGATCCGTTGCCGGAAGGCGAGACGGCGAGGGCTCGGGCCGCAACGCAAGCCCCACCGATCTTCCGTCTCCATCAGGGTGACGCCGTCGCGTGGATGCGCAGCCTCCCGGCCGAGAGCGTCGACCTCGTCATCACCGATCCTCCGTACGAGTCGCTCGAGAAGCACCGCGCGATCGGCACCACGACGCGGCTCAAGCACAGCAAAGCGTCGAGCAACGACTGGTTCACCATCTTCCCGAACGCCCGCTTCGACGAGCTGTTCAGCGAGATCTGGCGGGTCCTGAAGCGAGACGGCCACGTCTATCTGTTCTGCGACAGCGAGACGATGTTCGTCGTCAAGCCGGTGGCAGAGCGGATCGGGTTCAAGCTGTGGAAGCCGCTCGTCTGGGACAAGAAGCGCATCGGGATGGGCTACCACTACCGGAGCCGCTACGAGTTCATCCTCTTCTTCGAGAAGGGCAAGCGCAAGCTGTCGAACCTGGCCATCCCCGACATCCTCGAAGCCCCGCGCATCGTCGGGGGCTATCCCACGGAGAAGCCCTCGGACCTGAGCCGCATCCTCGTGGAGCAGAGCAGCGCGCCTTTCGAGCGGGTGGCCGATCCCTTCATGGGCTCCGGCTCCGTCGGCGTGGCCGCGTTGCAGATGGGCCGGGAGTTCTGGGGTGCGGATCTCTCTCCGAACGCGGTGGAGATCACCAGGAAGAGGCTCGCCGAGGTCGGTGGCGAGGAGGCCTCCTTCGAGGGCGTGGCCTCGACGCGCTCGCCACGCGCAGCGAGACCTCGCCGCACCGTGGCGCCCGCCGTCGAGCCGACATCCAGCGACGGCCAGCCGCTCAAGGCGCGCGCGACGTCGTCTCGTCAGCCGCCTCGGCGGCGTAGTGATACGCGCTGAGCGCTCGGTGCCAGGCCATCAGCGTCTGTGCGCGTCGGCCTGCCGTGCTCTCGCTGAGCCCGGGGACACTGGCCTCCAGGAAGGCCGGCGCGGAGTTCGGGTCGACTTCCCGCAGCGTCCTGCCGCGGCTCCATTGAATCCAGGCGTCACCACAGATGCTGGACTCGAAATGGACGACGGTCGCGCGCAGCCGGTCCTCGTCGCCCAGGCGAGCGATGAGCCGCCCTGCTGCGGTCAGTTCCCCTGAATCGCCGAGCAATCCGAGAATCTCGGCTGCGCGTCGGTAATAGGCGACCTGCCGCCGGGTCACCCCGAGCGACACGGCGTTCACTTCGTGTTGCCCCGCCACCATCTGGACCAGGCCGAAGATGCGTTCGAGATCGTCGGCCTGGGGGATGTCACGCGTGTCCAGGTGACGGAGCGCCTCCGCTTCGGTCACCTGAAGCAGCCGCTTGCGCCACCCGGCGTCGATGACGAGCTGCGGGGAGGAGAGTTCCTCTTCCAGCTCGCCCTGCGACACACTCAGCCGGATCCCGCTCCGCTGAAGGCGTGCCAGAAGCTCCAGAAGCTCACGCGCGCCGATGCGCTCCGGGGTGTCCTTCAAGAGGACGTTCAGCGTCTCGATCGCATGGGGAGGTAGCCCCGGGGCGGCGACTTCGAGGAGGAACGAGCCGGTCAGCGCACGGCAAGGCAGCAGGGTGACGTCGAGACCGAGGCACTGGGTGACGAAATCTCGGAACAGACGGCCAAACGACGCCGCGATCTGGCCCACGGCGTCGAGTTCGAGCGCATCTCCCGCCCGCTCGGAGGCCATCTTGATGCGCAGCGTGCTCATGAGCGCCGGCGTCATCCGGGTCCATGCGGCGGCCCCCACGCCCTCCCCCTCGCATGCCGGGTCGAGCTGCACCATCCGCGCCTGGGCGTCGCGCGCCTCCGCGTCGTCCTGCGTTGCCTTCGAGAGCGCCCACCACCCCTCGGCGACACCCGGGTACGCCTCCAGGAGCGCGCGCAGGGCGCCGGGATCGAGCGTCGAGGGCTCGGGTGCAGCGGGACGACCTGCCCCGAGCTGTCGCAGCGCCACGGAGAACGCCGTCACGGCTTCCTGATAGGGCTCACGCAGCCGGTCGATCATCACCGCGCCGGCCGCCGTGGAGAACACCGTCCGGGGAAGGCGCGACCAGACCTCGGCAGCCCGCACCGGATCCCGCGCCTCCAGGAACAGACCACAGGCCTCGATCCACGTCCCCAGCTTCTCCGCCTCCGGCGCGGTCTCCGCGAGTGCTTCCAGGGAGAGCTTCGCGGCGCGGTGGAAGAGCAGGACGGCCTCCCACTGGTCGGCGCGATCGCCGAGCGTCCGCAGCCGCGTGGCCCGCATCTTCGCGACGCTCGCTGCTCGGCGGAGCGCTGCCCGCTCGGCCGGGCTCACGGCTTCACCTTCTGCCACACCGCGACCCGCGGCTCACAGCACCACAGGGAGAGGTAGGCCTCTTTCACATCGGCGCGCTGCACGAGCTGCGCGTGCTTGCCGACCTTCCCCTTCGCGCCGCGGAGGGTCTGCTCCAGCGCCGCGTACCCTCTGCTTCCACGGCCAGCCACCTCGACGCCCTTCAGGGCATCCGGTGTGGCGTCCAGGAGCAGATCGGGGGAGCGGAAGTAAGCCACTTCTTCGATGCGGCGACGGAGCAGACAGGAGGTGGCCACGAACGCCAGCCCGTAGGCGGCATACTTCGCCTGGTCCTCCTTGGTCAAAGTCTTCCCACTGCGGAAGCGCGCGAGGTCGGCTTCGAGCCGAGGGTCGCGCCTGGCCAGCCGGCGCACGTTCCAGGACAGGTCGAGCCGGTGCTCGACGGGGCCGCGGCGCGTGATTTCTCGCACCTCGAAGGCGTGCTCACACTGGTCCCCCACCGGATCCAGCCAGCAGATGAGCTGCGCGATCACGTCGATCACGAAGTCCGGCTCCTGGTCCTCGTAGAGCCGCTCTAAGTCGTACGACCACCGCTTCGGCGACGTGCTCATCCAGACAGCGACCGTAGCGGGTGGCGATCCTTCCCGACAAGCCCGCCCAGCCCTGCCCGATGAGCGCACCGAGCGGTATCCTCCGCGCCGATGCATCTCGATCGTGAAGCCATCGTCCGGCTCGACAAGCAATACGTCTGGCACCCGTACACCGCCATGCGGCGGTACATCGACGAGGTCGATCCGCTCGTGATCGATCGCGCCGAGGGCGCGCGCCTCTACGACGTCGACGGCAAGAGCTACCTCGACGGCAACTCGAGCTGGTGGGTGTCCACCCTCGGCCACAACCACCCACGGCTCGTCGAAGCGCTGCGACGGCAAGCCTCGAAGCTCTGCCACACCTCCCTGGCCGGCGTGACCCACGAGCCCGCAGCGGCACTCGCCGAGGCCCTCGTCGCCGTGGCGCCTCGCCCCCTCTCGCGCGTGTTCTACAGCGACAACGGCTCCACCGCGAACGAGGTCGCGATCAAGCTCAGCCTCCAGTACTTCCGCAACGTCGGGCAGCCCGCGCGCAAGCGCTTCGTCGCGCTCGAAGGCGCCTTCCACGGCGAGACCATGGGCGTCACCAGCCTCTGCGGGGTCGAGGTCTTCCGGCGGCCGTTCGCCGGCGCGGTGATGGAGTGCCTCTTCGTCCCGCCGCCCCCGGCCGGCGAGGCGCACACGGCAGGTCACGAGGTGGCCTTCGGCGCCCTCGCCGAGGTGCTCGAACAGGGCCGCGGCGAGATCGCTGCCGTGGTCCTCGAACCCCTCGTGCAAGGCTCGATCGGCATGCGCATGTACGATCCCGAGCTGCTCCGGCGGGCCCGCGCGCTGTGCGACGCGCACGACGTCCTGCTCGTGATCGACGAGGTCTTCACCGGCTACGGCCGCGCTGGCGGCATGTGGGCCTGCGCCTCCGCGGGCGTCACGCCCGACATCATGACCGTGGGCAAGGGGTTCACCGGCGGCGTCCTGCCCATGGCCGCCACGCTGACCACGGACCGGATCTTCGACGCCTTCCTGCCGCCGGAAAACACCTTCTATTACGGCCATTCCTTCTGCGGAAACCCGCTCGGCGCCGCCATCGCCCGGGAGGTCCTCGCCGTGTTCGAGGAGGAGCAGCTGCTCGCCCAGGCGGCGCCGAAGATGGCGCGCATCGCCCAGGCATTCTCGGATCTCGGCCAGATTCCGGGCGTGTCGAACGCCCGCGCGCTGGGCATGATTGGCGCGCTGGACCTACGTCCAGGTGCGGGGTACCTCGGCGATCTCGGGTGGCGCGCCTATGCCGAAGCGCGACGCCTGGGCGCATACCTGCGCCCCCTCGGCGACGTGGTCTACATCGCCCCGCCTCTCACCATTCCCGACGACGACCTCACCGAGCTGCTCGACATCGTGCGGCGCAGCGTGCAGTTCGCCCTCGGCGCGGCCTGATCCCGGGATCGCGCGCGCACAGCGGTCCTCCCGCGCCGGCGGCCCACCAAAACGGCATCCCGCGCACGGGACCGGTGCGTATTGGAGCTTACCGAAGAGCCTTTCGCGTGCGAAGCTGATGGACCGGAGGGAAGGGGGCTCTCTGGCGGCCGAGCCACCTGGCGAGGTCTGTGCATCTCACGATCCACATGGCGCCCCCGCAGAGGCAAACAGGTCAGAGGGGAACACTCACCGTCCAGAGAGCGCGAAACGCACGCGCGCCGAGGATGGGAGCCTGGGCACGAGGGGGGAGCAGGCAGATGGGCTCATTTGCAAACCTTCAGGGCGGCCCGTATGGTCGGAGGATGGAGGGCATGACGGTTCCACCCGTGGTCAGCGCTGCGGAGGAGTTGGCCTCCACACAGGCGACCCAGGTGGAATCTTCGGGGGACCCTTCAATCCCGCCCCTCCACACCCCCGAGGAGGAGCGCACGCTCCCGAACGGCGCTGGCATCGACACCGTGGTCCTGGAGCGCAGGCAGCGCATCGAGGTGAGTCCCCCCGAGGGGCCGAGCTTCGGAAGCACCGGCGCCTTGCCTCCGGACGCGCCGGAGGTGGATGGCACCCTGGTCACCCCCTCAGACGGGACCCTGATCGGCGGCATCTACCGCGTGGTGGGCCGGCTCGGCGAGGGTGCGATGGGCGTCATCCTGCTCGCGCAGGACGAGCAGCTCCAGCGGCCCGTCGCGATCAAGCTGCTGCGGTCCGAGCAGATGGATCACCCGTCGATGCAGCACCGCCTGCTCGACGAGGCGCGCGCGATGGCCCGGGTGCATCACCCGAACGTCGTCGAGATCTACGCCTTCGGTGAGCACCGCGGCGGCCTGAACACCCGCGACAGCTGGCCCCCGCCCTCCATGCAAGGGAGCGCGCCCTACTTCGTCATGGAGTACGTCGATGGCGCGACGGTCGACGCCTACGTCCGCTCGCGTGGCGGCGCGCCGCTCCCGCTCGACGAGGCGCTCCACCTGCTCGACCAGATGTGCCTCGGCGTCACCGCCATCCACGAGGCGGGCATCGTCCACCGCGACATCAAGCCGAGCAACATCCTGGTCGGCCCCGGGCGCCGCGTGGTCGTGGCCGATCTCGGTCTGGCGAAGAAGCTCTCCCCCGACGACGCGCACCGGCCCACCTTCTCCGGGACCCCGGCGTACATCGCGCCCGAGGTCGCGCTGCGCCGCTCCGTCGACCGCGCGCTCTTCCCGCGGGTCGACGTCTACGCGCTCGGCCTCATCGCCTACTGGCTCCTCGTCGGGCGCCTGCCCTTCGAGGGGCGCAACATGATCGAGCTGTTCAAGCAGCACGCTTACCGCGCGCCGCCGCCTCCCAGCGAGCTGAACCCGCGGCTGCCGCCCTCCTTCGACGCGCCGGTGCTCGCCGCGCTCGCGAAGGACCCGGAGGAGCGCACCGCGACGGCCGAGGATCTCCGCTTCGGCCTGCTCAAGGCCCGCGAGGACGCGCCGCTCTCATGGATGCCGATGCGCGTGCTGGTCGCCGACGACAGCGACGAGTTCCGCGCGCTGGTCGGGATGGTGCTGGAGGCCGCGCTGCCCCGCGCCCAGGTGGTGACCGTGCCCGATGGGCAAGCCGCGCTGGACGAGATCCGCAAGCACCCCCCGGCGCTCGCCGTCGTCGACCTCGACATGCCGGTGATGGACGGCATCGAGTTGACGGCCGCTGTGCGGGCGCTCCCGCGCGGCGGCGACTTCCCGATCATCGTGGCCACCGGCAGCGGCGGCGCCGCGGAGTGGAAGCGCCTGTCCCAGCTCGGCGCCTCGGCGTTCCTGGTCAAGCCGTTCGACGCCGGCCAGCTCGTCACCCTCGCCCGCGGTCTGCTCGGCGACCTGGCCGAAGCGCTGTCCAAGCGCTGAGCGCTGTCCAAGCGCTGAGGTGCACCACGACGTCGAGGCCCTCACTCGGGCGTGGGCTTCTTCTTCCGCTCTCCCATCAGCACCGGGATCATGAGCAGCAGGCTCGCCCACACCGCGAGGAAGCGGGCCTGGAAGAGCTGATCGAAGATGCTCTCGAAGCGCTCGCCCATCGTCTCTTCGTGGCGCACCGAGCGTGGCGGCCCCGGTGGCGCCGGCGCCCTGGGAACCGACATCCCGGGCTCGCGCGGCGGCGCAGGCTCTCGCGGCATGTCGTCGCTCTCGTCCCGGTGCGAAAGGCGCTCGATCGCCGAGGCCCCGAGCGCGTGCCCTTGCGGCTCGACCGGCGCGACGGCGCGCTCGTGCTCCATCGGGCCGCTCCAGGGATCGACGTCTTTCGAAGGTCCTCCCATCCCACCAGCGCGCGAGCCCTCGTACCCCGACGGCGCCTGCTGCGCGGCCTGAGCGAGCTGCGCGGCCTGCGCCGCCTGCGCCGCCTGCGCCTGCGCCGCTTGCGCCTGCGCCGCTTGCGCCTGCGCCGCCTGCGTCTGCGCCGCTTGCGCCTGCGCCATCTCGGCGGCCTGCGCTTCGCCGAATGCCTCGTAACGCGGGAACGTGCCGAGCGGCGCCCCGGTCGGCGGCGACTCCAGCACCACCTTCACCGGCAAGTAGAGGCGGTTCAGCTCCTCGATGGGAATCTTCTCCACCCCCTCTTGCGTCAGCTTGGCCCGCGCCGTGTCGATCGCGCCTTGCTCTTCCTGGATCGCCTTCTTGCAGCCCGCGAGCGTCGCGTTGAAGTCGAGCGCGATGGTCCCTTGCGAGCGCCGGTCCTCTGGATCGAGTGCCGTGCACTCGCGCACGATGCGGCGCGCGTCGGGCCCGCGCGTGCGGTGAAGCACGGCGAGCTCGAGCTGCTCTCGCCCTTCCACCGTCCGCGAGACGTCCGCGCGCGTCAGGTAGCGGTAGCGCACGCGCATCGCCGTCCGGTGTGCGTCCAGCGCCGTGTCCACGACCTCCACCGCCTCGCGCTCGAACACCTCGGTCTTCACCCCGGGCACCTCGCGCTTGCTCACCAGCACGTGGGCTTGCCGGAGCGCAGGGAAGACCGAGAGCACCTGCTGCCGCACCCGCTCCACGATCACGAAGTCGGAGGCGCCGGGTTCGACGTAAACGTAGCTCTCGAAGCGGACCAGCGGCTGGTGTTCCTCTTCCTGAACACCGGCGTCTGGTGCGCTGCCCCCACCCCCACCGCAGGCAACCAACAGGGCCGCGCCGAATACGAGCGCGAGGCGCGAAGGTACGAGCATGACAGGCTACTCTAACGCGGGTTGGCTCATGCGAGGCCAGCCGCGCGTGCAATTGCTTTGCGAACCAGGATCCGGACCATCTGCCTGCGCCAGATCACCTCCTCGTCGAGGTTGCTCAGCGGCCTGCATTCGTTGAAGGCGGCCTCAGCAAGTGCCTCGACGAGCTGTTCCCGCGGTGATCCAGGCGGAATCGAGGCGGCCGCACGGACCCGTCTCGGGCGCGCTCCCAGCGCGGAAACCACCACATCGGCGGCCTCCACCGACCCGGGCGCGCCACAGCCCACCTCACCGCGATCGACGCGAGCCGCCACCGACAGCAGCGGGAAGTCGATCGCTCCACGCCGCCGTAGCTTCTCGAACGCGCTCAGACGCCCCGGGACGAGGGGCACGCTCACCCGGACCACCACCTCGCCCGGGACGAGCACGGTGTTGCGGATGCCGTCGGCAGTGTAGAAGTCGGCCGCCGCGACCCGCCGCTCCCCCTTGGGCCCGAGCACCTCGATCGTCGCTTCCAGGGCGATGAGCGCCGGGGCCGAGTCGTTGGACGCGGCCGCCACGCAGTTCCGGCCACCACGCACCACGTGGCACACGGTCCCGTCCTTCTTCAGACAGAAGCCCAGTGACTTCCGCCAGAAGTAGGTCTGGTTGTAGTAGCGACACCGCGTATCCAGGCAGATGTTGCCGCCCAGCGTCCCCATCGCCCGGTGGTGAGGCCCGCCGACCTGGGCGGCCGCCTCCGCGAGCGCTGGCGCCACCCGCTGCACGACCAGGCTCTCGGCCACCTCGAACAGGCGCATCCCCGCACCCACCAGAAGCCGTTCTCGCCCTTCGGCGTCACGCGAGAGCCGGATGCCCCGCAGCTCGTCGAGCCGGTTCACCGACACCAGCAGCTCCGGCGCGAACAGCCCGTGCTTCATGTTCGGGAGCAGATCGGTCCCCCCGGCGATGATCTGCGCCTTGTCCCCCAGCTCCGCGAGCAGGTTCACGGCCTCGGTCAGCGTCCGGGGCCGGTGGTACTTGAAGATCGGCAGCGGCAGCATGGCGCTTCAGTTCACTCCGCCGCGACCACGGCGCCCGCGCCGCTTTTGGACCCGACGCCGCCCGCGCTGCCCGCGCCGCCCGCGCCGCCCCTGGCGCCGTCTTCCACCTCGCGCCGTGCCTTCTCTTGCAGCGCCGCGAGCACCCGCGACGGCGTGAAGGGCAGCCGGTCGATGCGCACCCCCACCGCGTCGTAGATCGCGTTCGCGATCGCCGGAATCGACGGATGCAGCGGCCCCTCCCCGGCTTCCTTCGCCCCGTGCGGCCCCTCCGGGTCGTGCGACTCCACGATCAACGACACCAGATCCGGCACGTCGAGCGACGTCGGGATCCGGTAGTCGAGCAAGCTCGGGCCCTGGTGCAGCCCGTCCGCGCCGATCACGTGCTCCTCCAGCAGCGCCTCGGCCGCCCCCATGTACGCCGACCCCTCCATCTGCCCCTCCACCAGCGTCGGACACAGCGCCTTGCCGCAGTCGTGCGCGACCCAGATCGTCTTCACGTCCACCCGCCCCGTCTCCACGTCGACCGCCACCTCGGCCACGTGCGCCGTGAACGAGTACGCCGGCGACGCCCCGATCGTCCCGCCCCGGTAGTCGCCACCGAGCTTCGGCGTGTTGTAGTAGCCCACCGCCCCCAGCGTCCCGAAGCGCCCTTCCGCGAGCTGGATCGCCTCGGTCACCGTCACCCCGCGCCCGGGATCGTTCGCCACGACCAGCGCACCGCGCGTCACCAGGATCTCCTTCGGTGACACCTCGAGCTTCGCCGCCACCGCCTCGCGCAGCTTGTCGCGCACCTGCCGCGCCGCGTGCAGCGCCGCGTTGCCGTTCATGAACGTCCCGCGCGACGAGTACGCCCCGAGATCCACCGGCGCGAGGTCCGTGTCCCCCGAGATCACCCGCACCGCGCCCAGATCGAGCCCCAGCTCGTCGGCCACCAGCACCGCGAGCATCGTGTCGCAGCCCTGCCCGATCTCGCTCTGCCCCGAGAACACCGTCACCACGCCCGACCGGTCCACCTTGAGCTGCACCGCGCTCTGCGGCATGTCGTTCGGGTAGATCGCGTAGTTCGTCCCGCAGATGTACGCGCTCACCGCCACCCCGAGCCCGCGCCCCGGGCCGAGCTTCCCGCGCCGCTCTTTCCAGCCGCTCGACCGCTCCACCGCATCGAGGCAGGCCTCGATCCCGTTCGACGTCACGCGCATCCCGTTCAGCGTCGTCGACGCCGGCCCCACCAGGTTCTGGCGGCGCAGCGCGATGGGATCCATCCCGAGCCGCTCGGCGATCTTGTCGAGCGACACCTCGAACGCGAACCGCGGCTGCACGCTGCCGTGCCCCCGCTTCGGCCCGCAAGGCGGCTTGTTCGTGAAGTAGCGCGTCGACGAGAACCGGTAGCCCTCGGCGAACGCCGGCAGCGTCAAGAGCTGCCCCGAGTAGTACGCCGTCACCAGCCCGAACGACGAGTACGCGCCCCCGTCGATCGCCGTCTGCGCGTCCACCGCGGTGAGCTTGCCCTCGCGCGTCGCCCCCACCTTCATGTGCATCCGCATCGGGTGGCGGCCGCGGTGTGCATAGAACTCCTCTTCCCGCGTGTAGAGGATCTTCACCGGCCGCCCAGTCACCATCGCCAGCTTCGCCGCACAGAACTCCAGCGAAAATGGCTCGCTCTTGCCCCCGAACGCCCCGCCCACCGGCGGCTGGATCACCCGGATCCGCGCCGGCGACACCCGCAGGACCCGCGACAGCTCCCGGTGCAGGTAATGCGGCACCTGCGTCGTCGACCACACCGTGAGCAGCCCATTCTTGTCGTGCTGCGCGATCGCACAGTGCGTCTCGATCGGCGCGTGCGCCGATCCCTCGTAGTAGTAGTCCCCCTCGATCACCACGTCCGAGCCCGCGAGCAGCCCGTCCACGTCCCCGAACGACAGGGCGACTTCCTTGGACACATTGTCCTTGCCGCCCTTGCCCAGCCCCACCTCCGGCCGATCGATCGCCCCTTGCAGATCGGTCGCCGCCGGCAGCCGCTCGTACGTCACGTCCACCAGCTCCGCCGCCTCGTGCGCGAGCCGCTCGTCCTCTGCCGCCACACACGCCACCGCATCGCCCACGAAGCGCGCCCGCTCCAGCGCCAGCGGGAACTCGTCCGGCGTCCAGGGAATGATCCCGAACCGCTCCGGCATGTCCTTCCCGGTGATCACCGCCACCACCCCCCGCCGCGCCAGCGCCCGCGACGCGTCGATCTTCGCGATGCGCGCGTGCGGGTACGGGCAGCGCACGATGCGCCCCCAGAGCATCCGCGGCAGGTGGATGTCGTCCGTGTACCGCACCTGCCCCGTCACCCGCGGCGCGAGCAGCGCCCGCCCGCGCCGTCCCAGCAGGCCCGAGCCTTGCCCCGCGCTCATGACGCCTGCCCCTTGCGCGAGCGGCTCGCGTTCGACGGCAGAGGCTCCGGTGCGCACTCGTTGCCAGGCATGTCCACCCCGGCCTCCGCGTCCGCCTCGCCTCGCTTGATCTTCGCCGCCAGCTCCACCGCCTCGATGATCTTCGTGTACCCGGTACACCGGCACAGGTTGCCGGACAGCGCGAGCTTGATCTCGTCACGCGACGGACACGGACACCGCTCCAGCAGCGCCGTCGCGCTCATCAGCATCCCGGGCGTGCAGAACCCACACTGCCCACCGCCGAGCCGATCGAAGCAGTCGAGCAGCGGATCGATGTGCGGCGCCCCGGCGAGCGTCTCCACCGTCTGTACCGCGCGCCCATCGGCTTCCAGCGCCAGGGTCAGGCAGGACAGCACCGGCACCCCGTCGAGCAGCACCGTGCACGCGCCGCAGTCGCCCTTGTCGCAGCCCTGCTTGGTCCCGATCAGATCGAGGTCGTACCGGAGCGCCTCCAGCAACGTCCGCCGCGCTGGCACCGCGAGCGCCACCTCGCTCGCCCCGACCGGTCCTGCGCTCCCCACGGTCTCCAGCCCCCCGTGGCTCCCGCGCCGCACCGCGCCCGCACCTTGCACGAGGTGGAGCGTCATCGCTTGCAGCACCTCGACGGGCTCCTCCGTCCAGTGTTCCGAGAGGTTCCGGTAGCTCCGCACCCCGTCGCGCTCCTTCTGGTAGCGCGCGCCCGCGATCGGGTGATCGGGCGGGATCGTCCACGAGAGCGCGCGGGCCGCGAGCTCGCAGTACGCCACGAGCCGCGCCCGAGGCACCGCCGGCCGCGCGCCGAGGCGTCCCAGGTTGTCGATGAGCAGCTCCAGGCTGGTGTTGCCGACCCGCTCCCCCACGCCGAGGGCCGTCCCGTGCACCCGCTCCACCCCGAGCGACGCCGCCCAGAGCGCCGTCTGCAACCCCAGGCCCCGGTCGTTGTGCGCGTGCCAGTCCAGCTCCACGCCCGTCGATCCCATCGCGCGCAGCGTGTCGCGCACGAACGTCACCAGCTCGGCCACCCCGTACGGCGTCACGTGCCCCGTCGTGTCGCAGAGGCACAGCCGGCTCGCGCCTGCGTCCACCGCCGCGCGGAACAGCGCCTTCAGCACCTCCGGGTGCGCGCGCGTCGTGTCCTCGGTGACCAGACAGAAGGGCAGCCCTCCCCGCCGAGCCACGTCGGCGGCCGACTGGATGGCGCGCACCATGAAGTCGAGGTCCCACCCCTCGGCCAGATGCCGGATGGGCGAGCTGCCGATGAACGCGTACACCTCGATCGGCAGGCCGCTCTCATCCGCGGCGCGGACGATCCCCTCCACGTCGGCGGCGACCGTACGGGCGGCGGCCGTGGCCACGAGCGGCAGCTTCGCGTCCCGGATCTCCCGGCACAGCGCGCGCGAGTCCTCCGTGTGCCGCGTCCCGGCGCCAGGCAAGCCCACGCTGACCACGTCCACCCCGACCGCGGCCATGGCGTGCAAGAGGTCGATCTTGTGCGCGACCGGCGGATTCACCCCGGAGGCGTTCTGGAGCCCGTCCCGGAGCGACTCGTCCACGACGCGCACGCTCTTCTGCGGCCTCCAGGAGAGCGCGGGCGCCTCGTCGTCCGCCCCCTCCGCCCCGGAAGTCCCCTCGGTGCGCTCGTCACCGCGGTTCCAGTCGTAGATCGCGCGTTGCATGGGAGCCGACCGCCTCCGCTACCGCTTCCAGGGGAGGGGCGACGCCACGGCCGCCCGAGTTCCCGCCGCCGTCCAGAGTGAGCCGGCAGGTTACCCCCAATCGCCCGCCCGAGGACCCCCAAACGCCCGCTCGACGCCCCGCGGCAACCCCCGGCGTGCGCCTTCAGCATCCTCCCGGAACCCCGCGAATGCCCGTCTCGCTCCTCTCCGGAGCGCGGCCGACCCCCACCCGAGCCTGCGAAATCCCACCCCGCGGCCTCTCGAAATCCCCGAGGAACGACGACCCTTCCCTCTTTCCGAGCAACAACGTTCGCGGAGGGTATTGCCCTTTTCGAAATAGGATCCATTCGTGTCGGGGCCATGAGCACGGAGAACCCGAACCCCACCCCCGAAGCCACCCCTGCCGACGCCGCCGCCAGCGCCTCGGCCGCTGCCACCCCGGAAGCCACCCCGGCCAACCCGCCGGCGGAAGCTGCCGCGGCCGCCACCCCGGAGGCCCCCGCCGTCGAACTCCCCTTCCAGGCCGAGGTGCAGCAGGTCCTCGCCCTGGTCATCAACTCGCTTTACACCAATCAGGAAGTCTTCCTCCGAGAGCTGATCTCCAACGCCTCCGACGCCCTCGACAAGGCGCGTTTCCTCGCCCTCACCCGCAAGGACGTCACCGAGCAGCAAGGCGAGCCCGGGATCACCATCACCCTCGACGAGACGGCCCGCACCCTCACCATCGACGACAACGGCGTCGGCATGACCCGCGACGAGGTGGTGCAGAACCTCGGCACCATCGCCAAGAGCGGGACCCTGGAGTTCCTCAAGGCGAACGCGGAGGCGGCGAAGAAGAAGGAAGACGGCTCGGCCCTGCAGCTCATCGGTCAGTTCGGCGTCGGCTTCTACGCGGCGTTCATGGTCGCGAGCCGCGTCGACGTGCACACCCGCTCCATGCTCCCGGGCGCCGAGCCCGTTCTCTGGCGCTCCTCGGGCGCGGGCACCTTCTCGCTCTCGACCGGCGACCGCGAGCACCCCGGCACCCGCATCGTGCTCCACCTGAAGGAGGACGCGGCCGAGTACACCAAGCCCTGGCGGATCAAGGACATCATCCGCAAGTACTCCGACTTCGTTCATTTCCCCATCAAGCTGGGCGACGAGATCGCCAACCGCTCGAAGGCCCTCTGGACCTTGCCCAAGTCGCAGGTGACCGAGGAGCAGCACGCCGAGCTGTACCACCACGTGACGAGCGGCTTCCTCGGCGAGAAGCCGCTGCACCACGTGCACATCGCCATCGACGCGCCGGTGCAGTTCTATGCCCTCCTCTACATCCCGGAGAAGGCGCCGCCGGACATGTTCCAGAAGGACCGCCAGGGCATCCGGCTCTACGCCAAGCGCGTGCTCATCATGGAGGACTGCGACAAGCTCGCGCCCCTCTACCTGCGCTTCCTGCGCGGCGTCGTCGACTCCGAGGACCTGAGCCTCAACGTCTCGCGCGAGATCCTCCAGGAGAACCGCACGCTGTCGCAGATCGAGCAGCAGATCACGCGGCAGGTGCTGAAGTCACTGAAGGAACTCGCCGAGTCCGACCCGGAGAAGTACCAGGCGTTCTGGAAGGAGTTCGGCAAGGTCCTCAAGGAGGGCGTGACCATCGACTGGAAGAACAAGGACCAGATCGCCGAGCTGTGCCGGTTCGAGTCGCTGAAGACCGAGGCCGGCAAGGTGATCTCCTTGCGCCAGTACATCGAGGCGATGCCCGAAGGTCAGAAGGAGATCTACTACATCACCGGTCTCGGCCGGGCCGCGGTGGAGCGCAGCCCGCACCTCGAAGCGTTCCGCAAGCGCGGCTACGACGTGCTGTTTCTGACCGAGCCCGTCGACGAGTGGGTGGTGAAGTCGATGGACGAGTTCGACAAGCACCGCTTGAAGAGCGTGACCCACGGCGACGTGGATCTCGGCGAGGAGGCCGAGGACGAGAAGAAGAAGGACGAGGCCGAGGCCATCGAGTCCGCGCTCAAGGCGGTGAAGGAGGCGCTCGGGGATCGGGTGAAGGAGGTGCGGGCGTCACGCCGGCTGACGGACAGCGCGAGCTGCCTCGTCTCGGCCGAGGGCGACCCAGGGGCGAACTTCGAGCGGATCCTGAAGATGATGGATCAGGCCCCGGGTGCCCTGAAGGAGTCGAAGCGCATTCTGGAGCTGAACCCGGCGCACCCGATCGTGAAGAACCTGAGCAAGGTCGCCGAGCGCGAGCCCAGCTCCGAGCGGGTGAAGCAGTGGGCCGAGCTGCTTCACGACCAGGCGCTGCTCGCCGAGGGCGTCGTCGAGGACCCGGCGAAGCTCGTGGCCAAGATCCAGGACCTGTTGACCCAGGTCTCCAGCGCCGCCGTCACGCCCTGATTCGTCCAGCCTGAACCGCCGACGGGCGCGTCCTCGATCTCCGACGCGCCCGGGGGCGGCCCCCTGGCAACCCCGCCACCTCGCCCCGACCCAGCATCAACAGGTCGGACCGTTCCCCCCCGTCGATGCTGCACCAGCATCAACAGGTCGGACCGTTCCCCCCCGTCGATACTGCACCAGCATCGACCCCCTGGACCGTTGCGACCCTTCGATGCTTCACCAGCATCGACCCCTCGGACCGTTGCGACCCTTCGATACTTCACCAGCATCGACCCCCCGGACCGTTCCCCCCCGTCGATACTTCACCAGCATCGACCCCCCGGACCGTTCCCCCCTGTCGATACTTCACCAGCATCGACCCCCTGGACCGTTCCGACCCCTCGATACTTCACCAGCATCGACCCCCTGGACCGTTCCGACCCCTTTCCGCTTCCGCGTCCGCCCAGCAAGGCGCCGCGATCCGTCCACCGGCCCGCTGCCGCCGCATCCGCCGTGCTGCCCGAAGGGGGCGCGGCGCTCGGCGCGCGGCGCTCGGCGCGCGGCGCTCGGCGCTCGCTCAGTGCTTGATCGACACGTCGGCCAGGGCCATCCGCGCGTCGTTGATGAGCGGGCTGTCCGGGAACCGCCGGATGAACGAACGCAAGGTCGTCTTCGCGTCGTTCCAGGCCTGGATGTCGAGCAAGCACTCCGCCAGGAGCAGCGTTGCGTCGTCCATCACCTCGCGGTCCGGCGACGCCTCCGAGAGCGTCGTCAGGATCGGGATCGCGTCACGCTGGCGGTTCAGCTTCCGGTACGCCCGTCCGAGGTTCAAGCGCGCCGAGGGCGTGTGCGCGGCCGTCTCCTTCTGACGGATCGCTTCCTCGAACGCGACCGCCGCCTCGTGCCAGCGCCCCGTCCGCATGTGATCGAGGCCGGTCTGGTACGACTTGATCGACAGCTCGGCGCGCATCCGGTCCACGGCGTCGGAAAAGAAGGCGAGCTCGGCGCGGGAGATGGGCTCCTTACGAATGTTCTCGAAGCCCTCGATCACTTCCTGGCGCCGCTCGGCCCGGATCAGCTCGTAGAAGGCGGCGGCAGCGCTCTCGGCGCGGGCGCGATCGTCGCCGCGCTGCTGGAGCGCCTTCAGGTCGGCCTCGTACTTGGCGATCTTCTCGCCGATGCCCCGCGTCTCGCTCTGGACGGCCTCGACCCGTGCGTCCCAGGCCAGCTTGACGACGCCGATGACCACCACGACGAAAAGGACGTTCGCGCTCGCGCTGTTCCAGAAAGCGCGGCGCTCGTTGCCCATCTGGCGCCGCGACATGCTCTTGAGATCGGCCGCGAGCGCATTGGTCAGGTTGTTCGTCTTGATGATGAGCGCCCGCGATTCCACGATCTCCCGCTTGATTTCCCGGAGTTCGTCGTCAAAGTCGCGCATCTTCTTTCCACCGCCGATTCGACGGCCATTCCGGCGCGCTGGGCAAGAGAGCACGCCTGTGGTAAACGGCCGCCCCGCAACCTACCAGGACTTCAGCGTATGGACACGAGCGACATCCGAAAAGGTCTGAAGATGATGATGGACGGCCAGCCTTATGCGGTCGTCGACTTCCAGTTCGTCAAGCCTGGGAAAGGTCAGGCGTTCACCCGCGTGAAGGTGCGCAACATGGCCACCGGCGCCGTGCTGGAGCGCACCTTCAAGTCGGGCGAGAAGCTGGAGCCGGCCGATGTCGAGGAGAGGAATCTCCAGTACATCTACCCGGAAGGCACGGACTACGTCTTCATGGACGCCGCGACCGGCGAGCAGATCCCGGTGGCCGGCGAGAAGATCGGCGACGATTCGAAGTGGCTGAGCGACGGCCTCATCGTCCCCGTCACCGTGTTCAACGGGATCGCGATCGGCATCAGCTTGCCTCCGCACGTCACGCTGCAGATCGTCTCCAGCGAGCCCGGCGTGAAGGGTGACACCGCGAGCGGCGCCACCAAGCCCGCCACGGTCTCCACCGGCGCGGTCGTGAACGTGCCCCTCTTCGTGCAAGAGGGGGAGTGGATCAAGATCGACACCGCCGACGGGAAGTACCTCGAGCGCGTGAACAACGTCGGCAAGAAGTAGCCGACCCGCACGGACGCGCCTGCGCGCTCTCGCGTGGGCGCGCGTCGCTCGCTTCTCACACGACGCGCCTCGACGGCTCGCGCTCCGGCGAAGCCGCGCGGAAGGCTTCGCTCACCTCGGCATGCACTGGACGCTCGATGGAGCGCGCCTCGGCATGCACGGGACGCTCGATGGAGCGCGCCTCGTCGTCATGGCCGCGAGCGCGTGGGCGCCACGAGGACGCCCTGCTCGTCCGTCAGGGCTTGACCATGTCGGCGAGCGCTTCGGCGCGGCGGAGCGTCTTCTCGATGTCCGCGTCGGCGCACCGGATCGGCCCGTCGCTCAGCGTCACGGCGGCGGTGCCGCCCGCGTCTTCGCAGAGCAGCGTGCGCAGGCGGCGGATGGCGTTCGCGCGCGCGGGGACGTCCGGGGCCTTGGACTTGTTGCCAGCCGTCTGGAGGAGCCCCTCGGCGAGGGCGCGCAGCGCAGCGCCCGGTTGAGAGGCGTCGCGCGAGAGGCCCGCGGGTCGATCCAGGAACCAGAGCGGCGCAGTCACCGGCCTGGGCGCACGCGCGGGGGAGTTCGCGCGCGCGGAGGCGGAAGGCGCGGCGTTCGCCTCGGCCGCTTCCGGCGCGTGAGGCGGGCTGCCGGCGGCGGGTCCGTGATCGTGCCCGTCGTGGTCGCCGTGCGCGTGCGGGTCGTGCGCGGGTGCCGGGGCGGAGCGCGGCTCTCGGGGTTCGGGAGCTGGGGGCGGGACCGCAGCCTCCACGGCAGGCGTGAACGTGAACCGGAGGGCGAGATCTTCGCGCCCGTCCCCATCGCGGTCGGAGGCGTCGAGGACGACGTCGAGGGACTCGCGCGTCCGAGGCGACGAGCCCGCTCCTGCCCCTGGCGCGCTGGCCGAGCTGATGTCGCCGATGATGCCGCGGACGCGCAGCTCCAGGATGAGGGCGGGCGTCGCAAGGCTGCCCGGTAGCGCCGTGCGGAGCAGCGCGACCCAGCGGCTCGCGCGGTCGAGCTGCTCGTCGGGGCAGCGCGGGACGACGGCGAGGGCGAGCGAGACGGGGCTGATCTGCGACAGGGCGGCGCGCGAGGAGCAGCCCGCAGGCGCGAGCGCGGCAGGGAGCGCGGCCAAGGTGCGGGGAGCGCCGAGGGTCCCCGCCGAAGAAGCGCCAGGGACGAAGAGAAGCTCGCCACGCAGGCCGTCGGGAGCGCGCGTCCAGGCGACGAGATCGCGGGCGCCATCGCCGTCGGCGTCGAAGACGAGGCCCGTCTCGAAGCTGCGGCCCGCGGGCGCCTCGGCCACACGATCGCCCTCGATGGTCCAGCGCTTGCCGCCGCCATCGGGGGGCGGGGTGCCCACGAGGAGCGGGCCCGTGCCCACGAGGAGCCCGCCGCCGTCGGCGCCACCATCCAGGATGCCCGCGTCGGCCCCCGGGTGAGGCTTGGTCTCGGCGCGACCCGTGGGCGCCGCCGTCGGGCTGGCGCTGGCCTGAGGTGCAGAGGCCGCGTTCGAGGGATCGCTCGAGCCGAGGGTGTAGGGCGTGTACGGGTGCTCGTTGCGGCAACCGTCACAGCCAGCGATCAAGGCCAAGGGGAGGAGGTAGCGGGGGTGCAGTCGCATCGGTCGAGGAGGGCGTCGCGTCACGTCGTTCGTCTTCGTCATCGCGTCGGTGTTGGTCACGAGGGCACGAGTGCCCCGAGCGGCGCCCGCAGGATGGCGCAGCGCGAGCTTCCCGGGTAGCATCGAAGATCCAGGTCGGTGGCCCGATGAGCACCAAACAGATCAAGCTCGTCGAGGGCGAGGACTACTACCTCGAGAACGGACGTTACGTGTTCACGTCGACGTTCCACCTCAAGCGAGGGTACTGCTGCAACTCGGGCTGCCGTCACTGTCCGTACCGGGGGCGAGAAGACGAGTTCGCGCGGCGGCGGCGCAAGGACATGGTCCAGATCAGCGGCGCAGCCACCGTTCGCACCTCGAGCGCCAACGGCGGCGCGAGCGCCATCGGCGCGGCGAGCACCAATGGCGGCGCGAGCACCAATGGCGGCGCGAGCACCAATGGCGGCGCGAGCGCCACCCGTAGCGCGGATGGGGGCGCCGCGGCGCCGCCCGGGGACGCGACGGAGGTGATCCAGGTACAAGCCCCCGCCAGCATCCCCGGCAGCGTGCGCCAGGGATCGGCGCTCGTGAACATCCCGGGTCTCCACGTCCCGACGAAGGCCCCCGCGAGCACCGCCGGGAGCGCGTCGTTGCGCACTGCGCAGGAGGCGTCGAACGCTGGGGATGCAACGATCCAGAAGCAAGCGTCGGAGAATGCTGGCGGTGCAACGATCCAGGGTCACGGACGCGCGAACGTCGACGCAGATCGCCTGGAAACAAGCCTGAAGAAGGGGTGACTTTGGGCGCAGCGCCGCGGATAATCGCCGCATCATGCACGCGCTTCGCTCGCTTCTCGGATACGGGGGTCTGGGGTTGCTCGCCGTCGGCTCGTTGCTGCTCATCGGCTGCTCGGCCGAGGGTGGGGCGTCGTCGTTCAGCGAAGGCAACGGCGGCAACGGTCAGGGTGGATCACAAGGCGTGGGCGGAGGCCTCGGCGGCGATCTGGGCTTCGGAGGCGGCACCGGCGGCACGCACGAGAACGCCGAGGTGTTCGCGCACAGCCCGAGCACGCTGTTCCGCCTCGATCCGACGACGAAGCAGATCACCACGGTCGGCGAGTTCAAGGAGTGTCGGGACCAGGTGATCGACATCGCCATCGACGAGAAGGGCGAGATGTACGGGACCACGTTCGGGTCCCTGGTGCGCATCGACAAGACCACGGGCATTTGCACCCAGATCGCGACGGGGACGTACCCCAACTCGCTCTCGTTCGTGCCGAAAGGCACGGTCGATCCGAACGAGGAAGCGCTGGTCGGGTACCAGAGCGCGGACTACGTGCGCATCGACAAGGAGTCGGGGGCGATCACGACGCTCGGGTCTCTGATCACGCAGTCGAATCCCATCGGGAGTTACTCGTCGAGCGGAGACATCGTGTCGGTCATCGGTGGCGGCACCTACCTGACCGTGAAGGGCGCGGACTGCAGCGACTGCATCGTGGAAGTGGACCCGACGAACGGTGGGCTGAAGCGGGTGATCGGGAGGCTCAACAAGCGCGAGGTCTACGGCCTGGCGTTCTGGGGCGGCGCGGCCTACGGCTTCAACAACGACGGCGAGCTGTTCCAGATCAACCTGCAGGACGGGACCTCGACCGACATCCCCTTCCCGGGGGCGTCGCCGCTCCTGCAGTTCTGGGGCGCTGGCTCCACCACCTCCGCGCCCTTGACCCCCATCGAGTGACGCGCGCGCTCTCTCTCGCTCTCCATGCGCTCCGCGCGCGAGGACGACGTGCGCGCGCCCGGGGCCGGCATCGCCAGGGTGCGCACTTGAACGACTCCAGGGTGGATCGTGGAGGCTGGTACGTCGTTGTCCCACTGGATCTTTCAGGTCTCAGGTGGATGGGACCGTGGCTTGGTCGTTTTGCAGCACGGTCGCCCTCGCGACGGGCTGCGTCATGACCCGTTCCGTTGTGATGGCTTTTTGGTGGGCTGATCGCGGGTGACGCGTGGTGTCGGTGGCGGGCACATCGGTTGCGATGGAGCGCTGCGTCAGGAGGCAGGCGAATGAGCGAGCGGGATGCGAAGCAGTCGGTGATGGGTCGGTGGTTCGCGCGGGGCGCGGGGCTGCTGGTCCAGGCGGCGCTGGTGATGGGATGTGCCACAGCGCCGGTGGACGAGGCCGAGCAAGAGGTGGTGGAGAACGACAACGACGCGCTCTTCAATGACAACTACGCGCAGACGAGGTACCCGATCGTCCTCGCGCACGGGATGGCGGGGTTCGACTCGCTGTTCGGGGTGCTCGACTATTTCCACGGCGTGGAGTCGACGCTGCGCTCCAGCGGCGCGCAGGTGTACGTGACGCAGGTGCCGGCGTTCAACACGACCGAGGAGCGCGGTGAGGCGCTGCTCGCGCAGGTGCAGAACATCGTCGCGCGGAGCGGCCGCGGGAAGGTGAACCTGATCGGGCACAGCCACGGCGGTCTGGACATCCGCTACGTCGCCTCCGTTCGTCCCGACCTCGTGGCGTCCGTGACGTCGGTCGGCTCGCCGCACCGCGGCGCAGAGCTGGCGACGTACCTGCGCGGTCAGGTCCGGCCGGGCGGGTTCACCGAAGGGGTGCTGTCGTATTTCGCCAACTCGCTGGGGACGGTGCTCGGGCTGCTGAGCGGTCACTCCAGCCAGCAGAACGCGCTGGGCGCGCTGCACGCGCTGTCGGCCGACGGGATGGCCCAGTTCAATGCGACGTACCCGGCAGGGATCCCGTCGACGAAGTGCGGCCAGGGCGCGTCGTCGGTCAACGGGGTGAAGTACTACTCGTGGTCGGGGACGGGCGTGGTGACGAACGTGCTCGACGCGGGCGACTACGCTTTCGGCCTGACGCGGCTGTTCTACAACGAGGCGAACGACGGGCTGGTCGGCCAGTGCAGCTCGCACCTCGGGACGGTGCTGCGCGACGATTACTACATGAACCACCTCGACGAGGTGAACCAGCTCGTCGGCATCACGGCGCTCTTCACGACGGATCCGAAGTCGGTGTTCCGGTCGCACGCGAACCGGCTGAAGAACTCGGGTCTGTGAGCAGCGAGGGCGGGCGGCGCCGCGGTGAGCGGGCCGCCCGCTGATCCCTCGGCGGGTGCTTCGCCAGCGAGGTCGACTCGCCAGCGAGGACGACTCGCCAGCAAGGAGGCGCGGCGTGGCGGCGAGATGGCAGAAGGCGGTCGGGGCGGGGGTGCTCGTCGCAGGCGCTGCGGCGCTCTGGCTCCACGGTGGCAATGCGTCGTCTTCGGGTCCGCTCGGCGCGTCTCGCGCGGAGGCGGCGGCGACGTCGGCGGGGACGCGGTCGCTCGGGTCACGCGCCACCGCACCTGCCGCGCTGCCGAGCGCGCAGAAGCCGGTGAGCGAGGGGGCCATCGCCGCGCAGTCACCGCGCTCCCTCCAGGGGACGGACGTCGACGACGCGCTGCGCGTCGACGATCGGGGGCGGCTGATCCTCGGGCCGGAGGTGATCCGGTTCTTCAACTACTTCCTGTCGGCGACGGGCGAGGAGTCGGACGAGACGATCCGGGCGCGGATCCTCGCGGCCATCCGCGAGCGGCTCGACGAGCCGGCGGCAGGTCAGGCGGAGGCGTTGCTCGGCAGGTACCTGGCGCTGCGCGAGGCGTCACGCGACATGAGCGACCGGCTGACGCAGGAGGCGGAGCCGTCGGCGCGGCTGGAGGTCATCCGGCGGATGCGGCGGGAGCACTTCACGTCGGACGAGGCGGAGGCGCTGTTCGGCGCCGAGGAGCAGGAGTCCTCGGTGGCGGCAGCGCAGAGCGAGGTGATGCGCAACGAGCGTCTGTCGGCCGAGGAGCGGGACGCGAAGCTGGACGCGCTGGAGGCGCAGCTGCCCGAGGCAGCGCGGGAGGCGCGTGCAGAGGCGAGGCGGCCCGCCGAGCAGCTCGCCGAGGAAGAGGCGATGCGGGCAGAGGGGGCGACGGCCGCGGAACTCCACAAGCACCGGGTGGCGACGGTGGGCGTCGAGGCGGCGGGGCGGTTGCAAGCGCTGGATCAGGAGCGCAATGCCTGGGAGCAGCGGCTGGAGGCGTTCCGGCAAGAGCGGGAGAAGCTCACGCGCGCAATGGGCGACGGTGACGCGCAGACGGTGGCGGTGCTCGGTCTGCTGGAGCGGTCGTTCTCACCGCCGGAGCAGCTGCGGGTGCGGGCGATGCTGAAGATGCGGGGCGAGCCGATCGAGATGTGAGGTGGTGGGTCGCCGGGCCAGCAGGCGCGGGGCCATTGCGCCAGCGGAGGGCGGTCAGTTGCGCCAGCAGGCGAGACCCATCAGCTGGCCGAGTCCGCTGCTCACGGGCGCCCGCCCGACCTGGGCGCCGGTGGTCTGCTCGAAGGTGTAGAGGATCCGGTCACTGAGGACGATCAAGGTGCCATCCGTGTCGTTGGGCCAGAGGCCGTCCACCCAGCCGTCGAAGTTCTGGAGCGCGATGGTGGCGATGCTGTCGAACGCGGGGATTGGCTCCCGCTCGATGAAGCTCGTGGAGTGCCACGCCGAGAACAAGCTCGTGCGGCTGGCGGCGAAGACGAACAGGTTGTCGTTGTTGACCTGGAAGACTTCGGCGACCGAGCCCGCTCGAAGGTCGTCGAAGGTGGCATAGCGCTCGAGGTTGGACTCGAAGCTGTCGTAGGGTCTCACCAGCAGGCTGCCTTGCCAGGTGGTGATGGCGGTCACGCCACGGCTCATCGTGGCGGGCTCGATCACGCCGAGGTCCAGGGAAATGCGGGCAGCGCCGCGCTCGCCTTGGGGGAAGTAGAGATGGTTCCCCAGGACGCCGATGGAGCTGTTCTTCCACGCCGCCTGGAGGTCGCCATCGAGGAAATCGAAGAGGTGGCAGTGCTGCCCGGTGGCGGGGGAGACGACAGCCACACCCTTGTAGGCGGTGGTGACGCAGACGACGGGTTGCGCCGCGAGATCCGGGCAGCGTTGCTGGATGGGCTCGGGGACCGCTTCACCCGGCAGGCCACCGCCGGTGCCCGGGCCGCCGCCGCCCGTGCTCGCGGAGGAGGTCGGTGTCCCTGCACCACTCCCTGTCGTCCCGCTGGGGAAGCCACCCGCACCGCCTTCGCCGCCGCCAAGATCATGATCCACGACGACGATGCCGCCACAGGCTGTGGCGACGAAGAGGGCGAGCCCGGACGCGAGCCGCAGCATCCACGCGCTGTTCATGTGCATGTCGTTTCCGGAGCGGTGCAAGAGGCCCTGAGGGGCGTCAGGGTCGACAAGGAAGCTCGTGGGTAGCGTAGGCGAGAGGCTCCTCGGGAGACAAGAGCCGGGGATGAGCGCGCGGGATCGCTGGGCTCAAACGGGGTTGCGCCAGCAATGGAAGCCGCGCATCTGGGTGAGCGTGCTGTCCACCGGGACGCGGGACAGCAAGGCGCCGGTCTGTCGATCGAAGGTGTAGAAGGTGGCGCTGTCATCGAGCAGGAGCATCGTCCCGTCCACCTCGTTGGCCCACATGCCGTAAATCCAGTCGTCGTAGCCCTGGAGGTGGATGTCGGGGCGAGGCGCGAGGTCTGGCAGCGCATGCTCGGAGATCACGTCGTCCGCGTGCCAGGCGGAGTAGAGGCTGTTTGCGCCGCCTGAAATCATGAAGGGATGACGGCCGAACGAGGTGGTGCTCTCGGGCTCCACCACGCCGATCTCCTCGAACGAGCCGAAGGTCTCCAGCTCCTGGAAGCCCGAGTCGAAGCCGCGGAGGACCAGCAGCTTGTCGCCCCACGACGTCACCGCATCACAGGAGTACGGGGCCGAGAAGTCGAGGGTGGGATCGTCGAAGGCGCGGCGCTCCACCTGCGTGTAGCCGCACCAGTGAACGTGGTTGCCGATCACGCCAAGGGAGTTGCTGCCGTTCTCGTTCGCGCCGTACAGGGAGCAGTACCTGCCGTCCGACGGGGACACCACGAGCATGCCGTGCTCGGAGTTCGCGACGCACACGAGCGGCTGGTCCGCGATCTCCGGACAGGCACGGCGCACGCCTTCCGGCACGCTCCCAGCGCCACCTGCGCCCGAGGAGGAGCCCGAGTTCCCCGCGCCAGCACCACCTGTCCCACCAGAGGTGACGATGCCTCCCGCGGCCCCGGCGCCGTCGGAACTCCGAGCGTCGTTGTCGACGACGACGTTCCCTCCGCAGGCGATGGCGGCGAGACCGGAAGCGAGCAGCAAGAAGCCAAGGGCAGGGTGCATGGTCGTATCGTCTCCGAGAGCCTGCGGGGTGCGGTCGCGCGCCGCACGCCGCATGCCCGTGTCAGAGCGCATTGTGCCAGCAGTGGAGGCCGCGCTGGGGAAAGCCTTGCTCGCCGGGCGGGTGCTGGTCGAGGAGCTCTCCCGTATCGCGGTGGAAGACGTAGATCGTTCCATCGTTGAGCACGAGCACGGTCCGATCGGCCTCGTTCGTCCAGAGACCGTCGACCCAGGCGTCGAAGCCCTGCATGAGGGTGCCCGGGAGGACGGTGAAGTCCGGGGGCACCTCGTGCACGATCTCGCTCGTCGCGTGCCAGGCGCTCGACAGGACGTTCGGGCCGCCAGAGATGACCGAGTTCATGAAAAAGCTCGGGCTGGTGAACCAGAGGGTGCGCTCTTCGGGTCGATCGAAGTTTCGGTAGAACGACAGAAGCTGAGGTCCTTCCGCGAAATCCCCGAGGAACGCCACGCTGTCCTGCCACACGGTGACGGCCCAGCACGGTTCGGTGGGGATGATCTCGAAGCTGCCATCCTGGAGAGACAGGCGGCTCACGCCTTGCCCCATCTCGCACCAGTAGAGGTAATCCCCCAGCATGCCGATCGACGGTGCGTTCTGAGGTCCCTGATACCCCGGAGGACGACAGGCACTCCCGCGTCCAGGGGAGAAGACGATCAACGAGCCCCCCTCACCCGCAACGCAGACGAGGGGCTGCTGGGCTTGCTCGGGGCAAGCCGCCCAGAGGCTGTCGAGGCCGCCGCTGGAGCCGGTCCCGGGTGTCCCTGCGCCGACGCCCACACCGGGTCCCGTCCCCCCGGCGCCGCCAGCGCCGAGGTCGTGATCCACCACCACATTGCCGCCACAGGCCAGGCCGAAAAGGCCCGCGGCGAGCATCGAGATCCACGTCGTCTTGTTCATTGGAAAGGATCCAGCGACAGGTCGTCTCCGTGAAGCCGGGATGCGACGTGACGCTCGGACACGGATCGCGGACCGGAGGGAACATGCACGAGACACGATGTGCGCCGCGCCGTTCTCGACACGCATTGTGCCACCGATGGGCGCCGCGTTGGCGGAATGCGTGCCGCCGAGGGGCGACCCGCTGGCGGAACCCATGCAGCCTGCGCTGGTCACGGACTTCTCCGCTCTCTCGGGCGGATGCGGCTCACGGCCTCGTTCGCGCCATGTCCAGTCGTCCAGCCATCGAGGCCCTGCATGCAGGGGTTCGGCAGGTGAATCCTCGCCGCGTGCATGAGCTGTCAGCGCATCGTGCGATGGGGCTCGCCAGCATGGGGCGAAGGAGAAACGACGCGGATCCTCCGTGCACGAGGCAGCGCTCGAACCCGAGCAGGTGGGCAGGTGAAACCATTTCGCGACGAATGCGACATCGGTGTGTGCCCATTGCTCAGTCCGGGCATCGGCTGGTCGCTTTCTCGTCACTTTCGCTCGACAGAGCGAGGTGAGATGGCATGATGACTTTGCCGCGGGCGTTTCGGTCCGTCCCCCCCCGACCGAAATGCAGCGCGGCGCTAATTCGAGGCTCCGTGGGCGAAGCCCCTCCTCTTTGCTCACGGAAGCCGCCGCGCGCATGCCGATTCTTCCCCAAAAGTCGGTATGCGCGCGGCTTTTTCTTTGTCGGCTGGATGCTGCCCACCTGCATGGGAAGCCCGGCCAAGCGCAGAGAGCGGGCTCGGCGGACGAGGCAGCGCATGCATGCGCCTCGACGATGCCTGCACCAGCTCGGCGCTCGTCTTTTCGATGGGTGGATCCGGGGTGGATGCGCGGGGTGAGTCGGCCGCCGTGACCACGACGCGGCGGAGGTGTGCGTGGGTCCTGCCAGGCGCTGGACCCAGACCTTCGCGCGGCTTCGGCGTGACTACTTCCCGGTGAAGGTCGCTTTGCCCTTCTCCAGGAAGGCCTTCATGCCGGCCTTCTGATCCTCGCTCCCGAACAGCGTGGCGAACGCCTGCGCCTCCAGCTCGTTGGCGCTGACGAGATCGGTGCCTTCGCCGCGGAGGATGACCCGCTTGGCCGCGGCCACGGCGAGGGGGCCGCGGCTGGCGATCTTGAGGGCGATGTCGCGCACGCGGGAGAGCAGGTCGGCGGCCGGGTGGACAGCGTTGACGAGGCCGAGGGCGTGGGCCTGCTCGGCGGTGATCATGTCGCCGGTGTAGATGAGCTCGCGAGCGCGGCCCGGGCCGATGCGCCGGGTGAGCCGCTGGGTGCCACCGAAGCCCGGGATGACGCCGAGGTTGACCTCGGGCTGGCCGAGCTTGGCGCCCTCCGCCGCGTGGATGAAGTCGCAGGCGAGGGCCAGCTCGCAGCCGCCGCCGAGGGCGGCGCCGTTCACCGCGGCGATGACCGGGAAGGGCGCGTCTTCGATCAGAGCGCAGAGGCGGTGGCCGAGCTCGGCGAAGCGCCGCGCCTCGACGCTGTTCATGGCGGCCATCTCGGCGATGTCCGCGCCAGCGACGAAGGCGCGGCCGGCGCCGGTGAGCACGGCGGCGCGGACCTCGGACGGTGCAGGCGCGTCGATGAGCGCCTGGAAGGCCTGGGTGAGCTCGCGAAGGACCGTCGGGTTGAGGGCGTTCAGCTTGTCAGGGCGCTGGATGGTCACGATGGCGAGGTGGCCGTCGCGCTCGACCGTGACGAGAGAGGTGGTGGACATCGTTGGTTCTCCTCGGAAACGGGGGTGGGCAGGGGTGCTCAGACGGCGCGGCCGGTGCGCTGGCCCTTGGCGTCGTAAATGTAGAAGCCGCGGCCCGTCTTGCGGCCGTACCACCCGGCGGCGACGAGGTTCCGGAGGAGCACGGGGGGGCGGTACTTGGAGTCACCCAGCTCCCGGTGGAGGACCTCGGCGATGGCGAGCACGGTGTCCAGGCCGATGAGGTCCGCGAGTTCGAGGGGGCCCATGGGGTGGTTGAGGCCGAGGCGCGCGCCGGCGTCGATGTCTTCAGGCTCGCCGATGCCTTCCTGGAGGACGAAGCAGGCCTCGTTGAGGAACGGGATGAGCATGCGGTTCACGATGAAGCCGGGCTGGTCCTTCGAGACGATGACCGTCTTGCCGAGCCGCTCCGAGAGGGCGCGGACGGTCGTGTAGGTGGCTTCGGAGGTCTGCACGCCGCGGACGATCTCCACGAGCTTCATGAGGGGAACGGGGTTCATGAAGTGCATGCCGATCACGAGATCGGGGCGCTTGGTGGCACCGGCGAGGCGGGTGATCGAGATCGAGGAGGTGTTGGAGGCCAGGATGGCGCCCGCCGGGAGGGCCGCGTCGGCGCGTCGGAAGAGGTCGAGCTTGAGATCGACGTTCTCGGTGGCCGCTTCGACCGCCATGTCCGTCGTCGCGAGATCCTCCATGCCGCCGGCAGGCGTGATGCGGTCGAGGAGATCCTGACGCGCCTCCGCCGTCATCTTTCCCTTGTCTACCTGCTTGCCCAGGATGGACGCGATCTGGCCCTTGCCAGACTCCGCCACGTCCCGGCTCACATCACAGAGGAGCACTTCCAGCCCGGCGGAAGCCGCCACCTGGGCGATGCCCCGCCCCATCTGCCCCGCCCCGATGACCCCGAGCCGCCTGATCGTCGTTTCCATGGCGGGGCCTGATAGCCGAACCAGGGCCCGCCGTGAACCGCCGGACGGCGGACGGCTCCCGAGCCTTGAAACCGCGACAGGGAGGGGGCTATCTTCGCTGCCCCAGTGGAAGCTCACGATGTCGGCGGGCGCCGCACGAGGGCGTCGACCCAGCGGTCCAAAGCGAGCCGACGTGTGCTGACGCCGGGGCGGGCAGTGGATGGTTCTGGGCTGAGCGTGGTCGCGATTTCCGCCGACCGTCGTGCTGGTGTGCGCGGCGGTGCAGCGGGGCCGGAGAAATGATGAGCGTTGAGACGATTCGCATGGCGCTCGGGCGCCTGCAGGACGAGCCGGAAAACGATGCTGCCTGGAAGGAGCTCGAGGACGCCGTCACGGCCCCGGGCGTGAGCGAGACCGACGTGGAGCGGCTTCTCGGCGCAGCACGGGCCAAGCACGAGCAGCGCCGCGAGTGGGGCGCTGTCGCACGGATGCTCGAGCTGGAGATCGCGCTGTCCTCCGGTGGCGCCGTGGAAGCGCCGATGCAGGCGGAGCTCGCGCGGATCTACAGCGAGGAGCTGATCGACGTCGATCACGCCGACGCCGCCTACAAGCGCCTGCTCGAGCTGCGTCCAGGCGACACGACCGCGACGGAGGCCCTGGAGGGCTCCGACGTGAAGCGCGAGAAGTGGCGCGAGCTGATGGAGCGCTACGTGAGCGAGGCCGAGGCGGCGACCGACGACGCCTTCCGGAGCATGCTCTACACGAGCGCTGCCGACGTGGCCTACCGCTACGGCCGGGACGAGGCGGCGGAGAAGGTGCGCTCGTACCTGGAGGAGGCCCTCGACCGCGACCGGAAGAACCGGCGCGCGACGGCGCTCGCGGAGCTGGCCTTCGCGGCGTCGGGCGAGTGGGAGATGGTCGCCCGGGTCCAGGGCATCGTGCTCTCCGAGGGGCAGCAGAAGGAGGACCGGGTCGCCGCCGGGTTGCGCGCCGGGCGCACGCTCGCGAAGCGGCTGAGCGATCAGCCGCGGGCGGTGGCGATCTACAAGCAGGTGCTCGATCTGGCCCCGGGTCAGGCGGAGGCGATGTCGTTCCTCGCCGAGGCTTACTCGGAGGCGTGCGACTGGGACCGGCTCGTCGCGCTGTACGAGGACCAGCTCCGCGGCGGCGGCGTGAAGTCCGGCGAGGAGCTGGGCATGCTGGTGCAGATCGCGATGGTGCACTGGCGGATGCGGGAGCAGCCGGAGGCGGCCGAGCCCTACTTCGACCGGGTGCGCCGGGCGGATCCGACCCACGAGGGGATGATCGGCTTCTTCCGCGAGCTGTGCCAGGAGCGCGGTGACACGGGACGGCTGAGCACCATCCTCACCGACGCGCAGCGGGCGCTGCCCGAAGGACCGCAGCGCAGGGCGCTCGCGACGGAGATTGCGCGGATCGCCGAGTCCACGGAGAACGCGGCGAAAGCGATCGATCAATACAAGGCGGTGCTGCGGGCCGACCCGGAGAGCAAGGAGGCGCGCGACGCGCTGAAGCGGCTCTACCTGCAGACCGAGGGGTACAACGCGCTGGTCGAGCTGTACCGCTGGGACCTGGAGAAGACGCCCGCCGAGGACGCCGCTGGCCGCGCCGCGGTGCTCCGCGAGATCGCGAGGATCTACCGCGACCACGCCCGCAACGACGCGGCGCTGGTGACGGTGCTCACGCAGCTCGTGCAGCTCGACGACAAGGACATCGACGCGGTCCGGGAGCTGACGACGATCTACGAGGGGCTCGGGCGCTGGCGCGATCTGCTGCAGTACCAGCAGCGCCTCGCGGAGCTGACCACGGACGACACCGAGAAGGCCGATCTGTACCGGGCGGTGGCTCGGCGGTGGATCGATCAGTTCTCGAACGTGCAGAACGCGATCACCGCCTACGAGGCGCTCTTGCAGGTCGAGGGCTCCGACGAGGAGGCGCAGCAGAAGCTTCGCGAGCTGTACCTGAAGCGGCGCGCATGGCCGCAGCTCTACGCCCTGTACGAGCGGCAGGTCGCCAGCGCGGAGGGCGAGGCGCGCATCGAGCTGCTCGGTGAGATGGCGAAGCTCGCGGCGGAGCGGCTCGACCGAGGGGCCGACGCCATCGCGCTGCAGAAGCAGATCCTGGAGCTGGAGCCGGGGACGGCCGGGGTGCTCGACACGCTGGAGAAGCTTGCCGAGCGCGAGAAGGACTTCGCCACCGTGGCGGAGGTGCTGGAGCGCCGGGTGGAGCTGGCGACGGACGACGCAGGACGGCTCAGCGCGCTGCAGAAGCTCGGCGCCGTCTACGCGGAGCGGCTGAAGGACGGGACGGCAGCGGCGCGGACGTGGCGACGGGTGCTCACGCTGTCGCCGGGACACGCGCGCGCGCTGCGGGTGCTGCGCGATACGTACTTCACGGCCGGCGACTGGGATGGGCTGGAGGAACTCTACGCTTCGCAGCGTGACTGGGAGGGGCTGGTCGACTTCCTGTCGACGGCCGCCGACAAGGCGTCGGATCCTCAGACGAAGCTCGACATCTCGTTCCGTGCAGCGCGCATCTTCGAGGAGGAGTTGAAGGCGCCGGAACGCGCAGCGCGCTCGTACGAGCGGGTCCTCACGGTGTCGCCTCGGGACGCACGCGCCGCCGCGGCGCTGGTACCGATCTACGAGAAGGAAGAGAAGTGGTCCCGTCTGCCGGCGCTCTACGAGATCCTGCTCGAGACCACGGTGGAGATCGAGACCAAGGTCGAGATTCTGCGGAAGCTCGCCGCGGTCACCGGCGAGCCGCTTTCGGACAAGGCGAGTGCGGTGGGGTACGCGCGGCGCGCCTACGAGCTGCAGCCGGACGACGAGGGGCTGGGGTTGCTGGAGGCCTGGTCCCGCGCGGCGTCGAACTGGGGGCCGTTCGTGGAAGCCGTCGAGGGGAGGCTCCGCCAGGCGGAGGACCTGGCTCCTGACGCGAGGAGGAGCCTGCAGCTCAAGCTCGCCGAGGTCTACGCCCGCGAGATGGGCAAGCTGGACGAGGCGGTCTTGGTCTACCGGGCGCTCGTCGAGGAGGATCCCTCCGACGCCGACACCGTGCAGGCGCTCGATGAGCTGCTCCGCGCAAGCGCGCGCAAGGAGGATCTGCGCTGGCTCTTCGACCTGCGCGCCAACCAGGTCGAGGGAGAGGATCGCGCGGAGATCCTGGAGGAGTGGGCGACGCTCGAGGAGGAGGTATTCGGCGATGCGTCGAAGGCCATCGAGCTGCTCCGGAAGGTGACGGCGCTGGTGCCGAGCCGGAGCGAGTCGCTGCGGGCGCTGTCGCGCTTGCTGACGGCTGCGGGTGAGTTCGAGGCGGCGGCCGAGGTGGTGGCCGCGCACCGCGACAACAGCGAGGGCGAGGACCGGGCGCGGCGCGAGATCGAGCTGGCCGGGCTCTACCTCGACCGGCTGGCGCGGCCCGTCGACGCCTTCGAGGCATGCGTGCGGGCGCTCGAGATCGAGGCGCACGACGGCGATGCCATCGCCATCCTGGGTCGCCTGATGGAGAAGCCGGAGACGCGCGCACGCGCAGCTCAGGTGCTCTCCACCGAGTACGCCGAGATCGGGGATCCGAGGCGGGAGGCGACGGCGCTGCGGGTGCTCCTCGAGAGCGAGCAGGACGCAGAGCAGCGCCGTGAGCTGTACCTGCGCCTGGCGATCGTGGAGGAGTCGAAGCTGCGGGCGGCCGGCACGGCGTTCGACGTGTTGCTGCGTGCGCTGCACGACTTCTCGGACGATCTGGTGCTCTGGGATCGGGCGGCGGAGCTGGCGCAGCGCGCGGGACGCCCGACCGATCTGGCCGAGGCCTACCGGCTGCACCTGGTCGCCGGACGCACGGAGGGAGACAAGGTGCTCGGTAGCTCCATCGAGGTGGAGCTGTGCGAGCGGGCGGCGAGCTTGCACGACGAGCAGCTCGGCGATCCGGAAGGGGCCATGCCCTACCTGGAGCGGGTCCTCGCCGTGGATCCCAACAACAACCGGGCGTTCAGCCGGTTGAAGCAGATCCTCACCAACGCGGAGCGGTGGGGTGAGCTCGAAGATCTCTACGACAAGGCGGCCAAGGCGACGACCGACCAGCAGGACCGGATCGAGCTGCTGAACGAGGTGGCGCTGATCGCCGAAGAGATCATCGGCGATGCGTCGAAGGCCATCGGGTACTACGAGCGGGTCCTGGCACTGGACGGGTTCCATGTGCCGTCGCTCGACGCGCTCGAGAAGCTCTACGAGCGCGAGGAGCGCTGGCAGGATCTGGCGACGCTGCTGGAGCGGCGGCTGGAGACGGCGACCGAGGAAGAGGGGGTGGACATCAAGCTCCACCTCGGCCGCATCTACCTGGATCGGCTGCTTCAGCCCGACCTCGCCCTGACGCACCTGGAGGACGTGCTGCGGCTGCGCCAGAACGACGCCGAGGCGCGCAGCCTGGTGGAGCGGGTGCTGGAGATCGGGAGCTTGCGGCTCCGGTCGGCCCGGGTGCTCGAGGTGGTGTACGAGGCGCGCGACGAGATCCGGCAGCTGGTCCGGGTGCTGGAGATCCGGCGAGAAGGCGCGACCGACGAGCTGGAGCGGCGGGAGCTGCTGCGGCGGATCAGCGTGCTCAGGGACGAGCGGCTGCGAGACGACGCTGGCGCGTTCGCGACGCTGTCGGAGCTGGTGCCGCTCGAACCGGAAGATCCGGCGGCGCGGTCGCGGCTGCTGGAGATCGGGCGGCGGCTCGGCGCGCACGAGCAGGTGGCCACGGTGCTCACCGCAGCGGGCGACGCATGCCCGACGCCGGTGACGCGGGGCGAGATCCTGATGGAGGTCGCCCGAATCTACGAAGATCTGCTCGACGATGCGGATCGGGCCGAGAAGGTCTACCGACGTGTCCTGGAGATCGACGCGAGCGATGCGCAGCTGGTGATCCCGGCGGCGCAAGCGCTGGGGCGCATCTACGCCTCGCGTGAGCAGCATCAGGCGCTGGCCGAGGTGCTGGGCATCGAGGTGCGTCTCGAGGACGATCCGGACACGCGGCGAGCACTCTACGAACGGATCGGCATCCTCTACGACACGGTGCTCGACGACCCGGCCAAGGCGATCGAAGCGTGGAGCGCTCGGTTGAGCGACGACGCGACGGACGCCTCCGCGCTCTCCGCGCTGGAGCGGTTGTACGAGCGCACGTCGCAGTGGCGCGAGCTCGTGGGCGTGCTCCGGGCGCGCGAGCAGTCGACGGACGACGGCGACGAGCGTCGTCGGGCGATGACGAAGGCCGCCGAGACCCTGGCGCACAAGCTGGCCGACGTCCCCGAGGCGATCAATGCCTGGCGGGCGGTGCTGGACGAGTTCGGGCCGGAGCGCTCGACCCTGGCTTCGCTGGAGACGCTCTACGAGCTGGACGAGCGGTGGGTCGAGCTGGCCGATGCGCTCGACGTGGATCTGTCGCTGACCGACGACACGAAGCTGCGGCTGGAGCTCCTGGCCAAGCTGGGTGATGTAAGGCGGCTGCACCAGAACGACGCCGAGGGGGCGCTGGACGCCTATCGGCAAGCGCTCACGCTGGATCGCTCGGACGTGCGTTGCCGCAAGGCGCTGGAGGCGATGCTGGAGCGCGAGGACGCGCGACGTGAGGCCGCCGAGACGCTGGAGCCTCTCTATGAGGACGATGGCGATGCGGAGCGGTTGCTGCGCGTGCTGGAGATCAAGGTCGAGACAGGGACCGAGGCGAGCGAGCGGCTGTCGACGCTGAACAAGGCGCTCCGTACCGCCGAAGGGCCGCTCGGCGACACCGCACGGGCCTTCAGCTACGCGCTGCGCGGCCTGAAGGAGGCCGCCGGCGAGCCCGAGGTCTCGAGCTGGATCGAGACGGTCGAGCGGCTCGGCGAGGTGACGGGGCGCTGGGCCGAGGTCTGCGCGCTGTTCGAGGAGATCGCACCGGAGATCCTCGACGGGGATGTGCAGCAGAACGTGCGCCTCCGGGTGGGCGAGCTGGCGCGCCACAAGCTGGCCGACCGCGATCGCGCCATCAACCAGTACCAGAAGGCGCTCGAAGCCCACGGCGACGACCGGCGGGCGATGATCGCCCTCGAGGAGCTGTATGGCGAGGCGGACGACGCGGAGAACCTGCTCCAGATCCTGAAGCTCCGGGTCGAGAACGCGGCAGACGACGACGAGAAGAAGCGGCTGCTCTTCCGCGTGGCGGATCTGCAGCGGGGTCCGCTCGGGGACAAGGAGGGGGCGATCTCGACGTACGAGGCGATCCTCGACATCACCCTCGACACGGTGGCCATCAAGGCGCTGGACACGCTCTACCGCGACGCGAGCCGCTACGAGGATCTGATCCGCCTCTACGAGCGCCAGCTCGACGCAGGCGGCGGTCCCGCCGAACTCGCAGAGTTGCACGTCAAGATCGCCCTGGTCGCGCACCAGCACACGGGCGATGTGCAGCGGGCGTTCGACGAGCTGTCGGAGGCGCTGCTCATCGAGCAGAGCCACGTCGGCGCGGTGACGCTCCTGGAGTCGATCCTGGAGAATGCCACCGATCCGGAGCACAAGGCGCGGGCCGGCGAGATGCTGGAGTCCGTGTACCTGCGCCGCGCGGACTGGAGTCGCGTGAAGGTGGCCCTCGACGCGCGCCTCACCGCGAGCCACGAGCCGGCGGAGCGCCGGGATCTGCTCCAGCGGCTGGCCACGCTGCACGAGGAGCAGCTCGAGGATTACCGCTCTGCGCTGGAGACGGTCGCGAAGCTCCTGCACGAAGACCTCACCGACGAGAGTGTGTGGGCGGAGCTGGAGCGCCTGGCGAAGGTGGCGAGCGCGGAGCGGCGGCTCGCCGAGATCTACGCCGCGGAGCTGAACGAGCTGTCCGGCGACGACGACTCGAGCGCGAAGCTCTGCCGCCGGACCGGCGAGATCTACGCCGACCTCGGTGAGGTGGCCGAGGCGCTCCGATGGTACCGGAGAGCGCACGAGTTCTCGCCGGAGTCGCGGGAGCTGTTCCTCGCCATCGATGGGCTGCTGACGAAAGAGCGGCGCCACAACGAGCGCATCGAGCTGTACCGGGCGTCGCTCGACCACCGCGACGGTCAGGATCGCCTCGACGCGCTGCACACGGTGGCAGAGCTGGAGCGCCGGGAGCTGGGTCAGCCGGCGCTGGCCATCGAGACCTACCGGGCTGCGCTCGACGTGGACGACAACGACACGCGGTCGCTCGATGCCTTGACCGAGCTGTACCGAGAGCTGGATCGCCCGCGGGATCTGGCCGATCTGTACCTGCGTCGGGCCGAGGCAGCGCCCGACGGGGAGCAAGCCGCGCCCTACCGGCTGTCGCTCGCCGAGATCCTCCGGACTCGTCTGGAAGACACCACCGGCGCGATCGATCAGCTCGAAGCGATCGTGACCGAGGTGCCGTGGCACACGGAGGCGATCAAGGCGCTGGAGGCGCTCGTCAACGACGGCGAGCACAAGGCGCGGGTGGTGGAGATCCTGAGGCCGCTCTACGAGCGGTCGGACGACTGGCGACACCTCATCCGCCTGAACGAGGAGCGGTTCGCGCTGGCGTCGGATCCCCAGGACAAGGTGGCCGTACTCCGCGAGACGGCGAAGCTCTGGGAGACCCGCGGCGGCGATGAGCTGAAGGCCATTCAGGCGCTGCGCGCCGCCTTCCGGATCGATCCCGACGATGGCGAGACGCGGGCGGAGCTGACCCGGCTGGCGTCTTCGCTGGGCGCCTGGGAGGAACTCGCCGAGAGCCTGGAGCAAGGGGCGCTGGACACGTCGGACGACCTGACGCGGCGAGAGCTGCTCACGTCGCTGGCCGGGATTTACGATCGCCAGATCGACGATCCTCGGCGCGCCCTCCGGGCGTACGAGCGCCTGAGCGCACTGGATGAGAGCGATCCGGAGCCGCTGGAGGCGATGGACACCCTCGCCGTGCTGCTCAGCGACTGGGGCACGCTGATCCGCGTGCTCGAGAAGAAGAGCGAGATGGCTTCGGACGAGGAGAACGCCTCCATCTGGCGGCGAATCGCCGAGACCAAGCTGGACATGATCGAGGACTCCGAGGGTGCCATCAGCGCCTACGAGCGAGCCCTGGAGTACGACGCGCAGAGCACGATGACCCTCGATGCGCTGATCAGCCTGTACGAGCCGCTCGACAAGGCGCAGCGGCTCGTGGAGCTGTACGCGCAGCGGGTGGAGCTGACCGAGCCCGACGAGGCCGATCTGCGCTACGACCTCAACGTGAGCGCGGCAGAGCGCTACGAGAAGGCGCTGGAGAGCCCGCGCGACGCGATCGCCTCGCTGAACGCTGCGCTGGAGGCGCGGGCGGGGGATCCGGCCGTGCTCAAGGCGCTCGAGCGGCTGTACCGCAATGAGCGCTTGTGGGACGAGCTGCTGGAGAACCTCAAGCAGCAGGCAGGAGCCGCGGAAGACACCGACACGCGGGTGGCGCTCAGGACCGCGATCGGCGACCTGTACGCGAGCGAGCTGCAGAGCCCCAGCGATGCGATCGAGCAGTACCAGCTCGTGCTGGGCGAGGCGCCGACGAACGACCACGCCATCAAGGCGGTGCGCGCAATCGGCGAGGCCCACGAGGATCTTCGCCTCGACGCGGCGAACGTCCTCGAGCCCGTGCTCCGCAACGCAGGCCGGTACGAGGAGCTGGCCGCGGCGCTCGAGCTGCGGCTTCGGGCGCAGACGGAGCCCTCGGACCGGGCCACCACCCTGCGCGCGATTGCGCTGGTGCAGGACGAGCAGCTGAGGCAGCCGCTCGAGGCCGAGGCCGCGCTGCTGCGCGCCCTGGAGGACACGCCGGACGACGTGACGCTCCACGAGGACATCGAGCGGCTCGCGGAACGCACCGAGGGCTTCGGTCGCTACTGCGATGCGCTCGCGCAGCGGGCCGGGGCGATCTTCGACGCGACGGTAGCGAAGGACCTGTGGCTCCGCGTCGGTCGCGTGGCCGAGGAGAAGCTGAAGGACGACCGCCGCAGCGTGGAGGCCTATGCCAAGGCGGTCGAGCACGCGGGCGACGAGCCCGAGCTGCTCGAGGCGCTCGATCGGCTCTATGGTCGCCTCGGTGACACGAAGGCGCTGGCCGACGTCCTCGAGCGTCGGGTCGCCGTCACCACCGACGAGCGAGAGCAGGCAGAGCTGTTCTACCGGCTCGCGGTGATCCAGATCGAGTCCTTCGACGACAAGTCGCAGGGGCTCGCGACGCTGCGCCAGTCGCTGGAGCGCGCCGTGGATCACGAGAAGGCGAGCGCCGCGCTCGAAGCGCTGACCGACAAGCCGGAGCTGTTCGAGGAGGCCGCGGAGGCGCTGGAGGGCGTCTACCGGACGCGCAACGACAACGCCTCGCTGGCGCGCCTCTACGAGAAGCGGATCCGCTCGGCACCGACCGGCGCGGACCGGGTGCGGCTGCGGCTCGAGCTGGCGAAGGTGCTGGAGGAGCGCGCCGGTGACGCGCGTGCCGCCCAGGAGACGCTCGAAAAGGCGCTCGTGGACGAGCCTGCAGACGCAGACGTGCTCGCGGAGCTGGAGCGGCTCGCTCCGATGACCGGTGGCTGGCAGAGCGCCGCAGCAGCCCTCGAGAAGGCGGTCCGTGAGGCCGAGGATCTCGACGGCGACACGGCACGCGATCTGTGGATGCGCATCGCCGAGTGGCAGAAGGACCACGTTGGCGAGCCGCGAGCAGCCGAGCGAGCCTTCGAGGAGGCGCTGAAGCACGACGCCAGCAGCGAGCACATCCTGCGGTCCATCGAGCAGATCCAGCGCGTACCTGGCAGAGAGCTGGATCTCGTCGCGACCTTGCGGCGGCTCGCGGCTCTCGACGGGATGGACGGTCAGGCGGCCGATCTTCGTCGCGAGGCGAAGCAGCTCGCCGAGGAGTCACTCAAGGACAAGGAGCTGGTCGAGGCGATCCTGCGGGAGATGATCGCCGACGACGAAGGCGACGCCTGGGCGCTGGCCGAGCTGACGAAGGTGCGCGAAGCGGCCAGTGACTGGAAAGAAGTCTACGGGCTCCTGGTCCGTCAGGCCGAGCTCGCCGCCGAGTCCACGCTGATCCGCGAGAAGCGTCACGCGGCGGCTTCGGTGGCGCGCGAGCGGCTCGGGGATCACGCAGGCGCCGTCGAACTCTATGAGACGATCTTCGAGGACGACCCCGCCGACGAGCCTGCGGCTCGGGCGCTCCGCGAGCTGTACGCAGCCACCGGGAAGTACAAGGAGCTGCTCAAGCTGCTGGAGCGACTCACCGACCTCGCCGAGACGCCGTCGGCACGCTCCGCGCTGCGGCTGGAGAGCGCGGAGCTCTGCCTCACCCGGCTCGATGCGGTCAGTGAAGCCACGGAGCACCTGCGCGCGGTGCTCGACGAGGAGCCGGAGAATGACAAGGCGACCGCCTTGCTCGCTCAGCTCCTGGAGAAGACGGGCCGCGACCAGGAGCTGTCGGATCTGTTCGTGCGTCAGATCGACCTGGCGAAGGAGCGGAACGACGTCGCCGCAGAGCTGCTCTACAGCGTCCGTCTGGGCGAGGTGTACGAGAAGCGGCTGAACGATACGGGTCGAGCCATCGAGTCGTACCGAGCGGTCCTCGAGCGCGAGCCGCGACACAAGGAGGCGCTGCTCTCGCTGGCGAGGCTCTACGAACAGAAGGGCGACAAGGCTGCCGCCGCCGAGCAGCTCGAGGTGGTCCTCGCCGACACGAGCGGCGCCGACGCGGTGACCATCGCACTCCGGCTCGCGGACCTGCACCGCGCGCTCAGCGACGAGGCAGCCGTCCGACGGGTCCTGGAGCGCGGACTCTCCGCGGACCAGACGGCGACGGAGGTCCGGAAGCGCCTGCTCTCACTCTACGAGAAGCAGGAGGCGTGGACCGAACTCGCCGACCTCATCACCGGCGATGCCGACGCCGCGAGCGAGGCCCCCGAGAAGGTGAGCCTCTACCGGAAGGCCGCGCAGATCCACATGGAGAAGCGCAGCGATCCAGGGAGGGCGGCGGAGCTGCTGGAGAAGGCCTCCGATCTCCAGAAGGGCGATCGCGATCTGCTCCTCGCACTCTGCGACGCGTACAGCGCATCAGGTCGGGGGCAGAAGGCCGCCGAGGCCCTCCAGAAGATCATCGAGTCCTACGGGGGTCGTCGATCCAAGGAGCTGGCAGCCATCCACCACCGCCTCTCCAAGGCGTACCTGGCCGATGGTCAGCAGGAGAAGGCGCTGGCCGAGCTGGACACGGCGTTCAAGATCGATCCGGGCTCGATCGCCATCCTGCGCGAGCTCGGGGTGCTCTCGCTGTCGCTGGCAGGCTCGACCGAGGACAAGGTCAAGGAAGGCCACCTGGATCGCGCCCAGAAGACCTTCCGCGCGCTGCTCTTGCAGAAGCTCGATGACAGCGCGCCGATCACCAAGGCCGAGGTCTTCTACTACCTCGGCGAGATCAGCCACCGGCAGGGTGACGACAAGAAGGCCATCCAGATGCTGGAGCGCGCCCTGGACAGCAACAAGGAGCTCGCCATCGCCAAGGAGCTGATGGCAAAGCTCAAGAAATAGCGTCACCCTCCCCGGGTGACCCGACTTGCCAGCATCGATGGCGTGATCTCCAAGCCCGAGGAAGCCAAGGTCTCCGTCTACGACCGCGGCTTCCTCTACGGCGACAGCGTCTTCGAGACCATTCGCACCTACGCAGGCGAGCCCTTCGCGCTCGACGAGCACCTGGCCCGCCTGGAACGCTCGGCGGCGCGGGTCGCCATCACGCCTCCCCTCCCTCGCGTCGACTTCGCCTTGGAGATCCGACGCGCCATCCGCGCAGCAAGGAACCCAGAGAGCTATGTGCGGGTCATGATCACCCGCGGCACGGGTCCGATGGGGCTCGACACGGGCCTCGCCGAGCAAGCGCTACGGGTGGTGCTGGTCGAGCCCCTGCAATCCCTGCCCGCCACCGTGTACCGCGACGGCGTGTCCGTGATCACCTTCAAGACGCGAAGAGCCGCCGATGAGGTCGCGCAGGGAGCCAAGGTCAGCAACTACCTGACCAGCATGATGGCGCTGAAGGAAGCTCGAGCCGCTGGTGCTCACGAAGCTCTGATCCTCGACGGCAGCGGCGACGTGCTCGAAGGCACCACGTCGAACGTGTTCATCGTGGAAGGAGCGACCCTCTCCACGCCACCCGAGGAGGCTGGCATCCTGGTCGGGATCACCCGCGCGCACGTCCTCGAGACGGCTCACGAGCTGGGAGTGGCCGTCAAGATCGAGCGGCTGCCGCTCGACCGGGTCCGCCGCGCGGACGAGGTGTTCATTACCTCGACGCTTCGAGAAATCGTGCCCGTCATCCAGGTCGACGCCCAGCCGATCGGGGGCCATGTGCCTGGTCGAACGACACATGCTATTCACGCCGCATTCCGACGAAAGGTCGGCCTGGCAGCCGAGCCGCTGCCGTGGGAGCAGATCAGGGACTGAACGGTCGACACCGCACACGCCTCTGATCCGCAGTGAAGCGGAAACCATGCACGAACGAGTTCGCCGGGGTCTGATCCGATCAGTCCTCCTCCTGACGCCGAGCGCCTGCGCGTCGGAGACACCACCACCACCGCCACCCCCCGCCGAGGTCGGCGTCGTCGACGTCCAGCCGGAGCACGTCGTCCTTCGCGAAGAGCTCCCCGGACGTATCGCGCCGTTCCGCATGGCTCAGGTGCGTGCGCGCGTCGCTGGCGTCGTCCTGAAACGCAGCTTCGCGGAGGGCAGCGAGGTGAAGCAGGGTCAGCCCCTGTTCGTCATCGACCCGGCCCCCCTCAAGGCCGAGATGGACGGCGCCAACGCCACCCTCGCGCGAGGCCTGGCGACCTTGAACCAGGCCGAGTCACAGAAGAAGCGCACCGCCGAGCTTCTCGACGGCAATTCCGTCAGCGTCGAGCTCTACGAGACCACCGTCGCTGCGGAAGCCACCGCGCGCGCGGACGTCGCGCAGGCACGCGCAGCGCTCATGCGAGCACGCCTCAACCTGGGTTACGCGACCGTGACGGCGCCCATCAGCGGAAAGATTGGCGGAGAACTCGTCACCGAGGGCGCTCTCGTGGGCCAGAACGAGGCGACGCCCCTCGCGGTGATCCAGCAGATCGATCCGGTCTACGTGGACATCAAGCAGCCAGCGTCGCAGCTGATGCGCCTGCGCCGCGCGGTACCGGAGAGCGCGCGCCAAGGAGAGGCGACGGCGACGCTCGTCCTCGACGACGGCAGCGAGTTTCCCCAGAAGGGCAAGGTCCTCTTCTCGGACATCAACGTCGATCCAGGCACCGGAGAGGTGACCTTGCGCACGTCGTTCCCCAACCCCGACCGCACGCTGCTCCCTGGCATGTTCGCGCGCGTGAAGCTCGATGGCCGCGTTTACCCGGAAGCGCTGATGGTGCCGCAGCAGGCCGTCGCCCGCGACTCGGGCGGCGGCACCACCGTTCTCGTCGTCGACCCGGAAGGGAAGCTCGAAGCGCGGCCCGTCCGCGTCGGCGGGGTCGATCGCGATCGGTACATCGTGGAAGAGGGCTTGAAGGCTGGAGATCGCGTGGTGGTCGACGGTCAGCAGAAAGTCACGCCAGGCGCCGTGGTCCGTGCCGTCCCCTGGACGGCAGGTAAGACCGCCACCGCCAGAGACTGAGCGAGTTCGAGGCAAGCATGCCCAGGTTCTTCATCGACCGACCGGTCTTCGCGGTCGTGGTTGCGCTGTTCATCGCCCTCGTCGGCGCCCTGTCGATCCCCCGCCTGGCCGTCGCGCAGTACCCATCGGTCGCACCCCCGACCGTCGCCATCTACGCGAACTACCCGGGCGCCACCCCGCAGACCCTCGACCAGAGCGTCGTCAGCTTGATCGAGCGCGAGCTGAGCAGCGTGAAGAAGCTGCTCTACTTCCAGTCGTCGAGCGACTCGTCGGGTGGAGCGCAGATCATCGCCACCTTCGAGCCCGGCACCGATCCCGAGCTCGCGCTGGTCGACGTCCAGAACCGCCTCAAGGCCGTCGAGCCCCGCCTCCCCGCCACCGTGCGGCAGAACGGCCTCTTCGTCGAGGACTCCGCGTCGAGCTTCCTGATGATCGTCAGCCTCTCGTCGCATGACGGGAGCGTCGATCCCACGGCGCTCGGCGACCTGCTCGCCCGGAGCGTCATCGATGAGATGAAGCGTGTCCCCGGTGTCGGGCGCGTGCAGCTCTGGACCAGCGAGCGCTCCATGCGGATCTGGATCGACCCGATGAAGCTCGCGGCCCTGTCGCTCTCCCCCGCGGACGTGAGCGCTGCGATCGGTGCGCAGAACCTCCAGTTCGCCTCGGGCCGCATCGGCGCCCTGCCCAGCCCGCAGACCCAGCAGATCACCGCGACCGTCATCGCCGACGGACAGCTCACCACCCCCGAGCAGTTCGGCGAGATCGTCCTGCGTGCCCGGGCCGATGGCTCTCGCGTCCTGCTCCGGGAGGTCGCCGAGATCGAGGTCGGCCCGCAGAGCCTGAGTTCCTCCTCACGGAGCAACGGCAAGCCCGACGCGGCCATCGGCATCCAGCTCGCGTCGGGCGCCAACGCGATGAAGACCTCGGACCTCGTGCGCGCGCGCATGGAGGAGCTGTCGCGCGGCTTTCCGCCCAACGTGGTCTACGCCATCCCGTACGACACGGCCCCCTTCGTCAAGCTCTCGGTCAACAAGGTGCTGGAGACGCTCGCCGAGGCGATGGTGCTCGTCTTCATCGTGATGTTCATCTTCCTCCAGAACATCCGCTACACGCTGATCCCCGCCGTCGTCGTCCCGGTCGCGCTCCTCGGCACCTGCGCGGTCATGCTGGCCGCCGGCTTCTCGCTCAACATGCTCAGCCTCTTCGGCATGGTGCTCGCCATCGGCATCATCGTCGACGACGCCATCGTCGTCGTCGAGAACGTGGAGCGCCTCATGGCCGAGGAAGGCCTCCCCCCACGCGAGGCCACGCGCAAGGCCATGGACGAGATCACCGGCGCGGTCGTGGGCATCACGCTGGTCTTGTCGGCCGTGTTCGTGCCCATGGCGTTCGCGTCGGGCGCCGTCGGCGCCATCTACCGGCAGTTCTCGGTGGCCATGGGCGTATCGATTCTCTTCTCGGCCTTCCTCGCCTTGACGCTCACCCCGGCGCTCTGCGTCACGCTCCTCAAGCCTCACACCGCGGATCATGGCCCTCGACGCGGCATCTTCGGCTGGTTCAACGACCGCTTCGACAGGCTCACCCGCGGCTACCAGTCGTGGGTCGGGGCGGTGCTCACCCGTCGCGTGAGGACGCTGCTCGGCTTCGCCGTCATCCTGGCCGGGCTCGCCGTGCTCTACGTCCGCCTCCCGACCTCGTTCCTCCCCGAGGAGGATCAAGGGACCATCATCACCGACGTCCAGCTTCCTCCCGATGCCACCTATCACCGCACGCTGAAGACCGTCGAGCAGATCGAGCAGCACTTCCTCAGCCGCCCCTCGGTCGAGAAGGTCGCCACCTATCCTGGGTTCGGGTTCTCGGGCTCAGGGCAGAACGTCGCCATCGCCTACGTCATGATGAAGGACTGGAGCCAGCGCACCGACGGTGCCACGGCGCAGTCCGAAGCTGCGAAGGCAAACGAGGCCTTCGGGGGCATCCGCGACGGCATCGTCTACAGCCTCGTCCCGCCCCCCATCTCCGAACTCAGCAGCACCTCGGGCTTCACCTTCAAGCTCCAGGACCGCAGCGGCCTCGGGACCGACGCGCTCGTCGCGGCCCAGCAGCAGCTCCTCGCCCTCTCCGAGAAAGACCCTGCCCTCTCGGGCGTGCGCGCGGAGACCCAGAGCGACGCCCCCCAGGTCCGCCTGCGCATCGACCGGCAGAAAGCCAACGCCCTCGGCGTCCGCTTCGAGGACATCGCCAGCGCGCTCTCGACGGCGCTCGGCTCGGCTTACGTCAACGACTTCCCGAACCAGGGACGCCTTCAGCAGGTCATCGTCCAGGCGGCATCCTCCAGCAGGATGCAGGTCGAGGACCTCTTGAAGCTCTTCGTACGCAACGACACCGGCCAGATGGTGCCGCTCGCGGCGTTCACCTTGGCGCAGTGGGAGCGAGGCCCCCTCCAGCTCGCGCGATTCAACGGGTACCCGGCGGTCGGCGTCAGTGGAGAACCCGCCCCTGGGCGCAGCACCGGCGAGGCGATGGAAGCCATCGAACGCCTGGCGACGCAGCTCCCCCCCGGGTTCGGCATCGAGTGGACCGGTCAGTCGTACCAGGAGAGGCTCTCTGGCGCCGAAGCGCCAGCGCTGCTGGCCCTGTCGCTCGTCGTCGTCTTCCTCGTGCTCGCGGCGCTCTACGAGAGCTGGCTCATCCCGCTCGCGGTGATCCTCGTCGTTCCCCTCGGCCTCGTGGGCTCGGTGCTCGCGATGTCGCTCCGCGGCCTCCCGAACGACGTGTTCTTCAAGGTCGGACTGATCACCATCATGGGCCTCTCGGCGAAGAACGCCATTCTCATCATCGAGTTCGCCAAGAGCCTCCGCGCACAGGGCATGAGCCTCCGCGAAGCGGCCATGACGGCTGCGCGGTTGCGCTTCCGGCCGATTTTGATGACATCGTTCGCATTCATCCTGGGCGTCGTGCCTCTGGTCGTCGCGCGCAGCGCAGGCTCGGCGACGCAGCACGCCATCGGCACGGGCGTCTTCGGAGGCATGTTCACTGCCACCGTCTTCAGCATCTTCTTTGCCCCCCTCTTTTTCGTCCTCATGAGTCGCAGGAACCAGGCGGCCCCCTCGGCTGCCGTCAGCAAATGACCGAGATCCAGGGTCTTCGGGCGGGCACGGCCGGGTTCCTGTTGCGCGCTTGATTTTTTCGGGGCCTCGACCGTCCAATGACGAAGAATGCGGGAGAGACTCTCCACGGAAACGTCGGGTCCCTGCCGCGCAGACCCAGTTCAGAGGAATCCACGATGAACCACTCGCTTCAGACCGCTTGCCTCTTCTTCGCGACCGCCTTCACCCTCGCCGGCTGCAACGTGGAATTCGCGGGTGAGATCAAGCCGGCCACCCGCTACCAAGGCACGGCCGAGTCCGCCACGAACGCCTACAGCCCGGGTCTGCCAGTCCGCATCGTCAGCGCCAATGGCGCCGTCGACGTGACGCGCGGGAGCGGCAACGACGTGAGAGCGACCTTCCGTCCGTTCGTGATGGGTGACGAGGACGCCGCAGCGCAGGCGCAGCAGCAGATGGAGCGGAACCTGAACTTCTCGGTCGGTGGTACTGGAGAGATCGTGATCGAGGTGGTGAAGGCGAACGGTAGCCCCACCACCCTGGGCGCCGACATCGAGGTCGCCCTGCCTCCCACGTTCGATGGCGAGTTCGAGGTGGTGCAGGACAACGGGAGCGTCGATGTCGACCTCTCCGGGACGAACGCACGCTCGACCGTCATCGTCAGCGACAACGGCTCCATCGACGTGGTTGGAGCGCGAGGGCGGCTCGACGTGGAAACGGGCAATGGCAGCGTCGACGTGGCGGTCGCCTCGTGGGCGACCGCAGGCGCGAACGGCCGCGTCAGCTCGGGGAATGGCAGCATCACCTTCCAGGTCCCCGCCGCCACCAACGGGTCCCTGACCGTGACCACCCGGGGCACGATCACCGAGCAGAGCCTCCCGACCGACTGGGCAACGGCAGAGAACGAGTTCGGCAAGTCGTACACCATGGGAACGGGTGCTGGCGCCCAGGTCGACATCTCCAATGCCGACGGCCTCGGCGATGTCACCCTCATCGCCCGCTAGCCTCGTCAGAACACCGAAAAGAAAAGAGGCGAGCGCCGCGTTCCGGCACTCGCCTCTTTTTCATCAGCGGGCGAGCGTCTCCTGAGAGGAGACGCCAGCCGCCTTCAGCGCGACCTCATCCGCCGCTCGGCTCGTCGGAGTTCGACGCCGCAGCGCCTTCCTCTGCCGAGGCCTCGTCAGAGGCTTCGCCCTCTCCAGCCCCTTGAGGGACGCTCCCCATCGGCATGGGGATGCGGAGCTGCCCGCCTCCCTGCTGCGCCATCATCGCCAGCGCCTTGTTGAAGAACGAGGTCAGGAAGGGGATCTCCCGCGGCGGTGAAGTGATCAGACCGGCCTCGCGGATCGCGCGCGCCACGGCGAGCGCCCCGAGCGCCGCCGCGTCACCACGGCGGGCGCGCAGCGAGACCGCGCTGTCACGCATCCGCTCGGCGAACACGGCACGCACCTCCGGCGAGAAGAAGCGATCGGTGGCCGCCTCGATCTCCTCACGAAGGGCGGCATTCACCTTGGCAGGATCCTGCAGACCATCCGGCCCGAGCTTCTGGCCGAGCCCCTGCAGCGCCTCGTCCATCGCCTGCCGCGTCGGCAGCCAGCCACGGAACTCTGGCTCGTCGTGCAGCGCCAGCGACTTCGGCGCGTGCTCGGCGACGAGCTCGGCGGTGATCTGCTCTTCCAGATCCGCCACCGGGTGCTTCGCCTCCACCTCGGCCGCCGTCTCCACCAGCTCCCGGCACCCTTCGAAGCCGAGGGGGATGACCTGCCCGGAGGTCGCGTTCTGCTTTCTGGCCTGCGCGATGCGGTGACGCGCCCAGGCCACGGGGACCGGCACCGGCGCCGTCCCCAAGCTCTCGAGGGCACGCGCGCGCCCCTCCTTGAGCTGCGAGCCGCTCAGCCAGCCGCTGCCTGCGTGCAGCACGCCGACGCCCTCCCGCACGATGACCTCGGCGATGTGGTATCGCCCGCTCGCCTCGCGACGGGTCACCGTCACGGCCGAGGTGCCCGTGGCATCCGGCGGCAGCAGCGTGGCCTCCTCGGCGCCCGAGCGGTCGTCCGCGAGGCGCACCACCCGGGGGCGGCTCGGGATCGACACACCACGCGCTTTCAGGATGTTCAGCGCACGACGCGCCGTCTTGCGCGCAGAAGCCGGGGTGTCGTCCGCTTCTGCAGCCGCGGCGACCGCCTCGACGTTGCTCTTCGCGGCCCAGGCCTCGACCAGCGCGCTCCCCGACTCCCCTGCCCCGCGCAGCGCCTCGACGGCCTGCTCCCAGCCAGCGGAGAGCAGCTCGGCGTCGAACTCTCGCGGTGCCTCCGCCTGCGCGGTCGGAGCGTCGGCGCCCTTCGACTTGCTGACGGAGGCCTGCTTGGCCTTGGTCTTCGCGGCGAGGGCTTCCTTCGGCGTCAGCGCCGGCTTGTTGCTCCCCTGCTGCTGCACCACCTTTGCCGCGGGGAGCGTGAAGATCAGGTGCGACGGACGTGACGGCTTGCTGTCCTTGGGCTTCTCGCCGGTCGCTGCAGGCCCGGTCACGGTGATGATGCGTGACGGCTCCTTGGCAGGAGCCGGTCGCCCCTGCGCCTTTGCGGCAGCGTCGCCGGGCTGCCCAGGACGCGGCCCACGGTCCGGACGAGGTCCACGATCCCCGAACGCTCCGCGCTCCGGACGCGGCCCACGGTCCGGACGCGGCCCACGATCCCCGAACGGACGCGGCCCACGATCGGGGCGCGGTCCACGATCGGGACGCGGCCCACGGTCCGGTCGCGGCCCTTCACCCCCCTCTTGAGGGAGCGACCGCGCCTGCTCTCCGCCGGGACGCGGCCCACGGTCTGGTCGCGGCCCACGATCGGGGCGCGGCCCACGGTCCGGTCGCGGTCCACGATCTCCGAACGGACGCGGCCCACGGTCCGGACGCGGTCCACCAGACGCCCCCGCCGGCGGCCTGGGAGCGCGGTAATCTCGCACCCTCGGCGCCGCAGCAGCCCCAGCAGCTGCGTCACCACCCTCCGTGGGCGGCGCAGCAGAAGCCTCGTCCAGCGTCGGCCGACGCCGGGGCGCGATGGCGTCCAGCAGCGAGCCCTGGGACTCCTGAGGAGCCTTCGCAGGGCGCGCCGCGCCTTGACCTTCCGGCTCCCCTGCACCGCCCTCGTCAGCGCGACGTGTGCTCGCCGACCGCACGACCCGACGCGCCTTCGGACGATCGGCGTCGTCACCTTCGGCACCAGCTTGCGCGGGTGCTTCCGCCTTGTTCTGAGACTCCGCCGCAGCGGGCGCCTCCGCCGTGTCGCGAGGCGCCTTCGCGGCCTCGTCTGCCTGGGGCCGGGGCTCCGTGCTCTCCGCCCTCGTCGTGCTCTCGCTCTGTTCTCTCGTGCTCATCTGGAGGCTCCCCGGGAGGTGGGAACGTGGGCAACCATGTCGATCTCGACGGCCGCGCCTTTCGGCAACGCCGCCACCTGCACCGTCGCCCGCGCGGGAGGCACGTTGCCCACGACCTCCCCGTAAACTCGGTTCACGACGGCAAAATCATTCATGTCGAGGAGATAGATCGTGGTCTTGACCACGTCATCCCACCCGGCGCCTGCAGCGGCGAGGACCTCGTTCAGGTTCTTCACCACCTGCTGGGTCTCAGCCTCGATGCCTCCGGTGACGAGCTCACCCGTGGAGGGATCGATGGGGACCTGGCCGCTGAAAAAGACAAAGTCGCCGGCGCGCACGGCCTGCGAATAGGGCCCGATGGCGCGGGGGGCGCGCTCGGACGTGATGGCGGTCTTGGACACGTTGACCTCCCAGACTCGGAATACCCGCTCTTCTGACCTGCGGTGAGTCGCGTCGCGGTCCCTGGACCGCTTCCCGTGTTCGCGCATGTACCATGATCCCGGCACAGCAAGCGATTCACCCGAAGCTCTTACGCCCTTCGATGGCCCTGCCCAGGGTGACCTGGTCCGCAAACTCCAGATCTCCTCCGTGCGGCACGCCACTTGCGATCCTGGTTACTTGAATCCCCATGGCGCCCAGCTCACGGGCCAGCAAGAGCGCGGTGGCCTCCCCGTCGACCGACGGCGGCGTGGCGACCAGCACCTCGCGGACCGGCTCGTCGGCATCCTGGAGCCGCGCCCGAAGCGCCCCCAGGGGTAGATCCTCGGCGCCGATGCCCTCCAGAGGAGAGAGCAGGCGACCCAGAACGAAATAACGGCCCCGCATGGCACCGCTGCGCTCGATGGCCAGCAGATCCTGGACGCGCGCCACGATGCAGAGCAGCGCCCCGTCACGCCGCGAATCCAGACAGATCCCGCAGCGCGTCCGCCCGTCTTCGCCCACCTCGGCGATGTTGTTGCAGCGCTCGCAGGGTCGCACGTGATCCCGCAAGGCCGCGAGTTCCTTCCCCAGCTCACGCGCCGTCCCCTCGTCGGGGGTCGTGGTCAAGAAGAGCGCATACCGCTGGGCCGTCTTCTCTCCGACCCCCGGCAGCCGGGCCAGCAACTGAGCGACCCGCCCTAGCCGCGCTGGCAAGGCGCCACGGGAGATCGTTCCGAACTCACCACCTCGGCTCATAGTCCTGAAAGGTGCACCAGGATTGAATCTGCAGACGCTTGGAGGAGAGAGGTGCGCAAGGGAGGATCAGGAGTGCATGCCAGGGATTTTGATGCCCCCGGTGACCTTGGCGATCTCTGCCTCTACATGCTTGTCCGCCGCGTCGAGGGCCGAGTTGGCTGCGGCGACCACGGCGTCGAAGGCCAGCTCCGCCCCCTCGCTGGCGAGGAACTCCGGGTCGATCGTGATCTTGCGGAGCTTGCCCTCGCAGGAGACGGTGACGCTCACCTTGTCCCCGGCAGCGCCGGCGCTCATCTCGTGGTCCTTCAGCCCGGCCCGGACCTCGTCGATCTTGCGCTGCATGCGCGCCGCCTGACGGACCAGCTCGTTCATTCCACCGCGGAATTGCATGTTCTTTCCGGCAGGGTATGCCGTGAACCGGCCGCGCTGCAACCCCGCAGACCGGCGTTGAGGCGACCCGAGACGCACCCCGCGGACCACGACGAAGAAACCGACGTGGCAAGACCTGGAGGATGAGGGGAATGAGGAGCATCACGGCGGCTCCCAGCGCGCTGTGCCGACACCAGCGACCAGCGACGCGCCCGCAAGAAGATGCTAGTGCGGTGCGCCTATGAGCTACGTCGTCCTCGCCCGAAAGTGGCGCCCACAATCCTTCGAGGATCTGGTCGGTCAGGACCACGTATCGACGACGCTCGGGAACGCCATCGCCCGCGGCCGGGTGGCTCACGCCTTCCTGTTCACCGGGGTCCGCGGCGTCGGAAAGACCACGAGCGCCCGCATCCTCGCCAAGGCGCTCAACTGCGTCCACGGCCCGACCGCGAAGCCTTGCCAGCAGTGCGCGCCGTGCACCGAGATCACCGTCGGCGCCGACGTCGACGTGCAGGAGATCGACGGCGCCAGCTACAACGGCGTCGACGAGGTCCGCAAGCTCCAGGAGAGCCTGCCGTACCGACCCGCGCGCGACCGCTTCAAGATCTTCATCGTGGACGAGGTCCACATGCTCTCGAACGCCGCGTGGAACGCCTTCCTCAAGACGCTCGAAGAGCCCCCTCCCCACGTCAAATTCATCTTCGCCACGACCGAGGTCCACAAGGTCCCCGTCACCATCCTGAGCCGCTGCCAGCGCTACGACTTCAAGCTCCTCAGCGCCCAGACCATCGCGGCGCGCCTGCGCTACGTGCTGGAACAAGAGGGGATCCCCGCCGAGGACGGGGCAGTCAAGGCCATCGCCCGCGAGGCCGCGGGCAGCATGCGCGACGCCATGAGCCTGCTCGACCAGGTGATCGCCTGGGTCGGCGTCAGCGGTGACCAGATCACCACCGACGGCGTCGCCAAGGTGCTCGGCGTCGCCGACCGGGAGATCCTCCACCGCCTCGCCGAGGCCCTCGTGGACGGCGATCCCGCCGTGTGCTTGCGCATCGTCGGCGACATCGCCAAGGAGGGGTACGACCTGCCGCACGTGGCCCGCGACATCCTCGCGCACCTGCGCGACCTCGTGGTGGCGCGCGTCTGCGAGGACCCGGGCCCTCTTCTCGACCTCGCCGACGCCGAGATCGCCGACATGAAGGCGCTGGCCGCAAAGGCGGACCCGGACGATCTCACACGGCTGCACCAGGGCTTCTCGCGTGCCTTCGACGACATCGCCCGGAGTGGGCAGCCTCGCGCATCGCTCGAGATGGCCCTCGTCCGCCTGGCGCGACGCCCGCCGCTCGTCCCCGTCGACGACCTCTTGCGACGCCTCGGCGAGCTCGATCGACGCATCAACGGCGGCGGCGGCAGCGGCCCTGGCCCCGCTGGCGGCCCCCCCCGTCCACCACAACGCCCGGGGGGCGCACCGCCGCCTCAGGGTGCCCCTCGACGGAGCGCAGCCCCGGCCGGAGAGAGCCGGGTCGCGCGGAGCCCCGCTGGAGAGGGAACGGAGGGACGGGCCGCCGAACCACCACCAGCCGCGCCCTCCCCACCACCAGCCCCTCAAGCTCCCACGGCGCGCGGCGCCTCGTCACCTCCGCCGCCGATGGCCCCCGCACACGCGGCTCCCACGGCGCACGCGGCTCCCACGGCGCACGCCGCCCCCGCTGCGTACACAACCGCGACCGCACGCGCGGCGCACGCCGCCCCCGCTGCGCATGCCGCTCCCTCAGCGCACGCGTCTCCGAGCGCCCATACGGCTCCCGCCGTGCAGAATGGAGCGGCGCGCGCCCCCCTCCCTGCGTTCGTGGCTCCCCCCTTCAAGGAGCCTCCGACCAGCCCTTCCCAGCGCCCTGTCTTCAAGGAGCCGCCCGCCAACGGCGTCGTCAGGCCGAACTTCTCCGAACCTGCCCCGACCAGCACGCCCTCTCGGCCGAACTTCTCCGAACCTGCCTCGGGCGCCCCTGTCACCCGGCCGAGCTTCTCCGACCCCCTCCCTCACGGCGGCCCAGGACAGGGCAGCCCTGGACGCCCCAACTTCCCCGAGCCTGCGCCTGCTCCGGGGGGCCCTGTTCGTTCGAACTTCCAGGAGCCATCGACGCTGGTCTCCGGTCCAGCCCCCACCGCCCCCTGGGCGGAGAAGATCGCCCCCCCACCCGCGCTACCCGAAGGCGTCGACCTCGCAGCCTGCCGCACCATCCTCGATTTCGTCCGGGCCCAGCGACCACCTCTCGCCTCGTTCCTCGAACGCGCCGCCATCCTCGCGCTCGGCCCCGAGCGCACCGTGTTCGGCTTCCCCACCAGCGAGTCGATCGCCTTCGCGCACGCCAGCGACCCCGCGGCGCGCCAGATCCTCTCCAACGCTTTGCGCGCCCACTTCGGGACGCCTGTCGAGGCCGAGTACGAGACGCTCCCGGCCGGCAGCCAGGCGGTCACCATGGCGCAGATCTACAGCGCCGAAGACCGAGCCCGCCACAACGCCCGCCTCCGCGCCGTCGCAGCGCACCCGCTCGTCGTCGCCGCCGTGGAAGTCCTCGGCGCAGAGCTGCGCGACATCCAGCTCCCTCCCGACCCGCCCCCCGAGCGCTGAACCGCAAACGCCGAGCGCGCTCGATCTCAGAACGCGCCCAGCACGTACAGGCCGCCCCCGTTTGATCCCACGGATGGCACCAGCCTCGCCTTCTCGTACGCCGCCCCCACAGGTTGCGACGAGCGACCCGACAGCAGGAGCATCGTCACCCCAGCGCCCACCGCGGCCACACCGACCCCGATGCCGATCGTGGAGACCAGGGCCTTCGTCTCCGCGGCGTCGATCTCGCCCCGCCCCGCCGGCGTGCAGCGCTTCGCTGGACAGAGCGCCGGATCGTCTTCCGCGCGGCTCGCCTGCCCTGCCGCCAGCCCTCCGAAGACCGCACCGACCCCCACCGCGGCGACCCCCACCGCGCCCACCACGAAGCCGGCAGTCCACAACCCACCGCGCCCGACGCTGGCATCGGCGCCCGCATCGCTCGACGAAGCGCCTCCCTTCTCCGACGACCCCTCGGGGAGGGGCAGGAGCGCCGGAACCACCACCGTCTTTCGATCGGCGACCTCACCGACCTTCACCATCACCGACCAGGCCGCATACCCAGGTGCAGAGGCCGCGATGACGAGCTCCCCCGGATCGACCGGGATCGGCGTCCCGAGGGCCGCCGCCGGCAGCGCCTGATCGTTCTTCCGGATCACCATCCCTGGCGTCGGCGTCGCATCGACCCGGAGCCAGGACAGCTTCGGCGAAAGCGCCTCGATGTGTTCCTTCGCAAAGGCCTCACGCGCCTCGTGACCATCCCGCTTCGACGCGAACATCACCTCCTTGAACTGGAGGGACGCCGTCGCCGTCTTGCCGATCGCCTCGTTACAGAGGGCGAGGTTCAGCAAGGTCCCCGTCCCAGGGCGGAGCTGGAGGCTCTCCTGGAACTTCGGACATGCCTCGGGGAACCGCTGCGCTTCCATGAGTCTCCGCCCTTCTTCGAAGAGCGTCTGCGCCAGCACCTCCGACTCGACGTTCCGGGTCGCAGGCTCCGCAGCGGCCGGCGCTGCATGCAGAAGCGCACAACCTGAAAGGAGAGCCAGGAAGACGAGAGACCTGGGACGCTTCGGGGTGTGCTGGTGCATGACGGAGCTCACTTGTAGTCGTCCAGATTCACAGGCCTGGGCGGTTTCCCGCTCTGCGCTGGGTGGGCGGTCACTTTCGGCTGCACGGGACGAGACGCTCCGTTGCCAGCGCTCGCCTTGGTCGTCGTGGAGGGAGGCGCTGCCGGTGCGCTGGACACCGCGGATGCCGCGGATCCCGCCATCGCCCCCGCGGTCTCGCCCGAAGGCGCCGACCCGCTCGTCTCGGGATGGGCTGGTGAGGTCGAGTCCCCTGAAGGACTCACCACAGGGACCTGGGGCTCGGTGCCTGCCATCGCCGACGAGAAGGGCTCCGGCTGGGCTTCCGTGCTCGCAGCCCCGGGCGTCTCGGCCGGGCCAGCCTGCAGCCGCGGGATCACGAACCCGACGACCACCGCCAGGCTGACCAGCGCCCCCGCCACCATCCCCACCACCACACCTCTGGACACGCGCGGTGGCACCACCGGGCTGACCATGCTGCCCGTCCCGCTCCCCGTCGCAAACGAGGCCGTCGCGCGCGCACTGGCTGGCCCGGCATAAGGGCCTGGCAGGATCGGGACGCCGCCCTGTGCATCCGCGGCCCCTTCGGCCCCGCGCGCCATGGCCGCGGGGTAGCCGGGCGAGGCGTTCCCCGGCGAGGCGTTCACCGCTACCGCTCGAGCCCCGGGCGTCAACGGATGCGTCGACTCCAGGGAAGGCGAGGACGGCTCACGTCGAGGCGCAGGGTACGACGGTTGCGATGGTGACGTCGGCCTGTAGACGGGCGACGAGATCGCGGGCACGGGCTGCTGCATCCCTGGCCCCGACGGCGAGGGCACCGGCGTCGACCCTGCCGGGTACGACGCCGCCGGATACGAAGGCCCCGTCGGGTGCGACGCCACCGGGTACGAAGACCCCGTGGGGTACGAAGGGGAAGGTGGCCGGTAGACGGGAGGCGCGCCGGGCGCCGACAGACCGCCCATCCGGGCGAGCCGCTCGACGTGCGGCAGGCTCCGCGGCGGCGCGAAGGGCGCGAAGGCCAGCACCATCTCGGAGACCGACCCGTAGCGCTGCTCTCGATGACGCGCGTACGCCTTCGCCAGCGCCGCCGCGAACACCTCCGGCAGGTCGGGGCGGAGATCGCGCAGCGCCGTGGGGATGCCCGTCAGCACCTCCGCGCAGAGCTGGGGCAAGGTGGTGGCGTAGAAGGGCGGCCTGCCCGCGCAGAGTTCGAAGAGCGCCACGCCGAGCGCGTAGATGTCGGTGCGGTGATCCACCGAGCGCGTCTGCTGCATCTGCTCCGGTGACATGTAGAGCGCCGATCCCATCGCCGCCGTGGTGCTGGTCAGGTTGTCGACGCGATCGTTCAGCACCTTGGAGATGCCGAAGTCCAGCACCTTCACCAGCGGCGAGCCGTCGCTACGCCGCGTCAGGAAGAGGTTCGAGGGCTTCAGATCACGGTGGATGATCCCCTGCGCGTGCGCCTCGGCGATCGCCTCGCAGCCCTGGATGACGTAATCGACGGCGTCCTCGCACGACAGCGGCCCTTGCCGCTGGAGGAGCTGGGCCAGGTCCTCGCCGACGAGGAATTCCATCACCATGTACGGCGCGCCGTCGTCCAGCGTGCCGACATCCGAGACACGGGCGACGTGCTCGCTCTTGATCTTCACCGAAGCCCGCGCCTCGCGAAGGAAACGCGCGGACGACTCGGCGTTGAGCGCATGCTCGGCGAGCAGGAACTTCAGCGCGACCCGCTCGTCGAGCGCCAGATGGCGCGCCTCGACGACGACCCCCATGCCGCCACGCCCGATGACACGCTCGACCCGGTACTTGCCGACGAGCAACGTCCCCGGCTCGATCGGGGGCTGCGACGGCTGACGCGGCACGTGCTCGGACACGGGCCGCGCATGTTCACAGCTTCGCCTCCAGCGAGCAACCCCTCGCCTCCGGGTCGCTCAGGCCCCGAGGGTGTCGGAGGGCATCGAGCGCATCAGGAGCACAGGCCGTCTGGCGCCGCCTCCTGTCCGGCCAGCGCCTGCGAGGCGCGAGGCGCGAGGCGCGAGGCGCGAGACGCGAGCGCCTCGATCTGCCCGTCAGGAAGCACGCGCGCGTCGATCGCCTCGTTCGAGCAACGAACGCTTCGGCCGATCCGGTCAGTACTTGACGCCGCAGCCGTACGACTCGGTCTCGGGCGTGGAGACGGGCTTGCCTGCCTCCAGCTCGGTGAGCGCGACCTCGACGTAGTTGGTGACCTTTTCGTCCTTTTCAGGCTCGCCACCCCGCGTGCTGTCGATGGCGCCGGCGTAGATCAGGATTCCCTTGGGATCGATGACGTACATGTGCGGGGTGCGGGTCGCGCCATACGCCTTGCCGGTCACGCCGCTCTCGTCGAGCAGGATGGGGTGCTTCATCCCGAACTCGGCCGCTGCCTTCACGTTGGTCTCCTTGCCGTGGCCTTGCTTGCCGGCGGCGCTGGAGTTGATCGCGAGCCAGACGATTCCCTTGTCGGTCGAGCGCGCCGCCATGTCCTTCAGCGCCCCCTCGCGGTGCGCCTTCTGCACGAACGGGCAGCCAGGGTTGAACCACTCGAGGACCACGGTCTTCCCCTTGAAATCCGAGAGGCTGACCGTCTTGCCGTCGAGGTCCGTCAGGGTGAATTCGGGCGCAGGTTGCCCGATCTTCAGGGCCGCCGCGGGCGCGGCGTGCGCTGGCGCGGCCTGTGCCGAGGCCGCCGGAGCCGCCGATCCCCGCGGCTCGGGGCTGGCTTGGGCCGGCGCTCCCTTGGAGGGCTCACCGGGTGGATTGCAGGCAGCGGAGAAGGTCAGCAGGACGGCGATCAGGCATCTCTTCATGCGCCCTGGACTAGCACGCCGGCCGGGCGGCGGCTTCCGCCTCGGAGCCCCCCCCCCATGCGCTCAGAACTGTCCTACCAGGGCCCCCCCGAGTCCGGACGGCACGACGCTCATCGTCAGCCCCTGGTCCCGCCTTGGCGCTCTGCCTTCGTCCGAGCCGGCACGCGCCCCCTGCTGTACGTCACGCGGCGCAGGTTTCGCGCCTCCACGGTAATGAAGGAGCCAGGGCAGCCCGAACCCGACCAGCGTTCCCCAGGTCGCCCCCAAGATCACGTCGCTGGCGTGATGCTGATCTCCGACCACCCGCAACGTACCCACGGTCGCCGCTGCAAGGAGCGAGCTCGCGCATGCGGCGACGTCACCCGCCCCCCCTCCGTAAAGAGGCTGGTGCAGATGATGCGTACAGGTCAACCCTGCCGAGGTGAAGGCGACCGTGGCGTGTCCACTGAAGAAGCTGCGGTACCGATCGTTGCCCAAGCACCGATCCGGCTGGGATGCCTCGGGCCCGACACATCGGTCCGCGTACGGGCGCTCACGGCTCACGAACCCGGCGACGAGCCCTTGCACCGCCATCGCCAGCAGGACCGTCTCCGCATCGATCAGGAGCATCTGGAGCGCGACCTCGCTCTGATCGTGCTGCCACCAGGCGACGAGGCCGGCGTCCACGACCTGGTGCGCGAGCGTCAGCCCGATGAGGACGTCGCTCACCCCCCGGGCGACGGCGCGGCCAGGCTCCGCTCGGAGCTGGAGCCCGTCGCGAACGCTATCGTCGAAGCCGTTGCGCTCTCGCCAGCGCGAGGGGACGGGCTGGATCAAGAACGAGCCAGCCGCGAGCCCCGCGAACATCACCGTGGCCGCGTACTCGACGGGGCGAAACTTCGGCCAGCGAGGATCCCAGGCGACCTTCGGCGCCCACGCCGGCGTCGGGACACCTGCCATCACGCCTTCTGGCGCGGGCACGCTCGGCGACGCCCGGGGACCCGGTGGCGTCGGCGCGACGGGCTGGGCGGCAGCCCGGCAAGGGCTCAGGAGCACTGCCAGGCACAGCGCGCTGGCAGCGAGCGTCGCCGTGGCAAGCGCCTGCTGACGCGGGAAGCGTCGCGGGCGACGCCACCGAGCGCCGGCATCGAGTGCAGTTCGGGGCTCAAGCACGCCTGAAGCCTTCCACCGTTACAGAGGCGCGCGGTTCCCTGTCAACCGGCGGGAGGGGCGCGGGCATTCCGCCGGCACCGCCCGCCAGAGGCACCATGGCCCGGGGTCAGGTGCTGGGGAGTTGTTTTCTGCCAGGTCACGACCGTGACCTGTGGGACGCAGCGAGCGACGGGCATCAGGTCGAGCCCGCACACCGTCGCCATGCGCCGGCGCCGCGACGTCGTTGCGCGAGCCAAGGTCGTGGGGACCAGGGAGGGCAGCAACAGAGGGGCGCATCTGGGGGGGGAGCGCCGCTGCAGAGGTCGCGTGACGGTGCGGACCTGGGCTCGGCGCCAGGCCGACGCGTCCAGGTTACGCGCGCATCCACCTGTCGTTCGGACGCTTCCGAGGGGTTGTTCTCGAAAACCAGGTGCCGTCACCCGAGCTACGGCACCTGGTCACGGGTGCACCTCGGGGCCGTCGGGCGTCGACGACGCCAGGTCACGGCTCGCCAGGGCCTTCCAGGCCTCCGAAGAGGCATTTCCAGAATGAAACCGAATGGTTTTACGCCACGTGACGTCGGCACTCCGGCGCCCTGACCGTCGGGTCGGGTGGGTCGGACGAGCCGTCGGCAGAGGGAATGAAGCCGTGAAGGCAGCAGCCAGGGACCCGAAGCCTCGAGAGCTGCGAGAGCCGCCAGTGCTTCGGGAGCAGCCAGAGATGCGAGAGCCGCCAGCGCTTCCGAGCGCTTCCGAGTCCCCCAGGGAGGGGCGGGATCGTGGAACGTCCGAGGGGAGCAGAGAATCCAGGGGAGGAGGGCCGAGGAAGAGGATGGGGTAGGCCCGGAGGGCTGCCCCGTTCTATGGTGGCCAGGTGATCCCTGTCCTCTCCCGCGCCCAGATGCGGGCATTCGACAAGTTCGCCATCGAGGCCTGCCACGTGCCGGGGATGGTGCTCATGGAGAATGCCGGGCGAGGTGCCGCCGACGTCATCTCCGCCATCATCGATGCCCGCCGGCTCAAGCAGCTCCAAGGAACGCCGGAGGAGGCCTCTCCGAGCGTGTGGCACGGGCCGGCAGGCTCACCACGCCCCCCTTCGCTCCTTCCTCCGCCGCCTTCGGGTGCGCCCGCCACGCTGCACCACCGCGCGACGGCCGGGGCCCAGCGTGGGCGCCCGCTGCGCCGTGACAAGGCAGCGGCTTCCGCGGAGCGAGCGCGCTCGTTCCCGGTCCGCCACATCCCGAGTCCGGGCCAGCCGGCGACCTACCCGCTGGAGGCACGGGTCGTGGTCGTCTGCGGCGCGGGGAACAACGGGGGGGACGGGTACGTGGTCGCGCGGCACTTGCTCGCGCGCGGCGCCGACGTGCACGTCTTCCTCACGTCCCGCTCCGAGGCGGTGACGGGAGAGTCGAGGATCAACCTCGATGCCTACGTCGATCTCGGCGGCGAGCTCACCGAGATGCCGAGCGACACGCCGCTCACCCCCCTCGAGGAAGCGCTCGAGCGGGCCGACATCGTGGTCGACGCCATCTTCGGGACGGGCCTCGACCGCCCCATCCACGGCCACCTCGCCGAGGTGATCGCGGTGATCAACGCGGCGTCCTGCCAGTGCATCGCGCTCGACGTGCCCTCCGGCCTCGACGCCGACAGCGGCGCGCCCCTCGGCACCTCGGTGCAAGCCGACGACACCGTGACGTTCGGGCACCTCAAGATCGGCCTGCTCACGCCCGACGGCGCACGCCTCGCCGGCAACGTGCACGTCGTGGATCTCGGCGTCCCCGACGCGCCCATCCTGGCCCAGGTCGGCTACGTGGCCGAGGTGATCCGCAAGGAGACGGTGCGCTCGTACCTCCAGCCGCGCGAGGCGAACACGCACAAGCACGCGGCCGGCAACGTGCTGGTCATCGCGGGTTCGTCCGGCAAGCTCGGCGCGGCGCTGCTCACGGCGCGGAGCGCGCTCCGCTCGGGGGCGGGGCTGGTGACCATCGGGACCTGGCCCGACGCGGCGCTGGCGCTGCAGTCGCGGGTGGTCGAGATCATGACCACGTCGATCGAGCCCGAGCAGCTCGAAGCGTCGCTGGAAGCGGCGCTCGCCAGCCGTCACGCCGTCGCCATCGGTCCGGGCCTCGGTCTGGACGACCGGGCGCGCGCGGTGGTGGATCACGTGGTGCTCCGCTGGGATGGACTCAAGGTCGTCGACGCCGACGCGCTCACCCTCTTCGCCGGACGCGCCGAGGTCCTCGCTACGGCCAAGGGCAGCCTCGTCCTCACCCCTCACCCCGGGGAGCTGGGGCGACTGCTCGGCCGAAGTGCACGTGCCATCGAGGAGGATCGCTTCGGCGCCATCCGCGAGGCGGTGCGGATCACCCAGGCCATCGTCGTCCTCAAGGGGGCCCGCACCATCATCGCCACCCCCGACGGGCGGATGTTCATCTGCATGGCGGGCAACCCCGCGCTCGCCACGGCCGGCTCGGGGGACGTGCTCACCGGGATCATCGCCGCGTTCGCGTGCTCCATGGCCGCCGAGTGCGCCGCCATCGCCGGGGTCTTGATCCACGCCCTCGCCGCGGACGCCTGGAGCCTCGCCACCGGCGCCGATCGGGGGCTGCAAGCCAGCGAGATCGCCGAGAAATTCCCGGGCCTGATCGCCGCGCTGTCCCGGGGCATCGATCCCCTCGCTCCCTGATCCCCCCACGGGCCCACGCCGGTGTCGATTTGACACGCCTCCGCGGGCCCAGGGCCGCACCCAGCGGGTCGCCCTCGTCGTGATTTCAGGCACTTGGGTCGTGGTCCTCCTCTTGCGATGGCGTGGGGACAGGAGGACTGCCGATGCTCGCCTGCCGTGTCACCCCGACCCCTGCCCCTCACCAGAAGAACAACGCGGTGCATGCCGACGCTCTTCCTCCTTCCGGTGTGCGTCCGAGGACGGCCTCCGAGGTGCGGCTCGGTCTGGTGACCATGCGCCCCGAGCTGTTCGCACGCGCGCTGCGGATGACCCGGTCGGCCACGCTGGCAGAAGACGTCGTCCAGGATGCCGTCGAGCGGGCGATCCGCTTCGAGTCCAGCTACGAGACCGGGACCAACCTGCGCGCGTGGCTGAACCAGATCCTGTTCAGCGTGTTCATCAGCCGCTGTCGTCGCAGCCGGCGGGAGCGCAACGCGCTCGACGCGCTGACGGCCGATCCTTGCGCCTGGATCAACCCGGAATACGAAACCCCGACGATGAAGTCGCTCTCGTGCGGCCTGCGCCGCGCGCTCGACCGGCTCCCCGCGGCCTACCGCAGCGCGGTGGTGCTCGTGGACGTGGAGGAGGTCACCTACAAGGACGCGGCGCTCCGCCTCGGCGTCCCTCCGGGGACGGTGATGAGCCGGCTCCACCGGGGGCGGCGGATGCTCGCCGAAATGCTGGGTGGGACCTCGGACCTCAACCTCGCGGCGGCGTGAGCGGGGCGGCGCGGGACGGGTCCAGGCGCCAGGTGGCCGTGAACTCACGGCGGCGTCGAGGGAGGCTCACTCCAGCCAGCGCTTCATCAGCGCGTCGATGCGGGCCCCGAGCGCCGGGATGCGCGGTGCGTAGCACACGCCGCTCGTGAGGCAGGGGAGCGGGCCGCCTGTGTGGTTCGCGTCGACGTAGCGGTAGCCGAGGTTGCTGATCAGCGCGACGATGTAGTGCCGCCGCGCGCGCCCCGGGATGCCCGTCACGATGCCAGCGTCGCTGCCGAAGTTCAGGGTCAAGCCGGTCTTGTGGGCGAACACGACCTCGGCGGCTTCGTTGCAAGGCCGTGCATCACGCGAACGCCGCAGCTCGTCGACGTCGACGCTCCCGTCGCGACGCACCCACCGGGCAGGCATCCGCGCGGGGATTCCTCGCACGATGCCGTCGACCCCGCACAGCGCCGAGGTGCTCAGGGCTTCGTGGAACGCTTGCTCCTCCAGCAAGGTGTAGAGCCGCTGCTTCGAGGCGGGCGAGAGCAACGTGCCCTCGGTCGGCCAGGTGGGGGGCGGCGCGGCCGGGTCGAGCAGCCAGAGCAGCCGCACGGTGTCCCACGCCCCCATGTGGATGGATCCCGGGCGCCAGTCCCCTCCCGTCACCGGGGACGTGCCGCGGATCTGGAGCGTCGAGAGCCCACTTGCGGCGAGCAGACCGTTCACGCGCTCCATCGCTCCGAGCGCGTGCAGCTTGCGGACGAGGGCGCGGGTGCTGGTGTTGTCGCTGCGGGTGATCATGTCGTCGAGCCAGGCGTCGAGGGGTCGCTGGACGGTGCCATCACCGACGAGCTGATCGCGCCGCAAGGTCCCCTGGTCGACCAGCCGAAGCACGTGCACGGCGACGGGGAGCTTGAAGAGGGAGGCAGGATACGGGAGGTCGAAGTCGACGCCGGTGAGGCCTGCCACGACGTCGTCGCCGTCGGCCCGCGGCACCGCGCGAGGGCCGTCCCAGCGCATGGGGTTCCATCGTCGAAAGCGCAGGCCGGTGACCTTTCGGGTCACGGGATCGATGGCGTTCACCCGGACCCCGGCCAGGTCGGCCGACAGCGAGACGCTCGCGCCGATCGGCGCGCACCCTTCCGGGAAGGCCACCACGGCGAGGTCGACGCTGGGGAAGCGACCGAGAGGCGCGCCAGGGCAAGGCACGCCCGGTGGACAGTCTTCCTCGGCCTTCGGGCCCAGATCGACGACACGATCGAGGCGGGCATCGCTCAACGCGTCGCGAAGACCCCGCTCCAGCGGGGTGAGCCCGTCCGGCCCGCGCTCTCCGAGTGGACATGTGGCCCGAGAAGGTGCCTCGGTGCTCGACGCAGGACCCGGGTCGCTGCCGCCCGCGACGTCCACCGTCGGCGCGGGGGTCGACGTCGACGCGAGCGGTGGGGCCGACGCGGATGCCGATGCGGATGCCGATGCGGATGCCGATGCGGGGGAACGCGCCGCTTTTCGCGCGACGAGGGGATGCGCCTCGAGGCACCCACCGAGCAAGACGAGCCCGGCGAGATGGAGCGTGAGAATCAGACCCGGCAAGGGTGAATGCACGAACTGTCCGCGAGAAGAACCCGCGAGAAGAATACCGAGAGCGGGTGACCTGCGCACCCACCCCGGGGCGGGGCCCACGGTCCTGGGCACGATTTCGAGGTCGAGCCGCGGGCCGCGCCAGAGAAACCGTCGCAGGAAAGTGCCCGCAGGCGTGGGCGGACACGCGCGCTCGGTCTACAGTTGCCCGACCCTTGTCTCGCGCCCTCGTCACTTCCCCCAGCGCTGCCGCAAGGCTGGACCGAGCATCGGCCTGGCTCCGCCGCAGGCGTGGATCCGAGCGGGTGCTCATCCTGGGCGCGTCGGTCGAGGCCGCCAACGAGCTGGTCTGTGCGGTCGTCTCCAAGCGGCGCGCGGCCTTCGGCTGGCACCGCCTCACCGTGGGACGCCTGGCCGCAGCGCTGGCCACGCCCGCACTGGTGACCCGGGGGCTGGTGCCAGCGGGCATGCTGGCGCTGGAGGCGCTCTGCGCGCGGGTGATCGATGGCCTGCATCGGCGCGGTGATCTGGGCCGCTTCGAGCCCGTCGCCGATCGCCCGGGTTTGCCCCGCGCGCTCGCTCGAACGCTCGAAGAGGCGCGCCTCGCCGGTCTGGATGCTGCGTCACTCACGCAGACCGACCTCGACCGTGTCCTCGTGGCGTTCGAGGCCGAGCTGGACGAGGCGTGCCTCGCTGATCGCGCGCTGGTCATCGAGCTCGCCGCCGAGCGTGCGCGCGACCCGGAGGCGAAGCACCCGCTGCTCGGGCTGCCCACGTTGATGCTCGACCTCCCCGTCGGCTTCGCTCTGGAGCGCGATCTGCTCGCTGCGCTGGTCGCTCGTTCCCCCGACGCGCTGGCGACGAGCCCGGCGGGGGATGCGCGGAGCGCGCGCCACCTCGATCAGATCTTCGGTGTGCCCTGGGAGCGGCTCCGACCGCCGGGCGCCGAGAGCCCCGCTGGACGCGCATCCTCCTTGATCCGGGTGCAGGAGCGCCTCTTCGACGAGGCCAACGAGGAGCCGTCGAAGCTCTGCGACGATGTCCGCATCCTCTCGGCGCCAGGCGAGAGCCGCGAGTGCGTGGAGGTGGCGCGCATCGCGCTCAAGGAAGCCGCTCGGGGCGTGCCGTTCGACGAGATGGCCATCTTCCTGCGCGCGCCGGAGCAGTACCGGGCGCACCTCGAAGAGGCGCTGCGCAGGGCGGGAATCCCGGCCCACTTCGCCCAGGGGACGGTCCGGCCCGATCCGACGGGGCGCGCGCTCCTGGCGCTCTTGACGTGCGCGGCGGAGAACCTGTCGGCGTCGCGGTTCGCGGAGTACCTCTCGCTCGGGCAGGTGCCCGACGTGACGGCCGAAGGGGCGCCCCCTCCCGCGCTGGGGGAGGGAGAGCGCTGGGTGCCGCCCGACGAGGAGCTGATCCCGGAGACGATGCTCCGGGATCCGTTCAGTGATCTCGACCTGGACGCGGATCTCGACGACGACGCCGGCCCGAAACCCGCTCGGCGCAAGGGGGGTCGGAGCGGCAGTGCGTACAAGGATCGCTGGCTCCGGAGCAGCGGAACGGGCCCCGACGCCGAGCGTGGAGGCCCCTCCTCCGCGCCCTCCGAGGCCGCGCGCGAAGGGCAAAACGATCCCTCGGTGTTCCGCGACGATCCGGCAGGTGCGCTCGACGAGTCCGAGGATGCGCTCGACGAGTCCGGGGATGCGCTCGGGGAGCCGCCGGTGGACAGCCGCCGGCCGGAGGAGGCGATGGACGAGGATCCCCCCGTCGTCGACGGCACATTGCGCGCGCCGCGGCGGTGGGAGCAGATCCTGGTCAACGCCGCGGTGATCGGCGGGCTGGACCGGTGGCGGCGACGCCTCGACGGCTACGAGAACGAGCTGCGGCTGGACCTCACCGAGGTCAAAGAAGAGCGCGACGTCGAGCGAATCCAGCGGACGCTCTCGGATCTCGACGCCCTTCGCCGCTTCGCGCTGCCACTGCTCGCCGACCTGCCACGCCCCGGGCATCAAGCGAGCTGGGGCGACTGGCTCAACCGGCTGGGCGCGCTCGCGACGCGGGCGCTGCGCAGGCCCGAGCGCGTGCTCGGGGTCCTCGCCGAGCTCACTCCGATGGCCCGCATCGGGCCGGTGGACCTCAACGAGGTGCGCATCGTTCTCGCAGCACGGCTGACCGAGCTGCTTCAGCCACCACCCGATCGGCGAGAGGGGAGGCTGTTCGTCGCGCCCATCGAGGCGGCGCGCGGTCGCTCGTTCAAGGCGGTGTTCGTCCCGGGTCTCGCGGAGAAGCTGTTCCCGCAGAAGGTGATGGAAGAGCCCATCCTCCGCGATGCGCTGCGCCGCAAGATCGCCGAGGTGCGCCCCGATGCGCCCCTGGAGACCAGCGACGATCGGGTCGCGCGCGAGCGCCTCGCGCTCCACCTTGCCGTCGGCGCGGCGAGGGAGCGGCTGGTGGTGTCGTACCCGCGGGTCGACATGGATCAGTCGAGGCCGCGGGTACCGTCGTTCTATGGCCTGGAGCTGCTGCGGGCGGCGGAGGGTCGCCTGCCCGGCTTCGGTGAACTCATCCGTCGCGCCGAGCAGGGTGGCGGCGCAGCGCGCATCGGCTGGCCTGCCCCGGCGCGGCCCCAGGACGCGATCGATGCGGCCGAGCACGATCTGGCACTGCTGGAGACGCTCTTCCACCAGCCCGAGGAGCAGACGATCGGGACGGCCCGCTACCTGCTCAGCGTGAACCCGCACCTGGCGCGGGCGCTCCGGTTCCGCGCGCGACGCTGGTTCTCATCGTGGACCACGGCCGATGGGCTCTACCGCCCTTTGCCGGAGGCGCGGGAGGCGCTGCAAGCGCACACCTTCGCCGCACGCTCGTTCTCGCCGACGGCGCTCCAGCACTTCGCGGCCTGCCCGTACCGCTTCTTCCTCTATGCGGTGCACAAGCTCTCACCGCGCGAAGTGCCCGAGGCCGTGGAAGAGATGAACCCGCTCCAGCGCGGCTCTCTGGTGCACGAGGCGCTGTACGAGGTGCTCGTCACCCTGCGCAACCAGGGCAAGCTGCCCATCACGCCCGACTCGCTCGACGACGCGCGCGCGGAGCTGGATCGGGTGCTCGACGGGGTCGCGGCGCGCTTCAAGGACGAGCTGGCCCCGGCGATCGAGCGGGTCTGGGCCGACGGGATCGCCTCGGTGCGCGCGGATCTGCGCGAGTGGTTGCGGCGCGCGTCCGAGGACGACGAGTGGGAGCCCATCCACTTCGAGCTGTCGTTCGGCTTGCCCATCCGGCGCAGCCGCGACCGGGAGAGTGTGGAAGAGCCGGTGCACCTCGACAGCGGCGTGCGGCTGCGCGGCTCGATCGATCTCGTGGAGCGCAGTCGCCAGGGCGCGGTGAGGGCGACGGACTACAAGACGGGCCGGGTGCGCACCGACCGCAATGCGATCGTCTCCGGGGGCGAGACGCTCCAGCCGGTGCTCTACGCGCTGGTGCTGGAGAAGGTGATGCCGCCAGGCACCGAGGTGCACTCGGGGAGGCTCTACTACTGCACGTCGGCGGGCGGCTTCACCGAGGTGCCCATCTTGCTGAACGACAAGGCGCGCGCGGCCGCGGCGGAGGTGGTGGGGACCATCAGCAACGCGATCGATCAGGCAGCGCTCCTGGCGATGCCGGCCGAGGGGGCGTGCACCCACTGCGACTACCGGGCAGTGTGCGGTCCTTACGAGGAGCTACGGGTGGGGAAGTTCAAGCGGCGTGATCTCGAGCAGCGTCGTCGGCTGGAGCAGCTCCGGAGGCTCACGTGACCACGCAGCCGCAGAAGGCCACGGCGGCAGGTGCGGAGAGCGCGGCGAGTCCGGCGGGGGCGACCGCGACGAGCCAGGCGGCGACGAGCCAGGCGGCGACGAGCCAGGTGGCGACGAGCCAGGTGGCGACGACGGGGCGCGTGCTCCCCGATGGGGAGGCGCGGCGTCGGATCCGGGAGGATCTTCGGTCGACGCTCATCGTCGAGGCGGCCGCCGGGACCGGGAAGACGACCGCGCTGGTGTCGCGCATCGTCGAGGTGCTACGGCGCGCGCCCGAGGAAGGTGGCGGCACGCTCGATCGGATCGTGGCGGTCACCTTCACCGAGAAGGCCGCGGGCGAGATGAAGCTCCGCCTGAGGGCGGGGATCGAGCACGCCCGCGCGCTCGCCGCGGAGAGGCCAGACGAGCGCGGTCGGCTCGAAGCCGCTCTCGCGCATCTGGAGGCAGCGCGCATCGGGACGATCCACTCGTTCTGCGCGGACCTCTTGCGCGAGCAGCCGGTGGAGGCGCTCGTGGATCCGCTGTTCCAGGTGGCGGCCGACGACGAGGCGCAGTCGCTCTTCGATCAGGCATTCGATGCGTGGTTCCAGCGCGCCCTGAGTGAGCCTCCCGAAGGGGTACGCCGGATCCTGCGGCGCCGCAGCCGCGCCGACTCGAACGGTCCGCGGGCGCTGCTGCGCGACTCGGCCTGGCGTCTCGCCGATCATCGGGACTTCGGGTGTCCGTGGCGACGCGATCCGTTCCCGCGCACGCAGGCCATCGACGCCGTGATCGACGAGCTGACGGCGCTCGCGGCGCTGGCCGCCCACGCGGAGAGCGAGAGCGACTACCTGGCCCAGAACCTGTTCAAGCTCGGCCGCTACCTGGCCGAACTGCAACGGCGGGAGGAGGTCACCGGCGAGCGCGACCACGATGGGCTCGAGGCAGAGCTGGTGGAGCTGGGTCGCTGGAAAGAGTGGAGGTGGCGCGGTGGCGGCAAGTACTACGGTGGGGGGCTCACTCGCGCCGAAGTCCTGACGCAGCGCGATCGAGCGAAGGCGGCGCTCGACGATCTGCTGATGCGACTCAACGCTGATCTCGCCGCCTGCTTGCACCGTGAGCTGCGCCCGCCCATCCAGGCCTACGAGGTGCTGAAGACGCGCGCCGGGCGCCTCGACTTCCTCGATCTCCTGCTCCGCACGCGGGACCTGCTGCGGCGTGGGCGCGCGGTGCGCGAGGAGCTTCAGCGTAGGTTCACCCACCTCTTCGTCGACGAGTTCCAGGACACCGACCCGCTGCAGGCCGAGATCCTGATCCTGCTCGCGGCCGACCATCCGCGTGAGACCGACTGGACCCGCGCCCAGGTGATCCCGGGCAAGCTGTTCGTCGTCGGCGATCCCAAGCAGTCGATCTACCGGTTCCGTCGCGCCGACGTGGCGCTCTACGAGGCGACGAAGCTGCGCCTGGTCTCGAGCGGCGCGGAGGTCCTGTACCTCAGCACCAGCTTCCGCAGCGTCCCCTCCATCCAGGAGGCCGTGAACGCCGCGTTCGCACCGCTCATGCAAGGAGCGGCAACCTCCGCTTCGTCGACCGACGAGGTGTCGGACGGGTCCCGGTCGACGGTGCAGTCGCCGGCCACCCAGGCGCAGTACGTTGCGCTGGAGCGGTTTCGCGACGATCCGCCTGGACAGCCGGCGATCGTGGCCCTGGCGGTGCCGAGGCCGTACGGGGAGTACGGTCGCATCGTCGATTTCAAGGTGAGGGAGTCCATCCCCAGCGCGGTCGCGGCGTTCATTCACCACGCGATCCAGGCGCGCCGGTGGATGGTGACCGAGCGCGAGCGGCCGAACGAGCGTGTACCCCTCGAAGCCCGCCACGTCTGTCTGCTCTTCAAGCGCTTCCAGACCTTCGGGGAGGACACCACGCGCGCGTACGTGCGCGCCCTGGAGGCGCGACGCATCCCGCACGTGCTGGTGGGCGGGCGCTCGTTTCACGAGCGCGAAGAGGTGATGGCGGTACGCAACGCGCTCACCGCGATCGAGTGGCCCGACGACGAGCTGTCGGTCTACGCGACGCTGAGGGGCCCGCTGTTCGCGCTCACCGACGATGTCCTCTTGCTATACCGGCACCGCTTCCGCTCGCTGCACCCGCTGATCGCACAGGACGAGGCCGACCTCGCGTTCACCTCGACCGCGGGAGGTCAGCCGCTCGCCGAGGTCGGGGTGGCGCTCTCCGTGCTGGGCCGCCTGCACCGGCAGCGCAACCGTCGGTCCATCGCCGACACCCTCGGGCTGCTCCTCGAGGAGACCCGCGCCCACGCGGGCATCGCCATCTGGCCCACGGGGGAGCAAGCGCTCGCCAACGTGCTGCGGGTGATGGATCTCGGGCGGCGGTTCGAGAATAGCGGAGCCACCTCGTTCCGGGCCTTCGTGGAGCGGCTCGCCGCGGACGCGGAGCGGGGCGAGGCCGCCGAAGCGCCGGTCGTCGAGGAGGGAACGGAGGGCGTGCGCATCATGACCGTGCACCGGGCCAAGGGGCTGGAGTTCCCCGTGGTCATCCTCGCCGACCCGACGACGCCAGCGGTCCACCAGAACCCATCGCGGTACGTGGATCCAGAGCGCGGCCTGTGGGCCGAGTCGATCGCCGGGTGCTTGCCGGTGGAGCTGTGGGATCGCCGGGAAGAGGTACTGCGACGGGACCGAGAAGAGTCGGTGCGCCTCGCTTACGTGGCAGCGACGCGGGCCCGAGAGCTGCTCGTCGTCCCCGCCGTGGGCGACGCCACGGGGACGACCATCGGCGAACCCTGGCTCGACGTGCTCAATCCGGTGTTGTTCCCGCAGCCGAAGCAGCGCCGCCACCCAACCGCATCGCCAGGCTGCCCTCCCTTCGGCCCCGACAGCGTGCTCGAGCGGCCGGCACGCGCGGAGGCGAGCGAGCGTGATTCGGTCGCGCCTGGGCAGCACGCGCCGCAGCGAGGCCGTCACGGCGTGGTGTGGTGGGACCCCCACACGCTGGATCTGGATCGCGAGCCGGCGGCGGGTCTCCGGCAGCAGCGCATCCTTCAGGCGGACGACGATGGCGCGCTGTCGAGCGCGAGCGAGAAAGCCCACGAGGGCTGGCTCTCCGACCGGTCGCACGCGATCCAGAGCGGAGCGATCGCGTCGCTCCGTGTGCGCGGGGTGAGCACGCTCAGCAAGGAGGTGGCGCGACGCGCGAGCGAGGCGGAGGAAGCCGCACAACGCGCCACCGAGGTGGAACGAGCGCCGCGGTCCGCGGGCGAGGTGGTCGAGCCTTTGGCGCCCGACGCAACGAGCCCGCCGCCATCGCTCGCGCCGCTGCCTCCGCTGGACACGACGCCGCGCGAGATCACCTTCGATGCGACGGTGGTCAGGCGGCGAGGAAGGCCGCGCGGGAACCGCTTCGGGACGCTGGTGCACAGCGTGCTCGCGGAGGTGGAGCTGGAGGCCGAGCGCCCTCAGATCGCGGCGGTGGCCGAGACCCAGGCGCGCATCCTGGGCGCCACGAGCGACGAGCTGGACGCCGCCGTCGACAGCGCGCTCATCGCACTCCAGCACCCTCTTTTGCGGCGGGCCGCGGAGAGCGCGCGCCGGGGGGACTGTGTGCGCGAGATGCCCGTGATGCTGACGCTCGCGGACGGGACGGTGGTGGAAGGCTCCGTGGATCTCGCGTTTCGCGAGGAAACGGCAGGCACGGCGCTGTGGACCGTGGTGGACTTCAAGACGGACCTGGATCCCACCGACTCGTCGGTGCGTTACGAGACGCAGCTTCGCCTTTACGCAGAGGCCATCGAGGCTGCTACCGGCGAGCGAGCGCAGGGGATCGTGCTGGCGATCTGAGCCATTCAGAGGGCCGATCCGCTGCTCTTTGATTGCTGTGGTTGAATTTCTGAGCTACGGCTCCAATTTATGGCCCGCGGCCGTCCTCCGATGATCACCGACGAGCGGCTCCTGGAGATCGCTCGCCAGGTCTTTCTGGAGCGGGGCATCCGTGCCACCACGGCCGACGTGGCCGAGCGCGCCGGCGTTTCCGAGGCGACGGTGTTCCATCGGTACAAGACGAAGGACGCCCTCTTCCGAGCGGCGATGGACTTCGACATCGAACGTCCGCCGCCATTTCTCACCGCGCTGGAGCAGAAGGTCGGGCACGGGGACCCGGCCGAGCACCTCTTCGATGTGGGCATGGCGGCGCTCGCATCCGGGCGGGAGCGCATCCCGCTGATGATGATGTCGTGGTCCAACCCGGAGGCCATGCTCCATCGGCTGAGCGGGTGCGAAGGGCTCTTCAGGGTCTATGAGTTGCTCATCCGCTACGTCGAAGCGGAGTCGCGCGCAGGCCGGCTCCACCCCGCCGTCGACGCGCGGATCTTCGCCTTCATGTTCCACGGGAGCATCCAGGGCTACCTGATGCTCGAGCTCATCGCGCCTCGCTCCGTGATGCCTCCGGACACGTTCGTGCGAGGGATGGTGAACGTCTTGCTGGGCCAGAGGACCGGGCCTTCCAGAGGAGCGTCGCGCAAGAAGAGAGCCTCCTCTTCGGCGCCCAAGAAGCGAGGTGTTCTTCCCGCAGGCCCGAAGAGGCGCACCTCTCCAGCTCCCAAGACGGTCTCTTCCCGGGAGCGAAAGGTCGTTGCCTCTCCGAAGAAGAAAAAAAGGGCCGCTTCATCCGAGGCCACGACCTCGGGAAGGGCGGCCCACAAAACCGGGGTGACCGAACCTGTCATCCGGCGGCGCCCTCACACTCCTCAGAAGGAAACGTCATGACCGAGGAGGAAACGTCATGACCGCCCTTGCCGGGATGGATCCACGTCCCATGGAGCGATCGTGGCGCTCTGCGTTCATCTGGCTTCGCCAGGAGCGGGGCCCGGGTGAAGCCCCACCCACGCACGCGGATTAATTGAGTCCTCCATCAAGAAGAACCAAGGTCCCCTGGTTCGGACGCTCGGAAAGACGATGACCACGCCCTCCCTGACCATCCGTCCCCCCTCCGGCAAGCTCGCCGTACTCCTCCCGGGCCTCGGTGCGGTGGCGACGACCTTCATCGCCGGCGTGCTCCTCGCTCGCCGCGGCCTCGGGAGCCCCATCGGCTCGTTGACCCAGATGGGCACCCTGCGCCTCGGCGGCCCGAACGGAGAGCGCAGCAGCCTCGTACGTGACGCCGTCCCGCTGGCCACGATGGACGATCTCGTCTTCGGGGCCTGGGACATTTTCCCGGAAGATGCCCTCGATGTCGCCCGGCACGCCGAGGTGCTCGAGTCGCGCCACCTCGACCCGATCGCCGAAGAGCTCCGAGAGATCCAGCCGATGAAGGGCGCGTTCTACGCGCGCTACGTGCGACGCCTCAATGGAACGCACGTCAAGGAGGCGAGCTCCAAGGCGGAGATGGTCGAGCATCTCCGGGAAGACATCCGGAGCTTCATTCGCCGTCACGGCGCTGCCCGCGCCGTCGCCATCTGGTGCGGGAGCACCGAGGTGTTCCTGCCGCCCTCGGCAGTGCACCAGAGCATCGAGGCGTTCGAGGCCGGGCTCGCCAGCGACGATCCTGGCATCTCGAGCTCCCAGCTCTATGCGTGGGCGTGCATCAAGGAGCGCGTCCCCTTCGCCAACGGCGCGCCGAACCTCACCGTCGACTTCCCTGCGGCCTGGCTGCTGGCGAAGGAGATGCGCGTCCCGCTCGCAGGCAAGGACTTCAAGACGGGCCAGACGCTCCTGAAGACGATCCTGGCCCCCGGGATCAAGGCGCGAAGCCTTGGCGTCCACGGGTGGTTCTCCACCAACATCCTCGGCAACCGCGACGGAGAGGTGCTCGACGATCCGGACAACTTCAAGACGAAGGAGGCGTCGAAGCTGGGGGTGCTCGAAGAGATCCTGCAGCCGCAGCAGCACCCGGAGCTTTACGGCGACCTCTATCACAAGGTCCGCATCGAGTATTACCCGCCGCGAGGCGACGCCAAGGAAGGGTGGGACAACCTCGATATCTTCGGGTGGCTCGGCTACCCGATGCAGATCAAGGTGAACTTCCTGTGCCGCGACTCCATCCTCGCAGCTCCCATCGTGCTCGATCTGGCGCTGCTGCTCGATCTCGCGGCGCGAGCTGGCCTCCACGGCACGCAGGAGTGGCTGGGCTTCTACTTCAAGAGCCCGATGCCGACGCCGGAGTCGCGCCCCGAGCACGATCTTTTCATTCAGTCGATGAAGCTGAAGAACACGCTCCGGTGGATGATCGGCGAGAGCGCCGAGCGTCCCCAGGGCGGCGGGTCCTTCGAGTGAACCTCGGAGGACGGCGAGGTGCGACATGACGCTTCGATGGCCGCGCAACGGGAACACCTGGGGATGGCTGTCCCTCGGAGCTGCCCCGCTGCTGCTCCTGCTGATCCACACGGCCCTGGGTCTCCGACCTGAGCACGTCGTCCTCACGGCGGCGTGCGTCGCGCTCTCCTGGGTGGGACCGCGCGCCCGAAGCTTCCTGGCCCTCGCCGCGCCGTTCGTCATCACCGGCCTCGCCTACGATTTCCTGCGTCTGTTCATCCACCTGCGTGGCGATGTCCACGTGGGGGATCTGTACGCCGCCGAGCGGCTCCTGTTCGGGGTCCCCACGGCGCTCGGTCGGGTCGCGCTGAGCGAGGTCGTGGCGAAGGCCACGCACCCCGTGCTCGATGTCGTCACCGGCCTCGTCTACATCTTCTACCTCGTCGAGCTGTTCGCGGTGGGCGGTTACCTGTGGTTCAAGGACCGTCGACGGATGCAGCGGCTCGCCTGGACCTTCGCCCTCGCCAGCTTGCTGGGGTGGATCACCTGGATCGCCTGGCCAGCAGCGCCGCCCTGGTACGTGGATCTCCACGGGATGGGCCCCGCCGACCTCTCCGTGCCCTCGAACCCTGCCGGAGGGTCGCGCTTCGACGAGCTGCTCGGGGTGAATGTCTTCGCTTCGTTCTACGCGCGCAGCTCCAACGTGTTCGGGGCCATGCCCTCTCTCCACGTCGGGTATGCCGTGCTCCCGGCGCTCGCGACCTGGACGCTCGGCGGAAAGCTCCGCACCTTCACCGCGGTCTGGGCCGGCCTCATGGCCTTCTCCGCGGTGTACCTACGACACCACTACATCCTCGACGTGCTGGCGGGCATCGCCACGGCGCTCGTCGCCGACGCCCTCGTCCGAATGGCCCAGCGTGCTCCGGCGGAGTCGGAGTCGCGCGTCGACGACGTATCGACGGAGGTCTCCGCATGATCACTCCCTGGGATGCCCAGCCGGGAACGCTCGCTGCTCTGAACCGTGTCTGGACTGCTGCCGCCCCGGCCCTCCTGCTCATCGCCTATCTCCTGCTCGGCCTCGCGGCCTACGGGATCCGCGGCCTGGCGCGTGGTCGCTTCCGCGATGAAGAGATGGACACGCGCGGCCTGGGTGGCCTGACGACGGCGCGCGCGAGGCATTTCTTCGCCTGGCTCATGCGTCCCATGTGGCGTGGGCTCGCCGCGGCCGAGGTGCCACCGAACGCGATCACGACGCTCTCGGTCGGGCTGGCCATCGGGGCGGGGGTCGCGCTCGCGGCAGGGCGCTTCTCTCTCGGCGGGTGGCTCTACGTGTGTGCGGGCGCGCTCGATTTCCTGGATGGTCGTGTGGCGCGCGAGACGGGCCGGGCGTCCTCCGGAGGCGCCGCGCTCGACTCGGTGCTCGACCGCTACTGCGAGTCCGCCGTGCTCGTGGGGTTGTGCTGGTACTACCGCACGAACTGGGTGCTCTTTCCCTGCCTGCTGGCGTTGACCGGCTCTCTCTTCGTGCCGTACGTGCGCGCACGAGGTGAGGCGCTCGGCGCGACGATGAAGGATGTGGGCTTCATGCAGCGGCCGGAGCGCATCCTCGTCCTCGGCCTCTCCGTCGCGTTGAGTCCCATCTTCGAGGCGCTGTATGCGCCGCTGGAGGTGCGCCCGGTGCACTACCTGGCGATCGTCGGCGTCGGGCTGGTCGCCGTCACCTCTCACATCACGGCCATCCAGCGTCTGGTGCACCTCGTGCACTCCCTCGGCGACGGCGAGAGCACCGATCATCGGCCTCTACCCCGCAGCATCATCGTGAGTGTGCTCGCCACCGCCCTCGATTTCAGCGTCGTCCGGTTGCTGCTCCGGCAGTGGGGGCTCTCGGCCCCGCTGGCGACGGCGCTGGGATGTGTTGCGGGAGGCGTGCTGGCCTTCCTGCTCTCGCGCTCCTGGGTCTTCGAGGCCGACGCGGGTCCGCGCGCCCGTCAAGCAGGTCGCTTCCTGTTCGTGTCGGGGACCAGCGCGGGCTTGAACGCTGGCGGTGTCGCGCTGCTGCTCCTCTTGCCTTCCATGAACAACCAGGTCGCCTGGGTGGTCACCCGGGCGGTCGTGTTCCTGACCTGGAACTACCCCCTGCTTCGCGACCACGTGTTCTCGAGTGCCCTGCGTGGCGAGTCGATTTCCGACGCGAGCGCGGGCCCGGTGAGCCTGGCGCATGCCGGAGGAAGAGATGCGCCCCAGTCCTGAACCCGAACACGCGCGCGGGCTCGGTGTCGTCACTGCGATCCTCCGCCGCCTCCTCGAAACGGTCGCCCTCGCCTCGTTCCGCCGTCCTCTCGTCTCCGTCACGTTCGTCGCCCTCTTCGGGCTGCTGGGGACCTGGGCGACGGGAAAGCTGCGCCTCGATCCCGACATCACCCAGCTCCTGCCCCCCGACTATCCGAGCGTGCAAGGGGTGGAGGCGCTTCGTGCCCGCTTCGGCGGCGTCGGCAACGTCGTCCTGCTGGTCGAGGGCGGAGACCTCGCGGCACGTCGTCACTTCGCCGACGCGATCGCGCCGCGGCTCGAGCAGCTCGACAGTGTCCAGTTCGTCGATCATCGGTTTCCCGCCGAGTTCTTCGAGGACCGCGCGCTGTACTTCATGGAGCAGGCGGATCTCGAGGTGCTGCGAGACCGGCTCGACGCCCGGCGCCGCTGGGAGATCGAGCGCTCGCTCGTCGATCTCGACGACGAGCCGCCTCCGTCGGTCGATTTCTCCGATCTCGAGGAAAAATACCGTCACCGGCTCGAGCACACGGGCGCGACGCGCTCCGGCCCTTACTACGAGAATGAGTCGGGGACCGCGCTCGCGATCTTCGTGCGGCCCACGCGTCTGGCCTCGGATCTCGACTTCTCTCGTCAGGTCGTGGGTGACGTCCAGCAGGTCATCGACGAGGTGCGCCGCACGGAGCCCGCAGCCGATCTGCGGATCGAGCTGACGGGTCGCTACCCGAAGCGCGTGGATCTACAGACGCTCCTCTCGCACGACCTCGCGCTCACGTCGGCGCTGGCGACAGCGCTGGTCATTGCCTGGGTCGCGCTGCACTTCAGGCGGTTGCTCGCCGTCGGCCTCGTGCTGGCACCGCTGTACGTGGGGCTGACGCTTGCATATGGCGTCGCCAGCGCGCTGTTCGGGACGCTCAACATCCTCACGGCGTTCATCGGCGCGATCCTCCTCGGGATTGGCATCGACCACGGCATCCACATCCTCGGGCGGTACGAGGAGGAGCGAAGAGCAGGAGCCTCCGACGAGGGAGCCATCCAGATTGCCTTCGGAGAATCTGGACGTGTCTCGGTCGCCGCCGGCTTGACCACCGCGTCTGCCTTCCTGTGCCTCACGTGGACGGACTTCCGGGCATTCCGCGAGTTCGGCTTGCTCGCGGGTGCGGGTACCATCCTGGTGCTGCTCTCGTACGTGACGGCGCTGCCCGGGCTCCTCGGTCTCCTCGCGCGCTTCGCTCCCCGTCTGTCGGCGGCGAGCAAGGGGATCACCTTGCCCGGCGTCTCCTGGATGCGCCGCGCCGCTCCGGTGCTGTTCTTCGGGCTCGGTGCCCTGACGCTGGTCACGGTGACCCAGATCCCCCGCGCTCATTTCGATGCCGATTTCTCGCGGCTCGATGATGCCGATCTCCCCAGCTTTCGCCGCGACAAAGAGGTCAACGCGATGCTGGGTCGATCACAGACCCCGCTCGTCATCCTGGCCGACTCGGACGCCGAGGCGCAGGAAGCCGCCGACATCGTCCGGGGCCAGATGAAGCAGCTCGGTCCGGAGGCCACGATCGGGACCGTCGCGACACGTGGCGATCTCCTTCCCCCGGATCAGCAGGCGAAGTTTCCCACGCTGCAGCAGATCGACCGCATCGCGTCACGCTTCGAGAGCGCGACGCTAGAACCCAAAGATCGCGATCAGCTCGCCAAGCTCCGAAGAGCGGCCAGCCATGAGCCCTTCGCGCCAGAGGACTTGCCGCCGTCGCTCCGGCACGCCTTCGAGCCGCGCGCTGGCTCGGGACCAGCTCACTTCGTCCTGCTCTACCCGACGGTGAGCATGGGTGAGGCCGCGGCCGTGAGGCGGCTCGCGGCTCAGCTCGGACCGATCTCGTTGCGCTCGGGGAAGGCGGTCTCGACGGCCGGCGAGCCGATGGTGATGGCCGATGTGCTCGCCGCCGTGGAGCGCGATGCGCCGCGCATCTTCCTGCTCACCTGCGCGTTCGTGTTCATGACGCTCCTGCTCACGCTCGGCAAGGTGCGCCTGGCGCTGCTCGCCCTCGCACCGGCGCTCCTCACCCTGGCGGTGACGGTCGGTCTGCTGCCGGTGGTCGGGCTCGATCTGAACTACCTCAACATGATCATCCTGCCGATCCTGCTCGGGATCGGCGTGGACGACGGGGCGCACCTGGTGGCGCGGATCGACGCTGGCGAGCCGCTCGAAGACGTCTGGCGCCACACGGGGTGGGACATCACCGGCGCCATCCTGACCGATGTCTTCGGGTTCGGTGTGCTCGCGCTCGCGTCCCACCCGGGGCTCGCCAGCCTCGGCCACCTCGCCCTCCTCGGCCTCAGCGTGAACTTCGTCGCCTGCGTCGTCTTCCTTCCCGCGGGTCTCGCCCTGCTCGGCCGGCTCCAGGCGCGTCGTGCTCGGCTCACCGCGCCCGCAGAGCCCTCGGCTGGCGCGCCCTCCGACAGCTCTTCCGCCGTTCCTTCGTCCCGGAGCTGAACTCGGCCACATGAACGACCTTGGCCTCTTCGGCCCCGAAGGTGCTGGTGTTCTCCAGGGGGATTGCCTGGAGCTCACCCGGCAGATCCCCGATGGCTCCGTTCATCTCATCCTCAGCGACATCCCCTACGGGATCGGTGCCGAGGCGTGGGACGTGCTCCATGAGAACACCAACTCGGCGCTGCTCGGGGCGAGCCCCGCCCAGCAGCGCGCAGGCTCGGTCTTCCGGCGGCGAGGCAAGCCGATCAACGGGTGGAGCGAGGCCGACGCTGAGATCCCGAGGGAATATCAAGCCTTCTGCGCCCGCTGGGCGTCGGAGTGGCTGAGGGTCCTCAAGCCTGGCGGTTCAGCGGTCGTGTTCGCGGGGCGACGCTTCGCGCCGCGCTGCGTGACGGCGCTCGAGGACGCCGGGTTCAACTTTCGCGACATGCTCGCCTGGTCGCGCCCTCAAGCCGTGCACCGAGCGCAGCGCCTGAGCGTCGTGTTCGAGCGTCGGGGTGACACAGAGCGGGCGCAGCAGTGGACGGGCTGGCGACTCGGTAACCTGCGTCCGACGTTCGAGCCCATCCTCTGGTGCTTCAAGCCGTACCGGATCACCATCGCAGACAATGTGATCGAGCATGAGGTGGGGGCGTACAACGAGGAGGCATTCCGTCGTCACTTCGGGAGCACCGACAACGTGCTCTCTTGCGGCCTCGACCAGGGAGAAGGCGGCTTGCACCCGACGCAGAAACCGCTCCGGCTGCTCAAGGGTCTGATCGAGCTGACGACGCTCCCCGGTCATCTCGTCCTGGACCCGTTCGCCGGCAGTGGCTCGACGGCGGTAGCGGCCCAGGCAACAGGACGCCGCTACCTCGTCATCGAGCGCGATCCCGCCTATTGCGAGGTCATTCGCCAGAGGCTCCGTCCAGCGAGCGAAGGCTCCTCCGGTTAGTTCACCTTCACCGGGCGAGTGGACGAGCGTGGACGAAAAGGCTAACCGATCTCCCATGAAGGGCTGGTGGTTCGCCGTCGTTCTCGCGGCTGCGCTCCCGAGCTGTTCCCGCTCGGGAGGCTCGGGCAGTCATCGCGCCGAGGTGAAGCCTGTCGGGCCGGAGTCCGTACAGATCGTGCCCGCCTCGGGGCAGCTCCCGTACTGCCTCGCGTTCACGGTCTCCGAGCACAGGGTGATCCGGCAGCTCACCATGGCGGCCGATCGGCAAGCCGTCCCTTGCAGCGCGAACGAGCCAATCGCCGGGCTGACGTACCGGATCCCCGCAGAAGAGGGGAAGGTGCGGGTCATCGTGCTGTTCTCGGATCAGCCTGTGAAGGCTGACCCCATCGCCGCCCAGATTTTCGAGATCGCGTCGGTGGGGCGCCAGGTGACGGCCTTCGATCTTCGTGTTCCGGGCAAGGTGGTGCTCGAAACGCTCCACTTCACGCCGTCGAGCGGGGTCCCGTCCGACGCCGTCGAGGGGGACGCGGTCGTCAGCGACGCTGGCGCAGCAGGCGACGGTGCCCCCGTGAACGACACCGGCGGGATGGACGCTGGCACCGACGCTGCTCCCTGAGAGCCTGTCGGGGCAGCCGAGAAAGCCTGTCGAAGCAGGCGAATCGCGTCGATCGAGGGGGGGCCACCCAGCAGCCGCCGGCGCACGGTGGCCTTCAGCGCGTCAGACCAGTTCGTCCGTGGGACCAGCGCCCTGGCGCACGATGTGCACGCGCCCTTCGCTCAGGTCCACCACCGTGGTGGGCACCATCCCGCCCCCCCCGGCATCCAGCACCATCCCCAGGCCCTTGAAGCGGTCGTCGATCTCCGCGGGATCCACCAGCGGCTCGTCGCCCACCGGGGCCGCCGTCGTGCTGATCAGCGGACGCCCCAGCGCCGTCACCAGGGCCACGGGGACCGGGTGCGCGGGAACGCGGATCCCCACCGTCTTCTGCTTGAGGTGCAGGTACTTCGGGACCTCGCGCGTCGCCGGCAGGATGAACGTGTACGGCCCCGGCAAGAAGCGCTTGAGAAGCCGGTACGTGTGGTTCTCCACCACGGCGTACCGCGCGATGTCGCTCAGATCCGGGCAGATGAACGCGAGCGCCTTGTCCTTGCGCATGCCCTTGAGCTGATAAATCCGCTCGATGGCCTGCTTGTTGAGCAGATCGCACCCGAGCCCATACACCGTATCGGTGGGATAACCGATGATGTCGCCGCGCTCGAGGAGCTCGACGGCGCGGGCGATCTTGCGGGGCTCTGGGTGCGCTGGATTGATGGAGAGGAGCACGTGACGTTCTCGCCCGACGAGCGCTGATCAGTCCTTCAGCGCTTCGCTTCCGCCGATGATTTCCATCAGCTCCTTGGTGATCGCTGCCTGACGCGCCTTGTTGTACTGCAGCGTCAGCGCCTCGATCATCTCCGTTGCATTCTTGGTCGCCGCGTCCATGGCCGTCATTCGAGCACCGAGCTCGCTCGCCATCGACTCGTAGAGCGCGCGCAGGATGGAGATGTCGACGTACATCGGCGCGAGCCGCTCCAGGAGCGCTTCCTTGTTCGGCTCGAAGATGAACTCTGCCGGCGCATCGTGAGCCGGCCCGGCCTCTGCCGTCGTGCTGGCGGGCCCTCCCGAAGGGAGGAGCCGCTCCACGACGACGTTCTGGGACATGGCGCTCTTGAACTCGTTGTAGACGAGGTAGATCGCGTCGACCTCGCCCCGGAGGAAGGGCCCCAGGATCTGGCCGCCCACGCGACGGGCCGATTCCATGTCCAGCTTGTCCCACACGCCGGGCAGGTACTCCCGGAGCGGCGCTTGCCTCCGGGTGAGGTAATCGCGCCCCTTGCGGCCGATCACGACGATCTGGACGTCCTGCCCTTGCGCAGTTCGATCACGCCACTCTCGCTCCGCCCGCTTGTTGATGGTGGCGTTGAAGGCACCGCAGAGACCGCGGTCGCTGGTCAGCACCACCATCAGCACCCGCGACTCGGGGCGCTTCACCAGGAGCGGATGCGACAGCGTCTCGATGGCGGCTTCGCCGGGCCCATTGCCACCCTCTGCGGCAGCCTGCTCCACGTCACGGGTGATCTCCCAGAGTACCTGCTGCACCTTCACGGCGTAAGGTCGCAGCTCGGTGATGCGCAGCTGCGCGCGGCTCAACCGCGCGCCCGCCACCATCTTCATGGCGCGGGTGATCTTCTGCGTCGACTGGACGGTGGTCTTCCGCTTGCGGATGGCCTTGAGGCTGGGCACGGACTACTTCCCCTTCTTTGCAGCCTTCTTCGGCGCCACGTCCTCGTCCTCGTCCTCGTCCTCATCCTCCACAGAGGTCCCGGACGAGCCCTGGGCAGAGCCGCTTTCCACCACGAAGCGCTTCTTGAAAGCCTTGATGACCTCGTTGATCTGGCCCTTCAGCTCGTCGTTGAGGGCCTTCTTCTCGGCGATGTCCTTGAAGATCTGCGGATGCTTCTGCTCGACGAAGCCGTTCAGCTCGGACTCGAACTGGCTGAGCGAAGCCACCGGCAGGTCGTCGAGGTAGCCGTTGACGCCAGCGTAGATGATGAGGACCTGCTTCTCGACGGGCAGCGGGACGTACTGCCCCTGCTTCAGGATCTCGACCATGCGCGCACCGCGCTCCAGCTGCGAGCGGGTCTTCGCGTCGAGGTCCGATGCAAACTGCGCGAACGCGGCCATGGCGCGGTACTGCGCCAGGTCGAGACGCAGCGTACCGGCGACCGACTTCATCGCCTTCGTCTGCGCGTTACCACCGACGCGGCTGACGGAGATACCGACGTTGATGGCCGGCCGGACACCCGAGAAGAACAGGTCGGACTCGAGGAAGATCTGCCCGTCCGTGATGCTGATGACGTTCGTAGGGATGTAAGCCGACACGTCACCTGCCTGGGTCTCGATGACCGGGAGCGCGGTCAGCGAGCCGCCCGACTGGGGCTCCCGGATGATCTCGTAGTCGCTCGCCTTCGCCTTGTCGGAGAGGAGCTGCTCGAGCTTCTTGATCTCGTCCTTCTTCTCGTCCTTCAGCGCCTTCTCGAGCTTCTCCGCGTTGTCCTTGTCGATGAGCTGGTAGAGTGACGCCCGCGCCTCGGACATGCCATGCGCGCCGATGTGGGCTTTCTCGTCCACACCGCGATAATTGAGATCGCCACCCTCGATCTTGGTCCCCTTCTTCACGACGTAGAAGATGTCGGCCATCTTCGCCGCGCGCTCCAGGAGGCGGGAGTGGAGATAGAAGACGTCGCCCGGGTAGGCCTCACGGCCCGGCGGGCGGCGCAGCAGCAGCGAGAGCTGCCTGTACGCGACGGCCTGCTTGGAGAGGTCATCGTAGATGACCAGTGCATGCCGGCCGCTGTCGCGGAAGAACTCGCCCAGGGTCACGCCGGTATACGGCGCGATGTACTGGAGCGGCGCGGTCTCGCTCGCCGTGGCGGCAACCACGGTCGTGTACTCCATGGCGCCCTGGCTCTCGAGGCGATCCACGACCTGACGCACCGTCGAGAGCTTCTGCCCGATGGCGACGTACACGCAGAAGACGCCCTTGCCCTTCTGGTTGATGATCGCGTCCACGGCGACGGCGGTCTTGCCCGTCTGACGGTCGCCGATGATCAGCTCGCGCTGACCACGACCGATGGGGATCATCGCGTCGATGGCCTTGAGCCCCGTCTGCATCGGCTCGGTGACCGGCTGACGCTGGATGATTCCCGGCGCCTTGACCTCGACGCGGCGACGCACCTTGGACTCGAGCGGTCCCTTGCCGTCGATGGGCAGACCGAGCGCATTGACCACGCGGCCGACCGTCTCCTCGCCGACCGTCACTTCCATGATGCGGCCCGTACGACGAACGGAGTCGCCTTCCTTGATGACGCTGGTGTCACCGAAGATGGCAGCGCCCACGTTGTCCTGTTCGAGGTTCAGCACGAGCCCCATCAGGGTCGTTCCATCACCTCCGGTGAACTCGATCAGCTCGCCGGCCATGGCCCGCGTGAGTCCGTGGACACGAGCGATACCGTCACCGACGGTCAGTACCGTGCCCGTCTCGCTTACCAGCGCGGTCTTGTCGATGTTCTGAATCTGCTTCTTGATGATCTGGGAGATCTCTTCGGCGCGGAGCTGCATGCGGGTTCCTCGGTAGGAGGGCTGTTTCTGGAAATCTTCAGGTGCGGAGCAGGGACTCGCGGAAGTTCGACAGGCGAGCGCGGACGCTGCCGTCGATGACCTGATCGCCGATCTTCGTCACCACGCCGGCGATGAGGGAAGGGTCCTGCTTGTGAGTGATCGTGACCTTTTTTCCGGTCGCTTTTTCAATCTCCGTCCGGAGTCGAGCGAGGTAAGCCTCACCCAGGGGACCGGCGCTGGTCACCACGGCGCGGACGAGGCTCTGGTCCTCGTCGGCGAGCCGAGAGAGCTGCCGGGCGATGTCCGGAAGGGCGGGCAAGCGCCGGCGCTGACCGAGGAGCCGGAGCGTTCGCTGCGTCGTCTCCGACAGGCTCATGCGGTTGCACAGCTCCACGAGCAGCGCGTCTCGTTGCGCTTCGGGGAGGAGCGGATTGTCGAGCACGGTCCGCAGTTCCTCGTGACCCCCGTAGGTCGCGCTGAACTCGCTGATCTCCTGGGCCAGGCGCGGCAGCGTGCCTGCCTCCTTGCCAATTTCGAAGATGGCGCGCGCGTACCGTCGCGCGATGCTGTCGAAGCTCATTGCGTCGCTCCAGCCTTGCTCTGCGAGTTCTTTGCCTGACCGTCGGCCGTCCCCAGCGACCCTGCGAAGGTGCTCAGGTAATCCTCGGCGAGCCGCTGCTGATCGGTCGAGGAGACCTGGGCCTGGATGAGCTCTTCGGCCGCCGCCACGGCACCTCGCACGGCCTCCGCGAGGAGCTGCGCGCGCGCTTCCTTCAGTTCCTGCTCGATGCGGAAGGCGGCATCACGCTGCATGCGCGCGCGACGCTCTTCCAGTTCCACGAGCAGGTTCTTCCGCTCCGCCTCGGCCTGGGCGATGTAGTCGGCCTTCAGCGTCTCCAGCCGCTCGTCCAAGTGCTCGAGCTTGTCCTCGTAGTCGCCCAGACGTCGCTCGGCCTCCTGCTTCAGACGCGAGGCCGTGTCGATGTCCTGCATGATCACCTGGCGACGCTTCACCAGCGCCTCCTTGAGCGGCTTGCGACCGAACACGAACAACGTCGCCGCCAGGATCCCGAAGTTCAGCATCGACGCCAGGAATGGCGGGGGCTGATTCTTCGGATCACAGGGATCAGTCTTGTTGTTGTAGCGGAAGAGCAGGCTGTTGATGCCGCCCTTCTGGGAAGCCTCGTTGTCGACGGCAAGGATGCCCTGCCACCAGTTGACATGGTGAGGCGCGTCCATCGGCCCGTGGCCAGGGCAGTGCTCCGGCTTGGGAGCAGGCGCAGGCGCAGGTGCCGGGAGCGCACGACCCCCCATGCCTGGCTGCGGGATGGGGCGCACCGGGAGCTGTCGGCCAGGGACCTGCTGTCCCCGACCCGGCGGAAGCTGCTGCCCACCAGGGCCCATCGGCCGCCCAGGGGGGAGCCCGGGCGCCGGCACCGGCGCGGGCATGCCCTGTGGCATTCCAGGCTGAGCACCGGCCTGATCCCGCCCCATCAGCACAGGGGGATGGCCGGCAGGCATTCCCTGATTCGGCGGCGGAGGCTGCTGAGCCCCTGCCAGCGAGGAGATCAGGACGGCAGCGAACCCCAGGTTGGTGGCGAAACGACGCGGACTCACGAGCGCACCTCTCGTCCAAGCACGCGCGAAGCAATCTCGGCCGCGAGCGCGGGCTGAGCTTCGGCGAGTTCCTTGCGCATCTGCGCGACCTCGGTCGCGATCCGCGCCTTCCCCTGTTCCAGGAAGCGGGCCGTCTCCTCGCGGGCCTCCGCGAGGACCTTCGCTTCCAGAGCCGCCGCTTCGCGGCGAAGTCGCTCGCGCTCTTGCCCCGCTTCTTGCTGGATCTTCTCGAGTTCCTGCTCGTAGCGGGTCAGGAGGGCGCCAGCCTCCTCATCCATCTCGCGCGCTTCGGCCTTGGCGCCATCGATGCGCCGCTCTCGCTCCTCGAAGACCCGCAGCAGCGGATCGAAGAGCAGAGGCTTCAGCAGGAGGATGAAGAAGGTGAACAGGACCAGCTGCGCCAAGAACGTCAGATCGAAATCGACGGAGATGGCGCCGGACGCGAAGGGTGCGAGGTGATGGAGGTTCACTGGCATAAAGTCGGCCGCGGTCGACGCTGACGTTGCGAGCGCTGGGCATGACTCCCGAGGGAGCCTTTTCAGGCGCCGGCACTAGCATGTGAAAGGCAAAGCTGGAAGTATCTTCCGGCCCCGGCGACGAACCCTGGATCATGTCGCCGAACGCCCGCAGCAACCCCGCAGGAAAGCGGGTGGCCCCGAGGGGGAAGGGCTCGTCCTCCCCGTAGGCTCAGGCGGTCCAGTCCTCCACGCGGAGACGAGGATACCGGGTGAAGTCGGTGGGCCGGCGGGTGACCAGGGTGAAGTCGTGGACCGTGGCGATGGCTGCGATCATGGCATCGTCCGGGTCGCCCTGGGGAGCGACGGTGGCCCGGAACTTCGCGAAGGCCTGGGCGGCCACGAGATCGAAGGACGCCACCTTCACCGCCGACACGAGCTGCAGGATGTCCTGCATCAGCCTCGGGTGCTGCGAGCGACGAGCGGCCACGAGGAGCTGGCTCACCGAGATCACGCTCGTCCACCGATCCCGCGTGGGCACGCTGGCGAGGCGCCGCACCAGATGCCGCGAAGGCGCCGAGCGCAAAATCTCGGCGAGCGTCGCCGCATCGAGGAGGTAGGCCATGCTTCAGCCCTCCCGGTCGGGCTGAGGCTCGACGTCAACGCGATGCCAGAGCCCCGTCCGGGAGGCATCCGACACGAGCGTGTCGACGAAGTCGTCGTGGTGGCAGGTCCCGCAGAGGGCGAGCAAGGGATCGGCGCCGCCGCCGGCAGGATCCGGTGGGTCGATCCGGTTCAGATCGGTCATCGGAACGATCGCAGCCACGGCTTGCGCCCCGCGCACGATGACCGTTCGTGCGTGCGCGCGCTCCGCCGCCTCGACGGCATCGAGGCAATGAGATGGAAAGTCGGCGAGTGGAATGCCGTACTTCTGCGCCACCAACCTGGTCTATCGGATCAGCGCGCGCGCGTCATCCCAGGTCGGAAAGGTCGGCCATCAGACGCTCGAAGCCCTCGTCCAGCTCCGCGCCCGTGACCGCGGTCGGAAGCATGGCTGTACCGAGCAGCCCAGGCGTCGCCCGGAAGACACCGTCGTCCTCACGGATCGCTTCGACTGCTCGCGGATTGCGGAACCAGTCCTCATCGAAGCGCTGGACGAGCGCGTACCGGTCGCACGCTGCAAGCAGCGCTCCGAGCAAGTGAACCGAGACCCCAGCGTCCAGGGCCGGCACGACGCCGACCAGCTCGGCAGGGAGCGGGATCCCCAGCGCGCGTCGGGTCTCTTCCTCGAAGTGCTCGCCTCCCTCGCGCCGACCCATGAGTAGCGGGTTGCCGGGCAACCCGACCCGATGCCCCTGTGTGAGACGCAACTGCGCCGCGTCCAGTCGCAGCGTCAGCAAGAGCGCCCGCGCGACGACCCGCGCTTGATCGCGCGCACGCGCTCGACCGAGCCCCAGATGCTTGACGCAGAACACCGGGTCCGCTGGCAATGCGGCAAAGAGCGCGGCCCGTCTCGCTCGCCGAACATCGAACGGTGAGCGCGTCAGCGCAAACGGCGCCGTGCGCGGCATGCACGCATCCGAGAGTGCCGCGCCGAAGCGACCCAGCGCGCGCGCGAACGAACTCGCTCCCAGAGCCCTCGGCAGCTGCCCCAGATCCAGGACGAGCCCCTCGGCGAGACCCCCCTCACGGAACAGCACCTCGACCCATCGCGCGTTCGGCCGCGCTGGCCACCCCTCCGTCGCATCTCGCGCAACGGCGCGCCCGAGCGCTTCATCCCAGCGCCGAGAAGGCTCCAGCAGTGGCGCGGTCTGCTCGAGCAACCTCGCTGCTACCTCCAGGGCCGCCACCGGCGGATCGCACGGAAGTTCGAGCGGCGTTGCATCCGGCTCCACACCGAGCAAGCGCGTGGCCTCCTGGCGTCGGTCGGCTTCGATGCGCGCCGCTTCGACGATCGGACCTGCCGCATCGACGAGCTGCTCCGCGTACGCGCGGCGCACTTCCTGACGAGACGCGCCGAGCAAACCGAGGAGCGCATCGCGCGCCGACTCCCTCCCCGTCGCGCTCGCGCGCAGCGCCCCTTCCGCTGGACCCGGCCTCCCCCCTCCCGAAGGCTCGACGGACGCCGTCGGTGCATGCCACGCCTCCGCAATGCGTACCCGATCGGAAAACAGAACACGCTCGAGCGTCAGGTACTGCACCCACCTGGCCAGCGCCACCGCGTGAGGGTCGGGCGCAGCTGGCGTGACCGTCGAGAGAAGACCCAGCTCGGCCCCGAGCCCGACCTCTGGACGCACGAGACGCTCGTACGTCGCCCTGGAGCTGACCCGCCGAAATGGCGCGAGCGGGTTGCTCAGCGCCCCATCAGGGCCTCCCTCTTCTCCCTGGAGCTCGGCCAGACCCGCGGCCCCACCGCGCCACAGCGCACGCACCGCGCGACCCCACGTCGCCGCGGCCTGCGCGACGTCTCGATCGAGCTGTGCCGCCTTTGCGTCCATGCGTTCACTCTCTCCTGCTCCTCGGGGTGGTGAAGGCTAGCCGTGGATTGCCGGGACGCCCCCCAGGCGCGCGGCGATTTCTCCCTCGGCCCGAGCGAGCTCACCGAGCCTCGCACGTGCGACCCCCGTGTCGCCCAGCACGTCGGCTGCAAGATCCGTGAACGTCCGGTAGTGTCTGGCTTCCGAGGCAAAGAGATCCTCATAGAGCGGCGCCAGCTCGTGCTGGCGCGCCGCGAAAGCGTCGGCCAGCAACCTGAACCGCTCGCACGAGCGCGCCTCGATCAGCGCACCGACGAGCAAGCGGTCTCCCATCACGTCCCGTGCGCTCCGACTGTGCCGGAGCGCCGCCACCTTCCGCAGCTCGCCCGCGTAGGCGTCCACCTCCGGCGTCCCGATGCTCAACCCTCTCCGGTCCAGCTCGTCGAGGAGCGCCCGGTAGTGTCGAAGCTCCTCCTCGGCCAGCTCGACCAGCGTGCGCAGCACCTTCACCCCGACGGGCGCGTCGGGACCGGTCAACACGGCGGCGCAGCGGGTGGCGAGCGAAAGCGCGTTGGACGCCGCCTTCATCTCGCAGTGAGCATGGTCGACGAGGAGCGCTGGCAGGTTCGCCAGCGCGATCTCGGCCCAGCGCGGATCGGTTCGTGTGGTCAGACAGAGCACGCGGCCTCCACCTACGGCAGGCGGAGGCCGAAGAGAAGTGGGGAGTGCTGTCGATGCGCGTCTTGCGGCCCGACGCCTGGGAGCCTCACATCTCGGCAGGAGACCGAGTGAGGCCGGCCGCCTCCAGGTGGTAGCTCAAACTGAAGAACACCGTCGTCGCGCCGGGGTCGGCCAGCGCACGACGCACCGATGCCTCGATCGCGAACTCATTCCCCACGTAGCCGAGCCCGCCGGAGAGCGCGTGCTGCTTCGCCCCTTGATCGAACCGGTAGCCGAGCCGGATCGGGAAGTGGTTCGCCACGAGGTACTCCCCGCCCACCATCAACCGCATGCTCGGATCCAGGTACGAGTTGAAGTCGGCCAGCGCGTCCACCTCCACGGAGAAGTCCTGCGTCCCGATGCCGACACCTCCGCCCACGGTCGTGGGGAGCAGGCCGTGCTTTGGATACGTCAGGTTCTGCCCCACCGCAGAGATGTAGACGGCATCGCTCACCTTGAGGATGAGCCCCGCATCGAACGTGAACTCGTCGACGCTCGCCAGGTAGCCGCCATCGCCATCGTCCGCGTCCCGGAGGCCGCCGGAGACCGCGCTGTTCCCCAGGCCGCCGGCACCCAGCCTCCCCTCCTGGAAGATCTTTGCGTACTTCCCCGTCAGGCCGAGGAAGAGCCGATCGGTGATCGGGTACGCCAGCGCCACCCGCGCATCGAGGTACGACCGATCCGTGCCGTCTCCATCGATGAAGCCCCCGAGCACGGAGATGCTGCCCGCGAGTCGGCCGGTCACCGAGTCCGACACCACGCCGCCATAGACCTGCCTGCGCGCCTCAGGGCTGATCTGAGCGAGGGCCTCCACATGGTAGACCCGGGTCTCGACCATCGCCGCCGGGTTGACGAAGATCGCCGAGGTCGCGTTCCCGAGGGATCGGAGCGCTCCGCCCATAGCTGCAGCGCGCGGCGTCTCATTCTCCCCGTACGCGTACGCGAGCTGGGGCGTGATCGGCGTCGGCTCGGCGGAAGCCTGGCGAGGCCCTGCGCCTATTCCGATTCCAATCGTCAACAGGAATGTGGCCCAGCGCCCAAAGCACATGGAACGGCTCACGGCAAGGCCTCGAAGCGCATGGAGGCGCCATACCGATTATCGTTCTCGAAGGACAAATTTTGGATGCTCCTGACACCAATCCCGCTCGCACCGTGGTTCCGGCCGCATCTCTGCTGCCTCCTGAACGAAAGTTGCCCACTCCTTCTGACGATGAGAAAACCCTCCATTCCACCTCTGGATCGGCATTGATTTTCGCGATTCGCGAGGAGACGTGGCGCCACTTGCCTCTTGACCATCGGAACCAGCGGAGTTTGTCGCGAGAAGGCCGAGCGCGCCGCCAAATCGCCGCGTTGCGTCGCTACTTTCGCACGACAGCACCGAGACGACTGGATCCACCGCCCGCGAAATCCGTTACGCACTTTCGTTTCCTACCCCGAAAACCCATTCATTTCATGGGAGTAGCGACACTTCTCAGTTGGGGTATGGACGCCCGGACCGACCCGGTGGTACGTCCGAATTCGTCCCTCTGATGCCTCACGTCGCACCAAGGACGCGAAGAAATACCTCCCGGGGAGACAGACCCTTGCGAGGAGGGTGCAGGGTAGGTTGGAGTGAACCCTGGGGCTTGGGATCTGAGGGAAAGTACCCTCCCCTACCTCACGTCGAATCGAGACAGCAGCACCCTCCCTGCCGCGTGAACCGGGAGATTTCTACTGCTCGAGGCAATGGCAACGAAGGGCCGATGCACTGACTGTTGAAAAGTCGGCCGGCTCGTCGAAAACAGACAGAATACTGCTGGGAACTCCAGCAGTTACAAGGGCCATTCCTTGATGGCCCCTGTGGAAAAAGTGGGGACGCTCAATACCGAGCTTCCCGCTCTCTTTCTTTGATCGTTGTATTGCGGGGCGAATTTCAGGCGACG